>NZ_JBVVXV010000002.1:0-588093 GCF_055902415.1 Bacillus sp. SSR7 | reverse complement strand
GGCGACTTCGTTATACAAGGCGCACCAAAATTAACCGCAGACGCTGCTGGTCTCCCTGTTTCCAGCGTCGTATCTGCAAGTGTTCCACTCGTTATCGTTATGGGCGTTGTGACAACTTCCGTCGCTTTTTTCTTCTTACGAAAAGAGTTCCATACAGGCTTATCTATACAAAAATCTATTCCATCAACTGCGTCTTCTAAAACGCTCACTTCATTATCTCCTCGTATAAAAAAATGGCTCGCTATTTGTATTCCGATCGTATATATCATTGATATCCTTTGCATGATTCAATTTAAACTACAAGGAAGTGACGCAACTGCACTTATCGGTGGAACAACTGTTATTATGATTATCATCATTTCTCTCATCGCCTACAAAGGTAATGGATTAAATAAGACGACCGATTATTTTATAGAAGGGCTCCAATTTGGCTTTAAAATTTTCGGACCAGTTATTCCTATCGCTGCACTCTTTTATTTAGGAGATAGTGGCTTTGTGAAAATTATCGGGGACTATTTACCGAAAGGTTCACACGGAATCATTAACGACTTAGGGATCGCCTTATCTCAAACTGTTCCTTTAAATCAATATGTATCGGCAGGGACATTAACTATCGTTGGTGTCATTACCGGCTTAGATGGTTCAGGCTTTTCAGGGATATCGCTTGCTGGTTCCATTGCCAATCTTTTCGGAACAGCACTTGGACATGGAACAGCTACATTAACAGCACTCGGGCAAATTGCAGCTATTTGGACTGGGGGCGGGACGTTAATTCCTTGGGCACTTATTCCTGCCGCTGCTATTTGTAAAGTGGATCCATTTGAACTCGCGCGTCGAAACTTTTTACCAGTTTTGATTGGCTTAATTGTCACCACGATCGTTGCGATGTTTATTCTATAGCGTAAGCAAGTTTTCTCTTGCTTACGTTTTTTGCTTGTAAAATTCATCATGAATTATCAGTTTTCAAGAGGGATTCGTTATTACTTAGCGAAATTATATTAGGAGAGTAATTATTTCAAAACGTTTACGAGAAACAGATTACTGCAATTAGAAAAGGGGACATACCTATGAATGAATTGATTTTCGTCTTATTAATTTGTCCGTTATTTATCTTTATCCTTTCTGTTGTTGGAACACGCAAGACGAAAACGTATTACGTCATGCCGATTGTAACGTTTGCTAGTTTTTTAATAATAGGTGTTATCGCCTTTACTCCGAAGTTTTTCTTTTGGGTTGGCATGTATAGCATCTTCTCATTTATTGTTTCTTATATGACTCTATTGTTTGTGAGAGGTTATGAAGTTGTGGAAAACGCTAAATAGTTCTTAACAAGGAGATTATACTATGATTTTCTTTGATATTGATGGAACTTTACTTAATTACGACAATGCTGAGGAAAATGGCATCTCACATTTCTTCCAAAAGTATAATGATATTTTTTTAGGAAACGAATTAGAGGCCATGAAGCTATGGCATGAATTATCCGATAAATATTTCAACAAATTTTTATCCAAGGAATTATCTTTTCAAGAACAACAAGGGATGCGAATGTATCATTTATTTAAAACATATGGAGTAAACGTATCACCCGAAGAATCTCAGCATAGGTTCAATCAATATATAGAACTATATAAGAAAAACTGGACCCTGTTTGAAGATGTACTCCATACATTACAAACCTTACAGCAAAGAGGACACTCATTAGGTATCATTAGTAATGGTGACTATGAACAACAAATCGAAAAATTAACTGCTCTAAACATTCTACAATATTTCAAATATATTTTTACTTTCTAGTGAACTCGGGATATCAAAACCAGACCCTGAAATATTTCACAAAGCCGTATTACAATTGAATCTTGAAATGAAAGATTGCTATTATATTGGCGATCGATTAGAGACTGATGCAATTAGTAGTACAGCAGCTGGAATGCAAGGGATATGGTTAAATCGGGATAACTCGCAACCCAAGTACAATATTCCTACTATATGCTCTTTACATGAAGTTTTAACAGTGATATAAAAAGACGACCGCGTTCCCCCGCAGTCGTCTTTTTTCGTGTTACGCTGTGATCCAAGCTTCGTTAGCTGGATCTTTACGCCACTCTTGTAATTTTTTCGTTTCAGCTTGTCCGATCATACCTTTTTCTGCTGCAACTTCAGTTAATGCACTGTAGTCGCTTAAAGAATATGATGCTACGTTAGCTGCTTCTAATTTTTCTTTTCCTGCTTCAAGCTCGTATGTGAAGATTGATACGATTCCTAATACTTCACAGCCAGCTTCGCGAAGTGCTTCAACACATGTAATAGCACTACCGCCAGTTGAAATTAAGTCTTCTACGACTACTACTTTTTGACCTTTTTCAGCTTTTCCTTCGATTTGGTTCCCTTTACCGTGACCTTTTGCTTTACTACGTACGTAGCACATTGGTAAATCCATACGATCGCTTACCCATGCAGCGTGCGCAATACCAGCAGTTGCTGTTCCTGCAATAACTTCTACAGTTGGGAAGTGCTCTTTAATTAACTCTTCTAATCCAGCTGCAATTGCTTGACGTACTTTTGGATAAGATAAAGTTAAACGGTTATCACAATAAATTGGTGATTTCATACCTGAAGACCATGTGAATGGATCATTCGGTTGTAAAAATACTGCTCCAATTTCTAATAAATGCGATGCGATTTCTTTTTTCATACTGTTACACCTTCCCACTGTTGTTTTACTGTTTTATACGCTTCAAGCGGATTTTCTGCTTTTGTAATACTACGTCCAACTACGATGTAGCTTGAGCCAAGTTCCCTCGCACGTTTCGGTGTTGCTACGCGCACCTGGTCATTTACATCATCGCTTGCAAGACGAATCCCCGGTGTTACTGTTACAAATTCATCTCCGCATACTTCACGTAATTTTGGAACTTCAAGCGTTGAGCAAACAACGCCATCAAGTCCACTTTCTTTCGTTAATTTTGCATAATGAGCAACCGCTTCTTCTAACGTTTTCTCAATGCCAATCTCTTTTTTCATCATAGCTTCCGAAGTGCTTGTTAGTTGTGTAACTGCAATACAAATCGGTCTCTCTCTTCCTTCTTGCTTACCTTCCTCTAATCCCTCAATCGCAGCTTTCATCATGCTGCTTCCCCCAGCAGCATGAACATTTACCATATCTACATCTAGACTAGCTAGGCTACGCATAGCGCTTTTTACTGTATTCGGAATATCATGAAGTTTTAAATCTAGAAAGATCTTATGTCCTTTTTCTTTTAAGTACGTAATAATTGCAGGGCCTTCTTTATAAAATAACTCCATACCAACTTTGACAAATAACTCTTCCCCTTCAAAGTGGCGCAAGAATTGTTCTACATCTTGTTTCCCTGGAAAATCTAGTGCAACGATTAACGACTGTGACATGTTTGCTTCCAGCTCCTTCCTTGACATTCCGAAATGTGATCAAATCCTAATTCATCTAGTAATGCTGGTAACTCTTCAATAATTGTCGGACATACGAACGGATCGATAAAGTTCGCTGTACCTACTGCAACTGCGCTTGCGCCAGCGTAGAAGAATTCAATTACATCTTCCGCTGTTTCAATACCGCCCATTCCGATAATTGGAATGTTAACCGCTTGACTTACTTCATGTACCATACGAATTGCTACTGGCTTAATCGCAGGACCTGATAATCCGCCTGTACGGTTTGCTAAAATTGGTTTAGCTGTTTTTAAATCTAGACGCATACCAAGCAATGTATTAATCATCGTTAAACCATCTGCACCTGCATTTTCAATCGCTTTTGCAATTTCCACAATGTTTGCCACGTTCGGTGACAACTTCACGTATACAGGTACTTCAGAAACCTCTTTTACCCGCTTCGTTAAATCAGCAGCAATTTCAGGATTTGTACCAAAGGCGATACCACCTGTTTTTACGTTTGGACAAGAAATATTTAATTCTAGTGCATGGACATTAGGCGCTTTAGAAATTTCCTTTGCAACCGCTACGTAATCCTCAGCTTGTGAACCTGCAACGTTTGCAATGATTGGAAGGTCAAATTGTTCTAACCATGGTAATTCAGAATTCATTACTTTTTCTAATCCTGGGTTTTGAAGTCCGATTGCATTTAACATGCCTCCCGGTGTTTCAGCAACACGAGGCGTAGGATTTCCATAGCGTGGTTGTTCTGTCGTCGCTTTAATCATGATTGATCCTAGTACACTTAAATCGTAAAACTGTGCATATTCACGACCAAACCCAAAGCATCCAGATGCTGGTATAATTGGATTTTTTAATGATAATCCCGGTAATTCAACTTGCAATCTGTTCATAGTACAACCTCCCCGATTGGAAATACTGGTCCGTCGCTACACACCTTCTTGTAAGAATGTCCACTTGGATCTTCTTGTAAGTGGCATACACATGCGAAACAAGCTCCAATACCACAGCCCATACGTTCTTCTAATGAAATATAGGCTTTTTTCTCTTTGTAACGTCCTTCTAATGCACGAAGCATCGCTAACGGACCACATGAATAAAGAATATCAAAGTCAATTCCGTAATGATCAATTACATCTGTGACAAATCCTTTTGTACCGTGTGTACCGTCTACTGTCGCAACGTACGTATCACCAAGTTCTGCAAATTTTTCTTCATAGAAAACTACATCTTTCGTTTGAAAACCTAAGATGTGAATCACACGTACACCTTTTGCAACGAGGCGCTGTGATAATTCATAAAGTGGTGGTACACCAATTCCCCCGCCTACTAGTAATGCTGTTTGACCAGCTTCTGCTTCTTCTACAGGAAAACCGTGTCCTAATGGTCCTAGTACGTCTACCATTTCACCTTGTTTTCTAGTTGCTAATGTTTTTGTCCCTTGTCCTTCTGCACGATATAGCATTGTAAATTCGTTCTTCTCTTGATCTACATTACAAATACTAATCGGGCGGCGCAGAAGGGGCGCAATGCCCTCTGCCACCTTAATGTGTACAAACTGCCCTGGTTCGTTCATTTGCTGTACTAAAGTTCCTTGAAGCACTAATTCGTAAATATTTTTTGCGATTTCTTTTTGATTAACGACGATCATATTTTGCTTTTGCATCATGCATGTACCACCTCGTGACGCTTTGTTTGCGTAATTTCTTTCATTGAATGAGCTGAGAATGTCATAGATTCTAATACTCGTAAGATTGCTCTCGTTGTATCAAGTGATGTTAAGCAAGCCACACCATTTTCTACTGATTCACGGCGAATGCGGAAACCATCACGCGCTGGTTGTTTGCCTTTTGTTAATGTATTGATTACAAACTGTGCTTTTCCTTGACGGATAATATCAAGTAAGTTGTATTCTTCAGAATCAATTTTATTAACAACTTGCACTGGAATGTTTTGCTCTGCTAACGATTGTGCTGTTCCAGCTGTTGCTAATAAGTTATAGCCGATTTCGTGGAAACGTTTTGCAATTTCCATTGCTTCTTCTTTATCTTTATCCGCTACAGTAATGATTACTGATCCGTGCGTTGGGATGTTAATTCCTGAAGCAACTAACCCTTTGTATAATGCTTTTTCAAGCGTTAAATCTTTACCCATTACTTCCCCTGTTGATTTCATTTCAGGTCCTAATGTTGTATCAACTGAGCGTAGTTTCGCGAATGAGAATACCGGAGCTTTTACATATACTTCTTTCTCTTCTGGGTGATAGCCTGTTCCGTATCCTTGCTCTACTAGGTCTTGACCTAAAATAACTTTCGTTGCAACGTTTGCCATTGGTACACCTGTAATTTTACTTAAGAATGGTACTGTACGGCTCGCACGTGGATTTACTTCAATTACGTACACTTGATCTTTGAATACTACAAACTGGATATTTAGTAATCCAACAATGTTTAATCCTTTTCCAAGTGCAATAGTATGTTCAATGATTTGTTCTTTTAATTTTTCAGATAAGCTTTGTGGTGGATATACTCCAATTGAGTCACCAGAGTGAACTCCAGCGCGTTCAATATGTTCCATAATACCTGGAATGAATACATTCTCACCGTCTGAAATTGCATCTACTTCAATTTCTTTACCGACCATGTAACGGTCGATTAATACTGGGTGATCTGCGTGAACTTTAACTGCATTTTTCATGTAGTGCAGTAGTTCTTCTTGACGATATACGATTTCCATCGCACGTCCACCTAGTACGTAAGATGGTCTTACTAATACTGGGTAACCAATTTCTTCTGCGATTGCTACCGCTTGTTCTACAGTCGTTGCTGTTTTACCAACTGGTTGTGGGATACCAAGTTTTGTTAAAGCAGCTTCGAATTTATCACGATCTTCTGCACGGTCTAAGTCTTCAAGTGATGTTCCTAAAATCTTCACACCATGTTCTTCTAATTTTGCCGCTAAGTTAATTGCCGTTTGTCCACCGAACTGAACGATAACACCTTCTGGTTTTTCTAAATCGATGATGTGCATTACATCTTCAATCGTTAATGGTTCAAAGTATAATTTGTCAGAAATACTGAAGTCTGTTGAAACAGTTTCTGGGTTATTGTTAATAATAATTGCTTCATATCCAGCTTCTTTAATTGCCCATACTGAGTGAACTGTTGCATAGTCAAACTCAACACCTTGACCAATGCGGATTGGACCAGATCCTAGAACTACTACACTCTTACGATCTGTTACAATTGATTCGTTCTCATCAGCGTATGTGCTGTAGTAATACGGTGTTGCAGATTCAAACTCTGCCGCACAAGTATCTACCATTTTGAATACTGGCGTCATATTATTTTCTTTACGCATATCGTAAATTTCGCGCTCCGTTTTGTTCCAAGCTGCTGCGATGTAGTGATCGCTGAAGCCCATTTCTTTTGCAGTTTGTAGTACTTCCATATTTCCTACATTCGCTTTTACTTCGCGTTCCATATTTACGATGTTTTCAACTTTTTGTAAGAAGAAGAAGTCCATTTCACACCATTCGTTAATCTCTTCTTTCGTTACACCTTGACGAATTGCTTCTGCTACGATAAACAGTCGCTCATCATCTGCTTTAATAATGCGTTTTTTCATTGTTTCTTTATCAAGTTCTTTTAAGTGGTCTAATTCTAAGTGATAAATGCCAAGCTCTAAAGAACGAACCGCTTTTAATAATGATTCTTCTAAGTTACGTCCGATTGACATAACCTCACCAGTTGCTTTCATTTGCGTTCCAAGTGTTCTGTTCGCTGATTCAAACTTATCAAATGGCCAGCGTGGAATTTTTGAAACAACATAGTCTAATGCTGGCTCGAAGCAAGCGTAAGTTTTTTGTGTTACTGGGTTTACGATTTCATCTAATGTTAAGCCGACTGCAATTTTCGCTGCTAATTTCGCAATTGGATATCCAGTTGCTTTAGATGCCAATGCAGATGAACGACTTACACGTGGGTTTACTTCAATTACATAGTATTGGAAGCTATATGGATCTAGTGCAAGCTGAACGTTACATCCACCTTCAATTCCTAGTGCACGAATAATTCGTAATGAAGTATTACGTAACATTTGATATTCACGGTCGCTTAGCGTTTGGCTCGGTGCTACAACGATAGAATCACCTGTATGAACACCAACTGGATCGATGTTTTCCATGTTACATACTACAATCGCGTTATCATTTGAATCACGCATTACTTCATATTCAATTTCTTTACAACCAGCAATACTTTTCTCTAATAAACATTGTGTTACTGGGCTATGTTTTAAACCACTTGTTACGATTTCAATTAACTCTTCTTCGTTATGGCAAATTCCGCCGCCCGTTCCGCCTAATGTGAATGCTGGACGAACGATTACTGGATAACCAATTTCGTTTACAAAGCCATATGCTTCATCAAGGTTATGAATAATTTCACTTGGTGGTGTTGGTTCATTTAAATCTTGCATTAATGTACGGAATAAATCACGATCTTCCGCTTGCTCGATTGCTGATAATTTTGTTCCTAAAATTTCAACTCCGCATTCTTCAAGTACGCCTGATTTTGCAAGTTCAACAGCCATGTTTAAACCTGTTTGACCGCCTAATGTTGGTAAGATTGCATCTGGACGTTCTTTACGAATGATTCGGCTTACAAATTCTAATGTTAAAGGCTCAATGTATACTTTATCTGCTGTTGCAGTATCTGTCATAATTGTCGCTGGGTTAGAGTTAACAAGGATTACTTTGTAACCTTCCTCTTTAAGAGATTGACAAGCTTGTGTTCCAGAGTAGTCAAACTCCGCTGCTTGCCCAATTACAATTGGTCCTGATCCGATTACTAAAATTGTGTTAATGTCTAGGCGTTTTGGCATAACTCTTCCCCTTCTTTCTTGAAGTTTTCAATCATTGTTAAGAAATCTTCGAATAAATCATTTGCATCTTCTGGTCCTGCTGAAGCTTCTGGATGGTATTGAACTGTAAATGCTGGGAACTTCTTATGACGAAGACCTTCTACTGTTCCATCATTTAAAGCAACATGTGTAATTTCAAGTTCTGTATTTTCAACTGATTCTTCTTCTACTGCGTAACCATGGTTTTGAGATGTAATTGCTACTTTTCCAGTTGCAAGATTTTTTACTGGATGGTTTAAACCACGGTGACCGAATTTTAACTTACTTGTATTCGCACCAGATGCTAAAGCGAATAGTTGGTGTCCTAGGCAAATTCCGAATAAAGGAACTTTACCGATAATGTCTTTTAACATTTCGATTGCTTCTGGTACATCTTTTGGATCCCCAGGTCCGTTACTTAACATAATTCCATCTGGGCTAAGGCGTAAAATTTCTTCAGCTGTCGTGTTGTAAGGAACTACAATTACATCACAATCACGTTTATTTAATTCTCTTAAAATACCATGTTTCATACCGAAGTCTACTAATACAACACGATGTCCGCGGCCTGGGCTTGGGTATGGATCTTTCGTTGATACGCGTTTTACATGGTCTGTAAATACTGTCGCTTTTAATTGGCTTACGATGTATTCTACATCTGCATCCATGTTACAAAGGCGTCCGCGTAATGTACCGTATTGACGAATTTTTCTCGTTAATTTTCTCGTATCAATTCCTGCTAATCCTGGAATGTTTCTTTCTTTTAAATAGTCATTTAACGAAATTTCATTACGGAAGTTTGATGGGTGATCACAAATTTCGTTTACGATTAAACCATTTACAGATGGGTGAATCGATTCAAAATCGTCACGGTTGATGCCGTAGTTTCCGATTAATGGGTACGTGAATGTTACAATTTGACCGCAATATGATGGATCAGATAATGTTTCTTGATATCCAGTCATTCCTGTTGTAAATACAACCTCACCTGACTTTTCGATTTCTCCTCCGAAACCTGTTCCAATTAATACTGTTCCATCTTCTAAGATAAGTTGTCTTTTCATACTAATGCACTCTCCTTTTGCCATGCGATCTTACCACCAACGATTGTCATTACCGGCCATCCTTGGCATTTCCAACCTGCGAATGGTGTGTTTTTTCCTTTTGATAAGAATGTTGTTGGATCAATCTCTTCTTCTTGTTCTAAATCAATGATTGTAATATCAGCTGTTCTACCTTCTTTCAGGCGACCTGCTTCTAAGCCGAATGTATCAGCTGGCTTTTCTGTTAAGAATTGAATTAACTGTTCTAGTGTAATAATTCCTTTTTTCACAAGGTTTGTGTATAGAAGTGGGAATGCTGTTTCAAAACCAGTAATTCCGAACGGTGCTCTTTCAATTCCTTGCGCTTTCTCTTCCGCTGTATGCGGTGCATGATCAGTTGCAATCATATCGATTGTTCCATCTAATAAACCTTCAATTAATGCTGCATGATCTTCTTTAGCGCGAAGCGGTGGGTTCATTTTAAAGTTAGGATCAGCTGATGGGATATCATCTTCACATAACACTAAGTGATGGGGTGTTACTTCTGCTGTTACTTTAATTCCAGCGCGTTTCGCATCACGTATAACACGTACAGATCCTTTCGTACTTACATGACATACGTGATAGTGACAATCTGCCGCTTCAGCAAGCAGTATATCCCTTGCAATATGTACAGATTCACATACTGATGGGATACCGTTTAATCTGTGTTTCTCAGAAAACTTCCCTTCATGTACACAACCTTTATTAATAAGAGTATTCTCTTCACAGTGCGCAACTACTGCCATATTTAATTTCGCTGCACGTTTCATAGCAGCTAACATCATGCTAGCATCTTGTACACCTACACCGTCATCAGTGAAAGCAAATGCTCCAAGTTCTTTTAACGTTTCGAAATCTGTCATTTCAGAACCCGCTTGACGTACTGTAATTGCTCCATATGGTAGTACGTTAACATGCGCTTTTTCTTTAATACGATTTTGTAAGTCTTCCATATGTTCTCTGCAATCTGGTACTGGGCGTGTATTTGGCATTGCGCAAATTGTTGTGAATCCACCTTTTGCCGCTGCTAGCGTACCTGTTTCAATTGTTTCTTTATGTTCACCACCTGGTTCACGAAGGTGTACGTGTACATCTACTAATCCAGGTGCGATTAACTTTCCGTTCACATCGATTACTTCAGCATTATCTGCCGTAATATTTTCTGCTACCTTAGCGATTTTACCGTCTTGTACGAGAAGATCCGTTGCTACGATTTTTCCTTCTTCATTCATATAACGACCATTTTTAAACAAATAATTCATGTTTCATTC
This sequence comes from Bacillus sp. SSR7, assembly GCF_055902415.1. Classification (NCBI taxonomy): domain Bacteria; kingdom Bacillati; phylum Bacillota; class Bacilli; order Caryophanales; family Bacillaceae; genus Bacillus; species Bacillus sp. SSR7. The sequence goes on along the minus strand of NZ_JBVVXV010000002.1, from coordinate 577,406 downwards.
CTCCTAATACATTTGGTAAGGCGCGTTTTAGTACAGCCATTCTTACGTAAACTCCATTTTCCATTTGTTTAAATATGCGTGAACGCTCACACTCAACAAGTTCACTTGCAATTTCAACATCTCGGTTTACAGGAGCTGGATGCATAATAATGCTTCCTTCTTTCATACGCTTTTCTCTTTCCACTGTTAATCCGTGTTTCTCATGATACTCTTTCATAATGTCTGTTTCATAGTGATCATGACGCTCATGTTGTACACGAAGTAACATCATTACATCCACTTCCGGAACAAGTTCATCTAATGGTTTGTATGTTCCAAATGTGTTGTCTTCATCTTTCCACTCTTCTGGACTTGCAAAGTAAATTGTTGCACCTAGCTTCGTTAATGCTTCTGCATTAGAACGCGCTACTCGGCTATGACGAACATCTCCTACTATTGCAATCTTCAAACCTTCAAATCTTCCAAACTCTTGTTTAATTGTAAGAAGGTCGAGTAGGCACTGCGTTGGGTGGTTTCCACATCCATCTCCAGCGTTTAAGATCGGGATATTCACCTGATCTTTTAGTTCATCGAAGTAGCGATCTTGCTCATGGCGGATGACCACTGCTTTTGTTCCGATTGATTCTAGTGTTCTTATCGTATCGTATAAAGTTTCTCCTTTTTGTACGCTAGATGCATCAGCTGAAAAGTTTAAAACATCAAGTCCTAATCTCTTCTCAGCAACTTCAAAGCTAAATCTCGTTCTCGTACTATTCTCAAAGAACAAGTTTGCAACAAAAGTTTGCTCTGTCGTTTTGCTCTCTTTTCCATTCGCAAAATCTTCTGCGTCTTTTAGGATTTCTGAAATTTCTAATTCCGATAATTCACTCATCGTTAACAAATGGCTCATCGTCATCCCTCATCTTTCTGATTTTTATGTTACTACTTTTGTATTTTTATAACAACCTTTGCATAAAAATACCCTAGTCGTGTGAGACTAGGGTGCAAGAAAGAAGCCACCCTTTCCGGTCTCACAGGACTGAATTAAAAGGTTATTATTATGAAGCAATCTGCTTAGATTGTTTTATTTGTTTCGTTTCTGGTAGTAGTAGATTTAACAGTACACCTACAATTGCTGCTAGTGCCATTCCTTCTACTTGGAATGATTCTCCTACGTGAAGTACCGCTCCACCAATACCGATTACTAGTATTACTGATGCAATCATTAAGTTTCGTTTGTCACTTAAATCTGTTTTATCGTCTACCATCATGCGTAATCCGCTTGATGCGATTACACCGAATAGTAAGATTGATACACCACCCATAACTGGTGTTGGGATCGAATGAATCAGTGCAGAAATCTTACCGATAAATCCGAACATGATTGCGAATACCGCTGAACCGATGAATAAGTATACACTGTACGCTCTTGTAATTGCTAGCACACCGATGTTTTCACCATACGTTGTATTCGGTGGTCCACCGATTAGTGATGCGATTAATGTGGCTACTCCATCACCGAAGATTGAACGGTGTAAACCTGGTTTTTTAATTAAATCTCTTTTAATAACATTTCCTAATACAATTTGATGTCCGATATGTTCTGAAATTGTTACTAGTGCAACTGGTACCATCAAGAGTACAATCTTCCATGAAAACTCTGGTGTGTATGTTACAAATGGTACTGTGAAATCTGGTACAACAAACCATTTTGCCTCAGCTACCGGCTTTAAGTCTACTAGCCCTTGGAAGTAAGCGAAAATATATCCGCCGATAATGCCAAGTAACACTGGTATGATACTGAAAAATCCTCTTCCGAATATTGAGCATATGATTGTAATTGCTAATGTTACTAATGCTACTGAAAAGTGTGTAAAGCTATATTTGCCATCCGCACCATTCATCGCCATGTTAACTGCTGTATGTGCTAAAGCTAGCCCGATTACCATTACTACTGGACCAACTACGATTGGTGGTAGTAATTTCATAATCCACTCTGATCCTGATTTCTTAATTCCGAGTGAGATTAAGATGTATACAAGTCCTGCTAGCAAACCACCAAGCATTGCTGCTCCGGGTCCCCCTGCCGTTTTCGCTGTTATAATCGGTGCGATAAAGGCGAATGATGATCCAAGATAGGCAGGTACTTGACCTTTCGTTATAAGAAGAAACGCTAACGTTCCTAATCCACTTGATATTAATGCTACTGACGGATTCAATCCTGTTAAAAACGGAACAAGCACTGTTGATCCAAACATTGCGAACAAATGTTGTATACTTAAAAATAACCATTTTCCCGGTTTCGGTACTTCATTAACGTCTAACACTGGCTTTTGTTCCATTGTTACATCCTCCTTCAGTTTAAATCTTTGCAATAAAAAAACTCTTTGTGCCTGTGCACAAAGAGTCCTACACTTTCGTATGCCAAATTTGACATATGAAAGCCAAGACCCTTTGGCAGCCTCACAGGACTACATTTAAAAGGGCTTTACTTATCGTATATGCTTACTCGATCTTGTTGATCTGTCTCTTGCAAATCAACTTCGATACGCTCTTCACTTGATGTTGGAATGTTCTTTCCTACATAATCAGCGCGAATTGGTAGTTCACGATGACCTCTATCAACAAGAACCGCCAATTGGATTTGTGATGGTCTACCTAAATCCATAAGAGCATCCATTGCTGCTCGAACCGTTCTGCCTGTATATAATACATCATCCACAAGGATAACTTTTTTCTTCGTAATATCTACAGGGATATCAGAACCTTTTACAAGTGGTTCTTTATTTTTCGATTGTAGTGTTAAATCATCTCGATATAACGTAATGTCTAACTCTCCAACTTCCATTTCTTTTCCTTCAATTTGACCAATTCGTTCTGCCAAACGTTGTGCAATAAAAATTCCACGAGTTTTAATTCCGACAAGAACACAATTATCGACACCTTTATTTCGTTCCACGATTTCATGACTAATTCGTGTTAAAGCGCGGCGAATCATTTGGTCATCTAAAACGACAGCTTTCTCTTGCATGCTCTACACCTCCAAGCTTTTTTCTTGCGTGAGAGTAATGGTATAAAAAAAGTCCTCTCAGCGTGTGCGAGAGGACTTTTGAAAAAGGGTACAGCATACCCTATGTATTTCAAACCGTTACCTTCTCAACCTCACAGGGCTGTGTTAAAGGATCATTATTTAACTGTTGTCAGTATCTCAGTTTTCTTATGATTTGTCAATACTATTTTCGTAAAATATTTAATGCGTCTTCAAACACTTCTGGAATCGGTGCCTCAAACTGAATATATTCACCAGTACGAGGATGGTCAAATCCTAAAATACCTGCGTGAAGTGCTTGTCCATTCATGTCTAATGTTTTCTTTGGTCCATACTTTGGATCTCCTGCAAGTGGATAGCCAATATATTTCATATGAACACGAATTTGGTGTGTACGCCCTGTTTCTAAGCGACATTCTACAAGTGTGAAATCTTTGAATCGCTCTAACACTTGGAAATGCGTAACAGCATGCTTACCATTTTCATCAACCGTCATACTTTGACGTTCTTTCTTATCACGAGCAATCGGAGCATCAATCGTTCCTTTATCATGCGGAATAACACCGTGTACAATCGCTTTGTAACGTCTCGTTACTGTTTTTGCTACAAGTTGATTTACAAGTGATTCGTGTGCCATATCATTTTTAGCAACCATTAATAAGCCTGATGTATCTTTATCAATACGATGCACGATACCTGGGCGCATTACACCGTTAATGCCCGATAAGTCTGTACAATGGTGCATAAGACCGTTCACAAGCGTACCACTTGTATGACCAGGCGCTGGATGTACAACCATACCACGTGGCTTATTAACAACTAATACATCTGCATCTTCATAATAAATTTCTAAGTTCATATCTTCTGGCTGAATATCTAACTCTTCTGGCTCAGGAATCGTCACTGTAATTTCATCATTTTCTTTAACTTTATAATTCCCTTTTACAGCTTTTCCATTAACTGTCACAACGTCATCTTTAATCCATTGCTGTACTTGTGTACGTGACCATTCATTATTTATTCCTGCAACGAATTTATCAATTCGCTCATTTTTTTGTTCTTCTGCAACTGTTACTTGTACTACTTCACTCATTCAATTACTCCTTCGTTTTCTTGCCTTCTAATAATGTTTGAATAATAATTAATACAACACCAATACATAATGCCGAATCAGCGATATTGAATACTGGATAGTTGTACGAGAAAATATACACGTGAATGAAATCCACTACTTCTTGTCTAAATACACGATCAATAAAATTACCAATTGCTCCGCCTAAAATTAGACCTAATGAAATTCCTAGAAGCTTGTCTGTTTTTGCATATTTTTTCATATAAAATACGATAAATGCTACAAAAACGACTGTAATAATGTAGAAAAACCACATTTTATTTTCTAAAATGCCCCAGGCAGCTCCTCTATTTCGATGTGATGTTATGTATAATACATTATCGATAATCGGAATGCTCGTACCCAATTCCATGTTCTTTACAATTAGCCATTTCGATATTTGATCGATGGCAATGACAAATAACGCTATTACATAATATATCATTTTCATTTCCCCCACAAAGACAGTGTACCTCAAAATTTTAGCATAGCTGCAACCTTTTCACAATGAACCTTTATAGAAGAATAAAATAAATTAAAAAAAGGTAATATAATATCGTTGTGCCCATTCATACATTTACTTTTTCATAGAAAAATTCATGAATGGTACGTGCAGTCGGCATCGTTTTCATTTGTTTTACCGACATTACTCTCCCTGTGTCTTCACAAATACCATACATATCTATTTCCATTTTAAATAATGCACGTTCTACATCTTTTAAATCCTCTTTTATATCATGTAATAATAGTTTTTTCTTTATCTCTTCCTTAATTTCATACCCAAGCTCTTCGCTAAACTCTGTATTATATTTGTACATAACCTCTTTAGCTAGCCTCTCTTGTAACTCTTTTCGCATCAATTGCAATTCTTCTTTGATTTCCATATACATTTCATTCACGTGTACATTCCTCCCAGTTGCAATGTACGATTAGTGTGTCCGAAATTTATATGCTTACCTCTCACACATTTTTCCTTCATAGGAAAGAGAGTGAAAGTTATTTCAATATACTGTTAACCAAAAAAATGACTGCACTTTACGTGCAGTCACCCCTTATTATTTTACATAATTTTCTTTAACAACCGTTGCACAACGCTCACATAATGTTTCATGTTCAGCATCTTTACCAATTGTTTCTGAAACTACCCAACAACGTTCACATGTTTCACCAGTTGCTTGAGCAACAACAACCGCTGTATGTTCATACTTCGGTGCATCTGCTGGCGCTTCTTCCATCATGCCACCAAGTTTGTACTCAGAAACGATGAATAATTGCTTTAAGTCTTCGTTAATAGACTCTAACATAGCTTTCATTTCTGCAGTTGGATATAGCGTAATGCTTGCATTTAATGACTTACCGATTACCTTTTCATTACGAGCTACTTCTAACGCTTTTAATACGTCATCACGCAATGTCATAAATGCATCCCATTTTGTTTTCAATGCTTCTGCACCATCTAATTGTACAGCTTCTGGCATATCAGTTAATTGTACACTTTCTTCTGTTACACCCGGAATGTATGGCCATACTTCATCAGCTGTATGCGGTAAGATTGGTGTTACAAGTTTCGTCAATGCAACAAGAACATCATATAATACAGTTTGAATTGCACGACGATCTTCATGGTTTGCACCTTCAATATATAAAATGTCTTTTGCAAAGTCTAAGTAGAATGAACTTAAATCAATTGTACAGAAGTTATGAATTGCATGATATACAGCAGCGAAGTCGTACGTCTCATATGCTTCTTTTACTTTTGTAATTAAGTCATTTAATTTCACCAACATATAACGATCTACTTCACGAAGTTCAGCTACAGCTACTGTATTTTCACTTGGCTTAAAGTCGTCTAAGTTTCCTAATAAGAAACGGAATGTGTTACGGATTTTACGATACACTTCTGCTACTTGTTTTAAAATATCATCCGAAATACGTACATCAGATTGATAGTCAACAGAAGATACCCATAATCGTAAAATATCTCCGCCTAATTGATCCATAATTTTCTTCGGTACGACGATGTTTCCAATCGACTTACTCATTTTACGTCCTTCACCATCTAATACGAAACCATGACTTAGTACGCCTTTATATGGCGCTTTTCCTGTTACAGCAACTGCTGTCGATAATGAAGAGTTAAACCAACCACGATATTGGTCAGATCCTTCTAAATATAAATCTGCTGGACGTTGTAAGTCATCGCGCTCTTCTAATACCGCTTGGTGAGAAGAACCTGAGTCGAACCATACATCCATGATGTCTGTTTCTTTACGGAATTCACCATTTGGGCTACCTGGATGTGTAAATCCTTCTGGTAATAGATCTTTCGCTTCACGCTCAAACCATACGTTAGAACCGTGTTCACGGAATAAATCAGCTACATGGTTAATTGTTTCATCCGTAATAATTGGATCACCATTCTCAGCATAGAATACAGGAATTGGCACACCCCATGCACGTTGACGAGAAATACACCAGTCACCACGGTCACGAACCATGTTATGAAGACGCGTTTCGCCCCATGCTGGTACCCATTTTGTTTCCGCAACAGCTTCTAATAGCTCTTTACGGAATGCTTCAATAGATGCAAACCACTGTGCTGTTGCACGGAAAATAATAGGTTTTTTCGTTCTCCAATCATGTGGATATGAATGCGTAATGAATGTTAGCTTCAGTAATGCGCCTACTTCTTCTAATTTTTCTGTAATTGGCTTGTTAGCTTTATCATAGAATAAGCCTTCAAATCCAGGTGCTTCCTCTGTTAATACACCTTTATCATCAACTGGGCAAAGTACTTCTAAGCCATACTTTTTACCAACAATAAAGTCATCTTCCCCGTGTCCTGGTGCTGTATGAACACAACCTGTACCTGCATCTGTTGTTACGTGATCTCCTAGCATAACTAATGAATCACGATTGTAGAATGGATGCTTTGCAACTGTATACTCAAGTTCGCTACCTTTTACCGTTTTCACAACTTCAGCGTTTTCCCACTCTAACGTTTTTGCAACTGTCTCAAATAGTTCAGAAGCAATAATATATTTTTCATCATTTACTTTCACGATGCTGTATTCAAGTTCTGGGTGAACAGAAATACCTAAGTTTGCTGGCAACGTCCAAGGTGTTGTTGTCCAGATAATGAATTTCTCATCACCTTCTAATACGTTCTTTCCGTCTTTTACAGGGAATGCTACGTAAATAGATGCTGATTTTTTATCTTGGTATTCAATTTCAGCTTCTGCTAAAGCTGATTCACTCGTTGGTGACCAGTAAACTGGTTTTTGTCCTTTATAGATATAACCTTTTTTCGCCATATCACCAAACACTTTAATTTGTTGTGCTTCATAAGCTGGCTCTAAAGTAATGTATGGGTTATCCCAATCAGCACGTACACCTAAACGCTTAAATTGCTCACGCTGACGTTCTACTTGTTCATATGCATACTCTGCACATAACTTACGGAACTCAGCAACTGTCATTTCTTTACGCTTTACACCTTTATTTGTTAAAGCTTGTTCAATTGGTAAACCGTGTGTATCCCAACCTGGGACATATGGTGCACAGAAACCAGTCATTGATTTATAACGAACGATAAAGTCTTTTAATACTTTATTTAATGCATGTCCCATATGAATGTCACCATTCGCATATGGAGGTCCATCATGCAGTACAAATAAAGGACGACCTTTCGTATGTTCTTGTACCTTTTCATAAATATTCATTTCCGCCCACTTTTCTTGCATTGCAGGCTCACGTTTTGGTAAATTCCCACGCATTGGGAACTCTGTTTTTGGCATTAGTAATGTATTTTTGTACTCCATGCTCAATTCCTCCTTACATGTATAAAAGAAAGACCTAAAAAACGGAATAAAAAAGAGACTTTCTCATCCCAAAAAGGGACGAGAAAGTCTCCCGCGGTACCACCCTAGTAGATCCTATACGTATGTATACAATCCTCTTTATATTCTTAACGCGAATATACGCCTACGCTTACTCTATTTGTTCAGCGCGGAACTCCAGGGTGATATTCCCATTATCTCCTTATCCTGAGCTTACACCATCCTCAGTTCGCTATATAAGGTATGAAAAAGGTACTTATCCCTATCTTCGTTTTTCTTAATAAATATGTTGTTTAAAATTATATGTAATAATGAGAAAAACGTCAAGCTTACACTGTTTCTTCTTTTTTCAACAGCTCGTCTACTTCGTCTTCTAACTCAATTAGTTTATCCCAATCATCGTTGTTTAACATTTCAAGCTGTGTTTCTAATAACATACGGAAACGAGTGCGGAATACTTTCGCTTGTTTCTTTAGCTCTTCAATATCAAAAGCAACTTTTCTTGATTTTACTAAAGCTTCGTTAATAATACGGTCTGCATTCTTTTCAGCTTCACGTACAATTAATTTTGCCTCTTTTTGCGCATTACGTTTTACTTCTTCCGCTGCTTCTTGTGCAACAACGATAGATTTGTTTAACGTATCTTCAATATTAGAGAAATGATCTAACTTCCCTTCTAATTGCGCAACTTGTTCTTCTAAAGCTTTTTTCTCACGAATGACTAATTCATAATCTTTGATAATTTGATCAAGAAACTCATTTACTTGATCCTCATCATAGCCACGGAATCCGCGACCAAATTCTTTGTTATGAATATCTAATGGTGTTAACGGCACAACGCCACCTCCAAGTAGTTATCTAAATTTCCTCTTTCAATTATATCTTTTCTTCGACAAAATAGGAGGATTTCCTTCTAAAAAACCAATCATTTTAGTATACCATACAAAATTCTCCATTTGTCGCGCTTTGTTCTACCTTCTACAGAAAACAATTTACTGCGTCCATATCCTCTCACTGAAAAAACATCTCCTGGATAACATTCATAAGAGGTTTGCTCCACTGTTTTCCAATTCACTTTTACTAAACCATTTTTTATGAAAGGTTGTACTTTTTGCCTAGATATATGTAACATTTCAGCTAACATAACATCTAAACGAAGTGAAGAAACTGTTCCGGATTTCTCCCCCCACGTTTCTTGTATCTGTAGAATTTTTTCCCCTTGCACTGGTAATAAGGAGACTTTCACTTTTCCTATAGATTGTAAGTTCATCTCAATATAAGATACAACTTCTTTCGCGACTACAATTTGGGCACGATCTTCTTGAAGCAAAATATCACCACATTTTTCTCTCGTTAAACCGAGAGACATAAATGTACCTAATATTTGCCTATGCTCTAGCGTATAAAACTTGGAAGGATAGTCAATTTCCAATACTTCTACTTGAAATTCCTCTTCATTTACTACTAGATAGTCCGGATAAATGAGTGCTCTTTTGCGCTCTGCTTGAGACGTTGCACCATCAAACTGTACAGCAACATCTCCTTGCCCTATTACCATCGTGACAATTTGTTGTTGTCTTGGATCAAGAAAGTCTGTTAACTTCACTTGATGGTACTCCGCTGCTCGCTTCCACTCTAACACTTTATCCACAAAGACCACTTCATCAGGTCTAAAATGCTCGTAGATGCTCATGTATTTAACCTCTTACTATAAGAAATAGCCGAATAAAGTTACTAAACCACTTGTAGCAAGTCTCAACGCAAAAATCGCAACAAGTGGTGAGATGTCAATCATACCAAGCGGCGGAATAAATCTGCGAAATGGTTCTAAATACGGTTCACAAATACGGGCAAGAAAATCTCCGAAAGTTGATTCCTTTGCACCTGGGAACCATGATAGGAGAATGTAAATAATAAGTGCCCACGAGTAAATCTCGATAGCAGTAACTAAAAGCCTTAAAACTGTTTCCATGGCGTATTACCACCTCTTTATATTTGTGTCTTCTTCTTCACCGAATAACTCTGAAATTGCCCCAACTATATCTACATTTTCAGGCGTACACATAAATGTTTTCGGTCCTATTTTTTGAATGTCCCCGCCTATAGCGTATACAGTACCACTTAAAAAGTCAACGATACGTACAGCTTGATCCGTAGACATTCGTTGTAAATTAATCACAACAGCTCGTCTACCTTTTAAATGGTCCGCAATTCCTTGCGCTTCCGAATATGTGCGTGGTTCTAATAAAACAACTTTTGAAGATTGCTTCGCTGTTTCAATACTCACAACATTTTGTTTCGTTTGCGCTTTTGGAAACGTAACATCTTGTTGTTCTGGCGGATCTTGCTGCTTCTTCATGTCTGTTTGCTCCTTTTCATAACTATATTGAGCTGCTTCTTTTTCTTCAGGTGTATCAAAAAAGAAGTATTTTACTTTTGACCAACTCATAATAAGATTCTCCTTCCTTTTACGCTTTTCCTACTAAAATCGTCCCCAAACGAATGTATGTAGCACCTTCTTCAATTGCAATGGTGTAATCATTAGACATTCCCATTGATAATTCTTTACATGGCGCATGTAATAATTCTAACTCCTGTACTTCTGTTTGTAGCATACGTAATGTCTTAAAACAGCGTCTGATTTCTTCCTCTTCTTCTGTAAATGGAGCCATTGTCATTAGTCCAACCACTTCAATCTTATCCAATTCTTGCAAACTTTGAATAAAAGAAACGGTTTCTTCTATTGCCAATCCTTGCTTTGATTCTTCAGATGATGTTTTCACTTGAATAAAACATTTCACTTTCTTATCCGCACGTTTTTGAATTTCTTTTGCAAGTGAAAGACGATCTAATGAATGTAAATAATCGATTTCATTAATGATTTCTTTTACTTTTCTCGTTTGTAATGAGCCAATAAAATGCCAATTCACTTTTGAACCGAAATGTTCGTACTTCTGTAAGAAACCTTCATTTCTATTTTCACCTAAATCGATAATTCCTGCTTCAATTACTTCGTTTGTTTTTTCAATTCCTACCGTTTTTGTAACCGCAACGAGTTTAATATCTTGCAACGAACGTCCTGCTCGTGCGCAAGATTGTTTAATTGATTCGTTTACAGTTGTTAAATTTGTTTGTACTGTCACTTGCTTTCTTCCTCCTTAAAACCTATGAAACTCAACATTCTTCCCGTCTTACCTTGATCACGACGATGAGAGAAAAAGAGTTGTTCTTCACAGCTTGTACAAAGAGATGACATTACAATATTCTCTTCTTTTATACCTACTTGTAAACATAATATACGATTAATTTCTTTTAAATTAATTGCATACTGTCCGTCAGTAATTTTTTTATAAGGGACAGAACCGTTTACTACTTGCTCTGCTGCTGTTAACACTCGATCATCAACAACGTAACAACAAGATCCAATTGCTGGTCCAATCGCAACATGAATTTCATCACTTGAAATCCCTTCTGCATTCCATTTTTGAATCATTTCTTTTGCAATCTCTTTTACAGTCCCTTTCCATCCAGCATGCGCAAGTCCTATCATACCATGTGATGGTGCATAAAAATAGAGTGGAACACAATCCGCGTAACAAGATGTTAGAAGAACATCATTATTAGTCGTATAAATGCCATCTGTTTTTGAAATGCCGTCTTCATATGAATAAACGCCACTTCCTTTTTCCTGTTCTCCCACTTTTTCAACATGATGATCATGAACTTGTTCAGAGCAAATCCAGTTTTCTAATGGTTTTTGTAACTTATTTGCTAAAATGCGTCTATTTTCATGAACGTTCTCCGCAATATCATTCACATGTAATCCTAAATTCATCGCATGAAAGGAGTCCGTACTTACCCCACCATCTTTTGTCGTAAATCCAGCAGTAATGTTCCCAAGTTCTTTCCACGCTTGTAAATACAGTATACCGTCCACATATTTAAATGGCTCTCTCATAATAGCGGCTCCTTTTAATTAAAATAACATAAAAAAGCATGGTACTTCCTGTCTATTTTACCATACTTTTATTTTTTCATAATCCTAACAGAAAAAAAAGAGGAATTTGTAATATTCTTTATGAAATTGTCGGTGTTTGTATTGATTCTGTTACAGAATTAACAGAACTTACTCTAACAAGTATGACATCTTCCCCAATTTTCACAATTTCTTTCCAAGGAATTACAATTTCTATATCTTTCCCAAAAATCCCTAACATACGTGTCTGTTTGGAAATAATAATAGACTCGATTTTTCCTGTGTTCATATCGATTTCGATATCTCCAATATTACCCAGCCTTTTTCCGTCTGAAACATTTATTATATCTTTCATCTGTAATTCCGAAATTCGTATCACTTTCATCCTCTCCCTTATATATGACGACTCGAAAAAAAATTGTTTCTCAAATGAACAGGAAGCACCCTCTTGCCAACCTCATATTATTTTCATTATATGAACACAGCTACCCTACTATGAGCGCAAACAAACTATATGACATATAAAAAGGTCTCACCATAAATGGTGAAACCTTATCCTTGAATCGTCTTATTCATTTGTTTAATAGCTGATTTCTCTAAACGTGACACTTGCGCTTGAGAAATCCCAATTTCTTCTGCAACTTCCATTTGTGTTTTTCCTTGGAAGAAACGTTTTCGAATAATCATTTTCTCACGATCATTTAAACGCTTCATTCCTTCTTTTAGAGCTAACTCTTCAACCCACTGCTCGTCCTTTTGTTTTTCATCACTTAACTGATCCATAACAAAGATAGGATCTCCCCCATCGTTATAAATCGGCTCAAATAATGAAACTGGATCTTGAATCGCATCTAAAGCAAAAACAATTTCTTCATGAGTCACTTCAAGCACTTTTGCAATATCCATTGCTGTCGGTTCTTTTGAATTTTCTGCAATCAATTTTTCTCTTACTTGTAACGCTTTATACGCAATATCTCGTAAGGAGCGAGATACGCGAATCGGATTGTTATCACGCAAATATCTGCGTATTTCCCCAATAATCATCGGCACAGCATACGTTGAAAATTTTACATTTTGGCCTAAATCAAAGTTATCAATGGATTTCATAAGTCCGATACAACCAACTTGAAATAAATCGTCAACATATTCTCCTCTGTTATTAAATCTTTGGATGACGCTCAGTACAAGACGTAAGTTTCCATTCACTAATTTCTCTCTTGCGCTTATCTCTCCACTTTGCATTTCACGAAATAATTTACGCATTTCATCATTTTTTAGTACGGGAAGTTTAGCTGTATCAACACCGCAAATTTCTACTTTGTTTCTCGTCAAAGTGTTCCCTCCTATCGGGAGTTGCTGTACAGTGTAAAGTATTTCCTTTGAAGGGGATTTTATGCATGCGGTTTTCTCTTCATTTTTTATTTTAGTTGTCCTTCCTTATACAACTAAATAGAATAAGACCAGCCTAGATAACGGCTGGTCTTATTCTTTACACCATTTTATTAAATTCTTTTCGTAATCTTTTTATGATTCTTTTTTCTAAACGCGAAATGTATGACTGTGAAATCCCAAGCATATCCGCTACATCTTTTTGCGTCTTTTCCTCTCCTCCAGCAAGCCCAAACCGAAGTTCCATAATTTGTTTTTCACGATCATTTAATTGATGCAATGCTTTCATTAGAAGATGACGATCCACAGTCGCTTCTAAATCTTTCGTAATAATATCATCGTCTGTACCTAATACATCTGATAATAAAAGTTCATTTCCATCCCAATCGATGTTAAGCGGTTCATCAAAAGAAACTTCTGAACGATTTTTATTATTCCTGCGCAAATGCATTAAAATTTCATTTTCGATACAACGTGAGGCATATGTTGCTAATTTTATTTTCTTTTCTGGATTAAATGTATTCACCGCTTTAATAAGACCGATTGTTCCAATGCTAATCAAATCTTCAATATTAATCCCTGTATTTTCAAATTTTCTCGCTATATATACGACTAGCCGTAAGTTGCGTTCAATCAGTAACGATCTTGCCGCCTGATCTCCTTTTGGCAATTTATTTAAAAGAACTTCCTCTTCTTCTTTCGTTAACGGCGGTGGTAACGCTTCACTTCCACCAATGTAATAAATTTCATCGGTCTTAATTCCTAATTTCAGCAATACTTTATACCAAAGGTATACTAAATAAAATTTTAATTTCATCATATTATCCCGCCTCCCATTATTAAGCGATTACCATTTTTTGAGAAATCAACATTTTCGGATGCACAATACATTGATACTCTCCATTGGTTGACAACTGTTGTGTATTTAACCCAATCAATACTTTGTTCACAACAATAGAACTTCCTTCATGATAAATTTGTACACTGTCTGGCTTAATTGCCCATAAAAATTGACTTTCTACTCCCACTGCTCGGAAAGGAATTAAGCGTAATTTTGTCGCCCACCCAGAATCATTTTCTGGTATTTGAGGAATTTCTGTTTTGGAATAAATTTGTTCTGTTAACCAAGCTGGCAAACAATGTTCTAACGATGAAATATGCATAATCATAACAGGTGTTTTCGTTAACGGGTCATAAAGTTGATTTCCACTATCAATTAAGCCTGCAAGTTCTAGCTCCTCTTCAGCTAATTGAATTTTCAATTTCACAATTTGATCATAGTGTATTTTTGTAACCTCTACGCTTTCAATACGCTTTTTAGAAAAATAATAAATGACTGGAAAACCAAAAATAACAAACAACCAGCTAATTGGGTCACCGTAAGAAATTGATTGAGATTGAACCAACCCATTTACCATTTCATTCGTTTGCAAAAAGAAATGAGTGCCCATTAACCCTCCGCCAACCATAAAGGTTACAAAATAAAAAGTAAAAACAGTTTGTGCATAATTTCTAAATGTTGTAAACCCAAATGCTGTATACACAATAAGTAACGAGTACAGTAGTTTCATAATTGGATGTGTCATCACAGAAGCAAAAGGAGTAAAGGCAAAAATAACAATGGTTGAACCTATCAATGCCCCTAACACAAGCCTCCATCTTTTGATCTTCTTTTTTAACACGGTAGCTGTTAATAAAAGTAAAAGAAAATCAATGCAGGCGTTTAACAACCAAACAACGTCGGCGTAAACAACCAAACAATTCACCTCTTTTTTTAAGTTGAGACTAGTATAATGCATATCCAATAGGAAAGTGTGTCAATTTGCGGAGGTGTTTTTTTGTTATTTTGTGCTTTCTAGACATAATCTGTCGGTAAAAAATAAAAGTATATGCTTCATAGAATACTATACTTTTTTATTTACATATAAAGTGAAACTTTAATCAGTGGGTGTTTTCTTCACCCTACTGATTATTAGTTGAACCAATCGGGCTTTTACGGGCAGCCCGACCCCCACCTAACTTCTTTGCTTTCGCTGAATTTTGAGGTGAGGTCTTATTACTCGTTAATGCGGGATAAAGTAAGATTTCAATCGACCCTCATCAATCGGACTGCACAAAAATTAGCGGAATCAAGTGAAATATATAACAAAAAAAGACCTGCTTAGCAGATCTTTTCCCTGTATAAAACAAAAAAGGAGCATAAATGCTCCTTTTCTTTTATCGTCTACGACGATTACGTAAGAATGCTGGAATATCGATATCATCTGAATCTGAATGACGCTCATGTACAACCGGCTCTTCACGCTTCATTTCACGTTTTACTTCACGTTGTTTTGGTGGTTGAGCTACTGGCTGTTGCTGTTGTTGCGTGTGATTCACATTCGGACGGATAATTGGTTTTGGTGGTTGAGTTGCAATTGTATCATCAAAACCAGTTGCAATTACAGTTACAACGATATCATCTTTTAATCCTTCATTAATAACCGAACCGAAGATCATATTTACTTCTGGATCTGAAGCTGAAGCTACAATGTCTGCCGCTTCTTGTACTTCATATAAGCTTAAGTTAGCTCCACCCGTAATGTTCATGATAACACCTTGAGCTCCATCAATAGATGTTTCTAATAATGGACTAGAAATCGCTTTTTTCGCAGCTTCAGCAGCACGATTTTCTCCATTACCAGAACCAATACCCATTAAAGCAGAACCTCTATTAGACATAATTGTCTTTACGTCTGCGAAGTCTAAGTTAATTAAACCTGGTGTTGCAATTAAATCTGAAATACCTTGAACACCTTGACGTAATACGTTATCTGCTTCACGGAATGCCTCTAACATTGGCGTGTTTTTATCAACAATCTCTAATAAGCGATCGTTTGGAATTACAATAAGTGTATCTACATTTTCTTTAAATGCCGCAATACCAGATGCCGCTTGTGTTGCACGCTTACGTCCTTCAAATGTAAATGGACGTGTTACAACACCAACTGTTAATGCACCTAATTCTTTTGCCACTTGAGCAACAACTGGAGCTGCACCAGTTCCAGTTCCGCCGCCCATACCAGCAGTTACGAATACCATATCAGCACCACGAAGTGCTTCTTGGATCTGTTCTTTACTTTCTTCTGCAGCTTTTTTCCCTACTTCAGGGTTTGCACCTGCACCAAGTCCACGTGTTAATTTTCCACCAATTTGCATTTTCGTTTCAGCTTTTGATAGATTTAATGCTTGTGCATCAGTATTCACAGCGATAAAGTCTACACCTTGTACACCGTGTTCAATCATACGGTTTACAGCATTGTTTCCGCCACCGCCGACACCGATAACTTTTATATTCGCTAATTGATCTTGAGTAGTATCAAACTCTAACATGTCGAAATCCCCCTAGAACCTCATTTTTCGTGTCCAATTTTAATCCCATAAATAACGGAATACACGTTTTACTTTTGACATCATACGGTCATCATTTTGATTATTATTGTTTTGATTACGCGTTTTTTGTTTCGCAGGTTGCTGTTGTACCGGCGTTGGAGCTGGTGCTGGTACTGGTTCAAAATGCTCTTGTTTTTCCTGTACATTTTTCCCACGCAACTTAGCTTTTTGATAAGAATGTTTAATTAATCCTACTCCACTTGTATATTGGGGCTCACGCACGCCAATATAATCAGGAGTTGCTATACGAACATTTTCATGTAAAATATCATATGCAAGATCAAGAACACCTGGCATAGAAGCAATTCCACCAGTTAGTACATAACCAGAAGCTACTTGCTTTACTCCTAACTTACGCACTTCATCTTGAACAAACATTAAAATTTCCTCTACACGAGCCTCTATTATATCCGATAATTCCAACTGAGAATATTGTTCTGTTTGATCGCTTCCCATAATAGGAACCGTAAACATCTCTTCTTCAGACGCTGTATCATAAAAAGCATGTCCATATTTCAACTTAATTTGATCTGCATTTTCTGTTGAAGTTTTCAACCCAATCGCAATATCCTTCGTTATATGGTCTCCACCTAATGGTAATACGCTCGTTGCTTGTAACTCTCCATCTTTAAAAATAGATAAAGTTGTAGATCCTCCCCCCATATCAACAAGGGCTACTCCTCTATTTTTTTCATCTGAAGATATAGCAACTGTTGCAGCCGCTAAAGGTTGAAGACAAATATCAACAATTTCAAGACCTGCTTTTTCTACACAACGAAGTAGGTTATGTAGTAAAGTTCTTGAGCCTGTAATAAGTGTACCTTCCATTTCTAATCTTACACCGATCATCCCGCGCGGATCGTTAATCTCGTCAAGACCGTCTACAATGAACTGTCGAGGTACCACATCAATAAACTCACGTTCTGGAGCAATTGACACAACTTGTGCTGCATCTAGAACGCGTAAGACATCTTCATTCCCGATTTCACGATCTTCATTTGAAACAGCGACTACTCCGTGACAAGGAAGTAGCTGTACCTGGTTTGCATTGACACCTACTACAACTTGCTCAATGTGGATTCCCACCATGCGCTCAGCTTGTTCAATTGCTTTTTTAATTGATCGAACAGTCTCGTCTATATCAACTATCGATCCCTTCTTTAAACCATTTGATTTTACATTTCCAACACCAATAATGTTTAAGCTGTCATTAACCATTTCACCAATGATGACTTTAACATTGGATGTACCGATGTCAAGACTAACATATATTTCATTGCTGTTCATTCTTTGGCACCTCCTTCTTTATTTATACCATACAACTCAATATATGGAACAACAATCGCAACTTTACTATTTATAAGAAAAATATTCAACGTCTTTATACGTTTCCCTTTTTTAACCCTATATTTTTCTTATTTTTATTTAACATTCATTTAAGAATATCGCAGTAAACTGTGAATAACTGCTTATCTTGAAATAATTCTATTTCAAGTGTAAAGATTACCGCCAAGTATAAGTCTACACTAAGATGTACTCATAGAAAAGTGAAACTTGTACCAATCCTAGTATGAATCTAAGAATTTTTACATATTTTTCATCAAATGAACCATTCTTGTAAATTCCTATGCACCAAGCAGAACATTCGTTTCGTTTTTTCTACAATAACGTAGTAAAAACTATCATTCTATTCTTTTTTTTCTTCTGCTCCTAATTCTTTCGTATACGCCCCTACTTCTAAGTCAATTAATACCTTTTTACCTGGCTCAATTGTTTTTAAGATAAGTGGATAAGCTTCCATACGTTTTGCGAAATTTTGAATCGTAGTGCTCACTTCATACCCTTCATTCATATATAAAGTAAGGTGGTCTTCATTCGCATTCGTCGGTGAATAACGAATTTCAGAAATAGACCTTAAAATAGTTGGTGTTAATTTTTCAAGCTCAGCAATTAACTCCTTCATTTTCTCCTCTTTAAAAGGTTCAAAAATTGGCGCTGCAACAGGAAGTTTTCCGTTCGGGAGTACATCAAGTGTTTTCCCGTTCTCTAATAACGGTTGTAATTTCCCATCTTTGTTTATATAACCAATCGTTAAATATTCTTCAATATGAACGTCAATTTTATTTGGAAAACGTTTCTTTACATTTACTGCTTTAATTTCTTTTCGTTTCGTTAAGTTTTCTTCTGCTTTATGTGCTGTCACTCGGAAATAACTTGTATCATATGTCACACCTGATTCCTTCATCACTTGTTCATCTGTCATGTAATGATTTCCAAACACGCTTATCTTTTTTATATTGCTAAGCGGAGACCGAAAATAAATTAAAAAGAGCACTAATAAAAATAAAATTGATATGTATAAAATCAACCGATGATTAACATTTTTCTTGTTTTTTTTCTGTTGATTTTTTAACTTTGGTACACGATCCTGTAGTTTAATCACTTTACTATTTTTCATGTACGATCCCCCTACGTAACATAAAGAACGGCATGTTCCTCATGCCGTTCTTATCTTCTTATTATAACATAAATGATAATGAGCGGAACGAATAACCGTTATCTTCCAATGATTTCTACTTCTGTATGCATTTCTACGCTAAATTTATCCTTGATTGTTTGTTTTACTAATGCTATTAAAGATAATACATCTTGCGCGCTAGCTCCACCAGTATTAATAATGAAGTTCCCATGCATTTCAGAAATTTGAGCTCCACCTATTTGATAACCACGAAGCCCCGCCTTCTCTATTAAATCTCCTGCAAAGTATGGAATTGGATTCCGAAACACACTTCCTGCACAAGGGTGATTCCATGGCTGTGTTTCACGGCGGTAATCTTTATTCTTTTGCATGACACTTACAATTCCCTCACGCTCTCCTATCTGTAATTGAAACTCAGCTTCCAAAACAATACCAGGACGTTTCGTTTGCAATACAGATGTACGATAGGAAAACTCCATTTCTTCATGCGTTAACCAGTCGATTGTTCCATCTTCAAACAAAATAAGAGCTTTTGAGAATATGTTTGATATATCCGATTTATGTGCTCCTGCATTCATATACACTGCACCGCCAACACTTCCTGGAATACCACTTGCGAACTCCAGACCAGCTAACCCTTGACGACTAAGTAAAGTTGATAATTTAATCAGGGGATACCCACCACCAACTCTTACTCTATGTTTTTCGACTTCTAAGTGGTCTAATCCTTCTCCTAAACGAATAACGACACCTTCTATACCTAGATCAGATACAAGAAGGTTTGAACCACGACCAATTACAGTCCACTTTGTTTTATATTTCTTTACTAACTGCAACGTTTTTTCAATACCGGCAACATGCTTTGGCACAATTAAAATATCAGCTGGTCCACCTATTTTCATAGTTGTATAACGTGCTAACGGTTCATCCACTAACACACGACCAACATTTGCTTCTATAAGCTCATTTACTAATTGCTCCATAAACAATCTCCCCCATACTAAGCATCCTTATTACAGTAGTATGCAGGGCGTTCAACTAACGTTATTTTTTTACAAGCTTATTCATTACTTCATACAACTTATTTGCTGCATCTGGAATACCTAATTGCCCAGCAGCAAGCTTCATATTTTGTAATGTTTGTGCATCTAATAAAATCTCGTCAATATCACGAATAAGTGTTTCAGCTGTTAAATCTTTTTCAAGCAACATTTTTGCTGCTCCTTTATCGACAACAGAACGTGCATTTTTTTCCTGATGGTTATTTGTTACATAAGGACTCGGAATTAACACACTTGGCTTACCTAACGCTGTTAATTCTGCAAGTGTTGTTGCTCCAGCCCTTGAGACAACCAGGTCTACACCTGTAAGTACTTCTGGCATATTATGAATGAAAGGTTTAATAATAACATTATTCGGATTCCCTTTTTGCTTCACTGCATCCATCACTTTGTCGTAATGAACTTCACCTGTTACATACAATATTTCGTAACTTTTATTTCCAAACTGTTCAATTGCCTCTACGAAAGCATCGTTAATTGGTCTAGCCCCACGGCTGCCACCAAAAATAAGCACGGATTTTTTAGGAAGAGATAAACCTACTGAACGTTTTCCTTTCATTCCATTTTGATCCATTACTTCTGACGCTCGTGGGTTTCCTGTCATGACCACTTTTGACTGCGGAAAATGTTCTGCAGCCGCTTCAAAACAAACTGCAACTTTATCAACATAGCGGCTTAAAAATTTATTCGTTACACCAGGTACACTATTTTGTTCATGTACAATAGTTGGAATACCTAATTTTGCCGCAGCATATACAACAGGTCCACATACATATCCACCTGTTCCAATTACAATATCTGGATTAAAACGACGAATATATCGTTTACTATCTTGTACACCTTTTAGGAAACGCATCACCGTTTTCACGTTATCTAACGATATTTTACGCTTAAATCCACTTATAACTATAGATTGAAACGGTATACCTGCTTTGGGCACGATTGTGCTCTCTAATCCATTCTCCGTACCAATATATAAAAACCTTGCTTCCGGATTTAATTTTTTTATTTCTCTTATTAAAGCAAGAGCCGGATAAATATGACCTCCAGTGCCCCCACCACTTACTAATACACGCACTACTAACTCCTCCGCTTCTCTTTTTC
Source organism: Bacillus sp. SSR7 (assembly GCF_055902415.1). NCBI lineage: Bacteria > Bacillati > Bacillota > Bacilli > Caryophanales > Bacillaceae > Bacillus > Bacillus sp. SSR7. Next base: position 555,987 of record NZ_JBVVXV010000002.1, on the reverse strand, counting down.
TTATTACAGTCGTATTTATTTCTATATACATATTGTTTCTTCGTACACATACGAAAAACCCTGTCTTATAAAACAGGGTTTAGTAGCGAGAATGGCGACTTATATTTAATAATACACCTACTGCCATTAACATTAATGTCAAACTTGATCCACCATAACTTAAAAACGGCAAAGTAATACCCGTAACAGGCATCAATCCTGTTACAACACCAACATTAATCATTACTTGAATCGCAATCATCGCCACAATACCTACTGCTAAAAACGTACCATATAAATCTGGCGCTCCTAAAGCTATACGAATTCCACGCCATAATAATAGACTAAATAATAATAACACAAATGAACCACCAATAAAACCTAATTCCTCGGATAAGATTGCAAATATAAAGTCTGTTTGCGGTTCAGGTAAATAAAGAAACTTTTGTCTACTTTGTCCAAGTCCAAGCCCGAATAATCCACCTGGTCCAATTGCGAGTAACGATTGAATAATTTGAAATCCACTTCCAAGCGGATCTGACCACGGGTCTAAATATGATGTAATACGTTTCATCCGATACGGTGCTGATGCAATTAGCCCTACAAATCCTGCTACACCAAGCAAACCAAACATTGCAAAGTGAAAGACCCTTGCTCCTGAGATAAATATCATAATGATACATGTCCCAACCATTACCGTTCCTGTACCAAGGTCCGGCTGTAACATAATCATTCCGAAAGCAAGAAATACAAAACCTAGAGCTGGTAGTAAACCACGTTTAAAAGAGGTAATTAATTTCTGTCGTTCCGCTAAAAATTTCGCTAAGAAAATGATCATCGCAAATTTCATAAATTCGGACGGTTGAATGGAAAATGCCCCGATTCCAATCCAACTTCGCGCTCCTCCTCGAACAAGACCTACTCCAGGAATAAGAACGAGAATAAGAAGAATGAAGCACACTAGCAAAATTACTTTTGAATACGTACGCCACACCCAATAATCAATTTTCATAATAAAAAACATAGCCACTACACCAAGACCTGCGAATAGCAATTGCCTTTTTGCAAAAAAGAATGAGTCCCCCATTTTATAAGAGGCCCAAACCGCACTCGCACTATAAACCATAATCATTCCGATTGTTAACAACGCAAGTGTAACGATGATGAGAATAAAATCAGGCGTTTTCTTCATTACCCATAAACACCACCTCTTTAGGCAGAAACTTTTGCCCTATGTAACAAAACATCAGTAGGTGTTAGCCTACTGATGTTTTGATTTACTTTATATAAGTTTATGCACAGCTTGTATAAAAATGTCTCCTCTTTCTTCAAATGTTTTAAATTGATCCCAGCTTGCACATGCTGGAGAAAGAAGAATTACATCGCCATCTGTAGAATGAGCATAAGCTTTCACTACAGCTTCATCTAAAGTATCGACACTTTCAATCGTATCTAATCCCGCTTTTTGTGCAGCTCTTACTAATTTTGGAGCTGTTTGTCCAAATGTTACAATCGCTTTAACATTTTTGAAATACGGAATTAAATCATCGAATTCATTTCCACGATCCAGCCCACCTGCTAATAACACAGTCGGTTGTGTAAACGCAGATAAAGCTTTCTCTGTCGCTAACATATTCGTTGCTTTTGAGTCATTATAAAACTTACGGTTGTTTATAGTTGTTACATATTCTAAACGATGTTTTACACCTGTAAAACGTTTTAGCACCGCCGTAATCGCTTCATTAGAAACACCCAATAATTTTGCGATACTCATCGCTGCTAAAATATTTTCTAAATTATGTTGACCAGGTAAAACGATATCGCCTACTTCAACAACTTTTTCACCTTTAAAATAAAGAGCGTTATCTTTTATACACGCACCATCTTCAATTTCTTTCGTTGTTGAGAACAGTACTTTTTGACCCTTACTATAAGCAGATAAAGCCATCACATCTGCATCATCTGCATTTATTACACTATAATCATTTTCTGTTTGGTTTTTAAAAATATTTGCTTTTGCTAAACCATATTCTTTCTTCGTCCCATGATAATCTAAGTGGGCCTCAAATAAATTTAAAAACGCAGCAATTTTAGGTTGGAACAATTCTACTCCCATCAGTTGGAACGATGAAAGCTCTGTAACTACAACTTCATTTTCTTTTGCATCCTGTGCTACTTCACACGCTACAGTTCCAATGTTCCCTGCAATTATAGGATGCTTTTGTCCTTCTTTTAGCATTTCAAATGTAAGCATTGTCGTCGTCGTTTTACCGTTAGACCCCGTAATCCCAACAAATGGTGCTTCTGAAATACGATATGCTAATTCAACTTCCGTAACAATTGGAATTTGCTTTTCTTTCGCAGCAACTAATATTGGATTAGAATACGGGATTCCTGGATTTTTTACTACAAGAGCAATATTTCTCTCTAATAATTCTAAAGGATGACCACCGCATACAACATCCATTCCTTTTGCTTGTAATTCTGCAGCAAGTACATTCTCTGCCAAAGGCTTTCCGTCATTTACAATAACATTTGCCCCTAACTTTTGTAACAATGTAGCTGCTGCATAACCACTTTTTGCAATGCCTAATACAAGAATATTCTTATTTTGAAATTCAGTTACAGTTTTCAATTACATCCACACCCCGATATAAATTCCTAACACAGCTAATAAAAATCCTACAGACCAAAACGTCACAACAACACGCCATTCTGACCAACCACATAATTCATAATGATGGTGTAATGGGCTCATTTTAAAGACACGTTTTCCTGTTGTTTTAAACGAAATAACCTGAATAATAACCGATAAAGTTTCCATTACGAATACTCCGCCAATGATTACAAGTAGCAATTCTTGTTTTAATAAAATTGCTACAGCTGCAATGGCTCCACCTAAAGCTAATGAACCTGTATCTCCCATAAACACTTTTGCTGGATTCGCATTGAATACTAAAAATCCAAGTACAGCTCCTACAACTGCCATACAGAATATTGCTACTCCAAATTGCTCTTGTGCCACAGCAATAATACTAAATGCTCCAAATGCAATAGCAGCTGTTCCTGATAATAAACCATCTAAACCGTCAGTTAAGTTAACTGCATTTGATCCACCAATAAGCATAAATAGTACAAGTACAAAATACGCCCAACCTAATTCAAACTTAACATCCGTTCCCGGAATCATGATGTATGTGTGGAACGCTTGCCCTTTTCCAATTAAAAAGAACGCAATAGCAATAACAAGCTGACCTACTAATTTTTGTTTTGATGTTAAACCAAGATTTCTCTTCTTCACTACCTTTATGTAGTCATCTAAAAATCCAATCAATCCGTAACCAAATGTCACTAATAGTAATAACGATACCTCTGCACCTAAATGATTAAACTTAATCGCCATAATAAGTGAAGTTACCATCATAGATACGTATATGACGATACCACCCATTGTCGGTGTCCCTGATTTTTTTTGATGTGATTTTGGTCCCTCATCACGAATACTCTGTCCGAACTTTAATTTTCTTAAAAATGGAATAAACAATGGCGAAAGGGCAACAGAAATTAAGAATGCTACCCCAGCCGTTACTAATAAACCTTGCTCAAGCACATGTAGTCCTCCTCTCACGTTGTTACTCTTCGTTGTTTAAACGCTCTGTAATTGCTTCTTTAGCGATTTCACGATCGTCAAAATGATGAACATCTTTACCAATAATTTGATATGTTTCATGACCCTTACCAGCAATAATGATAATATCTTCAGCTTTTGCGTTAGCAATTGCATGGTATATCGCTTCTTTTCTATCAATAATTACTTCGTAATTTTTTCCATTTGCACCATGTACCATATCATCTAAAATAGCTCCTGGCTCTTCACTTCTTGGATTATCTGAAGTGTAAATTGCGTGAGTTGCATATCGTGTTGCAACACTTGCCATGATTGGTCTCTTCGTTCTATCTCTATCACCGCCACAACCGACGATGCAATATACGTCACCTTTTGCAAACTGTTTTGCTGTTTTCAATACATTTTCTAAGCTATCTGGCGTATGTGCATAATCAACAATAACTGTATAATTTTGTCCACCATCAACGACTTCAAAACGTCCTGGAACTCCAGCTAGTTCCTTTATTACATCGATGATTGTTTCTAAACTTACACCGGAAACAAGTCCTGCCGCTGTCGCAGCTAGTACGTTATATACATTAAATTTCCCAATTAATTTCATCGTAACATCTACACTCTCATACGGTGTTACAAGCGTAAATGTAGTTCCACCACTTGTCATAACGATATCTTTGGCCATAACATCACTTGTTGTATCAATTCCATACGTTACAACAGTTGCTGCAGTACTTCTCATATATTCCGCTGTTACAGCATCATCGTTATTCAATACCGCGTATTTTTCACGATTATGATTATAACTATTGCCAAGTTGCGCAAATAGCAACCCTTTTGCATGTTTATATTCTTCCATCGTTTTATGATAGTCTAAATGATCTTGTGTTAAATTTGTAAACACCGCTACATCGTAATCACATCCGTGTACACGGCCAAGATCTAAAGCATGTGACGAAACTTCCATTACTGTGCTATCCACACCGTGTTCAACCATTTTTGCAAACGTCTGTTGAAGTGTTAGTGCATCTGGTGTTGTATTTTTCACCTCAAATGTTTCATCACCGATTTTCATATTAATCGTTCCAATTAGCCCCGTTTTATGACCATGTGCGCGCATAATCTCATCCATAATATGCGATGTTGTTGTCTTTCCATTTGTACCTGTAATACCGATTAAATGTAACTTGTGTGTTGGTTGACCATAAAAATAATCAGCTAAAACCGCTAACGAACGAAAAGTATTTTTCACAAGTACAACTGGAACGTCAACATCAATTGGTCTTTCCGCAACAATAGCAGCCGCTCCTTGTGCCGCTGCTTGCTTAGCAAAATCATGGCTATCAACCGTATATCCTTTCATACATACAAATAAGCTTCCTTCTTTCACTTTACGTGAATCAGCTTCTATAGATGTGATTTCTGGATTTTCTTTTGGAACAACTGGAAAATCATGCAAACATGATACAAGTGTATGCAACTTCATTTCACTAAACCCTCTCTACATTGTGTATTTATCTCTTTTATTAATAAGCAACACGTTACCTCCTAATTATGTAAAATAGGAGGTAAGTGCTACTCTGTCTAATAAATAGACCTATTTATAACCGAGACTCTTGCGGTCTCAAATTAAGTAACTCTTCTATAAAGAACTCACTTCCACCAATTGTACCATAAAACGTACTAGGTTACCTTTAATTCCCGAAGTAAATTCTAATTTTTGAGCCTTCTTTCACTTTAGCTCCTGCTTCTGGGGACTGCTTAATGACTTTCTCTCCGTCTCCACTTATATCAAGCTTCAAATCGACGAGTTGCGTCTGTAAGTCTTTCTTTTTCATACCAATTAAATTCGGAACTTCCACAGTTGGTGTATCGCCCCATTTATATTCTCTCTCAACTTGTTCTTTTCTCGGTTTCACTCCCATAACAGGAAGTGCATCCCGAAGAATATTCCCAACAATTGGAGCTGCTACTACTCCACCAAATTGCGTTACACCTTTCGGATTATCAACAGCAACATAGACAACAATTTCTGGATCATCTGCTGGAGCAAAACCGATAAAAGATACAATATAATTATTCTCTAAATATTTACCATCTTTCACTTTTTGAGCCGTACCTGTTTTCCCACCTACACGATACCCATCAATAAAAGCACCTTTACCAGATCCCTTTGCTACAACATTCTCTAATGCATACCGAACTTTTTCTGAAGTTTCCTTGGAAATAACTTTTCTTTTTTCCACAGGTGTCTTTTTACTTACAACTTGATTGTTTTTCGGATCAATAAATTCTTTAGCTATATACGGTTGATACAATGTTCCACCGTTTACAGCTGCTGCTACCGCCGCCACTTGTTGAATTGGCGTAACAGAAACACCTTGACCGAATGAAGTTGTTGCTTGCTCGACTGGACCGACTTTGTCTAAATTAAATAAAATCCCACTACCTTCACCTTGCAGGTCAATTCCGGTTTTTTGTCCAAAACCAAAATTACGAATGTATTTAAACAATCGGTCTTTACCAAGACGATCACCCAGCTCGATAAATCCTGGGTTACAAGAGTTTTGAACTACTTCTAAAAACGTTTGGCTACCATGGCCTCCTGCTTTCCAACATTTCAATCTTGCTCCACCAACTTCAGCTGCTCCATCATCATAAAACGTATCTTTCTCTAAGTCTACTAAATTTTCATTCAAAGCTGCGGCTAACGTAATGATTTTAAATGTTGAACCAGGTTCATACGTACTCCATACTGGTAAATTTCTATTGTACACTTCTGGAGAAACACTTTGAAAATCTGCCGGATCAAAACTCGGCCGACTCGACATACCTAAAATTTCACCATTTTTCGGATTCATCGCAATCGCAATCATACCATCTGGATTATATGTCGACTCTGCGATATTCATTTCTCTTTCCATAATTCTATTAATACGTGCATCAATTGTTAATCCTAAATTCAAACCAGCTTCTGGTTTTTTGAAATCATCACCAACATTAGGCATCCTTTGCCCTTTTGCATCTGCAAAAAAGCGCACATGACCTTCATCACCATTCAGTTCTTTATCATAATATTTTTCTAGTCCCATAAGACCTTGGTTATCACTACCTGCAAACCCTAATACGTGTGATAAAAAGTTGCCAAATGGATAGTACCGGATAGAGTCCTCTGCGATATAAACACCTTTCAAACTTAATCCTCTTACCTCTTTCGCCTTATCATGTGATATTTTCCTTCCGCCTTTATCTAACCTTACAATAGATTCTTTTTTTGTAATCCTCTTATAAATCTCATCTTTTTCCACACCTAATACTGCAGCTAACTTCTCTGCAGTCTCTGCTGGTTTTTCAATTTGCCTCGGTACAACAAAGACAGTTGGAGCACTTTTATTCGTGGCAAGTTCCACACCATTTCGGTCTAAAATTTTCCCACGTTCAGGTTCAAAAGTAATATTACGACTCCATGAATCTTTCGCACGATCCGTTAACATATTCCCAAGAAAAAATTGCACATATCCAAGACGAATATCGATGATAGTGAAAATAAGTATACCTGATATGAGTATAAAAATAAGTCGTTTTCTAACTGTTACATTTGATACACGCATATTGGAACAAGCCTCCCTTACGCCTAGCTTGTTCCAATATATGCTTGTACTTATTTAATTAGAACTTCTTCTCTTTTACCATTACGGCTTTTCTGCTTCTTGTTGTGGTTCAAGTGGCGGTACAAGTGTTACACCTAACTCTGTACCAGGTTGCAACAACGTTCCTTCTGGTACACTTTGTTCGGTTACGTATCCTGTACCAGTAGGTTTTAGGTTAAGCTTTAATGTTTTTGCTAAATTCATAACATCACGAAGTGCCCAGCCTTGTATATTTGGCATTGTAGGTTTATCTCCCACTAAGAAGACTCGGTCACCCTTCAATGTTTGTTCAGTCGCTTTCGGTACTTGTTGCTGCACTTTCCCTTCACCTAATACGATTGGACGAAGTTTGGCTTTATCAATGGCTTTTTTCGCTTCTTCCATCGTTTTTCCCGTTACATCTGGAACAGCAGTTTGCTGCTCTTTCACATATTTCTTCGGATCTTTCACTTCATTAGGCTTAATCTTTAAATACTCTAAACTATTCTTCGTTACATATTTAAAAATATCAGCTAAAGGTTGTGCGCCGCTCTCATCATCTTTCAATTTGGGCTGTTTAACAGCTAGATACACAACAAGTTGCGGATCGTCCATAGGTGCCATCCCTAAGAATGAGAATATATAATTCTCTCTTCCCGTCATATAGCCTCCTTTTCCATCCGGAATTTGCGCTGTTCCTGTTTTACCACCAACTGAATAGCCATCGACTTTATAAGCAGTTCCTGTTCCTTTCGGCGATGTAACAACGCGTTCTAATAACTGTCTTACTTGCGCTGCTGTCTCTTTTGTAACAGGTTTGCCCACTTCTTCTGGCTTATGTTCTAATTTTACTTCCCCTGTTATCGGATCTACAATTTTATCAATTGTATAAGGTTTCATCATTTTTCCATCGTTCGCAATAGCAGTTGCAGCTTGTACAAGCTGAATTGGTGTTACAGTAGAGCCTTGTCCAAAAGCTGTTGTTACTTGCTGTATTTGCTGATCGAATAAAATGGTATTTGAACCTTCACCAGGTAAATCAATATTCGTTTTTTCATCTAATCCGAAAGCTTGGATATACTTTCTGAAACGGTCTGGACCAAGTTTTTGATCACCTAAAATAGCAAACGCTACGTTGGAAGAGCGCTCTACCCCTTCATCAAATGTGATAGATCCCCATCCAGCGCCGCCATTATGATCTTTTATTTTGCGGTTCCCGACTTGATATGTACCAGACTGGTAATAATCTTGTCCCTTATACACGCCTTCATTAATAGCTGCTGCTAGCGTGAAAATTTTCATTGTTGATCCAGGTTCAAATGCATTTGCAATTGCATCATTATAAAAATATTTATTATTTTCTTGATTCGGATCATAACTAGGTTTACTAGACATAGCTAATATTTTCCCTGTTTTTGGATCCGCAACAATTCCTATTAAGCTTTCTGGTTCATAATGTTTACTCGCTTCTTTCATTGCGTCTTCTAAATAACTTTGAATACGTTGGTCAAGCGTTAAATAAACATTATCGCCATTTTTAGGTGCCTTTACATTCACTTTTCCACCGTCAAGAGATACTCCTCTACGATCGCCTGTATAAGCTACTTTTCCATTAGCAGCACCTAAATACTTATCCAAACTCTTTTCTAAACCAAATTGTCCTATAGCAATTCCTTTATCATCAGGTCTCGCATGACCTACAACATAAGATGCGAAATCACCGTTTGGATACACTCTTGCATTTTCTGTAATAAAAGATATACCCGGCAACTTCAATGCTTCGATTTGTTCCTTCTGTTCTTTCGTCAAGCCCTTACCTAAATTCCCAAACTCTACCTGACTTCTACCTTCTTTATTTAACGTATCTAAAATCTTCTTTTCATCTTTTCCGAGTACGCCCGCAATTTTCTTGGCGGTATCCTCTTTATTCTCAACCGGCTTCGCACCTTTTAGTTCCGCTACAAGTTTATAAGAGTTTGCATCTTGCGCTAACACATGACCGTTTTGATCATAAATCGTCCCGCGATTTGCTTCGAGAACTCCTGTTTTACTATGTTTTTGCTGAGCGAGTTTATCCAAATCCTGATTATGCACTGTTCCTGTCGCTTGTATGTAAAAAAATCGGGCTAATAACAGCAAAAAGAGCAGGAGGAATAAAATCATAAAATACCCTGCTCCCTTATTGGTATGAAATTTAGTCATATTTCTCTTCATTTTCCCTTCACACCTATTGCCTTATTTGAGGCCTTTCACATTATTCGCATTAATTTCTAGCCCGTGTTTTTTTGCAACTTCAGCGATTCGTTCATAACGACTTAACTTCTCTACTTCAGCCTGTAACTCTTGATTTTCTTTTTGCTGCTGTACAATTTTTTGTTCTATTGTCGCAGCTTCTACATTAACTTGATAAAGTCCTGCTTTATTTCCAATAAACGCTACACAGGCATACAATAAAAAGCCAATAAACGCTACATACAACAGTTTTTCGATTCTTGTAATCTTCGCTTTAGCTTTTGGCTGAACCATCTGCTGTGGGGGCGTTTGAATCTGAACCTCTTCTTGCGCTTGTTGCTTGTACTTTACAGCTAAGTTACTCATACCTCTCTCCCCTTTTTATCGTTTTTCAGCGATTCTCAATTTCGCAGAACGCGCTCGATTATTTTCTTCTAACTCTATATCAGAAGGTAAAATCGGTTTTCTTGTAATAAGCTTTAATTTTGGCTTAAATTCATCAGGAATAATTGGTAATCCTGGTGGCAATTGTGGCGTTGTACTATTTCGCTTAAACGTCGTTTTGCAAATACGGTCTTCTAAAGAGTGGAATGTTATAACACTAACTCTTCCGCCCGGCTTGACCATCTCAATTGCAGATTCCAACGCTTCTTCAAATACTTTCAATTCATCATTTACCGCAATACGGATTGCCTGGAACACTCGCTTCGCAGGATGTCCACCCGTTCTACGAGCAGGAGCTGGAATACCCTCTTTAATTAGCTCTACTAATTCCCCTGTCGTTTCAATAGCTTTATTCTCACGATACGCTTCAATTTTTCTTGCTATTTGTTTTGAAAATTTCTCTTCGCCATACTGGAAGAAAATTCTTACAAGTTGTTCATATGACCAGCTATTTACAACATCATAAGCTGTTAATGGGGCATCTTGATCCATTCGCATATCTAACGGTGCATCATGATGGTAACTAAAGCCACGCTCTGGTGTATCTAATTGCGGGGATGAAACACCTAAATCAAATAAAATACCGTCTACTTCTGTTATACCTAATTCCTGTAGTTTTTCAGATAGGTAACGGAAATTACTCTTTACTGTTATGAACTGTTCACCGTATGAAGAGAATTTTTCTTTCGCATTTTGAATTGCTATCTCATCTTGATCAAACGCGATTAATCTTCCGCCTTCAGTTAATTGGGATAATAAATAAGAACTATGTCCTCCTCCCCCCAGTGTACAATCTACATATGTACCACCTGGCTTTATATCTAAGCCATCTACTGTTTCCTTCAAAAGCACTGTTACGTGATTAAACATTGTTGCACCTACTCTTTTTCCAATTAATTATGTTGAATGTATCTCCTCCTCTAAACGCATATTTTACGACTAGAGAACGAGATACTATGAAAGAACGACTCATTTAACTTGCCTACAAAGGCAGCATACTATACAAATCGCTATTTTCTTTTATTATATACTAAATTTTATCATCTTTTGCGGGAATTTAAATAAAAAACTGTCGAAAAAGATAATAATACGTTTACATTTTGTGCTATTTTGTCATATATTTAAGTATCCTGCATAATTACGATATTAACCTCTTTGAAATTAATAATTCAGAAAAATTTCACTTCACAGTAAATTCAACGGGATAAAAATAAAATCCTGCTCCTAAGAGCAAGATTCTATAGTTTTATAACGTGATGTTTTCCATTCCAAGAAAACGGTTTTTCCATTACACGATCAACGAAATCCAAACCGAACTGATTTAAGTAGTAACATACATTCCACACACGCTCTTGCGGCGCTCCCAATGGACGGATTGCAAATTGTATACGACGGAATTTATTTAGTTCCACTTCATGTTTTTTCTCAACATTTCTTTTCAACATTCTTTCCAACAATTCAATTTGTTCATTAATTTTGAACTCATTTTTCCCTGCAAACGAACTTAATCCAGGATCTATTTTCTTCACAAATTGTTGTAATGACTTATGAATATCAATTATTTCTTTTTTCGCCTCTACAAATCGTTCATCTATCGGTTCCTCTATTTGATTAGATAGCCAGTTTTCACGCAACTTATCTACGTTATTTAAAAACGGGTCACTCTCTTGCAATTGTAAATCGTGTAAATCTGTCGCTATATCCCTCTCAATATAAGTGATTGTAATACGAGGAACGACAGGCGGCATTCGGAAACCGATAGTATGGAAGACTTGTTGTAATTCACTCCAGTAAGCTAATTCCCCTGGACCTCCAATAAACGCAAGCGTAGGAAATAGATACTCTTGCATAAGAGGGCGCGTTACAACATTATTACTAAAGCGCTCTGGGCTTCTTTCCATCTCTTCAATCAATTCCTCATATGAAAAGGAATACGTCCCATCCTTCCCAACAAACTTCCCTTGATTGTCTTCAAGCAACACTCGCTCATTATCAATTTCCATGAATATATGTACTGCATTAGACTTTGTTTCAATAATTGGCTTATATCCTAATTCTTTAATTACTTCCTGTTGGTTATGAAGCCCCTCTTGCACTTCTTTATACTTACTTACAATTTGTTTAAAAAACGGCACTTCTAATTTTCTTAATTCAGGATGATGCGAATCGACAAGAATTAAACCAGAATTCACGAACATTTTCATAATAAGGTGACCAAAGAAATCTACATACGTATTCGATTCCCTTAAAGAATCATCAATAAATTGCAGTACATCCTTTGTAAAATTCGTTTCAGGGTATGTTTTAAAAATTTCTTCAATCCACTTTCTACAGTCTTCCAAAGAAAGCTCAGACTCTGAAGCACTCGCCTTTTTCGGATTACGATCATGAAAAATGGTCTTTTTTATTTTTTTATTCTTCGTTACAAAAGTATGATTAATTTCATCCATATCATGGTCTTCACCAGCAATCCAGAAAACAGGAACAACTTTAACACCTAAACTTTCTTCCTTTTCCTTCGCAAGCTGTAAAACTGAAATAATTTTATGAATTGTATAAAGTGGTCCAGTTAATAACCCAGCTTGTTGTCCAGCTATAACAACACATGTATCTTCATCTCCAAGCGCTTTTACATTTTGAATTGTAGCTTCTCCCGCTTGTAATTTTGTATTATATTCTAATAAGTGCGCTACTAAATCTTGGCGGAAAAACTCCCTCTCACGCAAATCTTGTACACGCTGTTTAAAAGCATCTTCTGTTAACATATAATCAAAACACGACTGTATCTCTTTTTTACCGTTCATATAGTCCGCTACAACACCTTGTTGCGGAACAGAGATTTCTTTTATCTCCATATAATTCTTCCTTTCGTATCCTGTTCTCTCACCAATCCACATTGTAGTCAATGTTTCACGTAAAAGCAAAGAATTACACTTATACTTTTACTTATACTTTTACTTCTAACCCTTTTATTGCATCGAACAAAAATTGAAGTGTCGGAACGGATCGTTGCTGTTTCTTAGCTTCTTCTAATACATATCCAACAATCGCACCAATCTCTGTTTGTCTATTCGCCCTTACATCTGCCAGCATAGATGATGTATTATGAGCCGTTCTTTCACATACATGACGTACCATTTCCCATACCATTTCTTTTTCTTCTTTAACGAGAAAAACGACTTCCTGAAATACTTGCTCCATCATCTGATAAAAAAACGGGTTCGTAATCAATTCTCCGTTCTTGACCTGTAATAATGCCGTCAATGGATTGATACATACATTCACTACTAATTTTTTGTGCATAACATCCTTCCAATCATCTTCTATTCGAATTGGAAAATGCGGAAAAGGAAAGCAATTACATATTTTTTCAAAATGTATAGACCGACCGCGCACGATTCCAAACTTCGTTACACCTATCCCTGTATGATAAACGGTATGCCTTTCTTCCTTTTTTGCACCGTGCTCCACAATTCCAACTGCAATATTGTCATTATCTATTTTCTGCATAACATGAAGGTGCGACATTCCATTTTGCAAAAAGACTAATGAGGATTTCCCTCGCACAAAAGGTAGTATGTCAGTTATATGATATTGCTTAACAGCAATAAATATATAATCTAGCTGCTGGTCTAGCATACTATTTATTGGTAATACTGGCGGGAATACCGTTTCACGTTTCCCCTCCCTAATACAAGTTACACCCGTTATATTTAATTCGTCAGCCTGCTTAGCTGTCCTTGTAAACAACGTAACATCTTGATTACTTTTTTGTAAATAAAATGTATACAATAGACCAATAGCTCCTGGTCCCACAACTCCGATTTTCATTTTCACGTAAGGAACTCATCTAAACACGATACACAAGTCCCTTTTTCCCCTCCCTTTTTATTCCTCAAACACTCGATTCGATTCGTGCGGAATCATAATTAACTAAAGATGAACAAATGCCACCTCTTCTTCCAATATGTATAGACTACTTATTACTATGCCTCTACTCTTAGTTTAGCAAATCCTCAAAAAATAATAAAAGAAATACACTATCATCTTCATAAAAATAAAAAAATGAGTTATAATATTATTATAAATATTTTCACTTTTCTGCATTCAATGAGACAAAAAGGATGTGATGTTATGGGATTCCCAAAAGTTGAGCGCTTGCTCATCAATTATAAAACATTAGACGAGTTTAAAAAATTTAAAGGCTGCGGAGCTCAAGAACTATCCATGTTAGAAGAATTACAAGCAAACATTATTGAAAACAATAGTGAATCTCCATTTTACGGTATTTATTATGGTGGATCACTCATTGCACGTATGAGTCTATACATGAAAAGGAACGGCGGGGAACCATTCGAAATTACAGGTACTTACCTAGAACTTTATAAACTTGAAGTATTACCAACTTTCCAAAAACAAGGGTTTGGAGAAATGCTTGTAAATTATGCAAAGGGACTGCAGTTCCCAATTAAAACGATTGCACGTATCCATTCAGCTGGTTTTTGGGATAAATTAAATTTCCAACCTGTGTCAGTACCTGATGGTGATTTTTACGTTTGGCATCCAGAAACAAATTTGAATACGGTTACAAATGAAGAGTCTGCATAAGAAATAAAAAAACAGCTACATAGCAGCTGTTTTTTTATTTCTTTACCTTCTCTAATTTCCCATTCGAACGAGCGCTGTTTCTTTCCGCCACCATTACACTTCTTTTTTGATCGATATAATCAAGCAATGTTCTATATTCTTCCTCATATACTGATAATCGCTCCAACAGGCTCTCTTTCTCTGTTTGTAACGATTCAATTTGCTGTTGCAACACCACTAAAGAGTTTTCATCTTTATAATTTTGCAAGAAATCAATAACATCATTCAATGTAATTGACGTAGGTTCTAACACCTTCGTCTCTTTCACTTCATAATTTTCCACTTTACGCAGTTGCTTCGCTTCTTCAATACGTTCTTTGTATTGCTTTCTAACGTAAGAATTCCATCTAAAGCCACATGCTGCTGGTGTACGAGATAAATGTCTTCCTACTTCTTTAAAGGCAGATAATTGCGTTCCACCTTCTCGAATATGCCGGAGTACTACTTCTGCCAGAAGCAAATCTTCATCATCAGTCCAAGCATCTTGTCTTGTTGTCGCCATCTCTCTAGTCCTCCCTATGCATTTTTTATTAAACATATGCAGTTACTAGAAAAGATAGAATACAACAAATGAAGAATAAGACAAAAAAAATAAACGTAGAAGATATCTTCTACGTTTATTTTTCCGCAATTACTTGCTGATTACTTCTTTACCTTTGTAAGTACCGCATGCTTTACATACACGGTGAGCTAATTTCGCTTCACCACAGCTTGGGCACTCTACCATACCAGGTACTGATAATTTGAAATGCGTACGACGCTTTCTTTTTACTGTTTTAGAAGTTCTTCTAAAAGGTACAGCCATTCTTCCCACCTCCTTAAAAGAAATAGTTATTTTCATATGAAGGCCTGAACCAGTCTTCCGATTATTTGTCAAAAAACTTTGCAAGTCCTGCCAATCTTGGATCAACAGGCTTTTCTTTGTCTTCTTCCGAAATCACTTGCCAGTCTTGACCTTGCGTCGGTGCTCCACCAGAAACATCATCACTGAAAATTTGCATTGGAATCTCCAAAAGTATATTTTCCTTGATTACGGGCAGTAAGTCAAGTACTTCTCCTTCTAAACAATGAATTTCAGCTTCGGTTTCAAATTCTTCTTGTGAAGTTTGGAACACCTCAGTTGTTTTAATGTCAAATGGTAATGTCACATCTACTAAAGAGCGAGAACATGGTAAAACCATGCTTCCAGTTATATGTAGATGGAACGTAAACTTACCGGAGCCAAAATCAACTCTTCCTGTTACGTGAACAGGATTAATTTCACGAATATCTTTCTCGACCTCTTTTAGCTCACTTACATCTACCATCTCATCCAATGTCAATCCTTTATTTCTCAATTTATTCAATTGATGGATGGACCATTTCATATCATATCACCTCAAGGCAACAAACAAAATTATAGCTAGCCATTTTATATTTGTCAATGTTTTTTCTTTACACTATAATGAAGTCATCATAGTAAATAATATATAGAGTATCACGTTTTCCAAAAAGATGCTACATCGAAAGGAGAGATTAACATAAAAGCCAGTGGTATTGTCGTTGAATATAACCCTTTTCATAACGGTCATGATTATCATGTGCAACAAACAAAAAAGTTAACACACTCTGATATTACAATCGCTGTTATGAGTGGCCCTTTTTTACAACGTGGTGAGCCGGCACTCGTATCGAAATGGTATCGTACCAAAATGGCCTTAGCATGCGGTGTAGACCTCGTTGTAGAGCTTCCTTATGCCTTTTCAACGCAAAAGGCCGAAACCTTTGCAAATGGCGCTATTTCTATTTTAAACGCCCTACACGTTTCTGAAATTTGTTTCGGCAGTGAAGATGGACAAATCGAAAATTTTTATAACACCATCTCTGTGCAGAAAAATGAAGAAGAGACTTTTAATCGTCTTGTAAAGCAATTCATGAACGCAGGTAATAGTTACGCAAAAGCTACATCTGAAGCTTTCCTACACATTTTATCTTCTGAAAAAAATATAGACATGTCACAACCAAATAACATTTTAGGCTTCCAATACATAAAAGCCATTCTAATGCAAAATAGTTCTATGCAAGCACAAACGATAAAAAGATTCGCATCTCATTATCATGATGAAACCTTTAACGACCAACATATTGCAAGCGCAACAAGTATTCGCAAACAACTTTTTAGCGAAAATAGTTCCTTTACAGAAATTGAGCCTTTCATCCCAAAAGAGACTGCTTCTCTTTTAGCGAGTTATAAACAAAACTACGGGACATTACATAATTGGGAACAATACTTTTCATTTTTCAAATACAAACTTATGACAATGTCTCCAGAAGACTTACGACATATATATGAAATCGAGGAAGGTTTAGAGCACCGTATTTTATCAAAAATACAAACCAGTTCCTCCTTCCATTCATTCATGGAAGCATTAAAAACGAAACGTTATACGTGGACTAGATTACAAAGAGCTTGTACACATATTTTAACAAATACAACAAAAGAAGAAATACATTGCGCAAATATAGAGCAACATGCACCGTACATTCGTCTATTAGGCATGTCACAAAAAGGACAAACGTACCTTTCAAAAAACAAGAAAAAAATAGAGCTTCCAATCCTTACGCATACAAAAACATTTGACCATCCTACTTTACACATAGAGCGAAAAGCCAATTCTGTATATTTCTCCATCATACAAGAACCATTACGAACACAACTACTAAAACAAGATGCAACACATCACCCAATTCGTTACGATGAAACAACTGCAAAATTCCTATAAAAAAATCTCTCTTTTCAGAGAGATTTTTTTATTTTTTTCCCATTTTCTCCAAATACATTAATGCATCATCCAACGTATCAACTGGCACAACTTTCATTTTCGTTTTAATATCTTTCGCAGCCTCAAGTGCATCTTTATAATTCGATTTCTCCGCACCTTTTTCATTTGGTGCAAAAAACACTTCAGCGCCAGCATCACTTGCAGCAACCACTTTTTGCTGAATACCACCAATCGGGCCAATTTCTCCCCTTTCATTAATCGTACCTGTTCCAGCTATTTCATGCCCTTTCGTTAAATCCTCGTCCACCAGCTGATTATATATTTCTAATGTAAACATTAGACCTGCCGATGGCCCACCTATTTCATGAGAGTCAATTTTCACTTTCGGATCTACCACTAATTCTCTTTCCGTAACGATAGAAACACCTATACCAACACGCCCATTTCCATTCGGAATAGTCTTTACACTTAAATTTTCCTTTAACTGTTTCCCATCTCTCTTATATTCAATATTTACTGTATCTCCTTCCTTTTTCCCTGTCATATATTCAATAAATTGTTCCGTCTTTTCAAATGTTTTTCCGTCGACAGCAATGATGACATCACCAAGTTTAAGCTTCCCTTCTGAAGGCATTCCTTTCGCTACACCAGCAACCAACACACCTTTGTTTTCAAAAGAAACAGTACGATTTGCACGTTTATAAGCATTATAAATCGCTGCATTTTGCGAATCTTTCATCGCATAATTTTGGCGAAATTGATATTCTTCATCACTTTCACCTTTTTGCAATATTTCTTCCGCTTTTGAAATATGTGTATATTTATTAAACTGTGCCGCTATTAAATTCACTACATTTGCCGGTCCCATTGAAACCGTAACAAGCATAAAATCACCTGATTCTTTTGTCCCCCCTTCAACTTGAACGTAAGGCTCTAATTTGGCAGCCATTCCTGGTTTCGTTACATAATACGGCAGGCGTACATAAACAAGTAACATTGCCAATATAACCCCTATTAAAATTGCATATACAAACCGAAAACGCTTAAACATTATGTTTCTCCTTCCACTGCTCAATTAATAAATGAATATTTGCAACATGCTTTTCCGCTTCTACCTCTCCAACTCGAATAATGTCTTCAATGTTTATAAAAGTACGGGAACTAAATTGCTCTACAGCCGGGCGCATCATTAAGTCAGATGCAATTTGCCGATTTATCACAAGCTCATGTTGCATAATTTCAATACTCTGCATAATTACATCATAAATAGACGTAACCTCTCCATTTACTTTAATCGGGGATACATCAACAGCAATGACAATATCGGCACCTAACTCTTTCACAACCGATACTGGGATGCGATCAATTACTCCGCCATCTACCAATAATCGTCCATCTATTTTCTCTGGCACAAACACTCCAGGTACAGAAATACTAGCTCTCACCGCCTCTGCAACTGGACCACTTGTAAAAACTACTTTTTCCCCCTTTAAGATATCAGTAGCCACAACAGCCGTCGGGATATCTAATTCTTCTAAATTTTTATTATATGTAAACATTTTAATCATATCTTTGACACGTTTTCCAGAAATAAATCCCATTTTCGGAACCGTAAAATCTAAATAATATTTCCTCTTAAAAACATTTGCCAGTTTATACAGTCTTTCAACGTTTGAACTAGCCGCATAAAATGTACCTACTAAAGCCCCCATACTACTTCCTGCAATCATATGAATCGGTATATCATTTTCCCTTAAAACCTTTATAACACCAATATGAGCAAAACCTTTTGCGCCCCCAGATCCAAGAGCTAAGCCAATTTTCGGTTCTTTCACTTTTCTCACCCTTTAATTTTTTTCGTTCCTTTTTCATACTTATGGTCTAAATTCACTACGTATCCACGTATACTGAAATGAACGTTTTTTGGGACAAAGGGGGATTTACTTACATGTATGAAAAATGGAAAACGACTTTCCTTACCATATCAACACTTTTTTTAACCTTTTCTCTTGTACTCCACCCCCAAGCTGCTTTACAAGCTTCCATTCGAGGGTTAAATATATGGTGGGAAGTTGTATTCCCTTCACTTTTACCGTTTTTCATCATTGCCGAACTTCTCATTAGTATTGGTGTTGTAAAATTTATAGGCGTTATATTAGAACCACTTATGCGACCACTTTTCCGCGTTCCAGGAATAGGCGGATTTGTTTGGGCAATGGGAATGGCTTCAGGCTTTCCCGCAGGCGCCAAATTAAGCGCTAGACTGCGCAAAAGCAATCAGCTAACACAAATTGAAGCAGAGCGCCTCGTATCTTTTACAAACTCATCCAATCCACTTTTTATTTTTGGCGCTGTTTCTATCGGTTTTTTCAATAATCCGAAATTAGGAATCGTATTAGCTGCTGCACATTATTTAAGTAATTTTGCTGTCGGGTTACTGATGCGTTTTTACGGCAATAACAACAGTTCCACGCATGATAAACATGTTACAAAAAAACGCCCTTTTCAAAACCCTTTTTCAATTCTACACGAGACACGTATGCAAGAAAAAAGACCAATAGGAAAATTACTTGGGGACGCTATCGTTTCTTCTATTCAAACGCTACTTATGATTGGTGGATTTATTATTTTATTCTCTGTTTTAAATAAAATGATTACTGTATTTCATATTACAGCAGCCCTTTCTTTTATTATGCAACATATTTTATCATTCTTCCAACTAACTACTGAATTTAGTATCCCAATATTATCTGGCATGTTTGAAATGACACTTGGAAGCCAAATGATTAGTCAAATAACTGAAACACCCCTCCTGCAGCAAGCTATGGTAACAAGCTTTATTTTAGCATTTAGCGGCCTTTCTATTCAGGCACAAGTCGCTAGCATATTAGCTGAAACAGACATTAGATTTAAGCCCTATTTTTTCGCACGAATTATCCAAAGTATTCTTGCTCCTATTTTTACTTTTATATTTTGGAAACCATTTTATGAAAAAGTAAGCTCTTTTTCACCCATGCAAAAAGATATCCCTGTCTTTTTATCGAATCATTCTTCTATTCCGCATGAAATTTGGACATCTTTTATACACTACGGACCGATATTTACATTATTTTGTTTATATGTATATGTCATCTTATTATTTTTTCGGAGCAACAAAGAAAAACCCCGTTCACTTTAACGGGGTTTGAAACTTTTCTTTTAAAGCACGTTCTACAACAGGAGGTACAAGATCTACTACACTTCCTCCATATCTCGCAACTTCTTTCACAATGCTCGAGCTTAAAAATGAGTATTGATTGTTTGTCATAATAAAAAAGGTTTCAATGTTTTCATCTAATTTTCGATTCATAGAAGTAATTTGCATCTCATATTCAAAATCAGAAACTGCTCGTAACCCACGTAAAATCGCGTTCGCATTACGCATTTTCGCATACTCAACTAGTAGTCCACTATGTGAATCTACTTTAACATTAGGAATATCCTTTGTTGCTTCTCGAATTAAATCTAAACGCTCTTCCACTGAAAAGAACGGTTTTTTTGACGAGTTGTTTAAAACTACTACGTATACCTCGTCAAATACTTTTGCTCCCCTTTTAATAATATCCAGATGCCCAAGGGTAATTGGATCAAAACTTCCCGAAGAAATAGCTATACTTGTCATTCCGTCCCCTCACCTTCATACTTAAAAATCGATATCGCTGTAATACCATAATTCTCAGCTCGCACTTTTACAAGTCTTCCTATAGACTCGGGTAAAACTACATCATTACCATGCTCCGCCATAATTAAACCATCGTTATGTAGCAATCCATGTTGATCCATTACACTAATTAAAGATATAATTTTTTGATCTTTATATGGAGGATCAATTAATATAAGATCAAATGATATTTCACGTTTTATAAGTGCTTTTATCGCACGTTCTGCATCATTCCGATATACTTCAGCTTGTTCCTGTATTCTACAACTTTCTAAATTTTGATGGATTACCTTTATCGCTTTATTGTCTCGATCAACAAAAATTGCTTTATCAATCCCTCTACTTATAGCTTCGATTCCAAGACCACCGCTACCACCAAATAAATCAAGAGCGACACCCCCATCAAAATAAGGGCCTATCATATTAAAAATGGATTCTTTTACTTTATCAGTCGTTGGACGTGTTGTATTACCTGGCACCGCTTTAAGCGGGTGTCCTTTACATTTTCCTGAAACTACTCTCATCTGTTGTCACTACCTTTATTTCAATCTATCGAGCAATTATAGAAAGCCCTTCTCCATTCGGTAACCGCTACCAAACTTTACGATTCCATTCATCTTCCAACGAAGACTAGAAGAACTTAGCTTAAAATAACCGCTCTGCATTTTTATGTATTCATCTCACCATTCGCTAACACGAACTATTCGTTTCACTTTATCTTTTTTATCCTATCATAAAATAAAAAAAAGAAAAATAAAAAGCCCAACATAAAATTTAATTTCATTATGTATATCTTCATTTAGATTGGACATAAATAACTATAACAACATCACCTTCGATGTTGTTGCCAACCGCGGAGAAGACTTACGTTTCCCCATAAGTTCTTCCTCCGGTTTCTCCTCTCCCTTTGCCTTCTTACTAGTATATGCTAGTATAAGAAGGGCCCTGCTTTGCAGGGTTTTTTTTCTTTGTCTACTTTTCATTTAAAAAGTGAGATGGTACAGTAAAAGAAAGAGGAGGAAAAGATATGATTCAACGCTTTATAGAACTCGGAGAGGGCTACTCTGATTTATATGAATTACTTGAAATTGCCAAAGCAAATCAAGAACGTATAACACATATGTTACAATTTGAAACAATTAAAAATGAAAAAAAAGTGTGCTCACTTGTTGTAATATTAAAACCAACTACTACTGGTGATTTCCAACCATTATACATATGTCGTGAAGGCATTCCTGTACTTGAAAATAAAAAAAGTAAACGCGTCATTTTATTTGAAGAAACAGCAGAACAACTTGGAAAAAAAGTGACTACCTTTACAGTAAAACCATCCACAACTTTCCCAGAAAAAGAACTGTTTTTCAATCATTTAATTGGTATTTTACGAATGAATAATTTTATTCCTCCAATGAAATAATGTGTTATTTCAAATGAAAAATCCCCTGCTAAAATTAGCAGGGGATTTTTTCTATTAGCTATAATCGTATTCTTTTGCCCGATCAGGACGCGAATTTTCAAATTCCGTTTTTAAATACGGGCGGTACGACTGTTCTATCT
The DNA here is from genome assembly GCF_055902415.1 of Bacillus sp. SSR7. Taxonomy (NCBI): domain Bacteria; kingdom Bacillati; phylum Bacillota; class Bacilli; order Caryophanales; family Bacillaceae; genus Bacillus; species Bacillus sp. SSR7. Next base: position 533,415 of record NZ_JBVVXV010000002.1, on the reverse strand, counting down.
TTTTCACAAAAGGAAGTTTGTTCAACTTTTGCATCATATGCTCAATTTGTTCCATATCACAATATACTACTGCATATTTTAAACGTTTTGATATGTAATGTATGTTACCATATTTTCTTAAAATCTTGGCATGTTTCAATGAATGTAAATAAACAATCATACTTTGTCGTTGCCCGAACATAATCTTCTCCATCTTCTCCTTTTAAAAACTTATATTTTATGAAAACCAATCAGAAATTTATGACATTACAGGACAAACTCTGTATACATTTTCTTCTATCTTCTAAAAAACGGGGTGATTTACCCCGTTTTTTTACAACCGCAACCTCCGCCGGTACCACAACCTCCACCACAGCCACCAGCATCAAAAAATGGATTTCCTGTTGGAACTTTGATGGAAGAGGACACCTCAGAACCGATTGCTACACTCACTTCATCTAACAACTTTTGTAAAGCCGTTTCTACTCGTTTAAAAGCTGCAATCTTATCATGTAAGTCTACAGAACGCTTCAATTCCCTCATTTTCGTTGAAACGAAAGTATAGTCAGGATGATATTTACCGAAACGTTGCACTTCCTCATATCGTTCTTTCATCGCTGTAAATTGCTGAATTAACGTCTGAACTTCCATATCTTCATGCAAGTCTTTATAACATTTACGGTAATCTTCTGCTATATCTGAACAGATGATCGCTTTTGCAAGCTGCTCTGCCTTATCTAATATTAATACGCTTTCTAGCGTCGCTACAATCATGAGAGACACCTCCGAGTATTTATCATACCACATTTAGAATAGAACTACTAATTGAAGTGTCTCACTAAACAGAAAGATATCATTCTAACTATTTTTTAATAATTTCAGTACACATTTATACATTAATATGTTCCGCAATGTTGTATTTAAGAACATCCCACTTCCCACTATTTTCATTCACATAACTAATACATGCGTTTTTTAACGGTGTCTTAAACGAAATATCTTCCGGAGCAATTGCATGTAAAATTGCTTTTATCGCATGTGAATGGGCTACAATAATAATACGTTTGCCAGAATGAGTTTCTGCAACGTCTTTTACCGCAGCAAAACAACGAGCTACAATTTCTTCATCTTGCTCCATACCTTCTACTTTACCTTCTGCAATTAATTCCCTAACAGTCGCAACCGGCTTCCCAGAAGCTTCACCAAAATTACGTTCAACAAATCGCTCATCTAATAAAATTGATTGTAATCCAGTTGCCCCTGCAATTTCCTTAGCTGTTTCTTGCGCTCTAATTAATGGGCTACTTATAATTATATCCCATGCCTCCGCTTGCAAAGCAGCTGCACTTTGACTTGCTTGCTTCTTCCCCACCTCATTAAGCGGAATATCTTCACGTCCCTGAATAATCTCTTGAAAATTCCAATCAGTTTGTCCATGTCGTACTAAACAAATTTCCGTCATGCTCATGCTGCAACTCCTTTTTAAATAATCCGCTTCTATTGTATCAAAAGTTCTGCATGACGGACATAGTTTTCCCTTCCAATTATGTTGCATTTTGCTGCTTCATATACTGAAACATATCAATCATAATGGAAGCAACTGCCAATTGATTTTGAAATTTCTCAACTTTATCTGGTATCGTTTTTTTGAAATGTTGCATAGCTGCTAACTCAAATGCCTCTTTTTCTTCAGGGTTTCGCGTTAGTTTTCTATACCAGTACGGTTGCTCCCTAATATAGCGAGATAAATCCTCATCAGCCTTTATAAACTCCATAATTTCTGCTCTCATCCGCTTTCCTCCTAATCCTTCTGAAAGAAAAATGGATTATTTTCGGAAGTACTCTCTTCTTGCTGCGTGCGTTTTCCTTGAAATTGTTGAAAAACTTGTTGCACACTACCAATAGCACTCGTCACATTGGCTAAATGATGTTGCATTTGTTCCACGTCTAACTTTTTAAAAAAAGTAAGCATTTGTCCCATCACATCAGCAGTTTTTTCCTCTTCAGTTCGAGTATCCTTTTCTTTTCCTTTTTTCTTTTCTTTTACCGAAGAAAAAGCAGGCGCTCCATCCGGTCTAAAAGTTGCCCATATTGGATCTTCTTCACCAAGTAAGTACCATTCCTCATAAAACTGTTGCCAAGTTTTATGACCACTTCTAACTTCATGAACCATTTTAGGGTGATGGTTTACAAACTCTTTAAACTGTTGAACCGATGGATGTAACGGTCCTTTTGTTGTCGGCATAATCCTCACCTCTTCATGTATATCTACTATATAATAAGAAAAAAAAGGCGCATGGTTCGCCTATTTTTAGACGATTCATGCACTTTTTTATCCTACTATTTGCATAGGGGAAGATTCCCATCCACAATTTACAGTTTCATTTTATTTCCGAATAAAATTTTGTGTGTAAAACTTATCGTATACGCCAACACCTAATCCTGTAAATTGTTCATTCAATAAATTCTTTCGATGTCCCTCACTATTTAACCAACCTTGCAATGCCGCAACTCCATCACTATGTTGCGCCGCTATGTTCTCACCGGCAAGTTGAAATCCTACTTTCCCGCGTTGTAAACGATCTCCTAACGTACCTAACGTAGGTGAATCGTGTGAAAAGTAATTATTATCCTTCATATCTTTACTATGACCGATTGCCACTTCTGCCGTTTGTTGGTCCCACGCTAACAACGGTAAATTATGACGACTTCGAATAATATTTGTTAAATCAAAAATTTGTTGCATATTCCCATTCTCTATTTGTTTCATTTTATCTGGAGTTAATGGTTGTTCTGCCAGTAATTCACCTGAATAAACGAGCTGATACGGTCTTTGACGTAATAACGTTTCGTCATCCATATAACGAACACCGACAAGCTCATGCGTAAAATGATCAAAATATAATTGTGCCCAGCCATCTTCTACTGGTATTAATGGTTGCTCCATCACTTCAGTATCAGATAACTCAAATTGATAACTACTCTTCCCTCTTTTTAATGAAATCTCATGCGAGAGTGGATTCTTTTTATACACATCTTCATACTTTTCATTTATATAATAAGGTGGCACCTTAACTTGCTCACCAGCAACATACGCCGTTACAACTTTACGCTCAGCAACCCCAAATTGAACATACTGAGATAAATCTTGATTGTATACCCACCATTCATATCCGTAAGCAGATGGCTCTATTCGAGAAGGTTCGCCCCATTTTGCTAATAAAATTTCAGAGTCCCCACCAATCATATTTAAAACCGTATCGGCAGAGTCTTCATTTACTTGTTTTTTCTTTTTCACAATTTTATTTTCTTGCTTTGATTGGGATGGGGTTAATATATATTGTGAAACGAGTAATTTCCCGTATAAATCAACAGCTAAAATTAAAATTGTAATCATTACGATACGCAATAATTTCTTCAATCGATATACCTCCTGCACAAAACATAAAATTGAGATATACACAAATCCTTTTCTTTCCTTTTTTTGTGTGTACCGTACTCTTTTCACTATATCATATTTTCGCAAAAAAAGTCTGGATTATCCCTTTTCTCTCAATATGAATTGCACTTTCTTATTATTCATACTATTATAAAAATAATGATGTAACATTAAAAAAGGAGGTATTTTATGCAATTTACAAATACAAAATTTAATGGGGCAGTCGTTGATTTAACACTATTAACAGAGATTATGGAAAAGAACCATTTTGTACTTGCTGGACAGTGGGATTATGAACGAGTTACATACGATTATAAATTCGAAATATTAAACGATGTTTATTATTTACGTGTACAAGGTTTAGCTGTTGAAGGTGACATTGGTAGTAGACACGCTGAAATAAAGCTACTTCCTCCCTTATTAGGTAAACACTATTATCCTCACGGCGTTGAATATGGTGATGGTGAAATTTTCCCAACGAATGTACTTCAAAAAAGCGAACAACTCCTACAAAATGTCGAAAAAGAGTTAAAAGAATTCCAAATCATTGAGTAAATAGAACAAGCGCATCAATATGATGCGCTTGTTCTATTTATCTTCCTTAAGAATGAATCGTCTTTTTGACTGGATACCCATAAATAGTTCCATCCTTTACTTTAATCTCATCTTCCCAAGGAACCTTATATTTACCTTCAGCTAAATCTTTTACAAACGTATATGGGTTTTCTTTCACCCCACCAGGAGTCGCTACATATCCCCTTGAACCTAAATTATATATATTATTTTCGAGACCCCATCCTAATCTAGCTTGATCTGCTAGCTCTGGATATACTTCAGCAGTAACAATCTCCCAAGGATTTCGGTGTCCTTGCACTAAAGTAGTCCCATCAAAATTACATACTTGTCCTTCACCAAAATAATAAAATACACCATCATAACCGGCTAAGTTCACCGACAATGTATACATTAAATTTTGCCATGCATTCGAACGATTAGTTAACATCCATTGTTCACTAACTTGTGTGCTATATCCAGAAATACGAATCAAGACATTTGCACCTTTATAAGCTGCTTCACGAGCTACTTCAGGAAACATACCATCATGACAAATACAAACAGCTAATTTACTTCCTCCAGGTCCATCACAAACAGGTAAACCTAAATCTCCAGCCTTCCAAGGTTCAACTGGCACCCAAGGATTTAGCTTACGATACTTCAAAATCATTTCACCTTGTGGATCAATAATTATTGCTGTATTATACGGTTCTCCACCATCAGGATTTCTTTCCATTATAGAAAAAACACCATATACTTCAGACTCTTTACATGCCTCAGCAAACAAGTCTGTTTCTGGCCCAGGGACTGTACATAAAAACTCTTCTGTAGTCCATTTTTTTGTATTAAGCCCTTGCGTACTGTATTCTGGAAATACTATCAATTCCAATCCAGGATACCCTGCTTTAGTTGAATGAATTGTTTTTATGATCTGTTTAATTTGTTTATCAATGTCTGCACGTGACTCTACTACCGGTACCGGATATTGTATTAATGCTGTTAAAAAACCACTAATTGGCTTTACCATACTTCCACTACTACCCATTTAAATTCCCCCTTAAAATAGTCCTTGTTTTATTAAAGATAACAATATAAATTTGTAACTCTCTAAAAAACTTGTACTACACATGGAATTATTATGCATTAAAGCTAGTAGTAAATCTTATATCCACTTTTAGTACATGCCTACACTAACTTAACATAAATAATTAGAAAATTCAATCTATTAAAGTTTAGTAAAACTAAAAAAGTGTATGGAAACCCATACACTTTTTACTTCGTTTGTAAATACGGCGGCAATTGTTGTAACTGCTCTTTATCCTTTTCACGCTCTCGACGCGCCCATCGAAAGAACACATAACCAATAATTGTACCGTACACTATTTCCTGGACAATTTTCATAATGATGCCGCCTGTTTGTTGGTCTTGTAAAACTGGCATCCAGTGTAAAAATTCTGGTCCAGTTATATTTAAATCAGATAAAGTTCCCGCTGGTACACATAGTTCCATCGCCTTCATCCAAGCAGCTGGATCCGTATACGTTGCAAACAACGGTGCCGTCGCAAAAATGATTAACGCACAAGCTGGCGTTAATAATATACCATTAGCAAACATATAACCAAGTTTCTTTATATCACTCAACGTTTGATATTCTGGTAATGGATTTAGCATCGGCCACCACATCATGATTGCCGTAAAGAATAATATAGCGAGACAAATAGGATGAGCAATTTGACTTTGTTTTACTGCATCAAAAACAACTGGTAAATGATAAAAAGAAAACAGGCCATTAAATACAAACAATGCGATAAGTGGCTTAGTAAATATCTTCAATATAATTTGAACGAACTTAAAAGAAGTAATATAACGATATAACCAAACTGGTATACCAAGCAACAATAACGGCGGAACGGCAATATACATGACTGCCATTTCAAACATATGTGCACTAAATATAATATGACCAATTAAATCAATAGGCCCTCCCTTTACAAAATACAAAAGTACAATCCCGGTCGTAAAATAAAAAACTTGCTTCTTACTTACCTTCGTCGCATGTTCAAATCGCATTCTATATGGCCCAATAATTAAAAAATATCCAATGAGGATCGAAAGCATAAATAATAAAAAGATTGGACTCCATAGCGCTTGAAAACCAAATATCCACAAGTTACTCATTGTCACACCTACCTTCTTAAGGTTATCCTTTCACATAATATGAAGAGGGAGCTGTGACAACACAAGCTCCCTCTTCACTTTTCAAATCCACACAATTGTCATAAAAGCTAAAATTGTAATTAACCCGATTAACAGACCAGAATAAAGAAAGAAACTCGCTGCTTCATGTCCTTTATGACTCATATGCATAAAATAGTACAATTGAAAAATTACTTGTACCACCGCTAATAGTAAAATAAATGGTACTGAGAAAGTCGGACTAAAAGTTTTCGGATATGCTACTGCTACAAATGCAACTAATGTTAAAAATATCATTAATGCAAATGTAATAACTTGATGCTTCATTTCCTCCGCACTTTTTCTCTTCCGATAAACGAGATCAACTTTAGGATTATTCGTTTGCTTTATCGCCATTGTTTATCCCACCATTCCCATTAAATATACTACAGTGAAAATAAACACCCAAACTACGTCAATAAAGTGCCAATAAATTGATGCAACATAAAACTTCGGTGCATTGTATAAATTTAGACCTCTCTTCGCATTTCTAAAGATTAATGTTAAAATCCAACACAATCCAAACAATACGTGGAGTCCATGTGTACCAACAAGAGCATAAAACGCAGAACCAAATGCACTACTTCTCATAGTATGCTTAAATTCATGTGTATAATGGTAAAACTCATAGATCTCAAACCCTAAAAACCCTAATCCTAGCAGCACTGTTACTAGTAGCCAAAGTTGCATTTTCTTAAAATTAAAGTTTTTCATATGATACATCGCATATACGCTCGTTAAGCTACTCGTTAATAAAAGCATCGTCATAATGAAAACGAGTGGCATTTGGAACATCTCTTGAGATGTTGGTCCGCCATTTGTAGAATTCTTTAACGCTAAATATGTGCCAAATAAGGAAGCGAACAATACTGTTTCGCCTCCAAGAAATAACCAAAAACCGACAAACTTATTTTTCCCCTCAAGGGTTGCTTTTTCAGGCTCTGCTGGAAATGTTTCATTCGTTAATTTTTCATCTACATGCATTACGCCTTGCCCCCCTTATCTTCTAAATCTTCTTTATGAATATGATATCCATGATCATCAATTACTGAACGTAGGAACATTGTACCAAACGTAATAATTAAACCGATAATTGCTACTAATAACCAAAACTTATCTTTTCCACCCTGCATATACATTGCACCGAATGCTGCTATAAACAATCCTAAAGAAATGATAAATGGTGAAAATGATGGATTTGGCATATGAATATCACCAACTGGTTCCGCCGCTGTCATCTCTTTATTCCCTTCACGTTTTTCAATCCAAAACGGATCTAACCCGCGAACAAATGGTAATTGTTTAAAGTTATATTCTGGTGTAGGTGCTGGCATTGTCCATTCTAATGTACGTCCATCCCACGGATCACGACCAGCCTTCTCTTTTGATACTGTTGTTTTAATTACATTGAATAGAAGAACAATCGTTCCAAGAGCCATAAATACCGCTCCAATAGAACTAATCATATTGCCCATTTCCAACCCTTGACCTTCAAGATATGTGTAGTAACGACGTGGCATACCAATTAATCCTAGGAAATGCTGAATGAAGAACGTTAAATGGAAACCGATAAAGAATAACCAAAATGTTATCTTTCCTAACGTTTCATTCAATACTTTATTAAACATCAGCGGCCAATAATAATGGGCTCCTGCAAGTAAACCAAATACAACACCGCCGACAATTACGTAATGAAAGTGAGCTACTACGAAATAGTTATCATGAAATTGATAATCAGCTGGTGCAGATGCTAGCATAACACCTGTAACTCCTCCCATTACGAATGATGGAATGAAGGCTACTGCCCACATCATCGGTGTCGTAAAACGAATACTTCCGCCCCACATTGTAAAGAGCCAGTTGAATATTTTAATACCAGTCGGAACCGCAATCGCCATTGTTGCAACTGAGAAAATAGCATTTGCAACTGGACCAAGCCCAACAGTAAACATATGATGCGCCCATACCATAAATCCTAAAAATCCAATTAATACTGTCGCAAACACCATCGACGAATAACCAAATAATCGTTTTTTCGAAAACGTCGCGAATATTTCTGAGAATATTCCGAAAGCTGGGAGTATAAGAATGTATACTTCTGGATGACCGAAAATCCAGAATAAGTGCTCCCATATAATTGTATTCCCACCCAGTGCTGGATTAAAGAAACTTGTTCCAAATAAGCGATCTAACATTAAAAGTCCTAATCCTACAGTTAACGGCGGAAAAGCAAATAATATTAATGAAGATGTTACAAATGTCGTCCATGTAAACATCGGCATACGCATATACGTCATCCCTGGCGCACGCATATTAATAATGGTTACAAGGAAGTTAATGCCTCCAATTAATGTACCTATACCGGAGATTTGCAAGCCAAGCACATAAAAATCAACACCATGGCCTTTAGAGGCTAAAGCTAAAGATGCATAAGATGTCCATCCTGCATCAGGTGCTCCACCTAAAAACCAACTTAAATTCAAAAATACTCCACCAAAGAAAAATAACCAAAATCCGAGTGAATTCAAAAACGGGAACGCTACATCACGTGCACCAATTTGAAGTGGTACAGCGGCGTTCATAAATGCAAACACGAGTGGCATAGCTGCGAGGAAAATCATTGTTGTACCGTGCATCGTTAATACTTGATTATAAGCATCCCCAACAAGAAAAGCGTTGTTAGGAATCGCTAATTGAAGGCGAATAAATAGAGCTTCTATTCCGCCTATTATAAAAAACAATCCACCTGCAATTAAATAGAGAATGGCAATCTTTTTATGGTCTACTGTCGTTAAATAATCCCATATGACAGCACCCATCCCCTGTTTTTTTGCTACAGAACTCACGTTTTCAACCTCCCCTTCGCGAATAATCCCTCTTTACTTTTCAACTTTTAACGTTTGTAAGTATGCATTTAATGCATCAATTTGATCGTCTGTTAAGTTGCCATATTTGCCAGTCATTTTGTTTCCTGGCTTCATATTTTCAGGATCTTTCAGCCATTTTTTTAAGTTTTCTTCATTGTTTTCGGCAATACCGGCAACCATATCGCGATCCGCAAAATTTGCTAAGTTTGGTGCGATACGAGCGGAAGGTGGTCTACTATCATTAGATCCAACTGCGTGACAACCAATACAGCTTTTATTAAATATTTCTTGGCCTTCTTGCGCCTTTGTTGAAGCTACTTCTTTCTTCCCATCAATTTTCTTCATATCAGCAAGCCACTTTTTGTACTCGCTTTCATCTAAAGCTTTCACTTTGAATTGCATTAAAGAATGTGATGGGCCGCAAAATTCTGTACAAAAACCATTATAAGTGCCCGATTTATCTGCCTTTAACCACATTTTGTTCACATTATCTGTATTTGTATCCATTTTCCCAGCTAAAGATGGAACCCAAAACGAATGTTTAATATCGGCACCCTTCAAATTCAAATACACTTTCTTACCTGTGGGGATGACTAAATCTTGAGAAGTTACTATCTTTTCTGATTTATAAGAAAATTCCCACCAATAAAGATTCGCTGTTACATCAACAACGATAGTATCTTTATCAATATTCTTTTTCTCCATCGCACTTACATCAGCAAGTTTGAATGTATATGTAACCGTCGGAACAGCTAAGATTAGCAAAAGAATAATCGGAATAACTGTCCATATAATTTCTAGTTTGTGATTCCCTTCAACTTGCTCCGGAATATACTCTTCCTGACCTTTCTTTTGTCGGAAACGCACAATTACATATAAGAAAATAATAGTAACTACTAGTACTACTCCTACCATGATCGCACTTGCTAGTAAGAGCAGATCATATTGCATTTTTGCTACTTCTCCTTGCGGAATTAAAGTAGATTGAAAGGCTTTACCGCATCCCCCTAACAGTAAAGCCAGCAGTGAAACGAACGAAAGCAGTCGCCACTGTTTCTTCATACAAACAACCCCCACTTTCCTTGTGAATTAGATTGTACTTTATAGTTAAGTAAAGTAAATCTCAACGTAAAGAAATCCAATTATGTCGTTGTCTTAGAAGAATGTAACTACAATCATTGATACAAATAAGATTGTTAAATAATTTAGGGAATAAACAAACATTTGCACAGACCATTTGATGTCATCTTTCTTACGGAAGCCATAAAATCCTAAAACGATCCATCCGATGTTAAGCAGTGTTGCAATTACCATAAATGTTATCCCTAGTCCACTCATATAAAATGGTAGTGGTAACAAACATACTGTCCAAATCATAATTTGGCGTTTCGTAATTTCAAATCCATGAACTACAGGAAGCATTGGAATTCCTGCATTTCGATATTCATCAACACGTTTCATTGCTAATGCAAGGAAATGTGGGATTTGCCAAATAAACATAATTAAAAATAACATCCAAGCAATTGGATGGCCTAAAGATGGATCGATTGCTGCCCATCCAATTAAAGGTGGAACTGCACCAGATATACTACCTACAACAGTATTTAGTGTATACTTTCTCTTTGTCCATAAACTATATAGAACAACATATGTGAAAGCACCAATAAATCCCATTAAGACTGCCATTGGTGTTGTTAATAATAAAAATACAAAACCAAGAAGTAATATAACTAGTCCAAATGTAAGTGCAAATCCTGGTTTATACTTTCCAGTAACCGTTGGACGGGTCTTTGTTCTTTCCATTAATGGATCGATGTCTCGATCAATGTAGTTGTTTAAACAACATACCCCTGCCATAACTAATCCAGAACCAACGATTGTAAAGAATAACTTATCCAGATTGTCCATCACACTTAATCCATTAAAGTGTAATGCCAACCAAAATCCTGTAAATACAGTAAGTGTATTTGAGTTTACAATCCCCATTTTAACGAGCGCTTTTAAATCTTGTAACCGAGTTGTTTCCGGTACGCTTGTAACAGCAGACTCATCATGCAGCTCACTTGTTGCATGGTTCATCACTTTAACCCCCTCTTAAAACTTTCATCTTTCTTTTTGCGCCTATTTCAAATTGAAATATTTCGCTTCTATATAGCAATATTATTACAGTAGAAACATTGTTAACCCATTCTACTACTAATCTACGCCCATACTCCAATATATTAAATCATATTTCCCGAACATTTTGTGAAGAAAACATGAACTTTTTGTGTCGAACATAAAAAACTTAATTGTTTCTTATCCATATCATAACATGATGTTACCTTCTATAATAAACTTTTTTGTCATATTTCACACGTATTCTCCCCATTTCTTTTCAAAATAGCCTATTTTTCACCTAAAAATTTCCTTATAAACCTTATTTCCACACCCGTTTTCTCTTCCCTGTCTTCCCCCTCCATTTCTTTGCTATTTTATTATTTTTTATATATCATAGGAACTAGCGCGTTTTATTCTATACATAATGGAATGAAAATATTTCGCAATAACTTCATAGCAGAAAGATGGTGAAAGAGATTGCAACGCTTTATTAAATGGTTAGCAGTCATTACGAGTCTTGATTTATTAATAGTTTTATTAGGAGGCGCCTTAGTTACAAAAACAGGCTCTGGCCAAGGGTGCGGTAAATCATGGCCACTTTGTAACGGCGAATTTGTTCCATCTAATTTATCAATGGAAACTATTATTGAACTAAGTCATCGCCTTACATCAGGATCAGCAGGAATTCTTGTCACTCTCCTTTGTATTTTGTCCTGGAAATATTATAAACATGTGCGCGAAACAAAAACGTTAGCAATTTTATCCTTCGTATTTTTAGTTGCACAAGCATTAATGGGAGCCGCAGCGGTTGTTTGGGGGCAAATGCCAGCTGTACTTGCTATCCATTTCGGTATTTCCTTAATTTCATTTGCTTCTGTCATTTTATTAACGTGTCTTATCTTTGAAATTGACCAAAAATTTGATGCACGTTCACTTATTATAGACAAAAAAATGAAATTTCATATTTATGGTGTAACAATTTACAGTTATATTGTCGTCTACACAGGAGCTTTAGTACGTCACGAACGAGCTAGCTTAGCCTGTCCAGACTTTCCTTTATGTAGCAAAAATAGACCTATGCCAACTCAATTACATGAATGGGTTCAAATGGGACATAGAGTTGCAGCGATGTTAATTTTCGCTTGGATACTATACGCGATGATTCTCGCTATCCGCCATTACAAACAGCAGCCTGTCGTATACTGGGGATGGATCATCTCATTTATCCTTGTTACACTTCAAGCTATCGTAGGAATTTTAGTCGTATTTACAAATGCTAGTTTATCAATGGCATTATTGCATTCACTATTCATTTCTTGCTTGTTTGCTGTACTATGCTATTTAGTTATGTTAGGTACAAGAAGTAAAGTGAATGCAAAAGAAGCTGCATCAACTTCTAAACAAACAAAATAAATGAAAATACCTTGCCGAATTGGCAAGGTATTTTTTCGTAATAAAAAAGAGCTGTGTTTCCACAACTCTTTTTATTTTAGTGATCTAATTCAATGAGTAAGTCGCCCGTTTGAATTGCATCTCCATCGTTAACATATACTTTTTTCACTTTACCATTGAACGGCGCTTGAACTGTCGTTTCCATTTTCATCGCTTCTGTAATTGCCATAGAATCGCCTTTTTTCACTTCATCGCCTTCTTTTACAACTACTTTAATAACCGTTCCTGGCATTGTTGCGTTAATGTGGTTTGGATTTTCACGGTTTCCTTTCACACGTTGTGCAACTGTTGCTTTCACACTTTCGTCTTTCACAACAATCTCACGTGGTTGACCGTTAAACTCCAAGTAAAGAACACGATTTCCATCTGGCTGAGGCTCTCCAATTGATACTAGTTTAACCATCAATGTTTTACCTTGTTCAATTTCCACATCGATTTCTTCACCAAGTCTCATACCATAGAAGAATGTCGGTGTATCAAGCACAGATACATTTCCATAAATCTCAGCAACTTTTTCGTAATCCATAAATACTTTTGGATATAATGCATATGCAACTACATCAAACATCGTCACTTCGCGTCCAAGTTTATGGAATAGCTCTTCTTTTAACGCGTCGAAATCTACTGGTTCTAATAATTCACCTGGTCTTACTGTTAATGGTTCTTTCCCTTTTAAAATAATTTCTTGTAACTTTTTCGGGAAACCACCATATGGTTGTCCTAAATCTCCAGAGAACATTTCAACAACAGATCCTGGGAAGTCCATAGAATGTCCACGCTCTAAAACATCTTGTTCTGTTAAGTGATTTTGAACCATGAATAATGCCATATCACCGACAACTTTAGATGATGGTGTTACTTTAACAATATCACCAAACATGTCATTCACACGGCGGTACATTACTTTTACTTCATCAAAACGATCGCCTAAGCCAACCGCTTTCGCTTGTTGTTGTAAATTACTATACTGTCCGCCTGGCATTTCGTGCATATATACCTCTGTATGAGGAGCATTCATACCGCTTTCAAACGGTGCGTAGTATTTACGTACATCTTCCCAATAATGAGATAGTTTTTCTAATGAATCTATATTAACATCTGGCTGTCTTTCGTTTCCGCCTAACGCATAGTATAGCGTGTTCGCACTTGGTTGTGACGTTTGACCAGCCATAGAACTTACTGCTACATCGACAATGTCAACACCTGCTTCAATTGCTTTCGTATACGTTAATATACCATTCCCACTCGTATCGTGTGTGTGCAGGTGAATCGGAATCGATACCGTCTCTTTTAATGCTGAAACTAAATCATATGCTGCATTTGGTTTTAGTAAGCCCGCCATATCTTTAATACCTAAAATGTGAGCTCCTGATGCTTCTAATTCTTTTGCTAAATTTTTATAGTAATTTAAATCATATTTACTACGTAACGGATCATGAATATCCCCTGTGTAACACATAGTTGCTTCTGCAATTTTACCAGTATCTCGTACAGCATCAATCGCAACTCTCATACCTTCTACCCAGTTTAAGCTATCAAAAATACGGAACACATCAATTCCAGCTTGAGCAGAACACTCCACAAACTTTTGAATTAAATTATCCGGATAGTTTTTGTAGCCAACTGCGTTTGAAGAACGAAGTAACATTTGGAATAAAACGTTTGGCATTTTTTCACGAAGATCTAGTAATCGTTCCCATGGATCTTCCTTTAAGAAACGATATGCAACATCAAACGTTGCACCGCCCCACATTTCCGCTGAGAATAAGTTCGGTAACATTCTCGCTGTCGGCTCTGCAATTTGATGTAAATCTTTTGTACGAATACGCGTCGCGAGCAATGACTGATGCGCATCACGGAATGTTGTATCTGTTAAAAGTACACGGTTTTGATCTTGTACCCACTTTACTAATCCGTCTGCTCCACGCTCATCCAAAATTTGTTTCGTTCCATTTTGGATCGGCTCTGAATGTAATACATTCGGTATACGAGCATCTGGGAAAATTGGTTTCTCTTTTTTCCCTACTCCCGGGAAGCCATTTACTGTTACTGTCCCAATGTAATTTAACATTTTTGTTCCGCGGTCTTTACGTTTCGGGAACAAGAATAGTTCAGGTGACGCATCAATAAATGAAGTGTCATATTCCCCTGATAAGAAGTTTTTATGTTTTACTACATTCTCTAGGAATGGAATATTTGTTTTAATACCACGAATACGGAATTCTTTTAAGTTACGTTCCATTTTTGCAGCAGCTTGTTCAAAAGTAAGCGCCCATGTTGTAACTTTTACAAGTAAAGAATCATAGTACGGTGTAATAACAGCACCTTGGAAACTATTACCTGTATCAAGACGAACCCCAAAGCCACCACCTGATCGATATGCCATAATTTTTCCTGTATCCGGCATGAAATTATTTAGTGGATCCTCAGTCGTTACACGAGATTGTATTGCAAATCCATGTACAACAACCTCCTCTTGCTTTGGAACACCCACAAATTTGCTATGTAATGCATGTCCATCCGCTATTAAAATTTGTGATTGAACGATATCGACTCCTGTAATCATTTCTGTAATTGTATGTTCTACTTGAACACGCGGATTTACTTCAATGAAATAGAAATTATCATCTTTTACAAGGAATTCAACTGTTCCTGCGTTTAAATAATTTACATTTTTCGTTAATTTCACAGCAGCATCACAAATACGCTGACGCAAATCATCTGAAAGCGACACACTAGGTGCAATTTCTACTACTTTTTGATGACGACGTTGTACAGAACAGTCTCGCTCGTATAAATGAACAACATTGCCTTCTTCATCTGCTAAAATTTGAACTTCTATATGTTTAGGTTTTTCAACGAATTTTTCTACGTATACTTCATCATTACCAAAGGCTGCTTTCGCTTCTGACTTCGCTCGATTATACGATTCTCTTAATTCTTCACTAGTACGTACAATACGCATACCACGACCGCCACCGCCAAGGGAAGCTTTAATAATAATCGGGTAATCATACTTTTCAGCAAATTCTTCAACTTCTTCTATTGAATCTACTGGACCATCACTACCAGGAATAACTGGAATTTGTGCTAGCTGCGCTTGTGTTCTTGCTTTCACTTTATCTCCAAACATATCTAAATGCTTACTTTTTGGGCCGATAAAGATAATCCCTTCTTCTTCACAACGTTTTGCGAATTGAATATTTTCTGACAAGAAACCATATCCAGGGTGGATTGCATCTACATGATTACTTTTCGCAATCTCAATAATGCCCTCAATATCTAGATAAGCATCAATTGGCTTTTTTCCTTCCCCAACTAAATAGGATTCATCGGCTTTATAACGATGATAAGAACCACTATCCTCTTTAGAATAGATTGCAACTGTTTTTAACCCCAGTTCCGAACAAGCTCGAAACACACGAATTGCAATCTCTCCACGGTTAGCTACCAATACTTTTTGAATACGTTGCAGCTTTGTCATGATTTTCCCCCTCTACTTTCCTACCACTCTAGAGATAAAATATATACACACCATAAAGAGCGTGAAGTTCTTCACTTTCTACATTATATTATACTTAGAAAGCTTCACTTTATTTTTATCCATCATACCTTATTTTTTAACAAATGATAAGTTTTCTGAGCAATTTGTCTCACAAAAATAGTATAGCATACCTCTTCCTTTTCTAACAACTTAATTGTATATCACTTTTATATAAATGTGATATACCATTTACCAAAAAGAGAAATTAATACATCACATTTAAAACTACTTAAAAATAAAAAACACATCATGCTCTAAAGCACAATGTGTTTTATTTTACAACTACAAGATGTGGTCCACCTTGTTCTCTTTCTTTAACTGTCTCGTTCTGTTGTTTCTCTTGTCGTTTTACATGACTAGCAATATTGAGTAATATCCCCATCGCGAGTAGATTAGCTAATAAGGAACTCCCGCCATAACTAACAAACGGTAAAGGAACTCCTGTAAGTGGTATTAACCCAGACATACCACCAACATTAACAAATGTTTGGACTCCAAACAAACTTGCAATTCCGATAGCTATTAAACTTCCAAATGGATCTTTACACTTTTGTGCAACTCTAAACGCCCGAATAATTATAAGTAATAAACAGATTAAAATAATAGCCACACCTATAAAACCAAGTTCTTCAGATATAATTGCCATTATAAAATCCGTTTGTGGTTCTGGTAAGTAACCATACTTTTGTACACTATTTCCTAATCCTCTACCATTTAGCCCTCCCGAAGCAATTCCAATAAACGAATTTATTAATTGAAATCCATCCTTTTGTGGATCGCTAAATGGATCAAGAAAAACGGAAAACCGCGCTTTTTGGTACTGACTTAATTTATAACTCCCAAGGAAATACAACGCCGGAGCCCATACTATAGACGTTAACAAGAATCTCTTTATCCACAAATTAACATTAACTCCTGAACAAAGAAACATAATTCCTACTGTTCCCGCAATTAACATATCGGTACCTAAGTCATTTTGCTTTAAAATTAAAAACATGATTACACCAACACCCAAAAGTACTGGTCCTGATCCTTTAAAAACAGACGTATTCGTTTCTTGCCTTTTCGCAAAGAAATGGGCCAATACGAGAATAACTGTTATCTTAACAAATTCCGCAGGCTGTATTCCAAATATCCATCCATTTGCACCATTTACTGCTTTAGCAAAGAAGGCAGCTGCTGCTAATAACGCTACACTAATTCCATAACTTCCCAATAAAAAGATTCGTTTTCTCCACACTTTATATGGAATAATAGCAAGAATTATTAATACTATTGTCCCAGCGGCTAAAGTAATTAATTGTCTTTTAAAAAAGAAATTTGCTGGTTTATCAAATCTCGAAATCGCAACAATGGAACTCGAACTATATACCATTATAACTCCCAGCACACATAAGATAACAAGAGGAAGTAACAATGAATAATCCATTGATTTCCATACTCTTTTCATTTCATTTCCTCTTTCTGTTTCAATTTAATTATTGTTGTATTCCATATGTATATTGATTCTTCCTGCTTTATTATACAAATAAAAAGCTCAAACTTTTTCAGTTTGAGCCCCCTTATTTGAACCCGTTATTGTTGTTTGTTTGTAAATGCTTCATGAAGTGCAGATAACTCACGTTCAAGCTCTCCTAACATTGCCTTCCCTTGTTCTTCTGCAATAAGACCAAGGCGAACTGCAAAATCGACTTCGCGGGATAGTCCAAACATTTGTGTGTCTAACACTTCTTCATATAATGGACATTGCGGCATTGTAAGATGGTCCATTTGCACCTTAATAAGTCTTAAAATCTTCTCCGCATCCGCTTGTAGAAGGGCTAGTGCCTTTTCCTGATGATTTGATACTGTCTCAGACGCCAAATTGATTCCCTCCGTTTCCGTCCTACTCTCTCCTATCTATTAATATTAGCGATAGTTTTAATAAATTGCAATAGAAACATTTTTTGTGACAATAGTGCCTAATACTATTATACTGAAAAGTGGGAGTATAACACAAATGGGGGAACAACAATGAGCGAAATTTTATTTATTAATGGAAAAGTTCGTTTTCCAATCACTATCGATCCAACCGTTTGGATCTTTGATGATCGAAAAGTAGATTTGACAACTTACTTTGATGAAACGAGAGAAAACACTTCAGAACTAGAAGCTTACTTAAAAAACACTTCAGAACATTGGGATCGCGAAATCCGTGATGGTGCTGCTTTCCCACCGATACAACAAAGTGTAAAGAAATATAAAAAAGAACAGCTAATTACTGGAACGTTCGGTATACCATTTCAACCTTTTCTTGCTAACGCCGAAATTTCAGATGATGCTACGCAAGTCGAGATTGAAACAGTAGATGATACGATAACGCTTCCATTAGAAACAGTCAAACATGCTATTCTTGGTTTTTCGAAAGAAGGAAAACCATTAAAAGAAGACGGACCTGTTCATTTATATTACAATGATGGATCTAATAGACAAAATCCAATCCGTAACATCCGCAAATTTACAATTATTTAAAGAAAAGGAGTGAGCTTCAGCTCACTCCTTTTTATAATAAATCTGCTGCTAGTTGAGCTAAATTAGATCGCTCCCCTTTTACAAATTTCACATGACCACTAATACGTTGCTCTTTAAATTTCTCTACAACATATGTTAAACCGTTATTATACTCATCCAAATACGGATGATCAATTTGCTGAGGATCTCCCATTAATACGATTTTACTTTTTTCTCCTACCCTCGTTAGTATCGTTTTCACTTCATGCTTCGTTAAATTTTGTGCTTCGTCAATTATAATGAATTGATCTGGAATACTTCTCCCGCGTATATACGTAAGAGCTTCTACTTCTATCGAACCCATTCCAGCTAAAATAGCATCTAACTCTCCTGGTTTTTTCGTATTAAATAAATACTCTAGATTATCAAAAATCGGTTGCATCCACGGCCTTAACTTTTCTTCTTTTTCTCCCGGTAAATAACCGATATCTTTCCCAACTGGAACAATCGGCCGTGCAACGAGTAGTTTTTTGTATAACCCTAAATCTTCCGTTTGCATGAGCCCCGAAGCTAAAGCTAGTAATGTCTTTCCTGTACCAGCTTTCCCCGTTAACGTGACTAGCGGAATATCTTCACGAAGTAACAATTCTAATCCCATAATTTGCTGCACATTTCGTGGTCGTATTCCCCATACTTGTTCATTGTGAAAAATAAGTTTCTTTACCTTCTTACCTAAATGATCCACAATACCTAGTGCTGAACTAGATCCACCTAATGCATCTTTCATTACTACAAACTGATTTGGATAAAAAGGATGATTTGCAATTTCGGATAAAGGCAATTCGCCTTTTTCATAAAAATAATCCAATTGTTCTTTTGATATATATCCTTCTAAAAATCCTGAATATATATTTTCCACTTCAATGACCCGATCACTTAAATAATCTTCCGCCTTTAAACCTATTGCATCTGCTTTTACCCTTACGAGCACGTCTTTACTTACTAAAATAACAGACTTCCCGTCCTCTTTTTCTTGTTCTTCTAAAGATAGGTTTTTTGCTACAGCTAAAATTCGATTATCATTTGTTTTTTCTACAAAAATATCTTGTAGTTGGACAAACGAACGATGATTTAATTCAATACGAAATGTACCGCCGTTTTCTAGCGGAATACTTTCATGCAGTTTTCCTATTTCACGAAATTTGTCTATTAACTTAGATACATAACGAGCGTTTCGTCCTACTTCATCCATATAACGTTTTTTCGAATCAACCTCTTCTAATACAACTGCTGGAATCACTACTTCATTGGTTTCAAATGAAAAAATAGATAAAGGATCCTGCAAAAGTACATTCGTATCTAACACATAAATTTTATCCAACCTGTTACCCCCTGACTCCACTTTTAAATTTGTAGAACAAGGGTTTCATCCATAAAATATGGACGAACCATTGTTATAATTATATGTACCGTATAAACGAGGTAGAATCGAAATGTATAGCCATTAAACCTTTTATTTATTTTTTATTCATTTCTATTCAATATATTACTTTTAATTATAATTATTAACATAAAATCACAATAAGTGATTACAAAAGTTAATAACTGACTTTCTTATTTATCACATTTATAATTCTTTCATTCCTGCTAACACTTGGTTATCGAGCTTTTTAGCTGCACGAAGATCATACGTTTTTTCATATGTTGGCTCAATTGCAAGTTTTGCACCATAAAACATAACATCACGTACTTCTTGTACATTTACTTCTATTACAGTTAATTTTAGAGGAATGCCTTCCATTCTATCAGTCAAAATTTCACCTGCACCACTTATGGAAAATACGGATTCATTCGCCATTATAGTCAATACCACTCCCGTACTATGTCTTATATTTTCCACAATACGTGAACGTTGATCTACTGCAAATCGAATACTAGTTTTACTCACTGCATACACCCAAGAAATAGCACTTACGTTAGGAACTTGTTTTTCAAAATCTGTTGTTGCTACCATAACAATACACTCTTTACGTAACGTTTGTACTAAATCATCTGTTAATGTGGGCTCTACTACATTCGCCATATTTCCACCTCCAAATATACTTCATATATCCTTATCATAACCTATTTTTCGAATTGCGAAAATATTATTTTTTCCCGCTATTATTCAAAAACATTACACTTCCATGATATACTTATACTGATAGAATTCGTATTGAGGTGACGAAATGAGAGTCAAATGTATGATTTGTGATAAAAAAGATATGTTAGATGATGAAAATCCTATGGCAAAAAAACTGCGTAATCGCCCTATTCATACATATATGTGCATGGAATGTTCGGAACGAATTGCTGAACGTACGATGGAACGTCATGCAAGTGGTAATTTCCGATTATATCGTGATAAAAAAGTCGAAGACGATTGGTAAAATATAAATAAGTCCTTTATCAATATGATAAAGGACTTATTTATATTTTTCAGGTTCGCGATTCATTTGATCCAAAAAACAATCAATAACTTCTAATGGAAACCTTACAGATTTTCTTTCTCCATTTATTTCATATGTAACTAAATACATTTCCTCGTCCTTCTTAACTTCCACATTTCTCAATTTATGTTCTTCATATATCATATTTCGAAATAACAAATACGTTTCTTTTGCAGCACTATCATCCGGACGTGCTTCAGCAACTGTTTTAATTGTTAACCAATTATATAACGCATCTTGTACTGAACGCATAAAACTTCCCCCCTCATCCCGCTTTTTGTTGTCTCGCTTGACGTAATCGCAACCTATAAATTCCAAGTACAATTGCCGCTACAACAAGCCCCTCTCCAACAGGTAAAAAAACTGCAAAGAAAGTTAACACTGTACACCCAATCGCTAACGATATATATATCACTATATTTTTTATTATAGATAGTTTTCTTGCAAAACCTAAATTATACACAAGTGCACTTAATATAATAATGACGCCATACAGTAACCACATCCCTAGTTCTGGATTTTCATCAACTTTACATAACTTCGCAAAAAACGACATTCTTTCTAACACCATTTATCCCCCTTCCTCATAAATCAAACCATTTTTCTTTATGTACTTAATACAAGAGTAACCTGTGAAAAAAATACTGTCCACAAAAAGAGTAAATATTCTAAAAAATAAACATAAAAAAACAGCTACCTTAATTAAAGGTAGCTGTTTTACTATTTTACGCTTCTACAGATTTCTTTTTCTTAGCAGCTCTTTCACGTTCGCTCTTATCAAGAATCTTTTTACGTAAACGAATTGATTCTGGAGTTACTTCACAGAACTCGTCATCGTTTAAGTACTCTAATGATTCTTCTAAAGTCATTAAGCGTGGTTTTTTCATTGTTGAAGTTTGATCTTTCGTCGCAGAACGAATGTTAGTTTGTTGTTTCATTTTCACAACGTTAACTGTTAAGTCATTCTCACGAGTGTGTTCTCCGACAATCATACCAGCATATACTTCTGTACCTGGTTCAACGAAGATTACACCACGGTCTTCAACTTGCATAATACCGTATTGTGATGCTTTTCCTGTTTCAAGTGAAACTAGAACACCTTGACGACGTCCACCAACTTGTCCAGCGTGTACTGGTTGGTAGCAATCGAATGTATGGTTTAAAATACCGTAACCACGAGTTAATGTTAAGAATTCTGTTGTGTAACCAATTAAACCACGTGCTGGAACCATGAAAGTAAGGCGAACTTGACCGTTTCCGTTATTCACCATATCTAACATTTCACCTTTACGTGCACCCATAGATTCCATAATAGAACCAGTATATTCTTCAGGTACATCGATTTGTACACGCTCTACAGGCTCACATCTTACGCCATCAACTTCTTTAATAATTACTTCTGGCTTAGATACTTGTAGTTCATAACCTTCACGACGCATGTTTTCAATTAAGATAGATAAATGTAGTTCCCCACGTCCAGATACGATCCATGCATCAGGAGACTCTGTATTATCTACACGTAAACTTACATCTGTTTCTAATTGTGAACGAAGACGCTCTTCAATTTTACGAGATGTAATGTATTTACCTTCACGACCTGCAAATGGACTGTTATTTACAAGGAACGTCATTTGTAGTGTTGGCTCATCAATACGTAATAATGGTAACGCATCTTGATGTTCAACTGGACATACTGTTTCACCAACGTTAATGTCTTCCATACCAGAAACAGCTACTAAGTCTCCAGCTTTTGCTTCTTCAATTTCTTGACGTTTTAATCCCATGTAACCAAATAATTTTGTTACGCGGAATTGTTTTACGCTTCCGTCTACTTTCATTAAAGCAACTTGTTGTCCAACCTTCATTGTACCGCGGAATACGCGTCCAACTCCAATACGTCCAACATAGTCGTTGTAATCAAGAAGTGCTACTTGGAATTGAAGTGGCTCTTCGCTATTATCAATTGGTGCAGGAATATGTTCAATAATTGTATCAAATAATGATTTCATATTCTCTTCTTGATTTGCTGGGTTTGAATCTAAGCTTGCTGTTCCGTTCATTGCTGATGCAAATACAACTGGGAACTCTAATTGATCTTCGTTTGCACCAAGTTCGATGAATAAGTCGATTACTTCATCAACTACTTCATCAGGGCGAGCGAAGTCACGATCAATTTTATTTACAACTACGATTGGAGTTAAGTTTTGCTCAAGAGCTTTCTTTAAAACAAATCGTGTTTGTGGCATACAACCTTCATATGCATCAACAACAAGTAAAACACCATCAACCATTTTCATAATACGTTCTACTTCTCCACCGAAGTCAGCGTGACCTGGTGTATCTAAAATGTTAATTCTTTTATCTTCATAGTGAATCGCAGTATTTTTCGCTAAAATTGTAATACCGCGCTCTCTTTCTAGATCATTTGAATCCATTGCGCGCTCTTCAACGTGTTCGTTCGCACGGAAAGTCCCCGCTTGACGTAACAATTGGTCAACAAGTGTTGTTTTACCATGGTCAACGTGGGCAATAATTGCTATATTACGTAAATCTTGTCGTTTTTTCAACATGTCCAACTCCTAATGTCTTTTTAATCCTTCTCTATTATAAGAGCGAAGGGGATACAATAGCAATTAAAATAAAAGCAAGAATGAAAATATAGTTGTATTCTTACTTTTGTGAAAGTAAAATGAGATTGGAGGGTGAAGAAATGGAACACATTCAATATCGCTTTTTATTAACGGCAATTATCGGTGTTATTTTCTTAATTGGTATCGGCATTATGATTGCTGAAAATAGTCCAATCGGTATTATTATTTGCATTATCGGCACATTTGTTACAGTTGGATACGGTTTTGTAACAAAAAGAAAAATGCGTAAATCGCAATAACGTCAAAAAGTAAGAAGCCTATATATAGCCTCTTACTTTTTTTGTTACTTGGATATAAAGTGAAACTTTAATCAGTGGGGGTTTTCTTCATCCCCCCTGATTATCAGCCCTCACCAATCGGGCTTTTCTGGGTAGCCCGACCCCCACCTCACTTCTTTACTTTCGTTGAATTTTGAGGTGGGGGTCTTACTGCCCATTAAAGCGGGATAAACGATAACACTTCTTCATACACCCCTGGCTTCGCAACTAATACGCTACTCTTCTCTACGATAGAAAGTGGCGCTCCGGAGAATGTTGTTACCTTGCCTCCAACTTCCTCTACAATTATCTGTCCCCCACCAAAGTCCCATGGTGATAATCTAGGCGTTACATATGCATCGATTCTTCCAGTTGCAACGTATACCATCTCTAAAGCTGCACAGCCATATGATCTCGTGCCTCTTGCTTTCTTAACAAGTGCCATCATACTTTCCATATTAAGCAATGGATTGTCGGTAAGCCATATCGCATTTAAAGCTACAATACCTTGCTCTACAGTACCTTTTTCTAATAAAGGTATTGGTACTTCATTGCAAAATGCTCCAGCCCCTTTTAACGCATGATATAATTCATCATGAACTGGATCATAAATAAGTCCAATCTTTCCGATACCGTTCTCATAAATTCCAATTGAAATTGCAAAATTTCTTTTTTGGTGAACAAAGTTCATCGTGCCGTCAATTGGATCAATTAACCAAACAACCCCGTCAGAAGAAGTTACCTCGTCTCCATAGCCCTCTTCACCTAAAATATGATGATGTGGGAATGTTTCTTTAATTTTCCCAATTAAAAACTGTTCTATTTCTCGGTCCATATTTGTTACTAAATCAGCTGCATTTGATTTTGTTTCTATAATAAGTGCTTTTTTCATTGATGCCATTAAACGCTCTCCCGCATCCCGAATCCACTGTTTGGCGTGTGCATCGATGTCTTTCCATACTTCTTGCATGTTTAAACACTCCGATCTATACTGTTCACAGAAAAAACGAACCCTTTATAAGGTTCGCACCAACTAATTTTTTATACATATACTATTATTACGCTTCTAAACGAATCATTTCAAGCCTTAACACTTCTAACTTTTGTACACACTCTTCTTTTTTCTGTTTATCATTTTCCATCATCGCATCATATAAAGTCGCTAATTCATAATCTAGCTCCAAACGTAGCACCGGTATTCTCTTTTCAGCATCTGTTCTCTTTAACGCATTAATCACCTGTCTCATATTATTTGCCTCCTCCCAATATTCGTCTGCCCTCGGACTAGAATTGATTAAATTTTCTGATTTTTTGTTTTATACTATACTATGTTGGATAAATCATCTATGCAACAAAATTATATTTTTTTATTTAAATTTTTTTGTGCTGTTTTTTTTATGAATAGTACAAGCTATGCTAAAATAAAAGCAAAATAGGAGTTGGAGGAACAATCATGACACTACAAACATTCAAATCAACTGATTTTGAGGTCTTTACAGTTGATGGTCTCGAAGAACGAATGAGTGCAATTAAAACGAACATTCATCCTAAGCTAGAAGCTTTAGGGGAACAGTTTGCAGCGTATTTATCCAAACAAACTGATGAGAACTTTTTTTATCATGTAGCAAAACACGCACGTCGCAAAGTCAATCCACCAAACGATACTTGGGTTGCTTTTTCAACAAATAAACGCGGATATAAAATGCTACCACATTTCCAAATTGGATTATGGGGTACTCATGCCTTCATATACTTTGGTTTAATCTATGAGTGTCCACAAAAAGTGGAGACGGCTCACGCCTTCTTAGAACATATAAATGATTTAAAAACAAATATTCCAAATGACTTCGTTTGGTCCATTGACCATACTAAACCAAGTGTAAAATTACATAAAACACTTGAAACAAATGATTTACAAAAGATGATTGAACGTCTAGCTACTGTGAAAAAAGCAGAATTATTAGTTGGTATTCATATATCACCAGAGGAGTTTTCAGCAATGACCAACGAACAATTCCTTGCTAAGATTGAATCTACGATGCAATCACTCCTTCCTTTATATGCACTTTGTAATAGATAGTAGAAAACGGACAATTTATATTGTCCGTTTTTAGTTGTTATCACATTATATCACTTCAGTTTTTATTTTTCAAAATTTTTTTACATTTTAACAAGCTTTTTTTCTTCAATTTCTTTAGCCTTTTGAATCGCACGGTATATAGAATATCCACTTACTTCTTGAAACTCTTTATCAATTTTCTTTTCTTCTGCTTTCGATGGAACAATCTCTTTAAAACGACGATATAAACCCATTAATTCTTCTCTTACAATTCCTTTTTCATATGCTTTCTCAATCGCTTCATAAAACTTCACAATTGTAACCATTTCCTCATTGGACCAATCATAATCTAACGGATATTGATATTCCATTTCGCACCTCATTTATCATTTCTTCTTATTTCAATACGCTATCTTAAAGTGATTTTTTCTACTTCACTATAGCCACTTTGCATTATACACTATTTATTCATTTTAATGGAATTGCCTTCCACTAGAAGTTAGTAGGAAGCAACTATTTAACATACTCACCGTAAAAATATTTTTTGCTATACATCTATAATTATTGGTGATATAATGCTTTTGTTTTATAGAAAATAAAGTGAAGCTCCCATCTCAAAAAAGCTTTTGTGAATGGCAGAAAAACAAGTCTCATTCTAAAAAAGAACGTAACTTTTTTAGAACAAGATTATATAAAACAAACTCTAATAAATATTAAAAAAAGAAGGGGTGTATAGATTGTCCCAATACGAAACACCATTGTTTACCGCTTTAGTTGAGCACAGTAAGCGAAATCCAATTCAATTCCATATTCCAGGGCATAAAAAAGGACAGGGCATGGATCCTGAATTTCGCGAATTTATTGGGCATAATGCATTAGCAATTGATTTAATTAATATTGCGCCGCTCGATGATTTACATCATCCAAAAGGTATGATTAAAGAAGCACAAGATTTAGCAGCCGCTGCATTTGGTGCGGATCATACTTTCTTTTCTATTCAAGGTACAAGTGGCGCAATTATGACAATGGTGATGAGCGTTTGCGGTCCTGGTGACAAAATACTAGTACCACGAAACGTGCATAAATCAGTAATGTCAGCTATTATTTTCTCAGGTGCAAAACCTATTTTCATGCATCCTGAAATTGATCCAAAACTTGGTATTTCACATGGAATCACAATTCAATCTGTCAAAAAGGCACTTGAAGAGCACTCAGATGCGAAAGGCCTACTTGTTATTAACCCAACATACTTTGGCTTTGCTGCGGACTTAGAACAGATTGTACAATTAGCACATTCTTACGATATCCCTGTACTCGTTGATGAGGCTCATGGTGTTCATATTCATTTTCACGATGAACTGCCGATGTCAGCGATGCAAGCCGGTGCAGATATGGCAGCAACAAGTGTTCACAAATTAGGTGGATCTTTAACGCAAAGTTCTATTCTTAATGTAAAAGAAGGTCTTGTGAACGTAAAACATGTTCAATCTATTATTAGCATGCTTACGACTACATCAACGTCTTACATCTTGTTAGCCTCCCTAGATGTTGCTAGAAAACGTCTTGCTACAGAAGGAACGGCACTCATAGAACAAACAATACAATTAGCGGAACAAGTTCGTGATGCTATAAATGATATTGAACATCTTTACTGTCCAGGGAAAGAAATGCTAGGTACGGATGCTACTTTTAACTATGATCCTACAAAGATAATTGTATCTGTAAAAGATTTAGGTATTACAGGCCATCAGGCTGAAGTATGGCTTAGAGAGCAATATAACATTGAAGTAGAGCTCTCAGATTTATACAACATACTATGTCTTGTCACTTTTGGGGATACAGAAAGTGAGACAAATACACTTATTG
The DNA here is from genome assembly GCF_055902415.1 of Bacillus sp. SSR7. NCBI lineage: Bacteria > Bacillati > Bacillota > Bacilli > Caryophanales > Bacillaceae > Bacillus > Bacillus sp. SSR7. The sequence goes on along the minus strand of NZ_JBVVXV010000002.1, from coordinate 505,432 downwards.
CAGCATTACAAGATTTATCAGCAACATTTAAAAATAAAGCTGATAAAGGTGTTCAAGTGCAAGTAGAAATTCCAGAAATACCTGTTTTAGCACTTTCTCCTCGAGATGCTTTTTATTCGGAAACAGAAGTCATCCCATTTGAAAATGCAGCAGGTCGTATTATAGCTGATTTCGTTATGGTTTATCCGCCAGGGATTCCAATCTTTACTCCGGGGGAAATTATTACACAAGATAACTTAGAGTATATTCGTAAAAACTTAGAAGCAGGTTTACCTGTACAAGGTCCTGAAGATATGACATTACAAACATTACGCGTGATTAAAGAGTACAAGCCTATCAGTTGATAGGCTTTTCTTTCACCCTTTTGGCCTTTTCTCATACGATATTATGTAATGTAACGTATAGGTGGGGATACTATTATGATTGTAATAGGCCGTTCTATTGTACATCCTTATATCACAAATGAATATGAGCCATTTGCAAATGAGAAACAACAAATTTTATCTATAATGGCAGGAAATCAAGAAATCTATTCCTTCCGAACATCTGGTGAACTCAGCTTTGATCTAAATTTGCGTGTTAATATTATTACTTCTGCATTAGAACTTTTTCAAAGTGGTTTTCAGTTTCGCACATTTCAACAATCTTTTTGTAACCCTCAGTATTGGAAAAGAACATCTCTTGGAGGATTCGAGCTCCTTCCAAACATACCCCCTTCCATTGCCATACAAGATATTTTCAAAAACGGAAAACTATATGGAACTGAATGTGCCACCGCTATGATCATTATTTTTTACAAAGCTTTACTAGCATTATATGAGGAAGAAACCTTCAACCGTCTCTTTGCAAACCTTTTACTTTATACGTGGGACTACGATCAAGATTTAAAGCTCATAACAAAGACGGGTGGCGATCTTGTCCCAGGTGATCTCGTTTACTTTAAAAATCCACAAGTGAACCCAGCTACAATCGAGTGGCAAGGAGAAAATACAATCTATCTAGGAAATTTCTTTTTTTATGGGCATGGCGTAGGTGTAAAAACAAAAGAAGAAATTATATACGCGTTAAATGAGCGACGAGTCCCTTACGCTTTTATTTCCGCTTTCTTAACCGATACTATTACCCGTATTGATAGCCGTCTTATGAGCTACCACGCTTCTCCTAGCACACCACAGACATCCATAGGATTTATTCCGATTAGAGATGATGCCATTGTTGCAACAGTTGGCAACACAACTACAGTTTATTAAAAAAAGCACCTACATATGTAGGCGCTTTTTTTATTTAAGCTTTTGTATGTTCTTTATGGTTACAGTCGCAATGAGATCCACATTTCCCGTATAGTACTGTTGATTTTTCATCTTCAAAATGTCCGATTGTTCCTTCACATACTTGGCATACGATTGTTCCCATTTTTCATTTCCCCCTGAGTTTTAATAGTAATCTATTTATTTATCATTAAGCTTTCGCATTATCTCTACTAGCACAGTCACAATATGTTCCGCATTTTCCGTAAAGCACTGTCGTTTTTTCATCTTCAAAATGTCCGATTGTTCCTTCACATACTTGGCATACGATTGTTCCCATTTTTCATTTCCCCCTAAGTTTATGGTCCTAAAAACTTTCAGCTGTCCATTTCCTATCAATTATTGGGCTTTTGTATGCTCTGTGTGATCACATCCGCAAGATCCACATTTCCCGTAAAGTACCGTTACTTTCTCATCCTCGAAGTGTGCAATTGTACCTTCACAATCTTGACATACGATTGTTCCCATTTTTCATTTCCCCCTAAGTTTATAATCCCAAAAACTTTTTTGTAACCGCTTAACTTTCTGTCTTTATTTTAATATGTTATACTTTTTACGTCAATAGGTTTTTAGTATAACACATTAAATATTTTAATTTTAAATTAGTATGCGATATTCAAACAAAAAAACAGCCATATTTATACGTACGACTGTTTTACATTATTTATTCTTCGTATTCCGCATGCAAAGATGTAGATGGAACTAGAAATGAGAAGAACTGAGCTAACTCAGCTGCTTCCTCTTCTGAACCTAATTTGAACACTTCCTGCAAATGTTGAACATTCTCTACATCATCTCGTCCAAGTAAAGTAGACCTTCCTGTTTGCATACAAACAATAAGTGGCTTTCCAAAAAACATATTTGTATAAATAACACCAAAATCATAACGAGTATCATGTGTCATAAACCCCAAAAATCGTACCTTCACACTTTCATGCTCATCATACAATTTTTCAAACATCGGTTTCCACCTTTCTATATCACCTTTCATTAGTATATTAAACAAAAAAAGGAATACTCCTTTTAATTGTCAAAAAATTCAGTAGGATGTAGAATGGTAGTATTCTACTAAGTTAGGGGGAACTTATATGCAACATGCCTTTATTACGCTTGTACCTAAATCCAATCAACAATCTGTTTCAATAGATGATATAAAACAACTTTTTCATTATTATAAAACAGTTACTTCCAAAACTGGTGTTCAAATTAATTACGCTTATACAAATACCGCTTTTCCGTATGAAATTTTAGATACATCAGCAACAACATTCAAACTACAATCTACTCACGATCGATATGACTCCATTTATGTTGGTGTCGGTATAGAAAAGGAACAAACTTATATTCAAGTTTCTTTACCACCTAATGCAACATTTGGTGATAAAGGAAAAGCAAATGAATTTTGCCGTTTTCTAGCGAAGAAATTAGAAGGAGAGTTACAATTATTTAATGGAAGAACAATGTATTTCTATACACGTTAATTTAAAAAAATAGAAAATATAATTAAGAAAAGTATGCAATTTGAACACGTAAGAAATAATGCCTGCTTTCTAATTTGCAATACAAAATATGCGATCACATATGCTAAATAAAGAAATACAAAAAATAGAATGACTTTATAATGCAACTTATCACCATTTGACAATGATAATACAACGGAAAAACCACTCCATAATAAAAAATGATAAAATATAACATGTAATATTCTCATGGAACCTTCTCCTTTGACATGCTCTATTTTATTAATATATGGTATTAAGTTTGAATCAATTACATATTACACGAAAGCATATATATGGCTTTTGGATTATATGTTTTAACGATTCAATTAAATTATTATATATTCATTCGACAAGTACGTATAAAGACCTTGCAAGCCATTTTTATTATAAAGTAAAAAATAGCCCATCTCTTTAAATAAGAGATGGGCTATTTTCATTACTTAAATTATTTTACAATGTGAATTGGCATTCCAAGAGCAACTTCAGCTGCTTCCATTGTGATTTCACCTAATGTTGGGTGAGCGTGGATTGTTTGAGCGATATCTTCTGCTGTCATTCCAGCTTCGATAGCTAAACCAATCTCAGAAATAATATCAGAAGCGCCTGCACCTGCAACTTGAGCACCTACAAGAAGACCATCTTCTTTACGTGTTACAAGTTGTAAGAAACCGTCAGTGCTGTTTAATGATAATGCACGACCGTTAGCAGCGAATGGGAACTTAGATACAGTTACAGTCATTCCAGCTTCTTCAGCTTGTTTCTTAGTGTAACCAACAGATGCTAATTCTGGATCAGTGAAGCATACTGCAGGAATTCCGATGTAATCGATAGCTGACGCATGGCCACTAATTGCTTCTACAGCTACTTTACCTTCGTAAGAAGCCTTGTGAGCTAATGGTGGTCCAGGAACGATATCACCGATTGCATAGATATTTGGTACGTTTGTACGACATTGCTCATCGATTTCGATGATGCCGCGGTCAGTCATTTTAACTCCAACTTGCTCAAGACCGATTTCTTGAGTGTTTGGACGACGACCTACAGTTACTAATACGTAATCTGCTTCTACAGTTTGGATTTCACCTTTAACTTCGAAGCTAACTTTTACGCCAGTTTCTGTTTCTTCAACGCCTTTAGCCATAGCTTTTGTATGGATTGTTACGTTACCTTTTTTCTGTAGAGCACGTTTAACAACAGAGCTCATAGCTTTTTCGAAACCAGCTAAGATTTCGTCGCCAGCTTCTACTACAGTAACTTCTGTACCGAAGTTAGCATATGCAGTACCTAATTCCATACCGATGTAACCGCCGCCGATTACAACAAGTTTTTTAGGAATTTCAGGTAAGCTTAAAGCGCCTGTAGAGTTGATAACACGTTTAGAGTATTTGAATCCTGGAATTTCGATTGGTGTAGAACCAGTTGCAAGAACAGCATTTTTAAACGTATAAGTTTGAGCTGCATCTTCAGTCATTACGCGTAATGTGTTAGCGTCTACGAAGTAAGCTTCACCGCGAATGATTTCAACTTTGTTACCTTTAAGAAGGCCTTCAACACCGCCAGTTAATTTCTTAACTACGCCGTTTTTCCATTCTTGAACTTTTGTAAAGTCAACTTTTACGTTCTCTGCAGTGATACCCATGTCATCAGAATGCATTGCATTCTCATAACGATGACCTGCATTGATTAACGCTTTTGAAGGAATACATCCAACGTTTAAGCATACGCCACCAAGGTTAGCTTTTTCAATGATTGCTACCTTTTGACCTAATTGTGCTGCACGAATTGCCGCAACGTATCCACCAGGACCTGCACCAACAACGACTGTATCTAATTCAATTGGGAAATCTCCTACTACCATTGTTATTACGCCTCCATTACTAATAATTGTGGGTCATTCAATAGACGTTTAATTTGGTTTAATGCTTTTTGAGCAGTTGCGCCGTCAATTAAACGATGGTCAAAGCTTAGAGATAATGCTAATACTGGAGCTGCAACGATCTCACCATTTTTCACAACTGGTTTCTCAGCGATACGGCCGATACCAAGGATTGCTACTTCTGGGTGGTTGATAACTGGAGTGAACCATTGTCCACCTGCAGAACCAATGTTTGTAATTGTGCAAGAAGCGCCTTTCATTTCAGCAGGAGCTAAACGACCTTCACGTGCTTTACCAGCAAGATCATTGATCTCGTTAGAAATTGTGAAGATAGACTTGCGATCTGTATCTTTAACAACTGGTACTAATAGACCTTTGTCTGTATCAGCTGCGATACCGATGTTGAAGTAATGTTTATGAACTACTTCTTGAGAAGCATCATCTAAAGAAGTGTTTAACATTGGATATTCACGTAATGCAGATGTTAAAGCTTTAACAACGTATGGAAGGTAAGTTAATTTAATACCTTTGTCAGCTGCAACAGCTTTGAACTTCTTACGGTGAGCAACAAGTTCAGTTACATCTACTTCATCCATTAATGTTACGTGAGGAGCTGTATGTTTAGAGTTAACCATTGCTTTCGCAATTGCTTTACGGATACCACTCATTTTCTCACGAGTTTCTGGATATTCACCAGCTGGAATTGGTTGTGCTTTTGGTGCTTCTTCTTTCGCTGCTGCTGGAGTAGCTTCTACTGCTGCTGGAGCCTCAGTTGCTGCTACTGCTTGTCCACCATTTGCAAATGCATCGATGTCAGCTTTTACGATACGACCGTTCTTACCAGAACCAGCTACTTTATGAATGTCTACGCCGTTTTCACGAGCATATTTACGAACAGATGGCATAGCGATTACGCGCTCATTTACTACTTCTGCAGTTGCTGCTGGAGTAGCTTCAGCTTTAGGAGCTTCTTCTTTTGCTTCTTCAGCTTTAGGAGCTTCGTCATGATCGTCGCCTTTAAATTTAAGGTTTTCGTATCCAGGAGCATCAAATTTAATTAATGTATCTCCAACTACTGCAACCGTACCTTCTTCTACAAGTACTTCAAGTACTTTACCTTTAACAGGAGAAGGAATTTCTACTACTGCTTTATCATTTTGTACTTCAAGAAGTACGTCGTCTTCGTTTACTTCGTCGCCTGGTTTAATAAACCATTTTACGATTTCACCTTCGTGGATACCTTCACCGATATCTGGTAGTTTAAATTCAAATGCCACGGAATTCAGCCCCCTGATTCATTTCTTTATTATGGAATATGGCAAAAGAAATCAGCATGTGCTGATTTCTTTTGCACATGAATAAGTAAAAATTAGAAGTTCATTACTTTGTTAACAGCTTCAACAATATCTTTGTGGTTTGGTAACCATACGCTCTCAGCTTGAGAGAATGGGAATACTGTATCAGCAGCTGCAACACGTACAACTGGAGCTTCTAAGTTTAAGATTGCACGGTCGTTAATTTCCGCTACAACGTTAGCTGCAATACCAGCTTGTTTTTGAGCTTCTTGAACTACAACTACGCGGCCTGTTTTTTCAACAGAAGCGATGATTGTTTCGATATCTAATGGTTGAACTGTACGTAAGTCAACAACCTCTAAAGAGATACCTTCTTTTTCAAGTTCTTCAGCAGCTTTTAATGCAGCGTGAACCATAGCACCGTAAGCGATAACAGATACATCTGTACCTTCACGTTTGATATCAGCTTTGCCTAAATCAATTGTGTATTCGCCTTCTGGTACATCTTGACGGAATGAACGGTACAATTTCATATGCTCTAAGTAGATAACTGGATCGTTGTCACGAATCGCAGAGATTAAAAGACCTTTTGCATCGTATGGAGTAGATGGAATAACAACTTTTAGACCAGGTTGTTGAGCCACTAAACCTTCTAAGCTATCAGCATGTAGTTCAGGAGTATGAACACCACCACCGAATGGAGAACGAACTGTTACTGGAGCAGTCCAACGTCCACCAGAACGGTAACGCATACGAGCTAATTGACCAGAAATTGAATCCATTACTTCATAAACGAAACCGAAGAATTGGATTTCTGGAACTGGACGGAATCCTTCAAGTGCAAGTCCAACTGCAAGTCCACCAATACCAGACTCTGCAAGTGGAGTATCCATTACACGGTCTTCACCGAATTCAGCTTGTAAACCTTCAGTAGCACGGAATACACCGCCGTTTACACCAACGTCTTCACCAAACACAAGTACGTTAGGGTCATTTTTCATTTCAACGCGTAAAGCATCAGTGATTGCTTGAATCATTGTCATTTGAGCCATGGCTTACTTCGACTCCTTTTCTTTGTAAATTTCATATTGTTCAGCTAAGTTGTAAGGCATTTTTTCGTACATGATTTCCATTAAATCAGTAACTTTTTGTTTTGGAGCTTGGTCAGCCTTAGCAATTGCTTGTTTGATATCTTCTTTTGCTTCTTCGATTACTTTCTCTTCAACTTCTTGAGACCATAGGCCTTTGTTTTCTAAGAATGCACGGAAGCGTACGATTGGATCTTTTTGTTCCCATTCGTTCTCGATATCTTTTGTACGGTAACGAGTTGGGTCATCACCAGCCATTGTATGTGGACCGTAACGGAATGTTAAAGTCTCGATTAAAGTAGGACCTTCGCCATTTACTGCACGCTCACGAGCGAAAGCAGTTGCTGCGTATACAGCTAATGGATCCATACCGTCTACTTGGATTCCGTAAATACCTGCTGCTACTGCTTTTTGTGCTACAGTTTTAGCTGCAGATTGCTTTTCTACTGGAGTAGAGATTGCATAACGGTTGTTTTGTACAACGAAGATTGCTGGAGCTTTGAATGCACCCGCAAAGTTCATACCTTCGTAGAAGTCACCTTGTGAAGCACCACCGTCACCAGTGTAAGTAATTGCAACAGATTTTTTACCACGTAATTTCATACCTAACGCAACACCAGCAGTTTGGATGATTTGCGCACCGATGATGATTTGTGGAGCAAGTGCATTTACGTTCTCAGGCATTTGGTTACCCATGAAATGTCCACGAGAGAATAAGAATGCTTGGTATAATGGTAAACCGTGCCATACTAATTGTGGCACATCACGATATCCTGGTAAGATGAAATCTTCTGCTTCAAGTGCGAAATGACTTGCTAATTGAGAAGCCTCTTGTCCAGCTGTTGGTGCGTAGAAACCTAAACGTCCTTGACGGTTTAAAGAAATAGAACGTTGATCTAGTACGCGAGTATACACCATACGGCGCATTAATTCTTTTAATTGATCATCAGATAATTCAGGCATAGCTGCTTCATTCACAACTTCGCCTTTTTCATTTAAAATTTGTAATGTTTCAAATTGAGCTGCGATAGCTTTCATTTGCTCATCAACATTAAATAGGGTCTTTTTTGTTTTAGTACCCATTCCGTTCACCTCTTCCTCTCTTGAACCATATTCTGAAACGCTTTCACTATCTATTCGCTAGATGGAAACCGCAACAATGTAAACCAACAAATTTATTTGTCGGTTGAGAATAATTTTGTGTACCTAACAATCTGTACTAATGTTTTTTCAGAAACATATTAATACAATCTTGATCACGTTTTTTAGTTTACAACTATTCTAATTACGATGTCAATTACTTTGAATACGTTTTTTTATAAATAATCTGCAGGTTTCTCCTACACAAACGTGTTTTTATTTTTCACATCTGTATTAGTAAGCATTAACCTACTGTTATATTATTCCCTTTTTAACTTGTTTTTTCTCTTAGAATAATATGTAAACGATTTAATTCCCTTTAGTTTTTCTCTCTTCTTAGCAAAAATATACAAACTCTTCTTCCTTTTATAGGTAATTACCCATACATTTCTACTCTTCCCTCCATACATTATAGTAACCGCAGTATTAGCGGGAAATGATAAAGGAGGTCATCTCATGTACGGATATTCATATTGCTATCCAACTTGTTCATATCCTTCCTACGGTTATGGCGGTTCTTGTGGTGGGTCTGGACGCGGCTTCGCCTTAATCGTTGTGTTGTTTATTCTTTTAATTATCGTTGGTGCTGCTTGCATTCGCTAATGTAAAATGAAACAACTATGGAAAGAAAGAGACGGCTCTGCCGTCTCTTTCTTTTTATTCCTACATAACCGATCTATAGTAAAATGCTTTCCAAATCGCTTCTCCTTACTTGCCGATGACTTTTTCCATCTCCTTTGGTAGACTAAAGGGGAAAGGAGAGATTACATATGCTTACAATGAAAGATGTAATTCGCGAAGGAGATCCTATTTTGCGAAACGTTGCAGAAGAGGTAGTATTACCAGCAAGCGAAGAAGATACAAATACCCTTAAAGAAATGATTGAATTTGTAATAAATAGCCAAGATCCTGAAATGGCTGAAAAATATAGTTTACGCCCTGGAATCGGATTAGCGGCTCCGCAAATCGGTATTTCAAAGAAAATGATTGCGGTTCATGTAACAGATACGGACGGTACGTTATATAGTCATGCATTATTCAATCCAAAAATCATTAGCCATTCTGTTGAACGTACATATTTACAAAGTGGTGAAGGCTGTCTATCAGTAGACCGTGAAGTACCTGGTTATGTCCCTCGTTATACAAGAATTACAGTGAAAGCAACTTCTATCAACGGCGAAGAAGTAAAATTACGTTTAAAAGGGTTACCAGCAATTGTATTTCAACATGAAATTGACCATTTAAATGGTGTTATGTTCTATGACCACATTAATAAAGAAAATCCATTTGCCGCTCCTGACGATTCAAAACCTCTGGAGCGATAGTAAAAAAAGGCGGAATATACTCTTCCGCCTTTTTACTATATGAAATAGATTCCATATTCACTTATAGCAACCCAGCCCATTTTAAACCGTGATATATACCGTCTTCACTAACATCCTTTGTCACATGATTCGCAAGTTTTTTCAAGTCTTCATGACCATTCCCCATCACAATACCTGTCCCAACCGCCTCAATCATTTCTAAATCATTTAAGCCATCCCCAAATGCATACACTTGTTCACGGTTAAATCCTAATTTTTCAATGAATTTCTCAATCCCTTTTGCCTTAGAACCACCATTTGGAATAATATCCATTGAATACGCATGCCAGCGAATAAAATGAAAGTCTGGATACTGATTTATAAACTTTTCTTCTTCATTTACTTCACAGAAAAGAAGTGTTTGATAAATATTACGCTTCTCATAAAAATCAGGTTCATATGCCGGATGCTCAAAATGTAAACTGCCAAACCCTTCTTTCACATAATCATGATATTCCACTGATGCTCTCATTTCTTGATGATCAAGATATACAAGCGGATATCCTTCTTGTTTTGCAAACTGAGTAAACTTATGTAGAGCAGCTGGATTTAATGGGTTATTAAATACTACCTCATCTTCAAATACAACGTACTGTCCATTAAAGCTAACATAATTGTGGATATTCAGTTCCTTACGAATATCTTCAAACATAAATGGTGCACGTCCTGTCGCAATTGCTACATGCACGCCTTTTTCTTGTAACTGTCTTACTGCATCTCGTGTAGATTGCGGAATCTTCTTATCATGATCTAATAATGTTCCATCAATATCAAAAAAGACAATTTTATCATTCATTTGTCAAAATCCTTTCTGTTACTCTATATTCCTATTTTGATTATCGCTTTTCAAATGCTAAAAAAAAGTATAACATATTAAACATCTGTGAAGAAAGCGTTCACTTTCTGACCTTATTTATGAAACCTGCATATATATATTAGTAAAAAATGTGGATACTTGTTCGTATGAATTTTCTTTTCTATTCTTTCTCATACTATATCTATAACTAACGGCTACTAATCGTTACTATAGAATAGCTTTCTCTGTATGAGAAAAGACAAGATTCAACATTCACTTTTGTCCTCTTTCTTATATCAGAGACGGCGTTTTCACTAGTAATATGCATGTTTAAAATAAGGAAAGGAAGGAGTAATCATGCTGAAGAAGCTGAAGAAAAAGCTGAAGCGTTATTTAAAAGATCTAGTCCGTAAAAAGACGATCGCTTAAATTGTGCCCATTTCGGGCTTTTTCTTCATTCTCATTCGAAAAAACATGAAAATCGTGACTGTTTGCTTTATAATAAGTAACAGATAATGCAAAACATAGACAAGGAGAGGTTTTCCAAATGATTTTTAAAGTATTTTATCAAGAAAAAATGACTGAGGTTCCAGTACGTGAAAATACAAAAGTTTTATATTTAGAGGCTACGTCTGAGAAGGATGTTCGTACAAAATTAAATAAGTTCGCATATAATATCGAATTCGTTCAGTCTGTGACTGGCAATCATCTTGAATATGAAAAAGAAAACGCTGATTTAACATTAGCGGAAATCGTATAGTCATATGAAATTTCTAAAGAATGATCAAGCAGCCGTTTTTGCTTTAGGTGGACTTGGTGAAATCGGTAAAAATACATATGCTGTTCAATTTCAAGATGAAATTATTATAATTGACGCTGGAATTAAGTTTCCAGAAGACGAACTCCTCGGAATCGATTATGTAATACCAGATTACACTTATTTTGTGCGAAACGAAGATAAAATTAAAGGATTATTCATTACACATGGTCACGAAGATCATATCGGTGGAATTCCTTACTTATTACGTCAAGTGAACATTCCGATTTATGGCGGAAAATTAGCAATTGCACTAATCAAAAACAAATTAGAAGAGCACGGATTACTTCGTAAAGCAAAGCTTTATGAAATTCAAGAAGATGATGTTATTAAATTTAAAAAGACATCTGTTTCCTTCTTCCGTACAACTCACAGTATCCCAGATTCATACGGAGTTGTTGTGAAAACACCTCAAGGACAAGTGGTTCATACTGGAGATTTCAAATTTGACTTCACACCGGTTGGTGAACCAGCGGACTTAACAAAAATGGCTGAAATCGGAAAAGACGGTGTACTTTGTCTCTTATCTGACAGTACAAACAGTGAAGTTCCAAACTTTACAATGTCTGAGCGCCGTGTTGGTGATAGTATTCAAGATATTTTCCGCAAAGTAGAAGGTCGTATTATCTTTGCAACCTTTGCATCAAATATCCATCGCTTGCAACAAGTCGTTGAAGCGGCTGTTGAAAACAATCGTAAAGTGGCTGTATTTGGCCGAAGTATGGAGGCAGCAATTGAAATTGGACAAAACCTCGGTTATATTCGCTGTCCGAAAGATACATTTATAGATGCATCTCAATTAAATCGTCTACCGGCTAATAAAGTTGTTATTTTATGTACAGGTAGTCAAGGAGAGCCAATGGCAGCACTTTCACGTATTGCTAATGGTACCCATCGTCAAATTCAAATCATTCCTGGCGACACAGTTGTTTTCTCTTCTTCACCAATCCCTGGTAATACAATTAGTGTAAGCCGTACAATTAATATGTTGTACCGTGCTGGTGCTGATGTAATCCACGGAAAACTGTCAAACATTCATACGAGTGGACACGGTGGACAAGAAGAACAAAAACTAATGCTTCGTCTAATTAAACCGAAGTATTTCATGCCAATTCATGGTGAATATCGTATGCAACGTATGCATATGAAATTAGCAAATGATTGTGGTATTCCAGAAGAAAACTGTTTCATTATGGATAATGGTGATGTTCTTGCCTTACGTTCAGATGAAGCAAGTGTAGCTGGTAAAATACCATCTGGATCTGTCTATATTGACGGAAATGGTATTGGAGATATCGGTAATATCGTATTACGCGATCGTCGTATCCTTTCTGAAGAAGGACTTGTTATTGTCGTTGTAAGCATTGATATGAAAGAATTTAAAGTTGCAGCAGGGCCTGATATTATCTCACGTGGTTTTGTTTATATGCGTGAAAGTAGTGATTTAATTAATGATGCTCAAACATTAATTACAACTCATTTAGAAAAAGTAATGGAACGTAAAACAACACAATGGTCTGAAATTAAAAATGAAATTACAGATACATTAGCACCATTCCTATATGAGAAAACGAAACGTCGTCCAATGATTTTACCAATCATTATGGAGATATAAGAAAAAGGACAATACCTTTATGGTATTGTCCTTTTCTCTTATCTTAAAAAGTGCTTGAAACGATCTACTTCATCGTCATGACCAATTACAATTAATATATCTCCCGCTTGAATGTTTTCCGTAGCTCGAGGGGATACAATAACTTCTTTACCACGTTTAATCGCTACAATATTCAATCCAAACTTCGCACGAATATCTAATTCGATTAAAGAATGACCATCAATTTTTTTATTTGCAATAATCTCTACAATACTATGCTCGTCTGAAAGCTCAAGATAGTCTAATACATTACTTGATGCAATATTATTAGCAATCCTTTTTCCCATATCGCGCTCTGGGTGCACAATGTGATCTGCTCCTATTTTACTTAATACTTTTTCATGATAATCATTTTGAGCTTTTACAGTAATATTTTTTACACCTAACTCTTTCAGAATTAACGTTGTTAAAATACTTGAATTTAAATTGTCTCCAATCGCAACGACTACATGATCAAAATTACGAATACCAAGACTTTTTAATACCATCTCATCTGTTGAATCTGCAATTACAGCATGTGAAGCTATATTTGCAAACTCATTAATTTTATCCTCATCTGAGTCAATTGCCATTACTTCCATACCTAATTGAGCAAGTTCCCGACAAATACTTCCACCAAAACGCCCAAGCCCAATGACAGCAAATTCTTTCTCTTTTTCACCCACAGAAATTCCTCCAATAACATCGAATACTATGTATTTTTATTGTAACATACTTTAGATTTGCTACAAAAACCTGTATATCATTCTTTATTTTTGTTTTTGCATATAAAAATACTGTTGTAAATAAAATGCGATACCGAAAATTAACATACCAAATACAAATATGTTTCCGAATGAACTAAATGTTTCAAAAACGAATAATAACGTTTCTTGTCCGAAAAAAGCAAATAATAGTTGTGTAAATGCGAATAGCAATGCCAATATGTAATGATGTTGATGGAATAAGTAATGCGTTGTACCTAAAAAAGCGATAAACGAAAGAATGAAAATCCACCAATTTTCTAAAAACAGTTGCCAATTCGTAAATTGATACCCATTTACTAATATCGCAATAATTGCTATAACCGCCATCGTTGGCACACTCCATAACAATGCACGCCCTCTAAAGAAATGAGTGCCTTTTATATCTCCCTTTTCATTTGCAATGTATGTTAGCACAACAGTACTTATATACAAAACAGAGAGAATTGTTAAAACAATTATGAGCCAAAAATGCAACTGATAATATTCATGTTCTATATTCGTCACGATAGCAGCTAACATACACGGTATTAGCATTCCCGTCCAACCATCTACTTTTCTCTCATTCCAAAATACCGTATTACCAATACGAATTCCTAATAGCATAAAAATAATGATACCTAGTACAAATAATGTAGTCTTATTTCCTACTAAGCTCGTTGAAAAAGCAATTAATCCAATAAATAAAAAAAGAACAAACCCATTCATAATTTCTAGTACAGGTGATAAATACCTTTTCACCCAGTTGTATGTCTCTTCATATTCATTATTATTCGCTAAACGGTAGGCATAAAAACTTATCCCAAAATAAACCGCTGCAATAATAACATATGTATATAAAACAAAACATAAAATCGCACTGCTAATCTGCACGTAATTCCCCACCCTTTTTTCTACGTTTCACCTTGATTTTACACACTCTCCACACGAATTGTAAACATATATAAGCTAGTTAACTAATCATCTTCTCAATAAGCGATAATGAATAATGAGCAGCGGCTCAAAACCACTGCTCATTATTTTATCCATTTGTATGCCGATGTGTATCCAAAACAAATATAAAAGATGTTTTCACCTTGGAACTAACGAATACCCACTTTAAATTGTTACCAAGTTGGCGAGCAAATTTACTTTCTAGTTCCCTTCCACTTTACATATTGATCTAAAAATACGATAGCTTTCTCAATAGCCTCTTCATCTGGCTTTAATTTTGCATGATGTAAACCATATTCTGAATTTACCCCAAGCCAAAACATAAATCCAGGAATCTCTTGAAGCATATAACCAAAATCTTCACCTGTCATTGCCTCGGTACATGTAATTACTTTCATATCAGTTTGTTCACTTACAAATTGCATAAACTCTCTCGTTAATGCTTCATGGTTATATACTTGATGATACATCGCTCCGTAGTCAATAACCGCTTTACATTGGAAGGAAGCTTCTATACCTGCAACAATTGCCTCAATCCTACTTTTAACACGACTCATTGATTCCACTGATAACGTTCGAATCGTTCCTTCTAACCGAGACTTTTCTGCTATGATATTTTGAACTGTACCGCCTGTTATTTTTCCGATTGTAATTACTGCACTATCAAGCGGGTTTACATTACGACTAATAACGGACTGAAGCTGTGTAACAAGGTGACTAGCTGCGACAATCATATCATTTGCAGTATGAGGATAAGCTGCATGTCCACCTTTCCCCTTTAAATCAACATATAACTCTGATGTATTTGCAAATAATAGCCCCTCTTTTGTAGCAATTGTTCCTACAGGGTATTCAGGTGCAATATGAAGGCCGAGAATAATATTCGGCTTCCATTCTTTTAACTCTTCACTCTCTAACATAGGAAGGGCCCCTCCAGGCCCTTCTTCAGCTGGTTGGAATAGAAATACAAGGTCATCATCTATTCTTTCTGTTACAGCTGCTGTTAGGAGGCCTAAACCGATTGTCGTATGTAAGTCATGTCCACATGCATGCATCATTCCTTCATGAACAGAAGCGAACTCATATCCAGTTTCCTCTGTAATTGGTAAACCGTCTATATCTGCGCGATAACCTATAACTTTTTCTGGATTTCTTCCCTTTACTTTAACAATGACACCTGTTCTCCATACTTTCACTTCCACATGTTCATTCGAAAGCGTTCCTATGTAATCTAAAATATACTGTTGTGTTTTCCACTCTTTAAATCCAATTTCCGGTATTTTGTGTAAGTCTCTACGAATTTGAACAAATTTGCTTACTACCATTTTTGCACCTCTATCTATAAAAAGCGTAAGAGCCTGTTTATGCTCTTACGCTTTTTTGTTTTTATTTCTCTGGGTTTAATTGACGAAGCTCTTGTTTAATTTCAGTTTTTGCTTTTGTCTTCTCATCAATCTCTTTAATTACACGTGCTGGAGTACCTGCTACAACTGTATATGGAGGTACATCTTCTGTCACAACAGCTCCTGCTGCTACAACTGCACCTTTACCTACTGTAACTCCCTCTAACACAACTACGTTAGCACCAATAACAACATCGTCTTCAACGATAACTGGTTTTGCTGAAGGTGGCTCAATAACACCTGCAAGTACTGCGCCTGCACCTACGTGACAGTTCTTACCAACAGTTGCACGTCCACCAAGTACCGCGTTCATGTCGATCATAGACCCTTCACCAATTACAGCACCGATATTAATTGTTGCATTCATCATAATAACAGCGTTGTCGCCGATTTCAACGTGGTCACGAATAATCGCACCTGGCTCAATACGAGCTTTAATACCTTTTAAATCAAGCATTGGAATTGCAGAATTACGACGGTCATTTTCAACAACGTAATCAACAATGTACTTGCTATTTTCATCTAGAATTGTCTTAATTTCAGACCATTCTCCAAATAATACACCAGACTTTTTATTTACAAATGCTTGTACCGTTTCAGGGAATGTTACTTCTTTTAAATCCCCTTTTATGTATACCTTTACAGGAGTTTTCTTTTCACTTTTTTGAATAAACGAAATAATTTCGTTAGCGTCCATCATTTTCATTCTTGTTGCCTCCTAAATCCATTTATAATGTTACTCTACCAAACGATAGAGCGAGTAGCAAGATAATAATCCTATTTTTCCATTTGAATTTCTTCTATAATTTCTAAAAATGCTTGTACTTGCTTCAATTGTCTAGCTGATTCACTCGTCAATAACCATGTTTCTCTCGTTAATTGGACAGGTGTTTTATACATATTTTCCTGTACTTCTTTTAAAACAGTAGAAGGTAAAAGAGCATAACCTATACCATTTAAAACGAGTTGTTTGCAAGTCTCAATTTGATCAACGACAATTGTTCTCTTAGGTGGATTAGAAAATAAACCATACCACCAATTTTGTATTTGTCCATAATAAGTCGAATCACTTTTAAATTGAATAAATGGTCTATTTGTTTCTTTTAACATCGAAATATCTTTTATTTCTTTATCCACTAAATAAAGTTCATCTTCAAATAATTGTTGCTTCTGGCCTTTATATTCTTGTGTTCCTCTCAATATAGCAACATGAACGTCTCCTTCATAAAATTGCTTTTGCACTTCACTACTCCAGCCAGTAAACAGCGATATTTTCACAGAAGGATATTTATGTACAAACCTCTTCAAAACAGGAGGAAGCCAATATTGACCAATAACTGATGCGACAGCTATTTTTAACGTCCCATGAGTTTCTGTTCTAAAAACAGCTAGCTCACTTTTAATATCCTCTTCCCTTTGTAGCATTTCTTTTGCGTAATTTGCGACTTTTTCCCCTTCAGGTGTAATTGTCAATCCTTTTTGCGAGCGAATAAAAAACTTCATTCCCCATTGTTTCTCCATAGATTGTAATCGTTGACTAAGCGCAGGTTGTGAAACAAATAAACGTTCCGCCGCTTTTCTCATATTTGATTCCTGTGCTAACACAACCATCATTTGAAAATCATCAATTTGCAACTTTCTCCCTCTTTCCTTAGCTTCCATACACCTTATCTCAATAAGCTTTTCATCCTTAATTTAACTACATACGCTTATATTTTTTATCTTTTTAAATATAATACATACACAACTGATATGCACGAAAAAAAAGTGACTTCTTCGGTTCTATGAAGTCACTTTTCTCACATTATCGATTATGTTGCCTTACTTTTTTATTCAACAATTTTAAAATCGCTCGACGCGTTAAAATCCCCTCAAAATACCCATCTTCATTGACAGCGCAAATAAATGGGTGATCAATAGTCATTTCTAATGCTTTTGCAAATGAATCTTCTAACTTAAGAACCGGAATATCTTTCTTCATTACTTGCTCTACTTTCATTTCGTCAAGTCTTTCAAACTCAATGCGTTCTAGCCCTAACATACCGTCTAAAATCATAGCAGTACTAATTAACCCATGCAATTTGTACATCGGGTCCAAAACAGGTATCGCCGAATATCCAGATTTCACAAGTACGAGTAAAGCATGCTCTAAACCATTCCCTATTTGGACGTGTGCTACTTTTTCTGATGAAATCATTAAATCTTTTACAAAAATTTGTTGAAACTCGTCTTTTGGAATACTAATCATATTACATCCCCCATTTTCCCTTTTTCCTGCTTATAATTACCGGCTCTATTCACATTTTATGACAGCGTTTTCACATTATTATTTTGTCCTTACATTCTTTCAGTAAAAAACAAAATTACACAGCTATTTTAGCATATAACACAAAAAAAAGACTACCATTCCGGTAGCGCTTAATACCCTTTATTTTTTAATCTGTAAAATAACCTTGTGATTTTTTTATATTGCATCACGTCAGTCTTTTTTAAACCATTCTCAATATCTGTAAGTTCCACAGCTAAAATTTCACTCGCATAATTTTGCTGAAATAAAATATCTAGTAACAAACTTTCCTCTTCTTCCGTTAAAACAAATTCCCTTTTCATATACCCCTCTCCTTATACTCGCATCGTTACCATTATTATATAAAATTTTCAGCCTATTTAATAGATGTAATATTCAGTTTTTAGTGGAGGGAATATATAAATTGTTTTTATTTCGTATATCGATTTGCATAACTAAACGCCGCATAAGCATCTGGCTTAATTTTTGCAGTTAATCCCATCGCTTGAATTTTCGCTGTCATATCTAGAATAAATTCTTTTGTTAAACCATCATTTCCGATATCTAAGTGAATCTCCATTATAAAACCAGCCCCATCTTGAGCATATGGATGCAATAAATCCCATATGGTTTGTATATGATTTGGAGTAAATAGGCATGCAATTTCTTGACTAAACTGCGTCTCTAAATATATTTTCTCGCGTAAAGTTGCTGGCTTATCTTTTACTGATTGATGGTGTAAACATCCCCAGGCTCCTTTTCCAACGCGATGAATATGAATTGCCGTAATAAACCTCGTATCCTTTTGATGTGCTTGTGAGTCTGTCCCAATGGATAAACGATATAAATTTCGCGGATCCTTTTCAATGAAATTACAAATACGGGTAAAGACCATATCAAAATTTAAATGTCTCTCTGAAACATTATAAAATTTATGTTCACCGGCCACATAGTCACGTCCTTTCAATTAGACAGACTTTTCGTATTCTCATTGTATGGGACAAAAACAAAAATTATAACTCCCTA
The DNA here is from genome assembly GCF_055902415.1 of Bacillus sp. SSR7. Lineage (NCBI taxonomy): Bacteria > Bacillati > Bacillota > Bacilli > Caryophanales > Bacillaceae > Bacillus > Bacillus sp. SSR7. Next base: position 486,201 of record NZ_JBVVXV010000002.1, on the reverse strand, counting down.
CCCTTTATTCGTTTCAATATTCCGAATTACATATTGGCAAACTTGGCACGTATAAATTACGTTTTGATTCGATTGAGCCGTTAGTACATGAATAATCTCAGCAGAATTGTGACAATTAGGACAAATCACAACTGGTAAACGTTCCATATAACACACCTCCTCACTATTTTCATCCTGCTATTTACAATTGGTGATGGATAATAAACAGTATAGGCCGAAGAAACCCTACTAATTACACTTTCACTTTATTACCATTGTAGGAAAAATGAAAAATCCTTATACATATATACTAAAAGTAATAGAACTAAAAAAGGTGTTGCCCTATGGCAACACCTTTTTTATATGTATCAAGAAATGATATCGTAAATCTCAATTGCAACCATGTCGATATTATCGAATTGATACACTTGAGGTTTTTCACCTTGTTGATACACTTCTAACTCATACATTTCACTTTTATCGAAAAATTTCACGCTACATTTGCGCTCACCGTTCACTTCAAAATAGCGTTGTGCTACTTCACCGCTTTCAGCTTGTTCTTGTAGACTAACAAGTCGAGTTAAAATTCCTTGGAGTAGAGACATGAAATCTCTCCTTTCTCTGATCTTCCTACCAATAGGTTTTACAGCTATACTCATTCTATCCGTCATAGCAGAAAAAATGTTCCACACTCTAGGATAAAGGTTATTGGCCAGAAACTCAACTAAAAATTTGTCGAAATACGAAGGAAAAAACAGAAAGAACATCTTTTCCCTTCTTTATTGCGATTTTTATACTGGAAGAATATAATAAAAAACAGTAAAAAGGAGGAATTGCAATGAAAAAAATTGAGGTTTACACACAACCTGATTGTCCGCCATGTGTTATTGTGAAAGAATTTTTAAAGCATAATAACGTTGTATACGAAGAATTTGACGTAAAAAAAGACGCCGCTGCTCGCAATCGTCTTTTATATGACTATGATTCTTATTCAACTCCGACGGTTGTAATTGATGGAGAAGTTGTTGCTGGTTTTCAAATTGAAAAATTACAACAACTTCTTAATATAGAATAGGAATAGGTAAAAACCTATTCCTATTTTTATCCCGCTATATTTTGGAAGTATGCATCTGAGTGTGGCAAGTTCATATTAAACGGAATATGCCCCTGATTAAAGTTTCACTTTATAATTGTTGTAACCTTTTTATTTCAGTTAAAAGTTCTTGGCTTTCATGATATCCAGCCAATTTCCATTTCCCTTGATCTCTTTGCAATGTTACAATTTGATATTGTCCACTTTTCGCCCGCTCATAAACATATAAAATTTTATGCTCTTCATCATATGACATTTTCGTTTCTGAATTAAAAGAAAATGGCGCTTCTTTTGCTGGAAGTAAATATTCACCACTTTGTTTATCACTTCTACTATTTTCATCTGTAAATACTTGAAGGAAATTCTCTGTAAAATATGGTGATAACGTTTCTATCATCTTATTCATCGGCAAGCGCTTCCCACGAATTGAAAATTGGCTTTCATAGCCTTTTTGTATCGTTACAAACACTTCTTTCCGATCGACTTTCACTTCCTCTTTTCCTAAAACAGTTGTAACACTATAACCAACTAGAAAGGCAACGCATACAAATAGAACTAACCATATTCCATATTTCCTCATTTTTTCACCTTCCTTTTAAGAAAACTTGTCTTTGTAGTATTCATTGTAACAATGATTATGCAAAGAAAGGGCTGGTTTCGTTCGTAAAATCTTTACAACGATAGACAGCATTTTCAGCACCATTTTCACTATTACCAATTTATGATAAAAACAAACAAAAAATGCACGAATCTCTTCGTGCATTAAAATAAAACATCTTCTTCATATAAATATTCATAGGATAAATCTATAAATAAAAAGTTTTCATCATCAATCGGGAAAGAGAATGTTCGTACCATCTCACCGGTTTCAATATCAGCATATAAATCTGAAAGTCTTGCCTTATTCTCAAAACGCATTTTCATAATATTCTCTAGAAAATACGGGCGCCAACTCCAGTTTTTCATGTAATACTCAGGCATCACAATCCATTCCCCATCTTTTTTCATAACGTTTCCTGATTGTTGGAAACCATCTTCGTTACAAATAAATATACGAAAACTACATTGTGATACACTTTGGCTAAATTGTAATAACCAATCATTTATATCTTCATTCTTTTTCTGTTTCGCTAAAACATCGCCAATTCGATCACGTAACATTTCTGTTAAATTATAAATCTTTTGTAGTTTTTTCTTCTCATGTTGAATAAATTGATGACACTCATTACCAAGTCGTTCTTTCAAAACGTTCGTTTCAATAAAATCAGGTAAGCATTCTTTCAAATAGTTCCCTTGATAGTACCTACCACCGTTTTTCCATGCATATTGTAATTGATAAAAAGCATCTATTTCTTCATATAACAATGTCGCACCAATTCTTCTAGCAAGTAATGATAAAGAATATAAAATATCTTGATAAGATTGTAAAAGTGCAGTTTGCCTTAAATTTGTTAAATCTACTTTTAAAATATCAGGTGCTAACACGCTAATACGTTCTAAATTACTTGTACCTGTTCCGACTTTATTAATCGAAATTTGAATACCATATGTACGATAATACATAAGCAAATGATTAAATTGCTCTATATCTTCTTTACATTCATGTTCTGTAATCTCTAAAACAATGTTTTTCAAATTTAAACCTTGTTTTTCATACATCAATAAAAGTTGAAGCAAACTTTCATCATCATCGTTCATTAATACGTTAGCATTCCGATGTATAAATAATAATAGTTTTTGATCACTTTCTAAATAACGATTTAAAGCTTTTTCTACTATAATGTTATCCGCTTCTAGTTGAAACTCACTTGGAATAGAGTCATCATGAAAGAAAGAAGCTAAACTTTGGATGCCCTCTTCTGTTTGAATACGCCCTACTACTTCATATCCAATTACAGTATGTTCATCAGCACTAAAAATTGCTTGATAATAAGGAAGGACTTTATCCAAGTTATTCATTACATCTAATGCATCTATCAACGTGCTTCCCTCCCTTTACTTTTCAAAAATTATAACATGATATTTACGGAAAAATAATAAAAAATCCCTTCAGTTTTCCTGAAGGGATTAGAGGGGTAAAATGCTAAGGGGAATTAGCAATTCTACTATGAAGAAAAAAGAGGTCTTAAATATAACGTATATATGACCTCTTGTAAACACTTTTCTTTCATATGTCACAATTCCGTCACATTTAACCGTGAAAAAATGAATGAAACATTCATTTTTTTATCCCTTTTAAAATGGATATTGATGTAAATGTTGTCCTCCATCCATTGTCATACAAGTTCCATTTATGTACGCAGCTTCATCTGAACATAAATAATAAGCTAGCCCTGCAATTTCTTCTGGCGTACCAAGTCTTCCAAGCGGAACACTTTGTATCGTACGCTTAGCCATTTCTTCTGAAATCCATAATTTATCAGCACCGCCCGTACGTTCAATTGGTCCTGGCGCAATAGCATTAACTCGGATTCCATATTTACGTCCCCACTCAACAGCGAGTGTCTTCGTCATTGCTAATACTCCAGCCTTCGCTGCAGCCGAATGAATAACTCCCGGACCTGCATCCCACGCATATGTTGCTACCATGTTAATGATATTTCCTTTTATACCTTTTTCAATCCAATATTTTCCGACAGCCTGACTACAGTAAAATGTACCGTTTAACACAATATTAATAACCGAATTCCAGCCGTTCACGGATAAATCTTCTGCTGGACAAATAAAGTTTCCAGCTGCATTATTTATTAAAATATCAATTCGTCCAAACTTCTCATCAATCTGTTCAATCATTTTCTGAATATCATCCGTATTTCTTACATCCATTTGTACCGGTAATATTTGTCCTGGAAATTGTTCAATTTCCAATTTTGTTTCCTCTAGTTTTTCCTTTGTACGTCCTGTAATAACAACTCGTGCCCCTTCTTTTGCAAAGCGAGTCGCCATTCCTTTTCCCATTCCGCTCGATCCACCTGTTATAATAACTACTTTTTCTTTCATATATATCCCCTCCCAAAAATGAATACACATTCATTTTATCATTTTATTTAATAGAAATCTTTATATTTTTAAACTTTTCTGATATTTTAACGTAAAGAGGTTTCTTTTTATTCGTTTTTTCGTTTTCTATACTACTTTTACATGATTTAAAATATATTAAAAAAAAACGAAAGGAGATTTGAGTAACCTGTAAATGTAACGAACACATATAATATAAACCAATTAGGTATACTCATATTTTTATGAAGAAAATTACGAGAAGAGATTTTCTAAAAACTGGAATGCGTACGTGTCTATATTCAATTATAACGACTAGCGTCGGATACTATTACGCTAAATATATTGAGCCTCATCTACTCTCTTTTACAGAACATACATTGAAATCACAACTCATACCAAAAAGTTTTCATGGTATGAAGATTCTTCAATTTAGTGATTTACATCTCGGATACTATTTCTCTCTCCAACATTTATCTCAAATCGTTTCTAAAATTAATGCTGTAAAACCCGACATTGTTCTCTTTACTGGTGATCTCATTGATAATTATCAAACATATACTGACACTCCTTTCGTTGCATCCATTTTAAAAAATATACAAGCACCCTTCGGTAAATTTTCTATTTATGGTAACCATGATCACGGCGGATATGGAACGGAATACTACGAACACATCATGCGTGAATCTGGATTTGAACTGTTACTAAACAGTGAAAAGAGAATCCGTCTACTGGATAATAGTGAAATTTCAATTTTCGGTCTTGATGATATACTATTAGGCAAACCAAAAATAAAGGAGACACTACAGCGCGCTCGGAAAAACATTTATAACATTGTTCTTGTTCACGAACCAGATATTGCACCGCAAATTGCTACATATCCAGTTAACTTACAACTTTCTGGTCATAGCCATGGCGGACAAGTACAAATCCCTTTTTTAGGCGCTATTATTACCCCAGCACTTGCTAAAAACTATGTAGAAGGTTTCTATACGATCCAAGATTTAGCTCTCTATGTCAATCGAGGCCTCGGCAGAACACGTGTCCCATTCCGATTTATGGCAAAACCTGAAATAACAATTTTTACGCTCCAACATTCGTAATCATTCGCCTATTTTCTTACATATCCTTTCTTGTACGCGCTCATCCATGTTTCATTTACCATATGATAAAAGTGAGTCCAATAAAGGAGGTTTGTTCATGTATCCATATTATCAACCAATCCCAGTCCGTTCAGCACCTATTGGTCCAGTAGGCGACTCACGCTTCTTTCCGTTTTTTGGCGTCCCATTTCTAGCTGGTATTGCTGGTGGACTGCTTGGCGGAGCATTAGCTTTCGGTCCTAGACCGTATTACCCACCATATCCACCACCTTTCCCACCGCCGACACCTTATCCTTGTTATGGTGGACCTTGTCAACAACCATTCTATTATTAATGTACCGCAACAATTCTACTAATGTTATTTCCTTTCTTAACCGATTCATGATCCATTAACATGCTTATAATAAAAAGTATTCTCTCTACGCATCCTTTATAATAAGTAGAGAACAAAGTAAAAAACCTCTTAAAAAAGAGGTTTTTTACTTTGTTCTCATTATTCAGCATCTGTATTTTGATACGCCATCTTAAATAACTTCACTTGGCTATCAATTTCTTCTGTACTACTATTAATAACATAGTAATAGTCACCAGATTTATTCTGTTCACGTGTTTTCACATTATCAGCTAAAGTAAGCTGTAAAATCGCCTTAATTCGTGCCTTCATTTCAATATCTAATATCGGGAAAGAGATTTCTACACGTTTCTCCATATTTCGTGTCATCCAGTCAGCTGAAGATAAATATATTTTCTCTTCTCCATTATGATGGAAATAATAAATACGGCTATGTTCTAAATATCTCCCCACAACACTAACTACCCGAATATTTTCACTTACATTTGGAATGCCAGGTCGTAGGCAGCATGTTCCTCGAACGATGAGTTCTACCTTTACTCCAGCTTGTGATGCTTCATACATTTTTTTAATAAGTGGTTTATCAGTTAATGAATTCATTTTAGCAATGATATATCCATTTCCATATTGCCTATGATAACGAATTTCTTCATCTATTAACTCCATAAATTGCTCTCTTATATCAAATGGCGCAACCGATAAATGATGAAAATGTGGCTTTGTTGTATAACCACTCAAATAATTAAAGAAATTTGTTGCATCGACCCCAAAGTCTTTCCGTGATGTAATATAGCCAAAATCAGTATATAGCTTTGCGGTTGCATCATTGTAATTTCCGGTTCCAAGATGTACGAACCTTTCAATTTTTCCGTTTTTTCTTCTTACAACTAGCGTAATTTTACTATGTGTTTTCAAATGACTTACACCGTAAATAACATGACAACCCGCCTGTTCTAATTCTTTAGCCCAATGCACATTATTTTCTTCATCAAACCTTGCCTTTAATTCAACCAACACCGTCACTTGTTTCCCTTTTTCAGCCGCTACCTTTAGCGCCTGAATAATTGGAGAATCACCACTTACTCGATATAATGTTTGTTTGATCGCAAGTACATTCGGGTCGTCTGCCGCATCACGAACAAAATCAACTACTGGCTGAAACGATTCAAAAGGATGATGTAATAAAATATCATGTTCGATCGCCTTTTCAAATACATCTTCCTCATCACCTAAGTCTTGAGGAGGTTGCGGAATAAGAGCCGGATATACAAGATGTTCATATAAAGGCGCTAGTTTTTTATATAAAGAAAATAGACATGTTAAATCTAACGGTCCATCCATTATATACACATCTTCATCTTTTACTTCCAACACCTCATATAATAACGCTAATACTCTTTCATCAATGTGTTCTTTGCCGACTTCTAAACGTACAGCAGCTCCCCACTTACGCTTTTTTAATTCTTTTTCAATTACTTTTAATAAATCTCTCGCACCTTCTTCATGAATCGTTAAATCCGCATTGCGTGTAATACGGAAACGAGTAACAGATGATACTTTATATCCAGTGAATAATTTATGAGTAAAACCACTAATTACATCTTCTAATAAAATAAATTTATGCTTTTGCCCTTCACTCGGTAAAAATATGAAACGTTCAAGTAATGAAGGAACTTGTACAATTCCTAACTTCGTACGGTTTTCTTCCTCCACTTGTTTCTCATCATATAACAGAGTAGCTAAATTCAAACTTTTATTTAATAACATAGGAAATGGACGATACGCATCGATAGCTACAGGTGTTAAGACCGGGAAAATTTGCTCATCAAAATACTCTTCTATAAATTCTCTTTGTTCTTTCGTCAAATCATGGAATGTTAAACGCTCAATCCCCTCTAGCTCCAACGCTGGCAACACATAATTTTTAAACGTATCATATTGTACAGTCATTAATTCATGGGCCTTTATCGCAATTTTATTTAATTGCTTTTTTGGTGTTAAGCCAGCCTTATTTTCTGGTTGGTTAAACCCAGCGCTCACTTGATCCTTCAATCCTGCTACACGTACCATAAAGAATTCATCTAAATTGGAGCTAAAAATGCTAATAAACTTTAATCTTTCTAAGAGCGGATTCATTTCATCCTGTGCTTCTTGTAGTACACGTTCATTAAATGCTAACCAACTTAGTTCTCTATTGTTGTAATAAGCTGTATCATTTAAATTGACTATATTCCCCTTCAACATTTCCATCCTCTTCACACTTCCCTTGAAACTTTTTTACTATAATTTAGTTACTTTCATTTTAACAAATTACAATATTCCAAAGTGTTAATTTTTTGTAAAGACATCCGTACAACTTATTGTTTTGATTCAAAGAATAAGTTAATATTCGTTTTCAATACTCTTTCCAGCTGCTTTTTTTGTTTTTCAGCTTGCACTTTTTCCGCTAATGCCGATTGTTCACATACAATTTTAAATGTTAATCCTTCTTTACTTTCTGTTATAGATATCGATTCAACAAGCGATCTTTGTCTTATATTTAGAGCTGCTGAAAATTGTAAAACAGCCCCTAATAGGCGGATTTTTTTTTGTTCGTTTTTATCAAACCATCCTTCAAACGGAGACAGATGTTGTTTGAATAACATTTTTGATTTATAAGACGCAATAAGCGCTAATCTAACTCGCTCTTTATGCATCATACCATCAATTGTTTTATTTGCTAATAAATAAAACGTATGTAAGCGGCTCGCTTCTTCGTCTATATATTTGCCTATATTAAATACTTTCGCTGCTTGATGAAATACTTCCCAGTCTTTTATTGACATAGAAATCAGCTCTGTTTCTTCAAGCTGTTGACAAATTAATCTTCCATGTTTAATAAGCTGCATTACAAATTCCATGTCCATTTCATATTCATGTGATAATAAATACAAACTTTCTTCGACCACGTTCGGATAATATGAAATCCCCAAATCTTTTGTCAACTCTTCATAGAAAACACCTTCTCTTAATCCTTTTCTACTTAATACAAATGCTGGCGCCTCTATAACATTAACAAGCGTATGAAATACTTCGACTGCTGGAACAATTGTATCCGCTCGATCTTTTGCCAATCCTTCCAATTTTTGAAGTTCTATGAACGACAATCCTTCCAATTCTTCTTTCACATTTTTAATATCTTCTTTTTTCATCTTGTATAAATGTACTCCTGCTATAGGATAACAAATTAAATTTTGATGAATTTTCACTAAGTTCCTCGCACTACCACCAATTGCAATAAGGGGCAATTTCTTATCAATTAACCATGGTAATGTTCGAAATTGATATTCTAGGTACGTTTGAAGCTTTTCCATCTCTTCTTCAGTAGGTATATCCTCTTTAATAAATTGTTGCTTTAAAGAAAGTGCCCCAAAGGGAAAGCTATGATACTCTAAAATCTCTCTATTTCGAAAGTATGTAACTTCCGTACTTCCTCCACCAATATCTACTGTAATCCCTTCCGAGAACGAAGTTGAATTCATAACCGCTAAATAGCCGTAACGTGCTTCTTCATATTCTGATAATACTCTAAGAGTAAAGTCTGTTTGTCCTTCAACAAGTTTTTTAATTTCCTCTTGATTCTCAGCCTGCCTAATTGTTGCTGTTGCAACACAAAGTACATGGCGCAACTGATGGAATCGTGTACTTTCTTGAAATTGAAATAATGTTTGTAACAATACCTCTATTCCTTCTTCAATCAACATACCATCGACTAAGTAATTCCTTAACCTTGCAACCACTTTCGTATTTTCAATCTCTTTATAAAAACCTCCGTTTTGCTTTTCATAAATAACTAAACGCATTGTATTAGATCCAATATCTATAATGGCATATTGCTGTTTTAATATTTCTTTCAAACTTCTCACTCTTTCATTATCAAATTTCTAAAACACATTCTATTACTATTATACAAAATAGTTGTTTTTTGTAACAATATTGCTTTAATATTGAAAATATATACAATCACTTTTTGCATATAATAAAAATCGCTTTTACTTATGGTATAATAATGAAAAATTGAAAGGAGATTCAATATGAAACCTTCACAACCACAATCTCAATTACAAAACCAACATTCTATTAATCGACTAGCTCAATCTGTTTTCGTTGTGAATCGTCATGCTAAAGCTGCAACTAATCCGAAGTATTTATACTGGTTAAAAAAGACAGCTTTAGAACGCTTAATTACTGAAAAAAAAGCTATTAAAGAAGGATTACATTTCTCTAGAAATCCACGTTTTAGCCAACAACAATCTGATGTTCTTATACGTTTAGGTGATTACTTTTTCCATATTCCTCCTACAAAAGAAGATTTTCGAATCCTACCACATCTCGGTCATCTTGAATCCTCCTATCGAAATCCGAAAACAACCTTATCTTTAACAGTAGCAAAAAAAACACTTCAAGATTATATTGGTCCTGAAGCGCTAAAACAAGAAAAAAAATTAAGTGAACCTGTCCCATGGTATAGTCGTACCTATACAAAAAAATAAAACAGTTTGGCCAATTGTAGGCCAAACTGTTTTATTTTTTCTCTTCTTTAATTTTAATATTTGCTTGTTTATAAAAAGCTATTTTTTCTGTATTATAAGATTTCGTAAATTCATTAAACTTGTCTTTTTCTGATTCAATATCTTTATAAGACTGATTTACTACTTTTACTTTTTCACTAATATCTTTTAATTTTGTCCCTTTATCTTGTAGCATTGTATATAATTCTTTTTCTTGTTTTAACGATTTATTATAGCTATCATACATTTTGTTAAATGAATCATGTCGTTTCTCATATGTGCTTTTCACTTTATCCGCTTGATCTTTCAATTTCTTATCTTCAATTTTCTTCACATATTTATCTGCCGATTTCACTTCTTCTTGTGCCTTATTTAAAGATTCTTTTTCTTTTTTAAGCACTTTTTCTCGTTCATCTGTATTTTTCACTGCTTGGTTTAGTTTTTCCTTAACAGTTTGATTATTATCTTTTCCTTCTTGAACAATCTGGTTATATAATTCTTGTCCCTGTTTCTCTAAAGTTTCAAGTTTTTTTGCATCTTCAAACATTGTTTTTTCTTGCTTTGCAGCATTTTCAAATGCAACATATAATTCCTCTTCTGGTTTCGGCCCGAAACAACCCGCTAGTAAAGTCATTGATAATGCAGTTACAATTGCTAATTTACTATATTTCAACATCTTTTTCCTCCTACTTATATACGATCATCGTGTAAAAAGCTATGAAATTATATATCCTTCTATAAACTCCACACTCGCACCTTTTTCACGAAAATCATTCATATTGTTTATAATGCTTGTACAAATTGTATTACTTGAAATTACATTTTCCGTTTTTGGACTAAATAGCAGTTCCATATCCATCTTTTACTTGGCACTTTTTAAAACCTATTAATATTATGTATTACATAAAAGTACAACGGAATTCATCACAACCATAATAATTTGAAGAACAACAGTAATCATTCACCTGATAAAAGATGTTCGTTGTTCTCTCACGTCTATCATTCCCTTTCCCGCTTTCTATCAAATAATCTCTTTGTTCATTTTACACAGTATAAATGCTATCTTGCAACTATTCCCTAAAAAGGAAAAGTGTAGAGTATGCTTTCCTCTACACTTTTAAAGTGAAACACATTGTGCAAAATGCATTGACACATCCATCATAATTATATGCCTATTTCATATATTTTTAAAGACTTTTATTACAAAAAAAGTTCTTTTTGTAATAAAAGTCAAAAAAATGTTACAATCAAAAACTTCTTCATATCATATTTCTTTACATCAAAGTTTTACTTATTTTCTTACGAATTTCTATGCTGGTACAATTGATTTTGTGCCTTTCTTAACAATTCTTCAAACGTTTTTCCTTCTATTGGATAACTAGCAGCCCCAAATAATAGAGTCATACTTAACAAGCCATTTTCTATTTCACTTTCAATATTTTTCATTAATCGGTTTGTTATTGTCGATTTTTCATGTCCGTTATCGATCGCCACAATAACATACTTATTTTCATCCCACTTCGTAACGACATCGCCTTTACGAATTGTCTTTACAATCGTACTCTCCAATTTTTGTACTAACACCTCCAATTTTTTTTCTTGCACTGTTTCTTTTAATCCTTTCCATTCTTTCACAGAAAGAATGTACACTGTAATATTATGAGAATCCCGTTCTGATAAAGCAGCTACTTTCTCAAAAAAATCAACTACAAAATCATTACTTGCCATTCCCCCTACTTCCGTATCCATACGCCCACTCGCTCTTTTATCATACCAATGTCCAAAATAATAGCTGAGTATCATTTGCAATATATAAATAATAAAGACGGTATAAAATGATCGCGAATCCAGTTTTGTAATTACATCCTGAAGCGCAATCCATTCTGTAACTGCCACTGTATTCCCAAGTAATAATCCACTAATTTTCCCTTTATGTTTCATACTTCTCCTCCCTTCTATACCAATATATGTTTCTATAACAATTATGTTTTTCTACAAAATAAAAAATGTACATATTGAGTGTATATTTCCGCTTAAGCTTGTCTACCATTTCTATTCTATTTCATATATATACCATACATTATTTTAGAAATATGGTGACCTACATGCTACAAAAGAAGAATCTATCAGATATTATACGTTTACTATCAGGTTTTCTGTTGTAGCTAAAATTATTATTTAATTCTTTCGGAGTAAACTTCATTACATACAATCAAATTGACGCTATTGTAAATTTTGTTCCCTTTCTTTTCATTCCATCTTTAGTTATACAAATATGGAATGAAAAGAAAGGAATCGAACAAAAAAGGGACTCAAAAAGGAAAACCTGCACTAAAAAAGGAACCTTTCATACAGGTTCCTTTTTATCATTGTCGCACCACAACTTCATTTGTTTGCAGCGGACCATATGATACTCCGTTATATTGAAATGTATATGTAGCCTGAAATAGTGTGTTTTTGAGTTCTTTATCTTTATTTGCTTTTATTTTACAAATTAATTCTACCTTCTCATTTGGTAATAAATTATCGATTCTCCACCTTACAAGCTGGAACAGAAACTCGCTCATTCCCTTATCCGCCTTTAATGAATTTGGAATATATGCAAAATAATCTCGAATCATATGACTTACTACAACTCGTGAAATCATTTTCATTCCTTTATTTTCAACTTCAATTCGAATAATAAGTATGTCGTTTACATCATAGGTCAGTTCATATGAAAATTTTTCTTTATACATACTACGGATTTGTAATGTAACTGCTACGTTAGGACATTCGTTTTCCTTTTTTGAGCCATCAATCCATAATACCGGTTGTAGCGGTATTGAACGCCTTCCTTGATCCGGAATTCGTTTCCATATTTTCATAATAATATTCACCCCATTTCAGATGCATCATATCCATACGACCTTATTCTGCCTCTCTACACAATATTAATAAAGCTCGTTACAAACTATATATAGTTATTACTCTTCCTTTTATCCTATTCGACAAAGTAAAGAAAAAACCATTTTTCATCTGTTAACAGCAGGTATTCTTACTGAAATATTTTTTTACAATTTCCTTCATTGACTTTTTACCAATACTAAGTATTACTCACTCTTTCGCTGTCCATACAACAGAATATTTTGACGGAAGAAAAAGTTTGCCTTTTAGTCAAATTTGACTATAATATTCTTTATGGCTTTGTCAGTGCACTTGTGTAAATTGATTTTTAAAAATATATTTATAATTTTTATACGCTGCACTCAAAACTTAATATAGTTTACTTATTATTAAAGGAGGGTTATCTTTGGAATCACAATTATCAAAAAAAGACTCCAGCAAGACAAAATTTGTTGTTGCGGGTTTACTACTTGGTATTTTAATGGCGGCAATGGATAATACAATCGTTGCAACAGCAATGGCAACAATCGTTGGAGACCTAGGAGGATTTGACAAGTTCGTTTGGGTCACGTCTGCATATATGGTTGCAACAATGGCAGGAATGCCTATCTTCGGAAAACTTTCTGATATGTACGGACGGAAACGCTTTTATATTGGTGGCCTTATTCTTTTCTTGTTCGGTTCTGCACTTTGCGGAACAGCATCTAGTATTGAGCAACTAAGTATTTATAGAGCAATTCAAGGAATTGGTGGCGGCGCTCTTATGCCTATCGCCTTCACTATTATGTACGACATATTCCCACCAGAAAAGCGCGGAAAAATGACAGGGCTATTCGGTGCTGTTTTCGGGACATCTAGTGTATTCGGCCCTTTATTAGGTGCTTATATTACAGACTATATAAGTTGGCACTGGGTCTTCTATATTAATATTCCATTAGGACTTATCTCCTTCTTCTTCATTACGAAATATTACAGTGAATCTCTAGAATTTAGAAAACAAAAAATTGATTGGGCTGGCGCTATTACACTTGTTGTTAGTATCGTTTGCTTAATGTTCGCCTTAGAACTTGGTGGTAAAGAATACGCATGGAATTCCACTGTGATTATCGGCTTATTTACAACAGTTGTTATTATGCTTATTATTTTCTTCTTCGTAGAACGAAAAGCAACCGAACCTATCATTTCTTTCCATCTATTTAAAAAACCTTTATTCGCAGCTAGCCAAGGTGTTGCCTTTTTCTATGGTGCCGCTTTTATCATCTGTACAGTTTATATCCCAATCTTCGTTCAAGGTGTTCTCGGCGGTTCAGCCTCAAATGCTGGATTAATTTTAACACCTATGATGGTTGGCTCTGTAATTGGAAGTCAAACAGGTGGACAGTTAGCTTCTCGAACAAGTTATCGTAACATTATGATGGCATCTGGCTTTTTCTTCGTTCTTGGTATTTATTTACTAAGCACTTTAACAATGGACACACCACGCCTACTCGTAACACTATTTATGGTTCTCGCTGGACTTGGTGTTGGTTTCTCTTTCTCAGTTTTAAGTATGTCTTCGATTCACAAATTAGAAATGAGAGACCGTGGTTCTGCTACATCAACAAACTCATTTTTCCGTTCACTCGGTATGACTCTTGGTGTAACGATTTTCGGTACAATTCAAAATCACATTTTTACAGATAAACTAAACACTCTCTTCCCTCCTGAACTAGCAAAATTAGCTCCAAAGGGTGGAGACACAAGTTTCTTATTATCACCAGGTGCTACCGATAAAATACCAGCTGAAATATTAACTGGTATTAAAGAAGCTCTAGCTACATCTATTGCCAGTACATTCTTCTGGGCACTGATTCCAGCTGTACTAAGTATTATTTGCATTTTACTTATGGGAAATGAGCGTCTTTTTACAGGACCAAAAACGAAACAAAAACAAAAGCAAGTAAGCTAATATATAGAAAAGAAACGGCATATCCCTTTATGAAAACGGATATGCCGTTTATAATATGTATAAAGTTTTTATATATAGGAGTTGAGACAGCATGAGCATGAAATTAGTCATTCTCGGCTTGCTACTCGAAGGAGATAAACATCCATATGAAGTGCAACACATCATGAAAGAACGACAAATGGACTGTTACATTAAATATGCAAAAGGATCACTTTACTATGCCTTCGAGCAATTAGAAAAACAAGGGGCAATTCGTGTTACAACTATTGTTCGAGATACAAATAGACCAGATAAAACAATTTTTCATATAACAGATGAAGGTAAACGGTTATTTCACACGTTACTATTAAAACAATTCGAGGCAAAAAATCAAATATATAAACCAATTTATTCGGCACTCTCTTTCGCGCATTTTGGTGATGATCAAGAGTTAATTCCCATTTTAGAAAAAAAGAAAAATGATACCGTTCAATATTTACATAACATGCAAACTATTTATGACTGTAGCAAAGGAAAAATCCCACGCGCACAACTATATATTTTGCAAAGCGTTATTGAACATATTACAGTTGAATTGCAATGGTTAAACACCCTTCTTGCAGATGCTGTTGTCGGGCGACTTTCAGAAATTGATATAGATGAAGGTTTAACTTATAAAGACGAAACTGTAAAAAGACAATAAAGTTATTTTATTTCAAAGTCTAAAACAAGTATAAACCCCTTCTAATTTAGGATGGGGTTATACTTGTTTAATTTTCTATATAAGATGAACAGATTATTTAATAACATAACTGGCATCTTATCTATGTACAGGTACTCTTTTCTTTGTAAATTTAATCGCACTCCCTTTCAATCCCCCTCATTTTTCTTACCTTTAAAAAAGTTAGAAAAATAAAAAAAATCAAAATAAAAAACTTTAGAATTTTCTTATTTTAAAACAGTAGACAAAATTCTAAAAATTGTGTTAGAATTTGTTTCAATATCATATCGCTTGTTAAATTCCTTTCAAAAGGAAAATGGGTACACGAACAGTTTGTTTCGTGTTTAAAAGGGAAGCTTGGTGAAACTCCAACACGGTCCCGCCACTGTAAATGCTGAGATTTCTTTTTGATGCCACTGTGAAAACGGGAAGGTGAAAGAAATCATATGAAGCATAAGTCAGGAGACCTGCCTGTTTTAACAACACTGATAGATTCACGGATGATGATGAGGTGTTAAAACAAAAAGGAAGGCTTATTTTCTATGCCTTTATGCTTTTTGTTATAGGTATTTCCTAGTAAACGGAAATGCTTACTTTCAATTAGGGAGGAATTTGAAATGGCAATTCAAACAAGTAACTTAGGTTATCCACGTATCGGACTACAACGAGAGTGGAAAAAAACATTGGAAGCTTTTTGGTCTAATAAAATCGATGAAGAACAATTTTTAACAACAATGAAAGAAATTCGTCTTCAACACGTTAAAGCACAGCAAGAAAAAGGAATTGAACTTATTCCAATTGGCGACTTTACATATTACGATCACGTTTTGGATACTGCTTATATGCTAGGATTTATCCCATCACGTTTTTCTGAGTTTACATCTTACCTTGATGTATATTTCGCAATGGCGCGTGGCTCTGAAGATCACGTAGCTTCCGAAATGACAAAATGGTTTAACACAAACTATCATTATATCGTTCCAGAATATGAAGAGGGATTACAAATCTCTTTAAAAGATAATCGTCCACTTCGCTTATACGAAGAGGCAAAACAAGAATTAGGAGTAGATGGAAAACCTGTTATTTTAGGACCATATACTTTCTTGAAATTAGCTAAAGGCTATACACAAGAACAATTCGCGACTATTTTAAAACAATTAGTTGCACCATACGTACAATTGCTTTCAGAACTACATGTAGCTGGTGCACAAATCATTCAAGTTGATGAACCGATTTTCGCTTCTTTAACGAAAGAAGAAATTCAACAAGCAAAAGAAATTTATGAAGCTATTCGTAAAGAAGTTCCAAATGCGAATCTTCTTTTACAAACATATTTTGATAGTGTAGAAGAAAACTATGAAGAAATTATTACATTCCCAGTATCAAGTATTGGATTAGATTTCATTCATGGTAAAGAAGGTAATCTACGTGCTATTTCAAAATATGGATTCCCAGCTGATAAAACTTTAGCTGTTGGTTGTATAGATGGCCGTAACATTTGGAGAGCCGATCTTGATGAAGTTCTTACGTTATTTACAACGTTACAAAAACAAGTCCAAACGAAAGATTTCATCGTTCAGCCTTCTTGTAGCTTATTGCATACGCCAATCGATAAAACAGAAGAAACTCACTTATCGACTGAGCTATTTGATGCGTTGGCATTTGCAAATCAAAAATTAGAAGAGTTAGTTCTTATTCATTCCGCTCTAACTCAAGGTACAGAAAGCATTCGTAATGAGCTGGAAACATATCGAAATGTACATCATACAATTCGTTCATCTGCTGCACGTAACCGAGAAGATGTCAAAGCAGCACGAACAGCACTAAAAGAAGAAGATTTTTCACGACCTCTTCCATTTGAAAAACGATATGAATTGCAACAAGTTGCCCTGAAGTTACCGTTGTTACCAACAACAACTATCGGTAGCTTCCCGCAAACAACTGAAGTTCGCCAAACGCGAAAAGAATGGCGTAACGGTGTTATTTCAAATGAACAATACGAACAATTTATTGAAAAAGAGACAGAAAAATGGATTCGTTACCAAGAAGAAATTGGTCTTGATGTTCTTGTACATGGTGAATTTGAAAGAACTGACATGGTCGAATATTTTGGTGAACGCCTTGCTGGTTTCTCATTCACTAAAAACGGTTGGGTGCAATCATACGGTTCCCGCTGTGTAAAACCACCCGTTATTTATGGTGATGTAGCCTTTATTAACGGAATGACTATTAAGGAAACTGTTTATGCACAAAGCTTAACAGAGAAAGTTGTAAAAGGAATGTTAACTGGACCGGTTACGATTTTAAATTGGTCCTTCGTTCGAAATGACATTCCAAGAAAAGAAGTTTCATATCAAATTGCATTAGCTCTTCGTCATGAAATTGAACTACTTGAATCTTCCGGAATTCGAGTAATTCAAGTCGATGAGCCAGCACTTCGTGAAGGAATGCCACTAAAAGAAAAAGATTGGGACGCTTATATTACATGGGCAGTACAATCCTTCCTTTTAGCCACTTCATCTGTAGCAAATGAAACACAAATTCATACTCATATGTGTTACAGTAACTTCGAAGATATCGTTGATGCGATTCGCGCATTAGATGCAGATGTGATTTCTATCGAAACATCAAGAAGTCACGGTGAATTTATTGATACATTAAAACATACAACATATGAAAAAGGCATCGGTCTAGGTGTATATGATATTCATAGCCCACGTGTACCAAGTAAAGATGAAATGTATAAAATCGTAGAACAATCTTTAAAAGTATGCGATCCTAAATATTTCTGGATTAATCCTGATTGTGGTTTAAAAACGAGAAGAACAGAAGAAGTTATTCCAGCTTTAGAGCACATGGTGCAAGCGGCAAAAGACGCTCGTTCCTTGCTAAAAACAAACGCATAATAAAAATGGGGTATCCTTTTTGAGGATACCCCATTTTTTATTCTTTACTTTCAAAAAAGAATTCATATTGTATTTTATATAATTCATCATCCGTTGGTTCTTCAAGAGGTGTTGCTTGTAATACAACCGTATACTCACCATTTGGAATAGGGATTTGAAATTTATTTGAAAGAATACTTGTTACAACGATACATTCATTTTCAACTGTAAAAGGAACTGTAACCGTTCTAATCACTTCTTCTTTCTCAATATGTTTCCCTGGGGTCACTTTTACTTCACAAGTATAATCAGAGAGTGCTTCAAAAATAACAGTTCCGTCCGCCTTCGCATAACCTCTCTCAAAATCCTCATCCGTCCAGTCAACGTAAGGCTGATCACCGTCATAGTTCATCAACATTAATTGCGAATACGAAATTGTTAACTCCATCGTTCCCTTCTCCTTCATTATGAAATATGCAACTACTACTTTACGTCAAATTTCACACGCGTACCATCTGGGTATTTATCTAACTTATTCCCTACCCAAGAGCCTGCTCCGCGGTTATCGGCTGGACTTATATATTCAATATGTGCTCCTTTTCCACCTTCTTTACACATCGCCATTGGCCATTCATCACGATCATACCCTTTTTTTGATGGGTATGGAGCTAACGATAATTTTCTTCTATCCGCAGCGCCACCACGGTCGATTGTACAAACTTCTGAATGTCCTTCTTTTATAGCATCCGTAATATGTTTCCCTGTCTCTGGATATCGATCTTTCGGAAATTCTAGAACTTGATCATACGCATTTGTTTTTTTAATACTTGTTTCCTCTGGAACAAGCACTTCATACACCGCTACTAGAATAGAAAGAATTGCAATAATTGAAATGATAATACCTTTTAATTGTTTCATGTATACCTCCGTGATTCTACCTGTTTCTTTTCCTCAATTATTATAACAAACTTCTCCTGTATATGTTTTCAGACATTATTTTAGCTCTTCTTCGCCATTCCGCCAAAAACTCTCATTTTTCTTCATCTTTTCACTAATGCTGTAGAAAACTAATAACCTTCCGACATTCTTTTTCAAAGGAAGTCCTCATAAAAGATTGAAATGATATATACGATACTTTTTGGGGAGGAAATATCATGGAAGCTACCTATAAAACGAAAGATGTGACGAATAAAACAGGCATCCCAAAACATATAGTCCGCAAATATAGTCAACTGTTAGAGGAACATGGTTATATGATTTCCAAAACAGCTGATGCTCGTATTTATAAACTTGATGATTTAAAACTATTGAAATCTATACACGAAAGAGTTGCTACATTGCAAGAGGACCTTTCAGAAACGATACCAATTATTTTAAAAGAAAAAGAAGCCCCACCTGTACCAGTTATACAAGATAAGCCAGAGATACAACCGAAAGAAAAAGAAGATGGGCGTAACTTTGAGGAGTTCATGTTAAAACTTGAAATGCTTGCTCAGTTAAACGAAGCAATTATTCATCAAAATTCTACTCTTATTACCCAAAATCGTTTAAAAGATGAAAAGCTAGATGAATTGATGCAACAAGTTTATGTAAAAGAAGGCTCTCAAGAAAAAATGCTACAAGAGTTAGTGGATCATGCCGCTCAAACAGATGCCCTGCAAAAAGAAAAGATGGACTTATTAATGAATCATATGTATAAACGAGAATCTAAACAAGAAGAAAAAATGAATAAACTCGTAAACCAAATTTATAATAAAGATAGCAACCGTGATGCACAACTTATGCAAGTAATTCGCGAAATTCAAGAAACAAAAAGATTAGTCGCCGCTTCAAAAGAACAAAGCTTTTTCCAATCATTTAGAAGTTTATTTAGCCGAACAAAACAAGAAAAAACAACTGAATAACATAATATATTTTTTCTAATATAAAATAAAAAGTTACCTTCTATCGGTAACTTTTATTCCTTATTTCTTACAGCTGGCAATATAATAATCGCTTCCGTTCCTTTCCCACTTTCGCTTTTATATTCCAGCGTACCATTATGCGCTTGTAAAATACTAAATGTTACCATTAGCCCTAATCCTGTCCCTTTTTCTTTTAAAGAATAATACGGTTGTCCGAGCCTTGCTAATTGTTCTTTCGTCATCCCAACACCACTATCTTTAACTCTTATTACAATCGTTTCATCTTTTTGCATAGCCGTTACTTTTAAATATCCTTTATTTCCTTGAATTGCTTCAATACCATTTTTAACAACATTCATAATAGCTTGTTTCAATTTCGTTTTATCACCGATCGTATAAAGACTTTCAGAAATCTCAACTTGCAAATATACACCTTGCATCGCTGCAAATGATGACATAAGAGTTGTCATCTCTATTAATTGAGCGGATAAGCAAATATGTTCTTTTTTCTCAATTTGTGGTCTTGCTAAATTTAAATAATCTGAAATAATTTGTTCTGCCCGGTCCAATTCAGCTAATACGAGACGCATATAATCCTTATTCTTCACATCTTCCGTACTTTCTAGCAATTGAATAAAACCACGAACAACAGTGAGCGGATTTCGAACCTCATGTGCAACACTTGCTGCTAACTCACTTACAATATTAAGTTTCTCTGACTTTTGCATCTCTGTACGTAGTATTGCATTTTCATTTAAATATTCTGTTAAGTACACCTGAAATACCATTGTCATAACCATAATAAGCGAAGCAAATATATATCCGCTATATAAGTGCGAAACATATGGTGTAAACCCCGTTTCTAACAGAACGTTAATCATGCCAATCACTAAAGAAACAAGTACGTACAATGATGAAATTATAAATGCTAAAATTAACTTCTTATCCCTTGAAAATAGAGACCATTTCTTTGATAAAAATAATGGAACTATCAATAGGAATATTACTTCTATGACTGGAAGAAGGTTTATGCCCTTTAGTGCCCATTCATAGGCAACATAAATAACGGCCGGGATTAAACCAACAATCCCACCATATAGAAAACCACTAACAATCGGGATTGGGTGAAAGTTATACCCACAAACGGCCCCAAAACAAATAGAGTATGTCATAGAGAGAACGAGTGTAATGCTAGATAAAAACATAATAAAGTAGCGGTTCGGCTTCGGAGGCATTTCTTGATAACGATTTAAACGAATCGCTTCGTATAAAAATAGCGGCAAAATAATGATGGCAATTTGGATCATTAAATCACGGATAAGCTCCATAGCCTCTCATCCCCTATATGTATTTTGATATGATTATATCATTTTACAGGTTTATTTGTTTTAAAATTTTGATTTTTCTTAACATATTTGTTAATTCTTTGTTAACAACGCATAATAATTGTTACAGATTTTCGAAATGAATGTAAACCCTGTACCAAATTTCTGCCCGACAGTATACAATGAATACGGATTACAAAGAAAATAAAAAATACTTCATGAGATGGACAACTATAGCAAAATACAGCATATAATCCATACTATCTATGTTTACAAATAAGTGATCATTATTTTAGTAGGAGGAAGATAAATATGGCGGGTACTACGCTTGTTTTAAAAGAAGAAAATTTGGTTGTTCTAGAAAATGTTGAAAAATCAGTATATGAAGAGTTACAGCATAAAACAGGAGAAGAAAATTGCACATGCGCTGTGAATGAATCAGTTGTTCACCTTGGCAAAGTATCCTCTGTACTTTGGAATGAAGATGAAATAGATTGGGAGTACGGATATTAAAAAGTCGCTTACAGCGGCTTTTTTTCTATTATCCCTCTCTTTCTACGTAACATATACGCAAGCGAAATCATAGAAAATATGTTAAAATGAACTTAATTTTCAAACGGAAGAAAGGGAGATACAATGGAACAATTCATTAACCCTAGAGTGAAGGACATCCAAATTTCTGGAATCCGTCAATTCTCTAACATGATTCAAAACTATGATAATCTTATCTCTTTAACAATTGGACAACCTGATTTTCCTACACCTTCTCTCGTAAAAGAAGCGGCAAAACGGGCTATTACAGAAAATTATACAAGCTATACACATAACGCTGGTTTACTAGAATTACGCAAGGCAGCTTGTAACTTTGTAAAAGATAACTACGATTTACATTATTCACCTGAAAACGAAACCATCGTTACAATCGGTGCTAGTGAAGCAATTGATGTTGCATTTCGAACGATTCTAGAGCCAGGAACAGAAGTCATCTTACCTGCTCCCATTTATCCAGGATACGAACCTATTATTCGATTATGCGGTGCAACGCCTGTATTTATAGATGTTCGTGAAACTGGCTTCCGTTTAACAGCCGATGCACTAAAAAATGCCATTACAGAAAAAACAAGATGCGTCGTACTTCCATATCCTTCTAATCCAACTGGTGTAACTTTATCAAAAGAAGAACTACAGGATATTGTAAATGTTTTAAAAGATAAAAATATTTTCGTCCTTTCTGATGAAATTTATAGCGAACTTGTATATGAACAAACACATACATCGATCGCTCATTTCCCAGAAATGCGCGAAAAGACTATCGTCATTAACGGTTTATCAAAATCGCATTCTATGACTGGCTGGCGTATCGGTCTATTATTCGCACCAGACTATTTAGCTGGGCATATATTAAAAGTTCATCAATACAACGTAACGTGCGCTACTTCAATCGCTCAATATGCTGCAATTGAAGCATTAACAGCTGCTAAAGATGCACCAAAAATGATGCGTCATCAATACAAAAAACGCCGTGATTACGTATATAATAGACTCATTCAAATGGGCTTAACAGTTGAAAAGCCAACCGGTGCATTTTACTTATTCCCATATGTTGGCCATTTAACATCTTCATCATTTGATTTTGCACTTGATCTTGTGAAAGAAGCTGGACTTGCCGTCGTTCCCGGAACAGCATTCTCTGAATATGGGGAAGGCTACCTTCGCTTGTCCTATGCGTATAGTATTGAAACTTTAAAAGAAGGCTGTGACCGTTTAGAAGCCTTTCTACAAAAAAAAGCTAAGAGTTAAACTCTTAGCTTTTTTTATGCATAATGATCACAAGTTTGACGCTTCAGTAATTTATGCGGAATAATGATACACTTTGCAGTAGACTCTGCATTCTCTACTTTATCAACTAAAGCTTTTGCAGCTTCATATCCTAGCTGATATATATTCACATCAACTGTTGAAAGTGGCGGACTCGAAATTTCTGATAATAAAGCATTATTAAAACTTACAATTGAAACATCCTTCGGTACAACAAATCCTTTTTTAGAAAGTGCACTTAGCACACCAAGTCCAATTAGATCATCCGTTGCCATAATTGCTGTCGGTGGTTGCTTCAATCCCATTAATTCCTCCACGGCTTGTTGACCACTTTCTCTTGAAAAATCAAAATGTAAAATATACTCTTTTGGTAATACAATGTCTGCTAATTTTAAAGCATCACTCATACCAGCCAAACGATCCCTCGTTACAAGTAAATCTGATCCACCGCCGATGAACGCGATTTGTTTATGACCTAATGAAATTAAATATTCTGCCACTTCTCTTGCAGCTGTATAATTGTCATTATCTACATATGTAATTTCATCTTTTCGATCATATGGTTTCCCAATTAAAACAAACGGGAAATTTTGTTTATGTAAATATTGAATAATCCGATCATTCTCTCTTGAATATAAAAGAATAATACCACCAATTTGGCGCCCTTGCACCATCTTTACAACACCATTAAAAATTTCATCTTCCGTTTCACCTGTCGACATATAAAGTGCATACCCTTCCACATGTGCAAATGAACTAATCCCTCTTATAACTTCTGGGAAAAACGGATTTTGAAAAGCTTTACTTGCAGAACTTGGCATAACAAGGCCAAGTGTTTTTGTTGTTTGGTTAGCTAGGTTTCTTGCGTTTAAATTAGGATGATACCCTAGTTCACTCATTACTTTCCGAACACGACGCTTTGTTTTTTCACTTATACTTGGATTATCAGCAATTACACGAGAAACGGTAGATGGTGCTACATTCGCCTTCTTCGCCACATCTTTAATTGTAACTGTCATAAAAATCCCCCTCCTTTCACTTCTCTGCCATTTTATATATTTTCATCTTGCACCCGTTGCAAGTAATAGGAGAAGTCATAAACTTTCATTGATTCTATCTTGTAAAACCTATCATATTCTCCCTCTCCATGTATTGTAAGGGATAGAGCTCTTTTTTCCTATACTATAATATACTATTTATTTCACTTCTTTTCATATGGGATGTCAAATCTCTTTTCATCTCCCTATAAACTTATTTATAGGGAGATGAAAAGAAAAATGGGACATAATGTCCCATTTTTCATCCTTTCGTACCTCCAGCAGTTAAACCAGAGATAAAGTATTTTTGTAGTGATAGGAATAAAATTGAAATTGGGATTGCAATCAATACTGAACCCGCTGCGAACGTTGTAAATTCATTTCCAAATTTCTTCGCCACCATTTCATATAATCCAACTGCTAACGTATAATTTTCTGGTGTGCGCAAAATAATACTCGCTAAAATGAAATCTGTAAATGGACCGATGAAAGTGAATAACGCTACAACCGCTACGATTGGTTTTGCAAGTGGCATAATGATTTGCCAAAAAATACGGAAATGTCCTGCTCCATCCATACGAGCTGACTCATCCAATTCTTTCGGGATCGTATCAAAATACCCTTTCATAAGCCATGTATTCATTGGAATTGCCCCGCCTACATAAATTAAAATTAATGCAAGGTGCGTATCAATTAATCCTGTTAACTGCGCTAATACGTATAAAGCGATTAACGCTGCAAAGTTTGGAATCATTTGCAAAATTAAAAATGTTAGTAAACCATTTTTTCTTCCAACAAAACGGTATCTCGAAAATGCATAAGCAGTAAAACTAATTGCTAACACTGAGAAAACCATCGTTAAAACACTTACTTTTAATGTGTTTTTATACCATAGTAAATAATTACTATTCTCTAAGTCTAATAACTTACGATAATGATCTAGCGTTGCATTTTGCGGAATAATACTTGATCCAGATAAACTATCACCCGGATTAAACGATGAGCCAATAATCCATAATAATGGATAGAAAATGATGGCACACATTACGAAAATAACGAGATAACTTAATGAGAGACGTAACATCTTTTGTCTTTTAATATTCATTTACATCATATCCTCTTCTTGGAATGATTTTGTTCTCTTAAATTGCCATAACGCAACTGTAATAACGATTAACGATAAGATCATTGTAAGAGCTGCTGCTTTTCCGTACTGCGCGGAAGTCATCGTTAACTTATAAATCCATGAAATTAAAATATCTGTTCCACCTGCGTCTTGTCCAGCTACAGCAGGACCTCCGCCGTTAAATAGATAGATGATACTAAAGTTATTAAAGTTAAACGTATATTGCGTAATTAATATTGGTGCTGTTGCATATAGAACAAGTGGCAATGTAATTTTACGAAACTGTTGCCAAGCTGTAGCTCCATCTACTGTAGCCGCTTCGTATAATTCTCCTGGAATCGATTGCAGTATACCTGTTGTCATTGCAAAGACGAACGGGAATCCAAGCCACGTTTGAATCATAATTAAAGCAATCTTCGCCCAAAATGGATCTGTCATCCAAGCAATCTTTTCAATTCCGAATAAAGCTAGTACTTGATTGTTAATTGCTCCAAATGTTTCATTAAACATACCAGAGAAAACAAGAATAGATACGAATGCTGGGACCGCCCACGGTAAAATGAAGATTGTTCGAATAATCGCCTTCCCTTTAATACCAGGCTGATTTACGATAATTGCTAAGAAAATACCAAGCGCAACTTGTAATGTCGTTGCAACGAATGTCCAAATGACAGTCCAAGAAAATACACTTAAAAATGTCTCTCTCCACATCGGTAATGTAAAGATATCAATAAAGTTTTTAAACCCTACCCAATCTACTAATTTAGCTGGAGGAGAATGATATAAATCATAGTTCGTAAATCCAATTAAAATTACGAAAATGATTGGAAAGACAACGACAAAGATAAGTAATAGAAACCCTGGTGAAACCATTAAATATGGAAAACCTTGATCTAGTAAATTACGGTATTGCTCTTTTACAGAGTTTAAAGGTGTTCCTATATCCCGTTTCTTCCCGTTTTGGTATGCATCATATAAATTAAATGCATATATTCCAAGTCCAAACACGATGACGATGAGTGCCAAGATTCCCTCTACTAATAGAAAGACAGAATGGTCACGTGGAACTTCTGTACCAAGCGTTACAATTCCCCATAATCCCATATTTAATAAATCAGCAAAGGCTACAATAAATGAACCTGTTAAGACTAGAAAAATAAGACCTTTTACAAATTGCTTGTTATACATTTGGCCCACGCCTGGAATGATAGATAACATGGTTGCCATTTTCCTATGTTTTGAACCGTTTAAACCGTTTGCTGGTTCCATAGATGTTTGCATGTTCCTTCCCCCTTTTTTCTGGGAGAGAATTCGTGCCCCTTATATGAGAGGCACGAATTTCACCTTATTTTTTCTTACTATGATTTGCCTCAATATTACCTTTAATTTGCTTCACTGCATTGTCAAGTGCTGCTTTTGGTGCCTCTTTTTCCGTAACAACTAATTGAAGTGCATCTCCAGCTGGTTTCCATACTTCTTGCATTTCTGGAATGTTCGGCATTGGAATTCCATTTTCAGATTGTGTTGCAACTGCTTTTGCAGCTTCGTTGTCTTTAATGATTGGATCTTCCATTACTGCTTTTACTGGAGGAATTTCTTTCGTTTTCTCAAATCGAATTTTTGCGTTCTCTTCATTTGTTACCCATTCAGTGAACTTTGTAGCTAAATCATTTTGTTTAGAGAAACTTGTTACATGCCATCCTTTAACACCAACAAATGTTTTCATTGGTTGACCGTTTGGTAATTTTGGCATTGGAGCAACGCCATAATCAATTCCGTTCTTTTCCATTGCTTGGAACGCCCATGGACCGTTCATGATAGATGCTGCTTTTCCTTCGTTAAATAGTCCATCAGCAGCAGGTCCACCAGATTCACCGATAATACCTTTCGGGAATAACTTTTCTTTGTACCATTTTTGAAGATATTCAGCACCTTGTACTGCTCCGCTATTATTTAATCCAACATCACTTGCATTTGGCTTTCCATCTTTTTCACCAAACACATAACCACCCATACCTGCCATGAATGCATTAGCAAAGTAGAAGTTATCTCCTAGCGTTAAGAACCCGTATTTGCCATCTTTCGTAAATTCTTTTGAGAAGTTAAACAGCTCGTCCATCGTTTCTGGTGCTTTTGGCATTAATTTTTTATTGTAAATAAAGATTGGTGTCTCAATTGCTTTTGGTAAACCGTATAATTTTCCGTTATATGTCTGTGCTTCTATTGATGAATCAGTAAATTTACTCTTTACAGCATCGTCAGCTTTCACTTCAGAAAGTAAACCTTCTGTTACTGCATTTCCGATTTGATCATGTGGCAATGTTACAACATCTGGTCCCGTCCCCGCTGGTCCATCAAGGCGTAACTTCTTCACTTGATCTGTCATTTGCATTTCAACAACTTTTACTTTTACTTTATATTTTTCCTCAAAGCTTTTCACTGCTGGTTCTAAACCAACACCTTTTTTATCATCTTCCCAAACGAGTAGATCATAATCTTTCTTTGCTTTACTTTCTTCTTTTTTCCCTGAATCTTTCGGTCCACATGCAGATAACATACCAATTGATAATGCTGAAACCGTTAATAATGATAATGCTTTCTTCATCCCAAAAACCTCCCTGAATTGTATATGTACCCTACTAATTGAAAACGTTTGCATTGAATGGTTTAATAGAAGCGCAAACAATATCTCAATCTATGAAAACGTTTGCGCTATTTGTCTATCATTATACATTCTTTTATTCATTTTGCAAATATTAATTTTAAAAATATTATTACTATACTCTTTGTACATTGACTTTATACGAAATGAATACTACTCTTATAAGCAATATTAAAGCTATGCAAAAGGCAATCGTTTGCAACATATGCTTTATTATGATACTTAAGGGAACAATATGCATAGAGATAGTAAAGGGGGATTTTTTATATGCTTAAAGACGCCATCTATCATAGGCCAAAAGATAATTACGCATACGCTTACGATGAAAAAACGATTCATATCCGAATACGTACGAAAAAAGACGATGTTCAAAGCACCAATCTTATTTATGGTGATCCTTATGAATGGACAGACGGGAAGTGGATTTCTTTAAGTGCACCGATGAAAAAAACTGGTTCTACTGCATTATTTGATTATTGGTCCATTTCCATCGAGCCGAAATTTAAGCGCTTACGTTATGGCTTTGAATTAAAAGCAGAGACAGAAACGCTTATTTATGCAGAACGCGGATTTTTTTCCAGCATTCCAAATGATGACGTTGGTAACTTTTTTTGTTTTCCATTTATTCATGCAAATGATGTATTCAAAGCACCTTCCTGGATTAAAGATACTGTTTGGTATCAAATTTTCCCAGAACGGTTCGCTAATGGAGATCATACGTTGAATCCAGAAAACACCCTTCCTTGGGGAAGCGCTGAACCAACTCCAACTAATTTTTTCGGCGGAGATTTTGCTGGTATTATGCAAAAACTCGATTACCTTGTTAAGCTTGGAATTTCGGGAATATATTTCACACCTATTTTCAAAGCACATTCAAACCATAAATATGACACAATTGACTACATGGAAATCGATCCGCAATTTGGCACAAAAGAAACATTCAAAGAACTCGTTGAGGCATGTCATACACATGGTATAAAAGTAATGCTCGATGCCGTATTCAATCACAGTGGATACTTTTTCGATAAATTTCAAGACGTACTAGAAAATGGTGAACAGTCAGCATATAAAGAATGGTTTCATATTCATGAGTTCCCTATTAGAACTGAGCCACTTCCGAATTATGATACTTTCGCGTTTACACCGTATATGCCAAAATTAAACACTGCACACCCGGATGTAAAAGAATACTTACTTGAAGTAGGGCGTTATTGGGTAAAAGAATTCAATATAGACGGGTGGCGCCTTGATGTAGCAAATGAAGTCGATCATAGCTTTTGGAGAGAATTCCGAAGCGAGATAAAAGCATTAAATCCTGAAGTATATATTTTAGGAGAAATTTGGCACGATGCACTTCCATGGTTACAAGGAGATCAATTTGATGCTGTAATGAGCTATCCTGTCACAAATGCTCTACTATCTTACTTTGCCAACGATTCCATTAAAGCAAATGAATTTATGAAACAAATTACAGAATCTCTCCATTCCTACTCTATGAATGTAAATGAAGCAGCATTTCATTTATTAGACAGTCATGATACACCAAGAATATTGACAACATGTAACGGAGATAAAAATAAGTTACAGTTACTTTATGTATTCCATCTTTCTTTCATCGGCTCTCCTTGTATTTATTATGGAGACGAGATTGGCATGGACGGTGGTATGGATCCAGCTTGTCGCAAATGTATGATTTGGGATACGAAAGAACAAGATCATCTATTACTTACACATGTACAAACATTAATTTCATTACGAAAGCAATATAAAGCATTTGGAGGACATGGTACTTTCCAATTTATCGAAGCAAATGATGAACATAATTATATTTCTTATACGAAAACATACGAAGATGAAACGATCTTTTTCGTTTTAAATCCGACTAATAGTGACATTACAGCTTCACTCCCTCTCCATGTTACTGGAAAGAAAATCATTAACATTTATACAAACGAAGAATTTTCAGCGGAAGCAAGTGTATTACAAATTACACTTCCTCCATATGGATTCTCCATATTAAAATGGTAGTAAAAAAATCCTTATACCAAAACGGTATAAGGATTTTTCTTATTTCAATTTGAATACTATTGCTTCATACGGACGTAATGGTATGTTTTCTATAGGTCCATTCTCTACGTCGTAATTGTGTATGAGTAACTCTACTTCACTATAACTAACGTCCTCAGGCAATTCAAATATACATTCTTCCGCAGCAAAGTTTGCAATAACAAGAAGTTTTTCATCTCCATATGTTCTTACGTATGCAAAAATAGATGGATTATTCTCCAATATTAAATCATATGATCCATACACAACTATTTCATTATTTTTGCGTAACTCAATTAATTTTTTATAATAATAAAAAATTGAATCTTTATTTTGGATCGCTTGTTTCACATTAATTTCTTTGTAATTAGGGTTTACCGTAATCCAAGGTTCACCTGTTGTAAATCCAGCGTGATTCTGATCATCCCACTGCATCGGAGTTCTAGCATTATCACGACCCTTTATATAAATAGATTCCATTACTTTTTCTATATCTTCACCACGGTCTATCACTTTTTCTTTATACATATTTAACGTTTCAATATCTCGATATTCATCAATCGACTCAAATCGGACGTTTGTCATTCCAATTTCTTCTCCTTGATAAATATACGGTGTTCCTTTCATCATATGAAGCACCGTCGCTAACATTTTCGCAGATTCAATGCGATACATTCCATCATTACCAAAACGAGATACAACGCGAGGCTGATCATGGTTATTCCAATACAGACTATTCCAGCCTGTATGTTCTAATGCTTTTTGCCACTTCGTTAAATTCTCTTTTAAAGTAAAGAGTGAACATGGTTTTACATCCCATTTTCCGCCTTCTCCTGAGTCTAAATCCATATGTTCAAATTGGAATACCATCTGCAGTTCTTTTCGTTCTTCCCCGGTATACAATTTCGCTTCTTCTGTCGTTACACCAGGCATTTCACCAACCGTCATAATATCATAATGAGACAATACTTCTTCATTCATTTCATGTAAATATTTATGAATGTTTGGACCGTTCATAAAATGCTTATGACCTGAAACATACCCCTCTTCTTCTGTTTCAACAGCTGGTAATCCCTCTTCTTTAGAAATAAAATTAATAACATCCATACGGAAGCCATCAATTCCTTTTTCTAACCAAAACTTCATCATTTCATAAACATCTTGCCTTACCTTTTCATTATCCCAATTTAAATCTGGCTGTTTTTTAGAAAACAAATGTAAATAATATTCATCTGTCATTTCATCATACTGCCATGCTGATCCACTAAACGCTGCTCCCCAGTTATTCGGGTCTTTTCCTTCTTTTCCAGGGCGCCATATATAGTAATCTCTATATTTATTATCTTTTGATTTACGTGATTCAATAAACCAATTATGTTCATCAGAAGTATGATTAACAACTAAGTCCATCATAAGTTTCATATTACGTTCATGCATTTCATGTAATAGCTCATCCCAATCTTCCATTGTTCCGAACTCATTCATAATTTTACAATAATCACTTATATCATAACCATTATCATCATTTGGAGATTCATAGACTGGTGATAACCAAATTACATCAATCCCTAATTCTTTTAAGTAATCTAACTTTGAAATAATACCGCGAAGATCCCCGATACCATCACCGTTGCTATCCATAAAGCTACGAGGATAAATTTGATATACTACACTTTCTTTCCACCACTGTTTTTCCATTATGCTACCCCATTTCATTCATAATTCGATTTTCTCTTTTCAAGGCGCAAACGTTTTCATTAATGAATGATAACAGATTCTATCTTAATTTAAAATAGCGCTTACAACTTTTATTCTTATTTTTCTAAGAAAACATACGAAATTTACTAATATTCTTCTAATTTATGAAAACGTTTTATTTTTTTGTTTATTTTTTGAATCTATTCGTTTATAATGAACTCAAAGAAAACGTTTGCATAATTATTTCTAGGGGGAAATACCATGGCAGAACTGAAATTAGAACACATTTATAAAATATATGATAATAACGTAACAGCTGTAACAGACTTCAATTTACACATTCAAGATAAAGAATTTATCGTATTTGTCGGTCCTTCTGGATGCGGAAAATCTACAACATTACGAATGGTGGCTGGACTTGAAGACATTTCAAAAGGAGAGTTTTCAATTGATGGTAAGCTAATGAATGATGTCCCTCCAAAAGATCGCGATATCGCAATGGTCTTCCAAAACTATGCTCTATATCCACATATGAGTGTATATGATAATATGGCATTTGGATTAAAACTTAGAAAAATACCAAAAGATGAAATTGATCGTCGTGTGAAAGATGCAGCAAAAATTTTAGGACTGGAACAATATTTAGATAGAAAACCGAAAGCTTTATCCGGTGGACAACGTCAACGTGTTGCGTTAGGGAGAGCAATCGTTCGAGACGCGAAAGTGTTCTTAATGGACGAGCCTTTATCTAACTTGGACGCTAAATTACGTGTTGCAATGCGCTCAGAAATTTCTAAGTTACACCACCGCCTTGGAACGACAACAATTTATGTAACACATGATCAAACTGAAGCGATGACAATGGCTTCTCGTCTTGTTGTTATGAAAGACGGAAAAATTCAACAAATTGGTACTCCAAAAGAAGTATATGAAACACCTGAAAATATTTTTGTTGGTGGATTTATCGGCTCTCCAGCGATGAATTTCTTCCGTGGTAAATTAACTGAAACCGATTTCGTTATAGACAATGCTGTAAAAATTAAAGTAACTGAGGGAAAAATGAAGATATTACGTGAACAAGGCTATGTAAATAAGGATATTGTTTTAGGTATTCGTCCTGAGGACATTCATGATGAACTATTATTTTTAGAAGCTTCACAATCTACTGCCTTCACAACAAAAATTGAAGTTGCTGAGTTATTAGGTGCTGAATCTATTTTATATATGAAACTTGGAAATCAAGATTTTGCAGCACGTGTTGATGCAAGACATACATTTTCACCCGGTGACCAAATTAAACTAGCATTTGATATGAATAAAGCGCATTTCTTTGATAGTCAAACCGAACAACGCATTCGTTAAAAAATAATTTTCATACAAAAAAACCGTCCACATATATTGAGGGCGGTTTTCACTATTATACGAGGGCTTCTACTGTATGAAATGATTGTCCTTTCGTGCCAATAATACCGAAAATTGGTAAGTCACTCAGCACCACTTCTTCTTGCTGTTTCATAAAAGATGACGTTAATTGTTTTATCTCTATCCATACGTCATTAATACAAAGTACATTGGAATCGTTCTCTTGTTGGCGTGAAAATATAGAATCTATTTTATATAAACCAGCATTTTGAAAAAGCATATCAATGCGACTGAATGCATTCAAAGTAATGCTGATTACGCGCTGCCAATCTCCTTGTTTTTCCATATCATAGGATACAAAAAGTGCTTCTCCGCCTAGATTCGTAATTTCCTCCACTGTTGCTTGTCCACTTTCTTGATCGATATCCGTCACAATTACTTTTGCGCCTTGTTTAGCCAACAAAAGAGCTGTATTACGTCCAATACCGATGCCACCGCCAGTTACGATGGCAACTTTTCCTGCAAGCTTCATTTTCATTACCCCTTCTATAAGTCTTACCGTCATTCAGTATACCCCTTTATGAGATTAGTCTGCAAGCAAGAAAAGTTGCTTATTCATTTGTAAGCGATTACTTTTTTACTTCTTCTTTTTTCTTACTATTACGCTGATCGAACACTAAACCGATGAAAATTAAAATCCCCCAAAAGATTACGCTACCTCCAGTCATTTCAATTTCCTCCTTATTATATAAACATATTATTTTAATCATTATAACATTTTCTTAATTTTCAATCTATTTAACCCAAAAATGATATAGATTAACTTTTTCCTTGTGATATATCCATTAAAATATATTTGCATAACAAAAAAGAGACCTTTTTATATAAAAAGGTCTCTTTTTTGTTATACAAGACTTATCACTTTCGTTTTTGTAATTAAATCCTGAAAACCACAATTATCTTTGCGGAATAACATCATATATACGTTACACAACACCGGAATTCCAAGTAGTAATATGTTCGGTAATAACAATACAAAAAATCGAATCGTTAATGTTTGTAACGTTAACTTTTCACTCTTCAATGAAATTAATTTTATTCTCGTTACCTTTTTACCAAGTGTTACACCGTTCCAAATAAAGGGTAGCAAAATAAAATATATCGCCATTAATATAAAAACTACTGCAAGATCATATCTATAATCGCCAAAACTAATATTAAAGCGATTAAAAATAGCACTATAATTTCCAGTCATAACAGCTACTACTGCACCATACATAACCGAGATTAAAAACATGTCAATTAGGGAGGCACCTATGCGATTCATTACAAGCGCTGGACGATGCATCTTTAACTTCATTTTTATGTCGACTCCTTCATATCCTTCTTTACCCGTCTCATCGTACCACTTCTAAAAAACATTGTAAACTAGCGTTTCTCTTACTTTTCTTGTACAATGTGTTACAACAGCATTGTAAAGGAGGTTCCCATATTGAAAAAATGGATAATCCTATTCGTCGCATTCCTATTAGCCGGTTGTTCTGGAAATACAAATCATATAACATATACGATTAACGATGAATACGAGCTCATACGTACTTCTGGAAATGCATTTGAACTTTTCCCCACGCAAGATGCTGTATACGCCACACAATACATTCCTGCAAAAATTACAGACATAGCCTGGGATGATAAATACATTATTGCAAAACAAACTGAGGAAAAGTCAGATCCGAATAATCCTGACGGGGCAATTGCAAATAAAAAAAGCGAGCATTATTGGATTATTGACGTAAAGCATAATAAACGTTTTGGCCCCTATAATGAAAAGCAATTTGATGAACAAAAAGATGCGTTTAAAATTAAGGTGCCTTTTCAAAGTGTAGATTCATACATAGAAGAACGGAAAAAACAGTCAGCATAATAGTTTGAGCGCTGACTGTTTTTTCTTACATATATTTAAAAACAACTTACTCAGAAAGTGAGATGTTAAAAGTTTGTGGCTCTTTTACAACATCTTGCGTTTCTGTATCTGCTGCGATTACATTATCTGTTGTAAATTTAATATCCTTTACCTTTTCTTTTCCATCATCAAGTATTAGGCCGATAATACCATCTCTTGTTTCACCAGGCTTATAGTCTTCCCTTGATACATTTTTTGTACCAACGAGCGTATCTTCATCATATAAAAAGTTTTGCGTTGCTACTTTAAAATGTTGTTTATCATTAATCGCAACATCATTCATAGAGAAAAATTGTATATTTTTATTCCCGCTATTTTCCACCTTATATGTAATTTCAACGTAACGAATCGTATCACTAATCTCTGTACCACTTAGCGATGCATATAACTCCGCATCTTCTTGACTGACTTTATCTCCTAATCTACGCTTTACTTCTTCAGGAGTTAATGCCGTATATACTTTTAATGTATTTTTTGCGTCTTTACTCATCTGCGATAAAGAGATTACTTTCACATCTTGTACGTGAATTTTCATTGGTGCTACTTCAAATGTTTGATTTACTGAATGAATCTGTTCTAACTTAAAAGTACCCCAGCCAGTTTCTTTCACTTTTTGTCCTACTTTTTTCAGCTCACGCCCACCATATTCTTTTGTTTCAGGAATAGATTCTTTCTTCTTCGGTTCAACTTTCTTTTCTTCTTGATGGAAGCAACCACTTAACATAAGAAGAAAACTACATAAAACAAAAATACTTTTCCATGCTTTCATCATATAATTTCTCCTAACACTATCATTCATTAATATTAATTAGTCCTTTGCTTTGTAAACTATGGAAACAATGAGAAGTCCACAAAACGAACTTGTTAGTCCAGATACTATTATACCTCCTATTTGGAAAATATGAAAATAGGGATCTACGAACGTGTGAACGACAAATATAAGAACTGCCACAATGATTGCCGAAATCCAATACTTCCTTTTTTCTGAAGCTATCATCATATCTTTTCCTGTTTCATCTTTATACTTCCATAGTACGTACAATAGTAATAATAAACCGACACATGTACTCCCATGCTGCATATATTTATACACTGGAATACTATATAATTCTCTTTGTAAAAATGGTATTTTCATAACGAAGTAGCCTGTATGATGAGTAAATGCATCCCAAACGACATGCGTGAGCATACCAAATAAAGCGGAATAGCAAAATACAAAGAAATCTTTCCATGTATGAAGCCCCCACCTCTCATCTACCGCATAAATATAGTAGCCAGCAAATGGTTTAGGTAAATGCGTTATAAACGGCTTTTTTAAAATGTAATGATACATATATGCGAGCAGAAATACAAGTGGTAAATTTAAATATAAGAACCCAAGCCATGTATGGCCAATAATACCATACGGTCTAAAGTGTAAAAAATATTCAAAATCAGGCGCCATACTCCCTAATATAAGAGCCGTTACTGAAATAGATTTGGACTGTTTTTTCATAAAAGGAAGAACTGCTGCTGGATGTGCAAATGTAAACGGCATGTTTTGGCTCCTTTTTAGAATTACAATAGATTACATACTATCATAACGATATGAATAATATCCATGCAATATTTATTTTCACATTGGAATATGATAGTTTAAATGATATAATCCACATGAAATATTCAGAAAATAAGGAGGGGTTCACGTGTCATTAACACTTGTCTTTTTTCTTGTTCTGTTTACCTTGTTTTTAAGTACATACATTGGATTTTTTCTATGGAATCATTTAAAAATTATAAAATACACGCCCACTTTCGTTGGCTTTATGAGCGTTCTTTTCATTTTTATATGGAAGAGGATAACTTTCGGTTGGGAAGGTCTCGGTTTTGGCGCACTTCAGTATACAATTTTCGCTACAAGCTGTCTTACACTTGTATTTGCTGCCTTTTTAGAATCAAAATCTGTTATGAATTGAGGTTTCTATATTGATTGACGTACCCTTTTTAAAAAATGTCACATTAAAAAAAGAAAATATCCCTAGTTTTTCCGTATATCCTTACTGTCTACCCGCTATCCGAACATTACAATCACTAGCTTTCCACCCAAATGTAACATTCATTATTGGAGAAAACGGGACGGGTAAATCAACATTACTCGAAGCGATTGCAATTGCTTTAGGATTTAATGCAGAAGGTGGAACGAAAAACTTCCACTTTAGCACAAACAATTCACATTCATCTTTACATGAATACCTTCGAATTTCCAAAAGTTTCAATACACCAAACGACGGTTTCTTTCTTCGCGCTGAATCGTTTTATAACGTTGCTTCTTATATTGATGAAATGGATGCCGATTCATACGCACGTGGAAATCCAATTATTGACTCATATGGTGGTACCTCACTACACGAACAATCACATGGTGAGTCATTCTTCTCCTTATTTATAAATCGTTTTTCAGGACAAGGTTTATACATTTTAGATGAGCCCGAGGCCGCCCTATCACCAATGAGACAACTTTCTATGCTCATTCGAATGCACGAACTAGCGGAACAAGGTTCACAATTTGTTATCGCGACGCATTCTCCTATTTTAATGGCTTATCCTGAATCCACTATATACTCTTTAACACAAGAAGGGATTCACGAATCCACATTAGAAGAAACTGAGCATTACCAAACGACGAAACTTTTCTTTGAAAATCGCGATCGATTATTTCATCATTTATTTGATTCTTAAAAAAAAGAAGCAGCGATTGCTGCTTCTTTTTTATAGTGCTTCTATAAATAATGCTACCCCAATACCGCCGCCGACGCATAGAGAGGCAATTCCTTTTTCTAACCCACGTCTTTTCAATTCATGAATTAAACTTACAGTAATACGAGCTCCTGTGCAACCAATTGGATGTCCAAGTCCTACACCACTACCGTTTACATTCACTTTTTCACGATCTAAACCTAATTCTTTCTCTACAGCTAAGTATTGCGCAGCGAAAGCTTCATTAATTTCCAGTAAATCTGCATCTTCTAATGACCAATCTACTTTTTCTAATCCTTTACGAATTGCTGGTGCTGGTCCAATACCCATAATTTTCGGATCCACTCCAGCTACTGAATACCCAACAATTCTAGCTAACGGTTGTAAGCCTTTTTCTTTCGCTTTTTCTTCGCTCATTAATACTAGAACCGCACTTCCGTCATTCAGGCCAGATGCATTCCCTGCAGTTACTGATCCGCCTTTACGGAAAGCTGGTTTTAATCCAGCTAATTTTTCTGCTGTAATATCAGCACGTGGATGTTCATCCTTCGAAAATACTACTTCTTTTCTACGTTCTTTTATCGTAATAGGAACAATTTGATCGTCAAAGTATCCAGACTGGATTGCCTTCAGTGCCAATGTATGACTGCGAAGCGCAACTTCATCTTGTTCCTCTCTTGTAATTTCATATTGTTCAACTAAATTTTCCGCTGTTTCCCCCATCATAATATGATGAATCGGATCTTCTAACACTTCCCACACCGTATCACGAATTTCTCCGTGTTGTAGGCGTTGTCCCCAGCGGTGTTGTTTCAATGCATAAGGGCTTGAACTCATTGCTTCTACTCCACCTGCAACGACAACTTCACTTACACCTAATTGAATTTGCATTGCAGCCGACATAATTGCTTGCATACCTGAAGAACATTGGCGTTGGATTGTATAGCCCGTAACTGTGTCAGGAAATCCTGCCGCTAATGCAGCTGTTCTCGCCGTATTTGCTTCATCAGTTCTTTGAATACAATGGCCTAAAATCACTTCATCAACTTCGTGTGGTTCTACCCCGCCCCGTTTTACAGCTTCCTGAAGTACAGGAACAGCTAATTCTACTGGCGTTACATTTTTTAGCGCTCCCCCAAAAGTTCCAATTGGCGAACGAACTGCAGCTGTAATAACAACATTATGCATTTTGCACTTGCCCCTCTCTTATGTACCCTAGTCAGTTTTTAGGTGAAATTCCATAAGATGTATGTCTACACTTATCATACTATAAACATACTAAAAAATCAAAATATTTAATATAATAAAAATAGAAGGAATTAACCTTCTATTCTGTTAATGCGTATAGGAATTTTTGTAAAATCTTCTCTGTTGTTTTATTCAAATTCGGTAACTTATCTACCGGAAAATATTGAAGCTGTAATCCTTCATGGTCAAGCCTTAATTCTCCACTCACATGATGCCCCTGATACAGATGTATGACATTAAAAATTTCATCTCCATTTGGATATTGGAAGTACACTTCTTTTCCCGAAAGAACCCCGATAAATTGCATAATTTTCGCATTTAGTCCCGTCTCTTCAAACAGTTCTCTGCGAGCAGTTTCTTCTGTCGTTTCTCCTAGCTCCATCGCCCCGCCAGGTACACCCCAATCAAATGTATCTGAACGATATTGAAGCAATACTTCTTGATTATCATTTAAGATAATAATTGCTGATCCTACTAGAATAAGCGGCCTTGTACCAACGACTTTGCGTAACTCTTCAATATACCCCAATATGTAAACTCTCCTTTCCTCACCCTTCCTTATCATAACAAAATTTTTCTCCTTTTGTTGATGTAATTTTAAAGAAAAAAAGGAAGCTTTCGCCTCCTTTTTTCACCTTTATTTCTTAAAACTTTCATATTTTACAGCTTCAAAAGCTTCTTCAATTTCATCATTACGATAATGGACATATGTAAAACGCCCTAGTTCTACTAATCTTGCTATTTCTTGTAACGCTTTCTGTTGCTCATATGTTCCCTCAAGCTTAATATGTACATAAAATTTCATTAATGGATGTTCATATAAAGGTTCTCCCACCTCTACATATACATCTTCCACCCCTTGAACAACTCTTACATAACTTGCAAATTGATAAAGAGCTTCTCTGTCTGAAACGATTTTTAATGTATACATATATTCTCCCCCTTTTCTTTACTATATCAAAAAGATGATCACACTACGTTATAGAACTATGAAATTTTTTCGACTTGTCATCTATATATTCAATAAAGAAGGCGTTTATCCATACATGACATCTTTTCCCCACATATATTATAGGAAGAACTTTTTCAGTTGAGGTGTTCCTTATGGATCCATACGTCAATATATGTATTTGCATTACTCCAGGCGCCGATATTTCTGATGACCGTATCGCAAAGGATTTAGCGGTTGCAGAGTCAATTTGGCACCCGATTACATTTCAAATTCAAGAAGTAATTATTTTAAATGAAATTTTCCGTTTTTCTGACCGTGAAATTAGTTATAAAAATTCTATTCAAAGTCAGGAAAAATTAGCATCCTTTTTCCAAACTTGTGTAAATGAAGCTCCTGCATGCGACCTTTACATTTGTTATATTGGCAGTGATTATTTCAAAGAAACAGCAGTAATTGCCTGCGCTTACTCTTTAGCAAAACAGCAACAACTTACAGGGTATATCGTTTTAACAAACTCGGCTGCTCCTATGAAAAATATATATACGCTCGCTCACGAAATCGGTCATATTTTATTTACAAGACGTGTTCACGGAAAACTTACTCACGCAGATCCTCATTCTCCAATTGGCTCGGAGCATCATCCTTCCCCAACAAATCTTATGTACCCGATAGTCCCGCGCCCTGAAAATGTTCCTATTCATTCTCTATTAACGAACGAACAAAAAGCACTCTCTTTACAAAGCTCTTTATTGCAAAGAAAAAAACAGTAACAATTTTGTTACTGTTTAAAATAATATATTCCAATCAACAAACCAAATTCCGGCTGCAACGGATGCAAATATACAACTAAACATAAATACAATTACTCTAAAAATCTCTATATGATATTTCTTTGGAAATAATTTTTGGCATATCCAGAGCAGCCCTTTACCTATTAAACCGAAGGATAAAACATAACCTGAAAATTGCTAAACCTAAAAATACAATAGACAATATACCTTAAAATATACTTTGCATATTTGTTCTCCTCTTAATAAAAATTAGCATTCAACTAGTTTACACTTTTTCTCTCTTCAATTTTTAAAGACCATCTCATTAATCCATATAAACTTCCGTACAGAAGTAAAGGCTCTAACATTCCCAAATACGGGTTTTGCTTCCCTAATTCTTTAAATACAAACATAATAAATAGCGGGAAAATAACAGCTAATATCCCAATCCAGCCAAGTATGTACGCTTCCCCAATTAACAGTACTAACAAGATAACTCCAGCTAGTATATAACTTTGTATAGTCGTTAATTGTAATACAGGCGTCCCATACCATTTATTCATAAACATTAATAATACTAGTAATAAAATTGGTAGCAATGCTGCTACATAAATAATGCTAAATTCTTTTACTTTGCTCTTAAATGATGACATTTTAAAAGCAAATATAATTCCTACAATCGTAATCATTAATACAATTGGGTATCCAATTAATTGTACATTCGTTAATGTGAATTCATGATTTGGGCTTTCAAATAAAATATTTGTAAGTAACCAATATCCCCCTATTCCAATTATCATTCCTAAAATAGTCTTTATACTCCCGCCTTTATCCTTTTCCATCTCCTTCGCTAATTCTTCCGCATACTCTTTTGGCGAATCACCAAATATATCACTTACCGTTTTTCCTTCTTTCTCACCTTCAATTAAATGAATCTCTGCATCTTCTAAAAAAGCATCCACATCTTCTTCTTTCATTCCTTTCGTTATTAAATACACTTTCGTATCAATTAAAAACTTTTCTCCTTCTTTCGAAATCTTCATGATAATCCCTCCCTTATTAAACCGTCTCTCTTCTATTCGTCTTCATCATAATTTCAAGGAAAATTAAAATAAACAAACTTCCGTATAAACATATAATTTGAAATAACATTGGAACAAGGTCTTCTGATGTAAATGTTTTAAACAGTAACATAATCGAAAGTGGAATAATTAAATATAAGTTTTTAAACCATCCATCAAAATATATATTGATCGCTACTGTAATGATGAAAACACCACCAGCTAATATATAACTTTGCAACTCGGTGAATGTAAATATTTTTGTAGGATATATCACATCTAATACCGTAACAACCCCCATTAAAAACATTGGCGCGATCATAACTAAAAACCACATAGAAAACCACGTTTTTGTAAAACTTGTTACAAAGGTCATTTTGCGCAGTAAAAAATTAGGACCTATAACAACTAAAATCAATGACAAACTATACCCCACGCACTGAATAAGTGACATCTGTAATAATCCGTTATTCACTATTAGGACAGAAGCAATAATCCAAAACGATACGATATTCATTACTGTAAAACCAATTTGCTTCCACGTTTCTTGTCTATCTCTTTCCATCACTTTTACAAGTTCATTTGCATATTCTTTCGGTGAGCTTCCGAAAATTTCTTCTACGCTTTTCCCATCAATCTCACCTTCTATTAAATGAAGTTCTGCGTCTTCAATAAAGCTTTCCATATCGGTTTCTTTCACACTCTTTGCAGTCAAAAACAATCTCATATCTAATAAAAATTTTCGTGCTTCATTTGATAGCATTATTTTCTTCTCCCCTTCCCTTCAAGTAGACGTTCCACACTACTTTGCATCGCTTCCCAGCGATCCATAAATTCATCCAGTGCATCTTCGCCATTTTCTGTTAACGTGTAATACTTCCGTTTTGGACCAGATGAGGATTCCTTCATTACACTTGTTATAAATCCTTCCTTTTGCATTCTTATTAATAACGGATAAATACTTCCCTCACTCGCCATTGTAAAGCCATACTTTGCTAGCTTCTCACTCATTTCATAACCGTATATTTCACCTTCAGAAATAATAGCAAGTAAGCATCCTTCTAAAATTCCTTTTAGCATTTGACTTGTCGACATAATTCAAATCCTCCCACTATCTTGTTTTACAAGATAGATAAGCATTAGTATCTTGCTTTACAAAATAGTATAGCAGAGACTATTTTGCAAAACAAGATAGCTAACAATATTTTCCCAAATCTTTGCAGGATTTTTATTATCCACTATCTAAATAGAGCAATATGAGAACTTTATTACGAAGGGATGTTTTTCATCATGGTTACAAATCGAGTTGTTTTTTTAACAGGTGCTGCAAGTGGTATTGGTTATGAAATGGGAAACGCTTTTGCAAAAGAAGGTGCAAAAGTTGTTATTACCGATCGTCTTGAAGAACGTGCAAAAGAAGCTGCCAGCCAACTACAAAAAGAAGGCTATCAGGTTATCGGTTTAAAATGTGATGTTACATCTGAAGAAGAAATAGAAGCATCCATTTCCCAAACTGTTAATCATTTCGGTTCATTAGACATATTAATTAATAACGCAGGAATGCAGCACGTTTCACCAATTGAAGATTTTCCAACCGAAAAGTTTGAACTACTTATTAAAATTATGCAAATCGCTCCTTTTATCGCAATTAAGCATGCCTTTCCGATTATGAAAAAACAAAAATATGGTCGTATTATTAATGTTGCTTCGATTAACGGACTTGTTGGATTCGCCGGAAAATCTGCCTATAATAGCGCGAAACATGGCGTAATTGGATTAACAAAAGTTGCCGCTTTAGAAGGGGCTACTCACGGAATTACTGTAAATGCCCTTTGTCCTGGTTATGTCGATACACCTCTCGTACGTAACCAACTACAAGACTTAGCTACTACACGAAATGTACCACTTAAAAATGTTTTAGAGGATGTCATTTATCCACTCGTACCACAAAAGCGCTTATTACAAGTACAAGAAATCGCTGATTATGTGATGTTTTTGGCGAGCGAAAAAACTAAAGGAATAACTGGACAAGCCGTTGTTATCGATGGGGGTTATACTGCTCAATAAAAATAAAGTTTGCTCACGAAGAGCAAACTTTATTTTTTATCTCGAGGATCATTATACTGTAGTAATTGCCGCGGCAACTTTTCTATTGCAACAATGACCCCATCTAATTTACTTTCAATCCGATGGAGCAAATATAATGTTACAACAATTGGAAACCCTACATTGCCTATCATCTTGATCCACTCTTCCATCTTTTTCGCCTCCTTTCATTATATAAATAAGAGAAAAGAAAACATTTAGGCATAAAAAAACAAGCTATTATTGTATTAGCTTGTTTTTTCAAACAGTGATGCAATTTCTCGCTTATAATCTCCACGTATAATACCTTTCTCTGTAATAATACCTGTAATTAATTCATTCGACGTTACGTCAAATGCAGGGTTAAAAACATCAGTTCCAATTGGTGCCACTTGTTTCCCAAAAATTTTCGTAACTTCTGTTTCGTCTCTTTCTTCAATAACAATTTCAGCCCCTGTTTGTTTCGTAATATCAAATGTAGATAACGGAGCTGCAACGTAGAACGGGATACCGAAGTACTTTGCTAATATAGCTAAATTCATTGTTCCGATTTTATTTGCTGTATCTCCATTTGC
Organism: Bacillus sp. SSR7; assembly: GCF_055902415.1. Taxonomy (NCBI): domain Bacteria; kingdom Bacillati; phylum Bacillota; class Bacilli; order Caryophanales; family Bacillaceae; genus Bacillus; species Bacillus sp. SSR7. Next base: position 441,340 of record NZ_JBVVXV010000002.1, on the reverse strand, counting down.
GACAATTCGGTCCGCTCCTACAATAATTGCGTTGATTTCTTTCGTTTGAATAGCATGAGCTGCCGTATTATCTGTAATAAGTGTTACATCAATATTTGCCTGTTTTAATTCCCAGGTCGTTAAGCGACCGCCTTGTAAAACTGGTCTCGTTTCACATGCATATGCATGTAAATGTACACCTTTTTCTTTCCCAATATAAAACGGTGCTAATGCAGTACCATATCTAGCAGTTGCGATACTGCCAGCGTTACAAATTGTTAAAACGTTATCACCATCTTGAAAACATGTTAATGCATGTTCTCCAATACTCCTGCATACTGCTTCATCCTCTTGCTGAATAAGAAGCGCTTCTTCTTCTAATATTTTTTGCGCTTCTTTTATTGTAGTAATTTCTCGAATGGATTCTCTCATACGATCGATTGCCCAAAATAAATTGACTGCTGTCGGGCGTGATGTTCCTAAATAATTACAATCTCTATTAAACTTCTTTTGAAATTCTTCAATATGTACAGTATCATATTTTTTTGATGCAAGCGCCAAGCCAAATGCAGCTACAATCCCAATTGCCGGTGCTCCTCGTACTTCTAGCATGACAATACTTTTCCATACCTCTTCAATTGTCGTTAATGTTTTGTATTCTGTGCTATGCGGTAACTTTGTTTGATTTAATACTGCAATAGCATTCCCTTTCCAACTGACAGACCTCGGAATTGTAACAATTGTACTCATGCTTTTACCCCTCCAGAAACTGTCTGTTGGAATAATGATCGGAACAGTTGAATATCAGCGTTTTTAGATTCATATTTTATTAGTTCTTTACCTAAGGATAACGCTTGTTTCTTAGCTTGAATTCTTGTTTCTTTATTTGTTATTTCATCTAAATCAGCTACATGCGCTAGGCCAATTGTTCTACGGATAAGCTCACATCCAGCAAATCCAACAGCATCAATAAAGATATTTTGCAAAATAATTGGTAACCATTGTTTTTCTTTCGTATATGCTTCTACACCTTCTCCAATCCATAACTTCGTAAAAGTTTCTACAAAATAACTCCATGTCTTCTCTATATGGAAAAATAGTACACTTCTCTGTTCTTCTTCTCTAGATAAAGCATTTAATAATAAATTTGCAATAAATTGACCGATGTCAAACCCAAATGGGCCATATGTCGCAAATTCTGGATCAATCACTTTCGTTTCAGAAGGTGATGAAAAAATACTACCTGTATGTAAATCACCATGAATAAGAGTTTCTTTTCTTGTTAAGAACTTATATTTATATTGCGCTACTTTTAGTTTTAAAGTTTTATCACTCCAAAGTTCATCAACAGCCAATTGTAACTCCGGCTCATAATCATTCGTATCGTAATGTCCAAACGGATCTGTAAACACTAAATCTTCTGTAATTTTGCAGAGGTCTGGATTTACAAATGTACCTTCTAGTACCCTTTTCTCTTCTGACTGTAAACCAAAATCTGAAGTGTAAAATAAAACATTTGCTAGAAAACGACCGATATGCTGGGATAAAAGTGGATATTCTTCTCCGTCTATTAATCCTTTTCTTGTAATTGTTAGTCTTGATAAGTCTTCTATTACCGTTATCGCTAACTCTTCATCATGACTGTACACTACTGGAACATAATCCGGTACATACTTCGCAAAAATTTTCAGTGCCTTACTTTCAATTGTCGCTCTTTTTATAGATAACGGCCAGCTTTCACCAACTACTTTCGCATACGGCAGTGCCTGTTTTATTATAATAGACTTCTCTCCATCATCTAATTTGAACACGTAATTTAAATTTCCATCTCCAATTTCATGACAAACTACATTTTCTTTCTTTTCAAAATAACCGTGTTCTTTCGCATATTGTATAGCTGTTGTTTCAGTTAATGCATAATATCCCATCGTCTTCTCCCCCTTTTTTATATTCAGAGGTTTTTCTGACGTAGAAAAACCTCTTTCCACTAAGAAAGAGGTTTGAAGTTTATCTTCTCCCCTCTTATCTGCCAGAAAGTTTTACTTTCTGCTGGAATTAGCACCGTGCCTTTTGGCGTCATAAACGCCCCATTTCACAATGGTATTACGGTCGGTTGCTGGGCTTCATCGGGCCAAATCCCTCCACCTGCTCTTGATAAGAGTTGTATAATTTTTTAGAATTTTTAACTTTATGTTGAAGACTATACCAAGAATAAAAATCACTTGTCAACATTTTATTTGTATAATTCTGGACGTCGATCTGCAAAAACTGGAATTCCTTTGCGTACTTCTTTAATTTTCTCGAATGTAAGCTCGCCAAATAGAATTGATTCTTCTTCATTCGCTTCTACAACAACTTCGCCCCAAGGATCGACAATTAAAGAATGGCCGGCAAACTCATTATTTGGATCCTTCCCTGCCCTATTACATGCTACAACATAACACTGATTTTCAACTGCTCTTGCTTGTAATAATAAACGCCAATGCGCTAAACGAACGAATGGCCATTCAGCTACAACAAATAAAACTTTTGCACCTTTAGCAGTATGAACGCGCATCCACTCCGGAAAACGAATATCATAGCAAATGGTGCCGGCGCACTCTACATCATCTAACTTAAATTCACCAGTACTATTTCCAGCGATTAAATATTTATGTTCATCCATAAGCTGAAATAAATGCACTTTACTATATTCATTGACTAGTTCTCCTTTATTCGTTACAACATACATTGTATTTGTAACACCTTGCTCCGTTTGCTTTGCTATAGAACCACCAACAATATGTACACCATATTGTTTCGACCATTCTATCAACTTTTCTTTCGTTTCCAATCCATCCCTATCTGCAATTTCAGAGAGTCTCGTTAAATCATAACCTGTTGTCCATAGTTCTGGTAAGACGATAACATCTGGTCTTTCTTTCATCGCTTCGTTTATTTTATGTTTAGCATTCTCAATATTTTTTTCTACATCTCCAAAAACAATATCCATTTGAATACATGCGACTTTCATTTTGTCAGCCCCATCCTTAATTTTTTCTTTACAAAATACTGGAAAGATTATATCATTTGTCACTAGAATTGTAACAACTTTCAAAAGAGGTGGAAAGCATGAAATTATTTCAACCTTCTGAGATCGTAACATCATTGCCTACACAATTTTTCGCTTCACTTGTTGCAAAAGTTAACAAAGTCGTTGCAGCAGGGCACGATGTTATTAATCTAGGACAGGGTAATCCAGATCAACCAACACCACAGCATATCGTAAAAGCTTTACAAGATGCTGCTGCAAAAGCGATTCATCATAAATATCCGCCATTTCGCGGACATGAAAGTTTAAAAGAAGCTGTAGCAACATTCTATCAACGCGAATACGGCGTAAAATTAAATCCAAAAACGGAAGTTGCTATTTTATTCGGCGGAAAGGCTGGGTTAGTAGAATTACCAGTTTGTTTTACAAACCCTGGTGATACGATTCTCGTTCCAGATCCAGGTTATCCAGATTATTTATCAGGAGTTGCTTTAGCAAAAGCTCAGTTTGAAACAATGCCACTTATTGCAGAAAATAACTTTTTACCAGATTATACGAAAATTGATGACTCTATTGCCGAGCGTGCAAAATTAATGTTTTTAAACTATCCAAATAATCCTACAGGTGCTACTGCATCAAAAGATTTTTTTGATGCAACGATTCATTTTGCTAATAAACACAATATATTAGTTGTTCATGATTTCGCTTACGGTGCTATAGGGTTCGACGGTCAAAAGCCTGTTAGTTTCTTACAAGCAGACGGCGCCAAAGATACGGGAATTGAAATTTATACATTATCAAAAACTTTCAATATGGCTGGATGGCGTATTGCCTTTGCAGTAGGGAATGAAAGTGTGATTGAAACAATTAACTTATTACAAGATCATATGTATGTTAGTATTTTTGGTGCAGTTCAAGATGCTGCCCGCGAAGCATTATTAAGTTCACAGTCTTGCGTAGGAAACCTCGTAAATAGTTATGAATCTCGAAGAAACGCTCTTATTTCTGCTTGTCACTCGATTGGTTGGAATGTAGACATTCCAACCGGATCATTCTTTGCATGGCTTCCTGTTCCAAAAGGATATACATCTGAGCAATTTTCTGATATTTTACTAGAAAAAGCACACGTTGCAGTTGCTCCTGGTGTTGGATTTGGTGAGCATGGCGAAGGATACGTCCGTGTTGGTCTCTTGCATACAGAAGATAGATTACGAGAAGCCATTAATCGAATTGATAAATTAAATTTTTTCAAAAAGTAATTGACAACATGAAAAACATCTGACAAAATTCAGTTATCTTAAAAATTTAAACATTTCTAAATACTTCTTATCAAGAGCAGGTGGAGGGACGAGCCCGACGAAACCCGGCAACCGATCTACAATTGTAGACACGGTGCTAATTCTCGCAGCATTACGCTGACAGATAAGGAGCTGGTTGTAAAAAAACCTCTCCTTAGCTGAGAGGTTTTTTTATTTAACTAGGAGGTTATAACAATGAGCGGAATTATAGCGACGTATTTAATCCATGATGATTCACATAACTTAGAAAAAAAAGCTGAGCAAATTGCACTCGGTTTAACAATTGGCTCTTGGACTCATTTGCCACACTTATTGCAAGAACAATTAAAGCAGCATAAAGGCAGCGTCATTCATGTTGAGGAATTAGCTGAACATGAACATACCAATTCGTATTTACGTAAAAAAGTAAAACGCGGAATTATTAAAATCGAATATCCGTTATTAAATTTCAGTCCGGATTTACCAGCAATTTTAACGACTACATTTGGAAAGCTCTCACTTGATGGCGAAGTAAAATTAATTGACTTAACTTTTTCAGACGAATTAAAAAAACAGTTTCCTGGTCCAAAATTTGGGATAGATGGTATTCGAAATCTTTTACAAGTACATGATCGTCCCCTTTTAATGAGTATTTTTAAAGGAATGATTGGACGAAATATTGGGTATTTAAAAACGCAATTACGCGATCAAGCAATTGGTAGTGTAGATATCGTAAAAGATGATGAAATATTATTCGAAAATGCATTAACACCACTTACGAAACGCATCGTATCTGGAAAAGAAGTTTTACAATCCGTATATGAAACATACGGACATAAAACGTTATATGCCGTAAATTTAACAGGACGAACTTTTGATTTAAAAGAAAATGCGAAACGTGCAGTGCAAGCTGGAGCTGATATTCTATTATTTAACGTATTCTCTTACGGACTAGATGTACTACAATCACTTGCAGAAGATGATGAAATCCCGGTTCCTATTATGGCACACCCTGCTGTAAGTGGTGCTTATTCCGCATCCAAGTTATATGGAGTTTCATCTCCATTATTACTCGGGAAACTACTCCGTTATGCTGGGGCTGACTTTTCATTATTCCCATCTCCATACGGAAGTGTTGCGCTAGAAAAAGAGGAAGCTCTTGCTATCTCAAAATATTTAACTGAAGACGATGCATTTTTCAAAAAGAGCTTTTCTGTTCCGTCTGCTGGTATTCACCCTGGTTTCGTTCCCTTTATTGTACGAGATTTCGGTAAAGATGTTGTTATTAATGCTGGTGGCGGAATACATGGACATCCAAATGGGGCGCAGGGCGGCGGTAAAGCTTTCCGTGCTGCAATTGATGCTACTTTGCAAAATAAACCACTCCATGAAGTAGATGACATAAATTTGCATAGCGCACTACAAATATGGGGAAATCCCTCTCATGAGGTGAAATTATGAGTATTCAAGTATTTTGTGATTTCGATGGCACGATTACAAATAATGATAACATTATGTCCATTATGGAAAAATTTGCACCACCAGAAGCTGAAGAAGTAAAGAATAGAATTTTATCACAAGAGCTATCTATTCAAGAAGGTGTTTCTCAATTATTTCAATTCATACCTACTAATCTGCACGATGAGATTATTCAATTTTTAATAGAGACTGCTGAAATCCGTAGTGGTTTTCATGAGTTTATACAATTCGTAAAGGAAAATACCATTTCTTTTTACGTAATATCAGGTGGAATGGATTTCTTCGTCTATCCACTCTTACAAGGAATCATTCCAAAAGAGCAAATTTATTGTAATGAAACAGACTTTTCAGCAGAGTTTATTACAGTTAAATGGCCTCATTCTTGTGATGATCATTGTCAAAATCATTGCGGATTATGTAAATCATCATTAATCCGTAAATTAAGTGATACAAATGACTTTCATATTGTAATTGGAGATTCTATTACTGATTTACAAGCCGCGAAACAAGCTGATAAAGTGTTCGCTCGCGATTTTCTTATTACAATGTGTGAAGAAAATCATATTGCTTATACACCGTTTGAAACATTTCAAGATGTGCAAGCTGAATTAAAACATTTGTTGGAGGTGAAATTATGAAACAACTTTTTCGTCAATGGTATGACTTAAGCGAGATAAAAAAAGAATTAACAACACGCAATTGGTTTCCAGCAACGAGTGGTAATATTTCTATAAAGGTTAGTCATGAACCACTGACTTTTCTCATTACAGCAAGTGGTAAAGATAAAACAAAAACGACTCCAGATGATTTTCTATTAGTAGATCATCTAGGGATTCCCGTATTAGAAACTGAATTACGTCCTTCAGCAGAAACAATCTTGCATACACATATTTATAACCATACGAATGCTGGGTGCGTCCTTCATGTTCATACAACCGATAACAATGTTATCACAAATTTATATAGTGATGCAGTCACACTTCAAAATCAAGAAATTATTAAAGCTCTCGATATTTGGGAAGAAGGTGCAACAATAAACATTCCTATTATCGAAAACCATGCCCATATCCCAACGCTTGGAGAAAACTTCCGAAAGCATATACAAGGAGATTCGGGAGCAGTATTGATCCGTAACCATGGTATTACCGTATGGGGTCGAGATAGCTTTGATGCTAAGAAAAGATTAGAAGCTTATGAGTTTTTATTCCAATTTCATATAAAACTATTATCAATTCAAGGAGGCGTTTCTAATGGCGCAAATTCGTATTCATGAAGTAAATACTCGTATTGAAAATGAAGTGGAAGTATGTAAATTTCTACAAGAGGAAGGCGTTTTATATGAGAAATGGAACATCTCTAAGCTTCCTACTCATTTAAATGAAAGTTATTCTTTAACAGATGAAAACAAGGCTGAAATATTAGCTGTGTTTTCAAAAGAAATTGCTGATGTTTCATCACGCCGAGGTTATAAAGCACACGATGTAATTTCACTTTCAAATAGCACACCTAACCTTGACGAACTATTAATTAATTTCCAAAAAGAACACCATCATACTGATGATGAAGTTCGCTTTATTGTTAGTGGTCATGGCATCTTCGCCATTGAAGGAAAAGATGGGACATTTTTTGACGTTGAACTTGAGCCAGGCGATCTCATATCTGTTCCTGAAAATGCAAGACATTATTTTACCTTGCAAGATGATCGTCAAGTTGTAGCTATTCGTATTTTTGTTACAACTGAAGGCTGGGTTCCAATCTATTAAGGTAGTTAGTTGAATAAAAGGCCTTGGACCCCCTTTTCCAACCTTTTATTCACTCTACATATATACATCCTCCTATGGAGCAGGCTTATTTCAAAAAATGAAATAAGCCTGATTTTTTATCGTTCTAATCGTATTATTCCTTCCGTTCAGTACAATCTCTCCCTTCAATTTTTCAAGTGTATTTATTAATACTTTTTGAACATTTATTGAACTTTTTTTGAACTTTTTTCTGAAAATTCTGTTTTATATATGATATACTACAATTAACTAAGAAGGAAAAGAAAATCGCAAACAGAGGGGGAGAATCATGAGTTTACTTATCGCACTTATACTAGGAGTTATGTGTGGAGCACTTCCTGTTATTTTAGGAGCCATTATGGAAGAGTTAGAAGTTGGTGTTTTAGGTTTTGTTGCATCTTGTGTAAGCGCTTTACTTTTTGGTTTGTTCGGTGCTATTCCTGTTTCAATTCTCTGTGCATTTTATATAGTACGCCATGCTCGTGCAAAACAATTCGGTCCTAATCACATCGCGCAAGTTATTCCATTCCCAATCGAACGATGCCGCCGGGCTTCTAGCTTATAATTACAAAATTAAAAATAAATAAAAGTCCTCAAATGAGGACTTTTATTTATTTTCTTCTAGAAATTGAAACAATTCTTGTAGATGCAAAGCGTCTTCACTATAGCTAACAGATACATGATATATACCGTCAATCTCCGCTTCCATGTAAAGGTCAACTCCATCTCGATCATATTTCAATGCCAAATAAAATTCCATTTCTTCTAGCATCTTTTTTGAAGTTCGAATAACGTAATGCCCTTTCTCATCTCTTCCATATTCGAAATTCGGTTCAAAATCATATTTTTGTTTAAAAGCTTCTTTTTGTTTTTCATTAATTTGTATACATGTTGCTCTTTGTACAGTATCAATTATCTCATCAAATTTTTGAAGATCCATCTCATTTACCCCCTTACGTATTTTTTGTATAACACTTGTGTTCCGCTATTCTCTTCCCCATCTTTTATTAGCTCTTCATACAATTCCTTCGCCAAACTTAAACCTGGTACTGGTAATTGTAATTTTTCAGCCTCATCTAACGCAATCTTCATATCTTTCATAAAATGCTTTACATAAAACCCTGGTTCAAAATCTCCCTTTAGCATTCGAGGAGCCAAATTACTTAATGACCAGCTACCTGCAGCACCCGTTGAAATGCTCTCTAACACTTTATCTGGATCCAGTCCAGCTTTATTCGCGTAAGCAACAGCTTCACATACACCAATCATGTTGGAAGCGATCGCAATTTGATTGCACATTTTTGTATGTTGTCCACTCCCAGCTGCTCCTTGCAACTGAATATTTGTTCCTAACTTTTCAAATAACGGTAAACATCTATCATATATTTCTTTTTCTCCACCGACCATAATCGCGAGTCTTGCTTCTTTCGCACCAACATCTCCACCAGATACAGGCGCATCTAACGTATATATATTCTTACTTTTACCAGTTTCATTAATACGTTTTGCCAATGTTGGTGTAGATGTCGTGAAATCAATTGCTATCGTGCCTTCATTTGCATTCTCTAAAATTCCATCTATCCCAAAGTACACTTCTTCTACATCATGTGGATACCCAACCATAGTCATTACAACATCAACTTGCTTTACTAACTCTTTCGGTGTATCACACCAATTTGCACCATCTTGCACTAAAGAGTCTGTTTTCGATTTTGTTCTATTATATACATATACTGTATGACCGTCTTGCATGAAATGACGCACCATACTTTTTCCCATTACACCAATACCAATGAAACCAATTGATACATTTTTATGTTTCATTTTCTCATCCCCTTTGTTCTAATAAATCACTTACCATCTTTCGGAAATCTTTATTAAAGTCATCATCCATACTATTTTTCACATTTGAAAATAAAATAACAAAAGTGCCTTTTTCTTTATTAAAATTATTGAAAGTGTTCCAACCAGATAGTACACCATGATTATGAAAATAATCCGGATATATGTAAAAACTAAATGCATATTTTCGTTCTTTTGAAGGTGAAAACATCGCTTGTATACTTTGTTCAGAAAGAAGTTTTCCATTTATAATTGCTTCGTCTAATTTCTTCATATCTCCAACTGTCGTATACATCTCACCACAACCATATAGCCAATCCATGCCTAACTTCTGCGCCGGTACAAGCTCTTGATTTTTTTTCACATAACCCTTTGTAAAATTTTTATCTCCAGGTACCATATTTCCCATACCAGATTCATGCATATCTGCTTTTACAAATATATTTTCTTTTATGTAATCTCCTAAAGGTTTTTTCGATATATGTTCTATTATATAGGCAAGAACCATATAATTATAATCTGTATATCTCCAACCTGTTCCTGCAGGAAATTCTAAATTTTGACGTCCAATCCAATTAATTAACAGTAAACGGGAAGCAGCATTAACATTGCCTTTTGCGTGTTCAGGTAAACCAGAGGTATGCGTTAATAAATGATATAACGTAATATTTTTATTCTCCGGAAATGAAGGAATATATTTATTCACATTATCTTGAATATTTAGCTTCCCTTGATCCTGCAGTTGTAAAATAGATGTAGCCACAACTGTTTTCGTAATAGAACCAATACGATATTTTGTGTGAGGCGTATTTTCTATTTTATTTTGAACATCAGCATACCCATATCCTTTATTCAATATAACATGCTCTTTATCTGTTACCAAAACTGTTCCATTGAATTGCTTTCCGACTAAATATTGATCTAATTTTTGAGATATGCTAGCATAATCAATTTGCTTTTCTTTTTTTTCTTCTTCTATATTCTCTTGCACTTCTGATTCAACAGCAGGATTCACCTTAGTTATTAATTCTTTACTTTCCTTTATATTAGGATTATAGAGAAAATAGTATACTCCTCCACAAACTACAGCACATATTGAAACTATCATCATTATTTTTTTCATCATATTGTTCCTCCATAATTCCTTCGTTCAAAATCCCTCCTACACTCTATTATCAAGTAATAAAAAAAAATCGCAACAATTTGTTGCGAAAAATCACTTTTTTTCTTTTCTATATACACACACTTGATTTTTCCCATTTTTTTTCGCTTCATATAATGCAATATCCGCTCGTTGCATTAATTCTTCTCTTGTAATCCCTTTTTCATATAATGCAACTCCAAAGCTCGCTGTTAATTTCGAAATTCCTGAGAATTGCTTTGTTTCAATGAAAAATCGTAATGACTCCGCAACTTGAAATGCTTCTTTTTCTACTGTATTCGTTACTAAAATAATAAATTCTTCTCCTCCCCACCTAGCAAATACATGTTGCTGCTCCACTTTAGATTTCATGAGCTCTGCAAGCTCAATTAATGCTAAGTCACCAAAATCATGGCCATATGTGTCATTTACTGCTTTAAAATTATCTATATCAAACAAAATAAGTGCTATGTTTTCATTATTACGCATCGCATTATCCCATTCTGCCTCGAGTATTTTTTGGAATTTCAAACGATTATAAATCTCTGTTAACGAATCTATCATAGCAAGTCTTTCTTGTTCTTGATAGATTTCATCTAATTCGGTAATCTCTGTACACTTCACAATAAATCTTGATAAATCTTCTGGCAATGGTGTCGCACGCAATAAAAAAGTTGACACTTCCCCTTCATAGTTGGACATCTTAATTCTTCTATCATATGATAATGTATCATCTAACCATGTTATATCATGAGTTGTTGAATAGTATCCATTTTCTCTAATAAGATGTTCAGCAAATACTAAATGTTGCTCACGATAAGCAAACAAATTTTCATATCCGAAAAACTCTAAAAAATTTGTATTACAATCAACAATCTCATCGTCTTCTACTATAAACAATAGATCATTTCGAAAATCAAACATCGTTTGAAGTAGTTCTTGTTGCAAACTTACTTGCCGCACTAAAGAAAGCTGATATAAACTTTTATTCACTTCCTCTAACACCATTTGCGGAGTCACAGGGGCTATCACAATATTACGTATTCCTAACGTAAGCACCTCTGCAAACTCACTTGTTATTTGTTGATCCCAAATGACAATAAATGTACTCTGCGTGTTATACATATTCTTTATATATTTTATTTGAGAAAAATCTGTTACATACATAATTATAATATGTGGTTTAGTCCTCTGAAATAATACTTCTCCTTCTTCAAAACTATTTGCTATAAACATACATTTTGGATGGATATTTTCTATCGTTTGTTGATGTGTGCATCCATTTTCTATATAAAGGACATTTAACTGAAGATCTTGTAATACATTTTGGAAAACCGTATTCTCTAATAAAAAATGTAGTATGTTCATCACTAGTCTTCACTCACTTCATATATCTTGTTCTACTGAATTCCTCACAAACATTTTATAAAAACCGTTCTCTAAAAATTTTAATGAGTGAGGGATACATGTTAACAAGCTAATTGAGAATGTTCTCTTCGTTTTTCACTCTATAAATTCCTTTTTTAGTGTATGATTATAGGAATTGTATCGTTTGTATGAATGCCCTAGCTTCCGCTTTAAAACTTGACAATTAAAATAAAGATATTATATTCTTAAATTCGACAACTTACAAAATGTAAGTAGAATATATTACATTTGTTTTTTTCATAATTTGATATGTAATTTGGAGGATATATAATGACAAACGAAAACTTTTTTAATGTTCTATATGAACGCACATCTACACGTGCATTCAACCCAGAGAAAGAAATTTCATCTACAGAGTTACACGAGATTTTAAAGGGAGCTGCTCAAGCACCTTCTGCTTGGAACTTACAGCACTGGAAATTCCTCGTATTCCAAGGTGAAGATGTACAGAAACGATTACATCCAATTGCTTATAACCAACAACAAATTCTTGATGCTTCTGCTGTAGTCGCTATTTTAGGTGATTTAGAAGCTTATAAAAATGTTGAACAAGTTTATGGTCCAATTGTAGAACAAGGATTTATGAAAGAAGAAGCAAAAGAGCGCTTAGCTAAAAATATTGAGTCTGCATATGCCCGTGAGCAATTCCCAAGAGATGCAGCCTTTTCAAATGCATCTTTAGCAGCAATGCAACTTATGCTTGCAGCTAAAGCAACTGGCTGGGATACTTGTGCGATTGGTGGTTTTAACCCACAAGCACTTGCAGAAGAATTCAATGTTTCATCTCGCTACGTACCAATTATGCTTATTACAATTGGTGAATCAACTTTAAAAGGTCACCCTGCACCACGAATGAGCGTAGAACAAGTGAGTGAATGGGCAAAATAATAAAGTGAAACTTGAATCAGTGGGGGGGTTTGTGCATCCCCCACCTAACTTCTTTGCTTCCGCTGAATTTTGAGGTGGGGGTCTTACTGCCCGCAAATAGCGGAATAAAATGAAGCTTTAATCAATATGAGGGTCTTATTTCCCTTTCATACGAATAAAAAAGAAACGAAGGTAATTTCATTACCTTCGTTTCTTTTTTATTCTGTCACACATCCGTAATACTAGAATGTATGATTCGACATCCGGACATAAAAAACAGTAAATTTCATGCTATTCGTATACACATAAATGACGTTTCGTGTCGAATTTTGTTAAAGTATCGAAATATAACCGTGTGTTTTTGTTACAATTATGATACAATGATAACAAATAGATAACAAGAGAGGGATTTTCATTGAGTTCATACGGAAGCTTTATTGCACTTTTATGTTACATAGTAACTGTACTGCTTCTATATTTTATTGGCGATGCTGCAAATATTTCAGTTTTACAATTTCCAAAAGAAGAAGCATTCCAATTAGAATCAGAAAAACATACTGCACGATCCATTGTACCGCTACTGTTAGCTCTTCCTGTATATATCATCGTTTTATATAAAAGCAAAAAAGTGTAAAGGCTACCTATTTCATTCATTTCGGTGGTCTTTGCACTTTTTTGTGATATCTATCCTATTTTAAACATCATTCCGTAATAAACACCCAGCTAGTCTTTTAAAATGAGAAATTCCCCTAGAAAAAATTCCACTCTCTGTCCAGTCACTCACTACCGAACTTACATAGATTATAAGTGTGAAGGGGGTGATGAGGATTATGTTTGGATCATTTGGATGCTGTGATAACTTTAGAGACTGTCATCATCATGAAAGAGAGTGCAGACATCATGAGAAAGAGAAAGAGAGAGAAGTAGTTAGACCACAACAACCAGCTGTATGTAACGTACTTGCTAACATTTCAGTTGGAACAGAGCTTTCTCTTTTAAGCATTAGAGGTAATGGCACTTTCAACAATGTAATTTTTGAAGGTTTCGCTAACGGTGTTGCTCTTTTCTCTGCTTTAGCTCGTAATAACAAAGACAACAAAGATAACAATAAAGACGATAAGAACAATCAAAACCGTAATACTTTTACTGGTATTTTACGTGTATGCCCAACTGATATCGTTGCTATCGCTATCTAATTCTGTTCCTTATCCTCTATAGTAAAAAAATAAGATTTACTTTTCTCATAGAAAAAACCTGAGACCGATTTCAAATCGACTCAGGTTTTTTTATTGATTATATGCTTTTAACTAGTTCAACAACTTCTTCAGCAGTTGACATCATTAATGCTTTTTCTGCTAATGTTTCCATTTCTGCTTTTGACAACTTGCTTAGTTGTGTTCTTGCAGGAAGAATAGATGTTGCACTCATACTGAACTCATCTAAACCTAATCCTAATAATAATGGGATAGCAAGTGAATCGCCCGCCATCTCACCACACATACCAGCCCATTTGCCTTCTTTATGAGCAGCATCGATAACCATTTTTACAAGACGTAAAATAGATGGGTTATATGGTTGGTATAAGTAAGATACTTGTTCGTTCATACGGTCTGCAGCCATTGTGTATTGAATTAAGTCGTTTGTTCCGATAGAGAAGAAATCAACTTCTTTTGCGAATTGATCTGCTAATACGGCTGAAGCTGGAATTTCAACCATCATACCAACTTCAATAGAATCAGAAACAGTTGTACCCGCTTCTACAAGTTTCGCTTTTTCTTCTAATAAGATTGCTTTCGCTTGACGGAACTCATCAAGAGTTGCAATCATTGGGAACATAATTTTTAAGTTACCGTATACGCTAGCACGAAGTAATGCACGAAGTTGTGTACGGAACACATCTTGCTCATCAAGACATAAGCGAATTGCACGGTATCCTAAGAATGGGTTCATTTCTTTTGGTAAATGTAAGTATGGAAGCTCTTTATCTCCACCGATGTCAAGTGTACGAACAACAACAGGTTGACCTTCTTTTACACCTTCAAGAACTGCTTTATACGCTTCGAACTGCTCTTCTTCTGTTGGAAGATTGTCACGGCCCATGTATAAGAATTCTGTACGGTATAAACCAACGCCTTCTCCGCCATTATCGATAATACCTTGTACATCATTTGGTGTTCCGATATTTGCAACAAGCTCAACGTGATGTCCATCACTTGTTACAGTAGCTTGGTCTTTTAATTTTGCCCATTCAGCTTTTTGCTCTTCAAATTTCGCTTTCTTTTCTTCAAACGAGCGAAGAGTTTCTTCTGATGGATTAACAATTACTTCTCCATCTAAACCATCGATGATTACGATATCGCCGTTTTGGATTTTCTCCATAACAACTTTCGTACCAACAACAGCTGGAATTTCCATAGAACGAGCCATAATTGCAGAGTGAGATGTACGTCCACCGATATCAGTTGTAAAACCTTTTGCATACTTACGGTTTAACTGAGCTGTATCAGATGGTGTTAAATCTTCAGCAATAATGATTACTTCTTCAGAAATTGTACCAGGATTTGAGAAGTTAATGCCTAGTAAATGTGCAAGAACACGTTTTGTTACGTCACGAATGTCCGCAGCACGTTCTTTCATATATTCGTTATCCATGTTTTCAAACATAGAAATAAACATTGATGCAACTTCATCCATTGCAAATTCAGCATTTACTTTTTCACTATTTACTTTATCTTTTACTGGGTTTACTAGTTCTGGATCATTTAACACTAATAAATGTGCTTCAAAGATCGCAGCTTTGTCAGCACCTAGCTCAGCAAAAGCGTGGTCCTTAATAGCTTCTAATTCAGTTTTTGCTTTCTCAAGCGCAGCTTCTAAGCGTGCAATTTCTGCAGCTTCGTTTGTAATTGATTTCTTTTCGATGTTAAATTCAGGATTTTCAAGTCTGAAAGCCTTTGCAATAGCAATCCCACTTGATGCAGCGATCCCTTGAATGTTAAGAGTCATTATTCTCCTAATCCTTCGTTTTTCATAGTTTCTTCGATAGCTGCTAGTGCTTGAGCTGCATCATCACCATTTGCAGTGATTTTAATTTCCGCGCCTTGTTGAATACCTAAAGACATAACGCCCATGATTGATTTTAAGTTAACGTTCTTTCCGTTATACTCTAAGTTAATGTCAGAACCAAATTTGCTTGCAGTGTTTACAAGTAGAGTTGCTGGACGAGCATGAATTCCTGAGTCGCTAGTTACTTTAAAGATTTTTTCCATGATAATTTATCTCCTTTAAATTACAGTATTTTTTAGTTGTATAGACGTGAGTACTACATCATCTATTGTATATAATAGGCGATGTCCGGTCAACCACATCGCCTATTATAATTATAAACATTTTGCGTCAAATTCCTACTGAATGTCAATAATAGCGTTTTCGCCCTTCTTAACATTTCCATCTTTTTTCAATTCGACTTGTTGCCCTTGTTGTAAATTCGTAAATACAATTGGTGTAATGATAGATGGTGCATTTTCTTTTACAAATGCAAGATCTACTTTTAATAATGGTTGTCCTTGTTTCACTTTGTCACCTTGTGCTACAAGTGCTTCAAAACCTTCACCATTTAATTTTACAGTATCAATACCGAAGTGGATTAAAATTTCTTTTCCACCTTCAGATTGAATACCAATTGCATGCTTTGTAGGGAATACGTTGACAATTTCACCGTTAACTGGAGAAACTACTGTTCCTTCTGTTGGCTCAATCGCAAATCCGTCTCCCATCATTTTTCCTGAGAATACTTGATCAGGCACTTCTGTAATTGGTAGGATTTTCCCTTCAATTGGTGAAACGATCGTTTCATTTTCATCAACTTTTTGAGGAGCTTCTTCTACTTTTACAGGCTCTTCTTTTTCAACATGAGGTGTACGACCTGACATAATATCATGAATTTGTGATTTTAGTGTGTCAGATTTCGGTCCGAAAATAGCTTGAATGTTATTTCCAACTTCAAGTACACCAGCTGCTCCAAGCTCTTTTAAGCGATCTTTGTTTACATTCTTTTGTTCGTTAACTTGAACACGTAAACGAGTAATACAAGCGTCTAAAGAAGCAATGTTTTCTTTACCACCAAGTGCTACTAATACTTCACGAGGAAGTTCACCAGCTTCTGCTTTTCCTGCACCTTCATTCGCATTTGTAACTTCACGACCAGGTGTTTTTAAATCCCATTTACGGATTGCAAATCGGAATCCGAAGTAGTAAATAACTGCTAGTACAAGACCAACAATAATTACCCACCACCATGCCGTACGGCCTGGTAGTACACCGAATAATAGGAAGTCAATTAAACCACCAGAGAATGTCATACCAATTTTAACACCTAAAATTTGCATTGTCATAAATGATAGACCAGCGAATACTGCGTGAATTCCGAATAATACTGGTGCTACGAATAAGAATGAAAATTCAAGTGGCTCTGTAATACCTGTTAAGAAAGATGTTAATGCAGCAGAACCTAAAATACCAGCTGCTAATTTTTTGTTTTCTGGACGTGCTTCATGGTACATTGCTAAAGCTGCTGCTGGAAGACCGAACATCATGAACGGATACTTACCAGTTGTAAATGTACCTGCTGTTAATTCTACACCGTCTTTTAACTGTGCCATAAAGATTTTTTGGTCACCACGAATTAATTCGCCAGCCGCATTTGTATACTGACCGAATTCGAACCAGAACGGTGAATAGAAAATGTGATGTAATCCAAATGGAATTAATGAGCGTTCAATTAAACCGAAAATAAATGCTGCTAGCGTTCTATTTGCATCAATCATTTGATGTGAGAACGTATTTAAGCCACCTTGAATGTATGGCCAAACGAAGCACATGATAATACCTACTATTAAAGAGAATGTTGCAGTTGCGATCGGTACGAAACGCTTACCTGCAAAGAAACCTAAGTATGATGGTAATTCAATGTTGAAGTATTTATTGTAACAATATGCCGCTACTATCCCGACGATAATACCACCAAACACTCCAGTTTGTAGCGTTGGAATTCCTAATACGTTTGCATACGCTGGATCTGCAAATCCAATTTTTACTGGGTCTGCTCCAGAACTTGTTACTTTCACTAGCTTATCTACTTCTAAGAACACACTCATCGTTTTGTTCATAATTAAGTAGCCGACGAATGCTGCTAAACCAGCTACTCCGTCTCCACCAGCTAAACCTATTGCTACCCCAACTGCGAATAGTAATGCAAGGTTAGCGAAAATAATATCACCAGATTGTTCCATAATTTTTGCTACCATTACGAACCAATCTGCTTTTAAAGCAGGAATAACATTTGTTAACTGTGGATTTTGAAATGCATTACCAAATCCAAGTAAAATACCTGCTGCCGGTAAAATCGCTACTGGAAGCATAAGCGCTTTTCCGACTTTTTGAAGAACACCAAAGATCTTCTTAAACATGGAAACCCTTCCTCTCTTATCTATATTGATACCTTCCGACAAACGCCAAAAAGGCATGAGGAAAAAAAGATAGAACGATAGCTATACAAAGGGTAGTATATCCCTTTCTCTAGCTTACATTCCTTACTTTTCTCCACTCATGCCTGATCGAATCAGTAACACGTGTCAAAAATAGGTTTACGTATAAGTTCACTATAATTAAGGCAAACGTTTTCGTTTTATACCTTAATGTGTTTGTCGAAATTTGTATAACTTTGCAATAGTTATTATACATAACTATTGTAAGCGATTCAATGATTTTTTTTAACGTTTTCATTTTAGACAAAAATATAGGGCTTTTTACACATGCTCTGCCTTCACTAAGCGCTGCAGGTGCATCGTTAAATATATACTCTCTGCTTCATAAACAGGAAGTTGCAGCTCTTTTTGCATGACCTTAACTAGCTTCCAAGCTAAATTATAACAGACAGGATATTCCGCCTTTAATAAATCAGCAAAACTTTGTGATTCCTCTACTTTCTCCCCTTTTTTCACCCGTTCAATAGCATACTGCAAATGACGAATAAGGCGTAAATAGTGAATACTTTCTTGGTCTAATGTAATTTGTAAGTTTGTCTCAATTAAAGATACAAGCTGTGCAATGAGACGAGAGTTTTGATTAACTGAAGATAAATCTGAATTTGTAAGTGAACTGTAAATATGGAGTGCAATAAACCCAATTTCTCCTTCTGGCAATGTAATTTGCAAACGAGAATTTAAAAGGTTTACAACACCTTCAGCAATTTCATACTCTTCTGGATAGAGCATTTTCGTTTCAACTAAAAAAGGATTATCAATTGTAAGTCCTTGTTTTAAACGCTTAATTGCAAAAGAAATATGATCTGTTAAAGCGATATGAATATGTTCATTCAATGGCGATTTTGCTTTTTCTTGAATATAGAACATAATATCATTCATTAATTCAATTAATTTTTCACTCACATGTGGAACGAGCAGTTTGTATTGTTCACGATCACGTTCATTTTTTAGAACAAACATTTTTTCAATTTGTTCTTGCTCCAATACATCTTTCGCTTTTTTCCCAAATCCAATTCCTTTACCAATCACTACTACTTCCTCATGTTCAGGATGGCTAGCAATGATGACATTATTATTTAAAACTTTTTTAATTTCTAGATAATTACTCATATAACACCACCCTCGTACTTAAATAGCCTGCTTTTATGTTACAGAACATTCTTCTTTGTCGTCAATGTAAAACATCTACCATTTCATAAAAATTCATTTTTTAGACATGTTTATATATGATGCGTATAATGTAAGAGCAACTGTACATAGAAAGGAGATAGCAACATGATTAAAATGTTTGTAAGTGATATCGACGGTACAATGATGCAACACGGAGGTTTAATTGACGAACAGGATATTGTAGCACTTCGTAGTCTTGCTGAACAAAATGTGATTCTTTGTTTCGCTTCTGGCCGACTTGATAATGAAATTGCAGACTTAATGAAAGCTGTAAATACAAATTTCCACCGCATTAGTGTTAATGGTGTTTTTGTATATACAAATGAAAATAAGCAGCTATTATCTGCAACTTTTGATTCCAGCATTCTTCCTGAGTTGTTACACATGACGAATGAAGATCCTTATTTCCGTTATGTTAGTGATGAACATAATTACTACATTGAAGAAAAAACACCGTTTATTCATGAACTTGAGCAACAAGTAACGATGACTTCTGTCGAAGAACCAAATTTATTACAGAAAATAGATGATACAATTTTCCCGAATAAAATTTCTGTCGGTGGAACAAAGGAGAGCTTACAACTCCTTCAGAAAAAAATTGATGAAAAATTTCATGGAAAAGTTAGTACGTTCATTTCAGCAGAACAATGCTTAGATGTAATGCCACCTAATATTAGTAAAGGTTCTGCTATTTCTGTTTTATTAAAAGAGTTTCAATTACAACCAGAGGAAGTTGCTTGCATAGGGGATTCTTATAATGATATTCCAATGTTTGCTTTAACTCCTCACAGTTTTGCTATGGCTCAAGCAGATGACGCAGTAAAAGAACACGCTCACTATGTAGTAAATACAGTTAAAGATGCTGTTAACCACGTAATTGCTCATAATAAAAATACGACTCACTCCTTGTAAGGATGAGTCGTATTTTTTCTTTACATGTTAAACAATTTGACATTTACTGTACTTCACAAACTGAAATATATTATTTGTTACGTGCGATGTTTGTAATAAACTTATAACGATCTCCACGATAAATACATTTCACATACTCTAACGGTACTTCACCTTCTGAATATGACCATTGACGCATGACAAGCACTGGCGCCTTTTTAGGAATATGCAGATGTTCCGCTTCATTATCCGTTGCAATTGAAGCTTCAATTGATTGAGTAGCGCTAACAAGTTTGAAGCCCAGTTTTTTCTCTAAATGTTCATATAAAGATTGTTGCAATATTTCTTCGTTAATATCTTTTACAAGAGCTGGCGACAAATATGTCGTCTCAAAAGCAATCGGTTCATCATCAGCTAAGCGAATACGCCTCACTTCATAAACCGACTCTCCCTCCTGTATTCTCAGCCGGTCTGCTATTTTCGCAGTAGCTGGAACTAGGCGGAAACTTAATAATTGACTACTTGGGTTCATCCCACGAGAAATCATATCTTCTGTGAATCCTGTCATTCCTTGCAATTTTTGTTCCACTTTCGGAAGTTGGACAAACGTACCGATTCCACGTTTCCGATATAAATAACCTTGTTCCACTAAATTATTAATCGCCTGTCTGATTGTCATACGACTCACTTCGAACTTATCGCAAAGTTCATTCTCAGATGGGATTTTATCTCCCGGCTTCCATTCGCCGTCCTCAATTAGCTGTTTCACCCACTCTTGAATCTGATAATAGATCGGAAATGGTGAATACTTGTCGATGTTCATCAGCAATCGCCTCACTGCATAAAGATAGAGCTTCTTGATCAGCGATTACGGTTACATTCGGATGACGTTGTAAAACTGTAGCAGGACACGCTTCACTATATGCACCTTGCAATAATTCTTTAACCGCTTCTGCCTTTTTAGAACCCATAGCAACAAGTAGAATTTGTTTCGCTTTCATAATGCTCCCAATTCCCATTGTAATTGCATGAGTTGGCACATCTTCTTCTTTTTCGAAGAAGCGAAGGTTTGCTTGGCGTGTAGATTCTGTTAATTCAACAATGTTTGTTGGAGAATTAAACGGTGTTCCTGGTTCGTTAAATCCGATGTGACCGTTTTCACCGATTCCAAGAATCTGTAGGTCAACTGGGTTAGCAGCTAGAATGCCCTCGTAACGTTTGCACTCTTCCTCTAAATCACTTGCCATCCCGTTTGGTACATAAGTTTGTTTAAATAGAAGATGATCAAACAACTGTTCTTGCATGAAATAGTGATAGCTGTTTTTATCTTCATGTGGTAAATTTACGTACTCATCTAAGTTTACAGTGGTTACACGGCTTGTATCAAGTTTATTTTTTCGCATTTCTGCATAAATACCTAATGGAGAGCTTCCTGTAGCCATTCCTAATGTTGGATTTTCTTTTGTTTTTACAACTTCTTCAATTAATTTATAACCTGCTTCTGCTAGTTCTTCTGGAGTTTTTACAACAAGAATATTCATTTCATTACTTCCCTTCCTTCATATGAATTCCTAAACGAACCGTATCATATACATGTAAATCTTCATTCATCACAACAAAGTCTGCATCTTTTCCTACCGCTAATGCACCTTTATTATTTAATCCAAACTCTTCTGCTTGGTTCACTGATGTCATTAGTACTGCTTCTTCGATTGAACAACCTGTAAATTCAATTACATTTCGGAAAGCTTGATCCATCTTTAGAATACTACCAGCTAACGTTCCATCTTCTAATCGAGCACTACCATCTTTTACATGTACTGGCTGTCCGCCAAGCTCATATAATCCATCTTCAAGACCTTTTGCACGCATTGCGTCAGTAATAACACTTACTTTTTTCGGTCCTTTTAATTTATATGCTAATTTCACCATATCAGGGTGAATGTGAATACCATCTGTAATTACTTCAACCATTACATCTGGATTTAATAACACATGACCAACAACTCCTGGTTCACGGTGATGTAATCCACGCATTTGATTGTATAAATGCGTTGCATGTGTAATGTTTCTATTTTTTAGTTGCGCATCAATTGCATCGGTATGTCCCATTGTGCCAACAACACCAGTTTCAGCAAGATACTGCTCAAACTCTAACGCACCTTCTTCTTCAGGTGCATATGTTACTAATTTAATTAAATTCCCGCTTGCTTCCTGCCATTGTTTAAATTGTTCAATATTCGCAGGAACAATATGTTCAAGTGGTTGTGCACCTGCACGTTTCTTTGAAACATACGGTCCTTCTAAGTGAATATATTCGAAATGTGCTCCTTTTTCTTTCGCTTCCTTCGCAGCATGTAGTGCTGCTTCGATTGCTTCTGGAGCTTGTGTCATTGTTGTTGGGAAGTAAGTTGTAACTCCTTCTTTTAACATTTCTTTACCTAGAGTTACTAACCCATCGCTATTTGCATCCATCGCATCAATATCGTATCCACCATGAATATGAACATCAATCATACCTGGAATCACAATTTTTCCTGCCGCATCTAAAACCGTTTCATTTTCTTGTGATACATATTGAGCCATCAAACCAATTTCTTTAATTGTTTCTGCGTAACGAATAAATCCGTTTTCCACTACTTCTTGACCTGTATAAATTTTGGCATTGATGACAACTTGCGTTTTCATTTTCATCGATCCTTTCCCATGAAATACCTACTTGTTATTATTACCTTATTCGCCTAATCCCATCTTAATATATGCACGAGTAGTTGTCTATACATTCTAATGAAATTTCCTCTTTGTTTAACAAAAAGGAAGCTTAGTACGTCTCTCACAATTATAATATATGTTATTCATTTTTTCCAAAAAGGAACAATATCATCTATCGCATGAATCACTTAAGTAACGGCATTAATCCGCTAGACCCAATTGTAATATGTTCGCCGTCTGTTTCCATTTCTACTGTACGCTTATTTGTTCCATACATCATTATACCACGCTGTTTTAATCGTCTCACTACACTTTGATGAGGATGTCCATACGGATTTCTGCTACCATAAGAAAGAATCGCGAACTGTGGTTCTACCTTCTTTATAAATCTTTCACTTGTTGAAGTATATGAGCCATGATGTCCCACCTTTAACACATCTGCATGTACATCAAATCGCTTTAATATTTCAGTTTCCGTCCGCACATCAGCATCACCCATTAGTAAAAAATCTGCCTTACCATACCGAATCTTTAATACAATTGAAGATTCATTATTTTCATCTTTAGACTTCCCGTTGTTTAATACTTGTATGGAAACATGCGGATCTAGCGGTATGTATTGGCCCTCTTTTACTGAAATGAAAGGGATTCCCCTTTTCTTTATATGATTTCGATACGTATGATAAGTAAGAGAACTATATGTTTTTCCACTATCTAATATAAGTGATACCGGCATTTGCTCTACAATCGGAATGAGTCCTCCAATGTGATCCATATCCGGATGAGTACTGACGATAGCATCTAAATGGTTAATTCCTTTTTCAATTAGTTTTTGGATGATAACCTCACCAGCTTCATAAGGTCCTCCATCAATTAACATCGTTTGTCCATTTGGCAATATAATAAGTGTTGCATCACCTTGTCCAACTTTTAAGAAACTCACTTTCATTTTACCAAAATGTTGCCGCTGCATATGTAAAGGAGACGCGGTATGAATAGACATCATATACCTTTTGGCAGATGCACTATTTAAAGAAAAGCATAACAAAACAGAAACTAATAATAAAACACTTCGTATACCTCTCATAACTCGTCTCCTTTTTTCAATTAGTATGGCACGGTATATAATTGATATACAAAAAAAGCTTAGCAAAATGCTAAGCTTTTATTTCGATATCTCTTGTAAAGAACCGAAGAATAAATCCGCTTCATTCATTTGTTCGTTTTCTTCAGAAAGCGGAGGTAAATCATCTAATGTTTTTAATCCAAACGTGTCTAAAAATTCTTTCGTCGTTCCATATAAAATAGGACGCCCAGGTCCTTCTGCTCTTCCCATTTCTTTTATAAGTAAGTGTGATACTAACGTTTGTAACGCCTTATCGGTTTTTACCCCTCTAATCTCTTCCATTTCAGTTCTTGTAATGGGTTGACGATATGCAACAATCGCTAACGTTTCTAGCGCGGCCTGAGAGAGTGAAGCAGCTGTTGGGATATCTATTAGTTTTTGATAGTACGACGCATGTTCTTTCTTTGTAGCAAAACGATATACTTTTGCATACTGTACAATTTGCAAACCTCGGTGTGCACCTTCACATTCTTTTTGCATTTCTTCTAAAATATCGATTACTTCGTTTCCTTCAATTTCAAGGACTTTTGCTATTTGTTCAGGATAAATCCCTTCATCACCAGAAACAAATAAAAGCCCTTCAATGATTGATTTCTGTTCTGTTCTATCCATCTTACGAGCTCCTTCCTCCTATTTTCTCCATAAAAATACACAGCAAAAAACCGAATCACAATCAATGCGTTCGGTTCAATATTTTTTCTCTTGTTCCAAACGATACATTCAAACCTAGCATGAGATATACTATTTCTATCCCATTTTCCATACTAACTCTATGCAGATTTAGTATAGCTTGATACGAAAATTTCATCAAAATTATGTTCTTGTTCAATTACGATTTGTTGATTTTTCATAAGCTCAAGAACCGCTAAAAATGTTACAACCATTATTTCCCTTTCATCATCAACAAACAAATCATAAAAACTTTGACGACCACCTTGTATTTCTAACTGCTTTAAAATATCCGTCATACGCTGTTCAATTGGTATTTCTTGACGAGTAATACGTGTTGTCACAGGTTTCTTTGCTTTTTTACGGCGCATTAATTTTTGAAATGCCGCTAGCATATCATATAACGTAACATCAAGAGGCAAGCTTGTCTCCTCTTCTTGTTGCAATGATGTAAAATCAATTGGCGGACGTGTATATAGCTGTGCTCTTTCTTGTTCTCTTTCTTTTAGTTCAGTAGCAACTTGCTTATATTTCTTATATTCAATTAACCTCTCCATCAATTCTTGACGAGGATCATCTATAAAGTCATCACCGTTATCAAGTACATCTTCTTCATGTTTCGGCAACAACATTTTACTTTTAATTTGTAATAACGTTGCAGCCATTACTAAATACTCACTTGCAACATCTAATTGTAGTTCTTTCATCGTATGAACATAAGATAAATATTGCTCTGTAATTTCCGCTACAGGAATATTATATATATCAATTTCATAACGATGTATTAAATGTAACAATAAATCTAAAGGCCCTTCAAAAGCCTCTACTTTAAAATTATACTGCACAAAGCATCCCACCACATTTTTTCTATAACAACATAAGTATAGAGCATACTCATGTTCTATCCAACCTTTTTAAGAAATTTAATTAAAAATAGACCTATGCCTATGGCATCATGCCCACCACTTCATATGATAACAGTGTAGTAAGAACAATGTAGGAGGTCAAAAAACTATGGGTCACGTTGATTGTGGTTTTAGCGGTGGGTTCGCATTACTTGTTGTATTGTTTATTTTACTAATTATTGTAGGGGCAGCTTGCTTCTGCTAATATGAACAATAAACGACTAGGGAGAAATTCCCTAGTCGTTTATTGTTCATATTTCTATGATAAACTTATACTTATAACCGTTAGATAGGGGCGAAGAAAATGTATCCTACGGAATACATACAGTTTTTAATTCATTTTCACGGAGATTATGATTATTTTGAATGTCACGAAATACTGGAAGAGTATTGGAAAACAAAACCGAGAGGAAATCGGGATAATTATTTAGTCGGCCTCATTCAAATTGCAGTTTCTTTATACCATCACAGACGCTCTAACTGGAATGGCGCAGAGAAGATGATGAAAAGCGCCATAACGATTTTAGAAAAAAACAGTGCACATTTACTTCGTTTAGGAATAAATGAGGTACAACTTCTGTTCTTACTCAAAGATAAATTGCAATCTATCCAGAAAGAAGAAGGTTTTACACCGTTATTTTTACCATTGTCGGATACAACATTAGAAAAGTACTGCATAGAATTATGTCAGAAACAAAACCTTCCTTGGAAAGACGTGAATGCTACTTCTAATGAATTTATAATACATAAGCACACATTACGTGATCGAACAGAAGTCATCGCTGAACGAAACGAACAATTACAAAAAAGAAAGCAGAGATAATAAACTACTTATCTCTGCTTTCACGAATGTATATTTTGTTCAAGCCCTTTACACTTTTTGCAAAAACTTGCTGTTTGCTCATTTCCGCAAATTGTAAAATCAAGAAATTTACTCTTTAACTCTTGAACCATCTTCGTCCCAATACCCATATGACGGTGAGATGGGTTCACACTCAAATGCTGAATTTCCAAAACTTGATTCTCTTTTTTTACAATCCCCATTATCCCAACAAAATCTTCGTTTTGTTTCCACAAATACAATTGCCAATCATCCTTTGCTTCATAATCTTTCATAGTCAATTGTAATGTTTTCACATCTTTTTCAGTTGGCATAAATGAAAGAAGCCCCATTGCAATCTTTTCATAACTTTTTTTAAAACGAATTAACATAACCCTTATCCCTTCTTACAAAAGTTACAAACTATTAAATCCCCTCAATCACTCTTTTCATATCACATTCATTTTACAATATTTTCAACAGAGTGAGAAGAGCTTAAAACAACTTGATAATCATACAAAGCGAAAAGAAGAAAGTCAAATATACATTTCATTACTATTTTTGTTAAGTAGATAAAAGAAGAAACGCTGTTATATGAAAATGAAAAGAAACATCCACCGCTCATTATCACTTCACTATTCATCACCTTAGAGCAGATGAATTCTAGCAAAATGAATGTAACAAAAAATCTTTATTGAAACGTGTAATCTAATGTATTCTATGTAATTTGTTAATATTTTGTTCTCATAAGCGACTTATTTTCACTACAGTCACATTACTACTTGTATCATGTACCTTAAACGAAATACCCATTCCTATTAAAAATAAAAAAGAGAGCAATAGCTCTCTTTTCTCATTCACTTATTCTTCCCAAACTTTAACTTCTTTCATTACATCACCTTGACGCATGTTTAATACTGTTTCAATACCGCTTGTTGCTTTACCAAATACAGTATGTACACCATCTAAGTGTGGCTGTGGCTCATGAACGATAAAGAATTGACTACCGCCTGTGTTACGGCCAGCATGAGCCATAGAAAGTGATCCTACAAGGTGTCTATGAGGATTTCCATCAGTTTCACATGGGATAGAGTAACCTGGGCCACCCGCACCTGTTCCTGTTGGATCTCCACCTTGGCTTACGAAGCCAGGAATAACACGGTGGAATGTCACACCATCATAAAATCCTTGCTCTGCTAGTTTTTTAAAGTTTTCTACTGTTTTTGGTGCCTCTTCTGGGAAAAATTCTAAATCGATTTTTTCACCATTTTCCATTAATATGTATCCTAAAGTTTTCATACGTATATGTCTCCTTTCAACTATCTCAGCACTATATTACCACATTCATGACTAGAAACAAAAAGAATCCGACAATCTACATACTTCTTTTTTGAAATGTGGAAAAAGCTAGGTGACAAATAAGAAATATATACTATAATAACTGTGTTGCCCGAAAATTTTAGAAAGAGAAAGGGAGCGATTTTTCGTGAAAACGAAATTACTAGCTCTGCTATTAGCTGTAGCAGTATTTATTATGCCAACAGCTTCGTTTGCAGACATCATCGAAGGAGAATCAATTGTTACACTAGGAGAAAACTTGTCTGAACAACAAAAACAAGATCTGTTAAAAGAAATGAAAGCACCAAAAGATGCTACAATTATTACTGTGTCTAATGCGGAAGAACATAAATTTCTAGAAGGGATTGTTCCAAAAGCGCAAATTGGTACGAGAGCAATTTCCTCTTCTATGATCACATACACAAAGCCAGGTTCTGGTCTCATTGTACGTTCAAAAAACATTAATTCAATAACAGATGCAATGTACACAAACGCACTTATTACAGCAGGTGTGAAAGATGCAGAAATTCAAATTACTGCACCATTTAAAGTTTCTGGAACTGCTGCTTTAACTGGCTTAATGAAAGCCTATGAAACGACATCAAACAAAGCAATTCCTGAGGAAGTAAAAAAAGTAGCCAATGAAGAAATGGTGCAAACATCCCAGCTCGGCGATAAAATTGGTGAAGAAAAAGCTGTTCAACTTGTTGCGAAAATTAAAGAAGAAATTGCCAAAGAACAGCCAAAAACAACTGAAGATTTACGTTCATTAATTAAAAAAATTGCAGATCAACTTGGTATTACATTAACGGATGAACAGTTAGATAACTTAGTTGCGCTATTTGATAAAATGAAAAATCTTAATATCGATTGGAATCAAGTTGGCAGTCAGTTAAATAAAGCAAAAGAACACGTTTCTGCCTTTTTAGGATCTGAAGAAGGGCAAAGTTTCCTAGATAAAGTGAAAGATTTCTTCTCAAGTATCATTGATTTTGTTAAATCTTTATTCAAGTAAAAAGAAGCTCGTCAGTGACGAGCTTCTTTTCTTATACAAGTAACGGCAATTTCATAATAGCTTCTTCAACCGAACGAACTATATGATTTGCCTTCTCCTTCACATATGGATGAGCATGATGCAGAGTGAATGAATGTGGGGTTACTTCAAACATAGAAATATCATTGAAAGAATCTCCAATGCATGCAACTTCATTTGCTTCAATTTGCAAATGTTCCATTAGTCGTCTTAAAGCACTCCCTTTGCTTACTCCCCTGGGCATAATGTCAACATAGCGTTTACCAGACATAAAAACTTCCGCTTCGTTTTGAAAGGTATCTCGTAATTCTTGATCTAATGCTTCAATTGTCTCTTCTTCCCCAAAAACAAACAATTTCGCAGGATGTACAGTTTTACCAAATTCCTCTTCTAATGCTTCTATTTCAGCGATATGCACGCCCATATACGTTTCAAAATTATGGTGATGTTCATTTTTTCTTTTTGTATACCGTTGCTCATTTGCACAAACAATATCTGCTAGTCCCTTTTTATGGATATATCGATATATTTCCTGGGCAATCCCATCTTCAAAACTTGATTCATGAAATATTTTCCCATCCGGTAGTAACATCGTCGCTCCATTTAAACTCGTTGTGTAATACGGGAATGCAAACCTATTTACGACTTCATCAATTCGATGAGTAAAGCGGCCTGAGGCAAAACAAATATTTGTCCCTTTTTCAGCTAACCAACAAATTGCACGTTCATCTTCTTTTTGCATATCATTCACATTGTAAACGAGCGTGTCATCTAAATCACTTACAAATAATTTAATCATGTCCTCTTCCCCTTCCATACACAATATCTACTCTAAGTGTACACAAAAAATGTTTGATTTTTGTTAAAAAACAATAAATTTTTGCTAAAAAAATAAACGGGTGTATAATCCCGTTTATTTTTGTCTTTTTACATTTTGAGGTCTTACAATACTTGGTCGTACTTTTAAACTAGACATCGTCGGACGGAGTAGAATTTTTGTTAATGCGCCCCAATCAAATGGTAAAAACGGCCATAAATAAGGTGTTTGCAAACTTTTTATAGACGTTAAAAATAAAATCAATATCGTCATACCAATTACAAAGCCCATTTCATGGAAGAGACCTGTTAAAATAATAACAAATAATTTTCCAACCTTATTCCCTAGCCCTAACTCATAACTCGGTGTCGCATATGCACCAATCATAGAAACTGCTACATATAAAATAACTTCTGGTACAAACAAACCTACATCGATTGCTATTTGACCAATTAATATAGCGGAAATTAATCCTGCTGCAGACGATAACGGCGTTGGAGTATGAATGGCAGCCATCCTTAAAAACTCAAGCCCGACCTCTGCCATTAATACTTGTAATAAAATTGGTAAATGTGTCATCTTAGTCGGTCCAATAAAAGCAAGATTTTCTGGTAAAAGAGTTGGATCAAATACAAACACTAACCAAAATGGTAGTAAAAACAAGGAGAATAAAACACCTAAAAAGCGTACCCAGCGTAAAAATGTCCCAACAGCTGGATTTTGTCTAAACTCTTCTGCATGCTGTAAATGATGGAAATATGTTGTTGGCGTAATCATAGCACTCGGTGATGTATCAACTAGTACTAGCACATGCCCTTCCAATAGATGGTTTGCCGCTACATCCGGTCTTTCTGTATATCGAATAAGCGGGAATGGATTATAGCTTTGCTTTACAACAAATTCTTCCACTGTTTTATCCGCCATCGTAATGCCATCAACATCAATGTTATTTAATTCTTGTTTTATAATCTTTACTAAATCTTGATTTGCAACATCTTGTACATATGTAATACAAATATCCGTTTGCGATCTATCCCCTACTCGAACAATTTCGTTTCGAAGACGTGGATCTCGAATTCTCCTACGAATTAACGCTGTATTTACAACGATATTTTCAACAAATCCATCTCTCGCACCGCGTACTACTTTTTCGGTATCCGGCTCTGTCGGTGTTCGCCCTGGATAGCTACGAACATCTATCGCGAATGCTTCTGTTTCACCCTCTACAAATATAATAATAAGCCCTGATAACGCTTGAACCATTACTTCATCCATCGTTTTCACTTTACTTACTTGCTGATGAATTAAACGATTCTCTAAAAGCTTTACTGTATCTTCTTCAACATCCCTTATTTCATTTGTATCCACAGCTTCTTCTAAAATAGGAATGATATAATTTGTATCACAAAGTCCATTTACGAATAACACAGCAATTTCTTTATTCAAAATTTGAAATTTACGAATACCAACATCAAATGTAACGCCT
This sequence comes from Bacillus sp. SSR7, assembly GCF_055902415.1. Taxonomy (NCBI): domain Bacteria; kingdom Bacillati; phylum Bacillota; class Bacilli; order Caryophanales; family Bacillaceae; genus Bacillus; species Bacillus sp. SSR7. Next base: position 410,002 of record NZ_JBVVXV010000002.1, on the reverse strand, counting down.
AATCCAACCGTTTGTTTTAAATAATTTTCATTGTCACTTATGAAAGTTGAAATAGGGATATCTATTTTTTTAGGCTTCGTCATAAAACCCACTCCTTTCCAAAATTAACTGAATTGCTTTTTTCGTAATTGGTGAGCCTCTCTCCCATTCATCGTTTCCACACATCTTACCAATATCACCAATTCCAACAATGACAGGAACATTCAAATCATCTAGACAATAAATTGTATCTCCGCTAATTCTGCCAATTTCACCATCTGGGAGTCCAAACTTATCAACGCCATATTCCGTTAAATTCCCGTTTCGATCCACGCTTACATCTACACGTGCCCATTCCCAATGATGTGTATTAGACGCTACAGCCAAAATCCCAAGCACATCAATTTGTTTATGCGTGGCTACATATTTTAAAGCTTTTTCACCAGATCCTTCTCCAATAAATCCACTGTCATCAAACATGACAAATACAGGGTCATATGGCGTTTGCATAATAAGCTCAACAACTTTTTTCCCTGTCAATTTGGTTGGATTACTTTGTGATGCTGAAATACACCTTCCCCCAAATTCCTTCGTTAAAAGCTCAATTGTTCGCTTTGCATATTCATCTCCATCTGTGACCAAAACAACCCTTCGTCTCATTTGATTTATCCTTTCGGTTTACATATAAGTGCTATAAAAAATGAAAATAATATCGCTGCAGAAATACCTGCAGACGTTAAACTAAACATACCCATACCAATCCCTATATATCCGTGTTTCTCTGCGGCATGCATTGCCCCGTGTAATAGGGAATGTCCAAAACTTGTAATAGGAACTGTTGCCCCAGCACCCGCAAACTTTATAAGCTTATCGTACAATCCAAATCCATCTAAAACTGCTCCTATCACTACAAAAGTAGCCATTAAATGAGCCGGTGTTAACTTTGCAAAATCTAACAATACTTGTCCAACTAGACAAATAGCGCCTCCTACAAGAAATGCATATATAAAATCCACAATTCACTCTCCCTTCACTCTCTCAAATACGACACCATGTGCAATTGTTGGGATTGTTTCTTTCTGCTGCATCATCATCGGGCTTAATAAAGCACCAGTAGCAACGACAAAAATTCGTTGTAAATTCCCTTTTTGCATCTCGCTTAATAAATGACCATATGTGACAACAGCTGAACAAGCACAACCACTACCACCAGCAAATACTTCTTCTTGACCCGAATCATAAATCATTAATCCGCAATCATTATATATATGCTCAATATCATAACCTTCTTCCAGTAACAGTTGTTTCGCGATTGGTGTCCCAATAGCTGATAAATCACCGGTAACAATCAAATCGTAATCGGCTGCACTTCTCTTCAAATCTTCAAAATGTTGCTGAATTGTATGAGCTGCAGCAGGTGCCATCGCCGATCCCATATCTAAAGGATTGGCAATTCCTAAATCTTGCACTTTTCCAATCGTAGCTGACGTAATTTTAATGGCACTTTTTTCTTTACTAATTAATATGGATCCCGCACCTGTAACAGTGGAATTTGCTGTCCCTGGTTTTTGTCCCCCATACTCTGTTGGATAACGAAACTGTCTTTCTGCTGTTGCATTATGACTACTTACCGTCGCTAAAACACGATTTGCGAATCCACCGTCTATAAAGGCTGATCCGACCGCTAAAGTCTCCATCGAGGTCGCACAAGCACTAAACATGCCTAAAAAGGGAATTCCCCACTTACGCGCAACGTAATTTGCTGTTACTGTTTGGTTTAATAAGTCACCCGCTAAAAAGAAATCAATTTGTGATGTTTCTACATTTGCTTTTTGCATGACTTGTTGAATAGAATCTGACATTAATCTTCGTTCCGCAAGCTCCCAGTTTTCCTCTCCGCAATGTAAATCATCATATGAAATATCAAATTCCTTTCCAAGAGGGCCTTCAGCTTCTTTTGGACCGACGGCAGTACCGGTTGCATTCACATAAATATCATTTTGAAATACCCACGTTTGTTTTCCTGTCAACCTCATACTAGCCCCTCCTTTAGGACATCAAAATTTGAAATGTATATCTTATTAACCCAATAATGTATGCCCCAACAACCCCAAAAACGATTACACTTCCCGCTAGCTTAAACATGTTTGTAGCAACCCCAAGCACAATTCCTTCACTCTTATGCTCTAGCGCAGCACTTGCCATAGAATTCGCAAATCCCGTAACAGGTACGGCCGACCCTGCTCCAGCAAATTGCCCGATTTTATCATATACACCACAACCTGTTAAAATCGCCGATAATAGTACAAGAGTTGCGACTGTTGGATTCCCTGCCTCTTGTTCACTAAAATGAAAATAATGTATATAAAATTTCATCAATACTTCTCCGATTGTACAAATGAGTCCACCTACAAAAAATGCCTTAACACAATTTATAGAATAATTTGGTTTCGGATGGTATTCCTTCACTTTATTTACGTAATCGTCCTTTAGTTTTCGCCCTGTCATTTATATATTGCCTCCTACTTTACGAAATAAATCCAGTGAAACAACGAGCCTATTACTTTTCCAAGTACAAGAGCAACGAGTAAAACAACTATTTTCCCCTCTACCCCTACTCGTTTCGCTAAAATAGGTAAAACATTTAACACTTCTGTTAATGCGGCAGCGAGCATTCCAATGAATGTGCCACAAAATACTCCTAATATAACAAGCCAATATTGCGATGTTTGAAATGTAATATTTTTCAAACTACACCAAGCTCCTGTTAACGTACCTGCAATAACTGCCCACTCAAAATATTGAATGTGCTTTCCACTTCTCGTTAATTGAGCTAGACGAGGGATTATACCAAGTACAGCTAAAAATGCGACATATCCGCTACCTACTGCAATTCCTCCTGCTAAAGCAATTAAAATAACGAATCCAGACTCAATCATCGGTAAGTTGTTTCATATTATCCTTGTTTTCATGAACAATTACATATTGGTCAAGTGACTGCTGGTATTGGAACATCTCCACTTCTAACGGACTCGGTTCTTCATTAATACGCTTTTGAAATACATGATTAAAAAATAAAACCATACCTAACCCAAGACCTAATGAATAAGGAATTTGAAATAGAAGTGGTTGCGCCTTAAATTCTCCCGTAATCATGTAATATAATCGTTGGTGCACTTGTTGCATACTTACATCTTCATGGAAATAAATGATCGCAAGGGCCGCTCCAATGAAAAGTAACAACCATACAAGTCCGAAGAAAATCGGATGTACTTTCTTTTTTTCATATATAATTTCAACAAGAGTTTGTCCAGAACCGAGTAAATTAATTTGTATATGGGCCACCTTTCGCCTAATAATCTCAATAATTTTCATAACATCAATTACAACATGCGTCTTATCATGCGCTGTTATTTTGTAAACTACCTCATCCTGTAACGACTGAACTACCAGAGCATCTCCGGCAAGTTGAGCAACATCACCGAGCTTTACTTCATACGTAGGAGAAACTTTTAATCGATTACGCATTTTAATATAAATTGTTTGTTCCAATTTCCATTCACCTCTTCACTCTTCCTCGTAGTTGTAGTATGGTTATTGAATTTTTTTCTAATACAATTTTTTCATAAAAAAACATCTGTACCAATTCGGTACAGATGTTTTTTAGTTTATGCCTTTTTCTTAAATAAATTTGCAATACTTAATGCGAGCCCTCCCCAAATGACTACTATTCCAATAACCATCATCATAATCGCTGATCCACTCATTATGAAACACCCCGATCTTTCCATTCTTTTTCAAGCTTAGCAGAATCTGAATGTATTTGTGTATTCCATTTCTTTAAACTAATAATTAACGCAACGATAAGGAACGCTGCTGCAATTGACCAACCATACGTAACGACAAACTCTGTTGGGTAATCTCCATAGTTCTTTTTAATATTTTGGAGTGTACCATCAATTAACATGTACCCTAACATAAGCGGAGTAATAACGAGTAAACTCACCCTCCAAAACGTCCCTAACTTAATATCAGATACGAAGTTTGCATGGTTTTGATAAACCGGTAAACGACGTAAAATGAGTCCTATCGTAACTACTTCTGCTAGCGCAATTGTAATTAATCCGAAGTTATTAGCGAAGTAATCCACAACATCTAGGAACATAAGACCGCCACGTGTCGCAAAAACGAGAGAAACGAGTACGAGAAGCGTCCCCATAATTCCAATTGTTTTTTGGCGGCTTAAACTAAACTTTTCAGATACGGCAGCAAAACATACTTCCGCAAGCGAAATGAGGGATGTAATCCCAGCAACCGTTAATGATAAGAAAAATAATACGCCAAATAAAGGTGACATTGGTAATTCATTAATAATTTGCGGGAATACTACAAACGCAAGCCCTACACCAGCACTTGCTACTTTATCAACCGGTACTCCCATATTGTTTGCCATAAATCCAAGAGCTGCAAAAACCCCAATCCCTGCTAATAATTCAAATCCTGAGTTGGCAAAGCCCGTAATAAAGGCATTATTTGTTGTATCTGAGTTTTTCGGTAAATAACTAGAGTACGTAATCATAATTCCAAATGCTAAAGATAAACTAAAGAAAATTTGACCGTAAGCAGCAAGCCATACTTTCCCATCAAAAATACGACTCCAATCCGGTTTAAAGAATGCATCTAACCCTTGCATCGCACCTTCCATCGTCACTGCACGAACTACGATAATAAGGAACATAACAACTAATAAAGGGATGAAAATACGGTTAACAACTTCGATTCCTTTTTTAACTCCTTTGAATGCAACACCAAGCACAATAATCCAAACGAGAGCTAACGGAATTAACACTTCTGGTACAAGTCCCCCAAATTGTCCTGGCTTATCTGCAACCTGTAAATACTCTTTAAATAAAAATGATTGCGTGTCTTTCCCCCATGCTCCAGTAATTGCAAAGTACGTATATGAAATAGACCAAGCAATAATTACTGCATAATATGTTGAAACGATAAATGTTACGCACATTTGCCACCATCCGATGAATTCAGCACGCGGATGAATACGGAAGAACGTAAGTGGCGCGGAACCACGGTGACGATGCCCAAGAGCAAATTCAAACGCTAATAATGAAATACCAGTCGTTAATAATGCGAATAAGTACGGTAAAAAGAATGCGCCTCCCCCATTTTCATACGCTGTATAAGGAAAACGCCATATGTTTCCTAATCCAACGGCAGAGCCGACCGCTGCGAAAATAAATCCGGCCCTCGTTCCCCATTGTTGCCTCGTTTCCATATTTCCTTCCCCCTTTGTGACAAGTTCATAATTGGATTATATTTTAAATTTACTAAATTATCAATAAATTCTGTTAATTTTTACGAAAGTTTACAATCTCCTCCTATTAAAGGCATAAAAAAAGATCGAATAGCTATTCATCTATTCGATCTTTCATCTGTTTTAATATTTTCTTTTCAAGTCTTGAAACTTGTACTTGCGAAATGCCTATTCGCTCCGCTACTTCCGATTGGGTTTGGTCTTTATAGTAGCGTAGATATACGATTAAACGTTCTCGCTCATCTAATTCTCTAATTGCCTCTTTTAAAGCAATTTTATCAAACCATTTCGTTTCAGATTGATCTGCAATTTGATCTAAAATAGTAATTGGATCCCCGTCGTTCTCATACACCGTTTCATGTATAGATGAAGGGGCACGACTCGCTTCTTGCGCCAGAACCACTTCCTCTGGCGTTAGTTCTAACGCTTCGGCTACTTCATTAATCGTTGGGGCCCTTCCGAATTCTTTCGAAAGCTCGTCTCTCATCTTTCGAATTTTATTTCCTGTTTCTTTTAAAGATCTACTTACTTTCACTGATCCATCATCACGTAAAAATCGTTGTATTTCTCCAATAATCATGGGAACTGCATATGTTGAAAATTTCACGTCGAAAGATAAATCAAATTTATCTACCGATTTTAAGAGCCCAATACATCCAATTTGAAATAAATCGTCTGGTTCGTATCCTCGATTAAGAAAACGCTGCACAACCGACCATACGAGACGCATATTACTTTGAACGATTGTATCTCTCGCTTGTTGATCTCCATCTTGACTTTGTTGAATTAACGCTTTTAGCTCGTGGTCCTTTAACTGAGGTTTCTTCTTCTCATTTTTGACCTCTATGTCCATAGGCTATTCTCCTTAATTGCATAGAGCGTTACTATTTGATAAGTATTTTGTCAAATGGATTGTTGTCCCGAAAGATTCGTTTGAAATAACTTCTACTTCATCCATAAAATTTTCCATGATAGTAAATCCCATTCCGGAACGCTCTAATTCAGGTTTAGTTGTAAAAAGGGGTTGTCTCGCTTCATCTAAATTAAAGATGCCAATCCCTTCATCTCGAATCGTGAGTTTCACCATTGCTTCTTCCAAAATTACAGAAATATAAACAACACCTTCTGCATTTCCTTCATACCCATGAATAATTGCATTCGTAACCGCTTCTGACACAACTGTTTTAATCTCTGTAAGTTCTTCCATCGTAGGATCTAGTTGCGCAATGAAAGCAGCTACTGTAACGCGAGCGAACGATTCATTTTGACTTAACGCTGAAAATTGAAGGTTCATTTCATTTCTCATTTATGCCACCCCCAACGTCGCGAGCGCATGCGCTTCACTTTCTTCTAAGCGAACAATTTTAAATAAGCCCGACATTTCAAATAAACGCTTAACAGGCGGTGAAATTGCACAAACAACCATTTCTCCACCTAATCCCTTTACATGCTTATATCGGCCTAATATAACACCTAAACCAGAACTATCCATAAACGATAAGTTCTCTAGGCTCAAAACAATATGATGAACACCATGTGTCTCAATCATATCTGTTACTTTCGTTCGCAACTCTTCGGCAGTATGATGATCTAATTCACCCGCTAGCCTCACACATAGGACGTCACGTTTTACTTCTAATTGCATGGAAAGACTCACACGATTTCCTCCTTATGCTCAAACTTTACTGATTTACATACATAAAGATTTTCGTGATACAACATAAGAATCCTTCCTACTGACAAAAGAAGAACTATTTCGCCATAAAGTGAAACCATTCAGCAATTATTTACTTACATACGAATAGAAAAGCGGCAAAATGTTTGCCGCTATTTTGATGTTGAAAACATCCCAAAACTTCTTTTAAATAACTCCCACCAGCTCGCTGCAGCAACATCTTCTTTTGCTACAATTGTTTGTTTTAATAAAACATCTTTATCTTTCTTAATAACAAGTGTACCAAGTGCATCGCCCTTTTTAATCGGCGCTTTCACTTTCTTTTCAGCAATTACTTCTTGCTTTACCTTGTCCATATTTTCGCCCTTCTTCATAAGAAGAGATACATTGTCGGAGGCTACTAAATCTACTTTTTCTTTTTTCCCTTTTCCTACTTGGACAGTCTTAATCTTTTCGCCTCGTGTATACAATTTCTTTGTCATATATTGACCAAATGCGTAGTCAAGAAGCTTCGTTACTTGATTGTTCCGTTCTTTCGATGTAGGCGCTCCCATAACAACTGAAATAACACGCATCCCATTCTTTTCAGCCGATGCTGTTAAACAATATTTTGCTTCTGTCGTAAAGCCCGTTTTTACACCATCTACTCCAGGATAAAAACGTACTAACTTATTCGTATTCACGAGCCAAAACTTCTTATCCGTATCTTCACGTAAATAGTCTTCATATTTTCCTGTGTATTTACGAATAAGTGGATATTTCATCAACTCTTTCGCCATTATAGCCATATCATTTGCTGTAGAATAATGGTCTTTAGCCGGCAGACCTGTCGGATTTTGAAAATGAGTATTTTTCAGTCCTAAATCTTTCGCTTTTTTGTTCATCATATTTACAAACCCTTCTTCTGAACCAGCGATATGCTCCGCTACAGCAACAGATGCATCATTTCCAGATGCAATAGCAATACCCTTTAGCATTTCATTTACGGTCATCTCTTCTCCAGGCTCTAAAAAGATTTGTGATCCACCCATTGAAGCTGCATGCTCACTTGCTCTAACTTTATCGGTCAGTTTTAATTTTCCTTTTTCAACTTGTTCCATAATTAATAGCATTGTCATAATCTTCGTCATACTAGCAGGTGGTAACTTCTCATTTGGATTTTTATCAAACAAAACTTTACCTGTATCTTGTTCAATTACAATTGCTGATGACGCTTGTTCCGCTAACTTCGGCGTTGTTTCTTCTGTTTTCTCCTGCTTCGTCTTCTCAGATTGTGCGAAACTAACTGAAGTACCAGAAAGCAATAACATGAAACAAACAAGTATTCCAAAAACTCGCTTCATGACTAACCCTCCATTCTATATCAAACCTATTTTTTCCAATTTACTGTTTTTTAATACCATATTTTTCTAACATTTTCAGTTGACAAACACATTCATCACCTTTATTGTATTAAGTGTATTACACACAGTAGTACACTTAATACAAGTCAGAAAGGAGACATTGCTCTTGCATATTCAACTTGATCCAAGAAGCAACACTCCGATATGGGAACAAATTGTTCAAAATATAAAAGAACTCGTATTAAAGAACATGTTAGCTCCAAGTGACAAACTACCTTCTGTACGCGAACTCGCTTCTTTACTCGTTATCAATCCAAATACAGTGAGTAAAGCGTATCAAGAGTTAGAGCGACAAGGGATTATTGAAACATTACGAGGAAAAGGAACATTTGTATCCCAATCGATTACCCCAACATTAGACGAAAGGAAAATCGCTATGGTTGAAAAGCAATTTCATCAATTACTATTAGAAGCCTCTTATCTTGGTGTTACGAAAGATAAAATTCATGATTGGATAGATTCATACTATAAAGAGATTGGAGGAAATGCGGATGCTGAAAGTGACAAGCTTGAAAAAGACAATTGATAATCAAACAATTTTAGACGATGTTTCTTTCACATTACATAGAGGAAGTATCATCGGGTTACTAGGAAGAAACGGTGCGGGGAAAACAACTTTATTACGAACGATGGTCGGTATTTTAGACCCTGATGCAGGGACTGTTACATATGAAGATACAAACATTCATCAGTGTCCTGAAATAAAGCAAAAAATCGTATATGTTCCGGATTCTACTAACATACTGAACGGCTATACGGTAAAAGAAATTGTAAAGTTTTATAAAGCCGTTTATACAGCATTTGATGAACAGTATTTCTATGAACTGTTAGAACACTTTAACTTACCAAACAAACGAATTCGTAGTTACTCAAAAGGAATGAAAGCACTGCTTGCGATCATTTTAGCCGTTTCTACAAAGGCCGAATATATCATTTTAGATGAACCGACAAATGGGCTTGATCCTATCGTGAAACGGCAGATCCTCCAATTTCTCGTTGGAGAAGTTGCAGATAAAGAGATTACCATTTTTATCTCAACTCACCATTTAGATGAAGTGGAACAAATTGCAGATACAATCATTATATTAAAAGGCCATACTATCTCGTCTATTACATCACTAGACGATGCCAAATCACGATTTGCTAAAATACAAGTTGCTTACGAACGATCACTACCTCAAAAACTAGAAAACTTAAGCAATATTAAAATATTAAATCAAACAGGAAAAGTATATACAATCTTAATTGAGGGATATGTAGCTACAACACTGGAGAAGTTTTATAAAGAACAACCTATACTCATTGAAGAATTAACAATGTCACTTGAAGATGTCTTCGTTACGACACTGGAGGAGGATGGGTATGTTTCATAAAGCGTTGTGGATGTGGAATTGGAAGCGTGGGAAATATGCTGTGTTACTATTCTTCTTTAGTTCGCTTTACTTATTATCTTTTGGATACTATAGAAGTGCGCAGAGACAACTTGATGCGTATTACGAATTACAAGAAAAGGGGAAACAGTATTATTATTTTTATACCTTTTCGCAAGGGGAAGGTAATAGTTTTTGGTTAACTGTTCTTATCATTGCTTTAGCCTGCTTATTGATAGGGTGGGAACGTAGTAACCAATCTAATACGCTACTTATGACAATGCCATTTAAAAGAAAAGATGTTTTCTTATCTAAATGGGCTTTTGGTTCCTTTTGTATTGTAAGCTCGTTACTTATAAATTGGATTCTTATGTATGTTATTTATAGAACAACCATTCATTTTGATTATCAATCATTTAGTCCATTTCATCGATACTTTCTTTATGCAATTGTTTCTTATGTTGCAGTATATACAGCTGCACTTTGCATCGGTACTTTTACTGGAAGCATTGTTTCTCAGGTCATTTTTTGCATTCCATGGCTACTAATGGGGCTTACATTTATCCCACTAGTTTACACTTTTACGATAAATCATTTAGAATATACCGATTCTAAAAATTATAAGCTACATGAACAACTTTATGAAATCAATAAAAAAACAAATATAGTTGCACCAATATATAACTTCACGATTTATTACCATTATAATCCTGAATCACGTAAAAAAGAAAATGACTCAACTACTTTAAGAGATCCAGCATCTCATACGTATTATTCAACAAAATCAATGTTAGTCCCTATTTTTTATACAATAGTTTACTTACTACTTGGAACATATTTATATAGACGATCGCCAAATGAAAACAGTCAAAAGATATTTATTTTCCAAAAACATTTAAAAATATGGATATGGGGGACAACCATTTACTTTGCATTACTAGGTGGCTATAAAATCAATCAATTTTTTTTCTTACCTAACTACTATATCAGTTTGTTTCTCGCTGGAATCATTACTTATGTTGTATTATCACGCCTAACAAATTATAAAGTTTTTTAAAGGAGAGATCCTATGTTTCAAAAAGCACTATGGCTAAGAACATATCAACAAAGTAAATATGTTGTATGGTTATTTTGGCTCGTCAGCTTCTATACTTTGTCATATAAATACTATATGACTTCTATTCAACAGCAATATTTTCTAAATATGAACAAAAAATGGAAAGCTATATATCATTACAGTTTTGATTTAACACTTCTAGATTCTATCATGCTGTTAGGTAGTTTGCTAATCGTTCTAGCTTGTACGTTAATTGGATGGGAAAGACAAAATAACGCTAGCGACTTGTTATGGTCTATGCCCTTCAAACGTTCACATCTTTATATAACAAAATGGTTATTTGGAATCTGTAATATCGCCGCCGTTGTCGTTTTAAACTGGGGACTATTTGCTATTATGAAAAAGTTGACTTTTCATAATAAATATCAAGTATTCTCCCCCTTTCATAGTTACTTTATATACATGTTAATTGTATTAATTGCTATTTATACACTTGCCTTATGTATAGGAACAATCGCTGGAAATGTTATATCGCAAGGAGTTCTCACTGCCGCTCTATTCATGTTTCCATTATTACTTCCAGCACTTATTTCAGGCGTCATTGCTGTTCACTCGAATGCCGACTTTCATGAGAACAATGGCATTATACATGATGTTATGGAAAACATACGTATTTCTAGTCCAGCAGAAGATTTTAATATTTACTTTAATTATGATCCACAAAGCGCTTATACTGATCAAAATGGAGTACGTCATACCGAACCAAACTTTACAAAAATTCCCCCGACAAAAACATTGCTTGGCCCTATCGCACATATCATTATTTTATTACCACTCGGTATATATTTATATGCCCGTTCAGTCAATGAGCGAAATGGTAACTACTTATTATATCCAAAACTACAAAAAGTAGTTTTAGCTTGTGCGATTTTCTTTGGTGGGATCGTTGGAGGTTTAATACTAAGTCGAGCGCACTCATTGTCCAGCTTTTACATCGGATTTTTAGTGACTAGTTTCATTACGTATTTCTTCCTACCTAAAATATTAAAATGGAAAGTCTCTTGGAATTTCAAATGAAATAACCTCCTCTTGATGAGGAGGTTATTTTACATTCTCTCTTCTTTTCCCATATTCTTTTTCTTGCTTCGTTCCAAACCCATCACCATTTGCCACGATTTGATCGGTTGGAGCAACTATGCTTTCAGCAATTCTCCATTCTCCCCCTTGTTGAATAAACACTTGCATAAAATAATTCATTCCATTTAATTGGTACGGGTTCTCTTTTTTCACTTCATAACGGGCCGCCACATAATACACCTGCACATTTTCAGCCTCAAACTTAGAAATATATTGTGATAATCTAGGGATGTACTGCGATGCTTTCTGAAGTGGAAGTTGTTTTACTTTTACAAGAGAAGACTTTGTTACATTGCTTATCGTATCTTCATGCCGAATGTTATCACTGTGATGAAATAAAATAGCATTTTGCATAGAGCGAATCCATAGTTTTGAATATAAAACAGGTTGCTTATTTGAAATATGTTGTAATTCTTTCTGAACGACTTGGAGAGGTGTTGCGGCGTCTGCGAATTGATGAAAGCAGAAAAAACTTCCAATCATAATGAAAAGCGTACAAACACGTTTCATAATTTTTCACTCCGATTCTTTTTAATTAAAGTATCGGAGTTTCAAAATATTTTTATTCAAAAGAAAAAGGATAGGAATGCTTTCGCTTCCTATCCTCATTTATTATAATACGCGGCCAAATAGCTCTAATACCATTTCTATTTCTTGGTCGCTCCAACCTTTAAATCTCTCTTTATAATATTCTTTTCGTACAGCTTCTAGTTTTTCAGTTACTTCTCTTCCGTGCTCTGTAATTTCTAAGTACACAATACGACGATCTGAATTAGAACGTTTTCTTTCTACTAATCCTTTTCGTACGAGACGATCTGTAACAGCTGTAATATGACTGGAGGTTACGTTTACTTCACTCGCAATTTGCGAAGCCATCTGTGGACTGTTTAAAAATAACGCGCGTAATACAGAAAATTCATTATATGGCATATGTTCTGCAAAACGTGTATTAATATCATTTTGTAATAAACGTATCATCTTTCGAAATGATCCGGATAACTCTAAAATCAGTGTTTCTCTTTTTTCGTTCACTAGCCTCGTCCCTTTTTTATCATATTTACACATATTATAATCTATAAATACCTATGTTGTATATGCTTTCTTCCCTCAACATTCTCATTTATGTAACTTTTTTCATATAAATTTCTTTTTTGTTCACACATATACATATAAAAAGGATGGTGATGGAAAATGCAGGGTGGAATGAATCCTTATTTACACAATGTACGTACAGCTAATACTGGTAAAGAAGCGACTATTACTGTACAAGGTGAAGGTGTTGTCAAAGCGAAACCCAATGTTGTTATACTAACACTTGGCATTCGAACTGATAGTAAAAATGTGAAACAAGCGCAAGAAGAAAATGCAGTGCAATCAAAACAATTGCTGGATGCACTTAAACAACTTGGTATTGCTGATAAAGATATAGAAACGATTTCTTATACGATTACTCCTCAATACGAGTATGTAAATGATAAAGCGTTACTACAAGGATACCGCGTGGAACATTTGTATGAAATTACCGTTTTAAATGTACAAAAAGCAGGGGAAGTATATGATATAGCCGTTTCAAATGGAGCAAACGTAGCAAAAGGATTACGTTTTAGAATATCTCACCCAAATAAATATTATGAGCAAGCTCTCATTCAAGCTCTGCAACAAGCGGTAGAAAAAGCTCGTGCTATTGCGAGTACATACAATTTAAACATTAATCCTGTTCCACTCTCATTCGTTGAAGAATCTGCTCAATTACCACGAGAAGTTGCATCCTATGCTGCTTTACATGCACAAGCAGCTCCTCCCATTCAATCGGGAGAATTAGAGATCATTTCGACAATACGAGCGATTTTTACGTATTTATAAATAATTTCATTTATAAGTAAACGTTATCATTTTCCTTGTTGTAAAAACATGATGTTCTGATATAATAAAGGACGGTGAGCTCTTACAAAAGAGATATCACGGGTGGGAGAGGGATATGAAAAAGAAGGTTTAACATGAAAGGAATACTTGAAAGAACATTTAAATTAGGTTTACACGAAACATCACCAAAACAAGAAGTTTTAGCTGGAGTTACGTCATTTTTTACGATCGTATATATTATGATTGTAAATGCATCCATTTTATCCGATGCTGGCATTCCTCTTGAAGCTGGAATTTTAGCAACTGTTTTCAGTTCATTTGTCGGATGTCTGCTCATGGCATTTTGGGCAAATGCACCTGCTATTCTTGTCCCTGGTATGGGTGTAAATGCATTCTTCACGTACACTGCTGTGCATACGCTCGGATTAACTTGGCAGGAAGCATTAGCAGCTGTCTTCATCTCTGGTATTATTTTTGCAATTGCTGCGTTTACACCAATCGCTCGCGTGCTTTCAGTATCGATTCCAAAGTCACTAAAGGAAGCTATCACTGTCGGCATCGGATTATTTTTAGCATTTATCGGATTGCAAAAAGGTGGTTTAGTCGTTTCGAATCCAAATACTGCTGTTGCAATGGGTAAATTAAGTAACCCTGTCGTTCTTGCGACTGTGCTTACTCTTATCGTTGCACTCGTATTATTTATTCGTAACGTACGTGGAAACTTTTTATGGACGATTGCAATAGGAACTGGTATTGCATGGCTATTTGGCCTTGTTGATACAAGTCAAATCGGAAATAGTTCATTCTCATTCGCTAATTACGGCGATGTGTTTGGGGCTATGTCATTTGGCAAACTTTCTTCCTTACCATTTTGGATTGCAACATTCTCCTTAAGCATGGTGCTTATTTTTGAGAACATGGGACTTCTGCACGGTTTATTAGAAGATGACCGTAAATTCCCACGTGCTTACCAAGCCAATGCAATTTCAGCAATGACATGTGGTCTATTTGGCACAAGCCCTACCGTATCAACAGTAGAGAGTGCCGCAGGTATTACTGCAGGTGGAAAGACAGGTCTGACGTCTATCGTTACAGGGTTGTTATTCTTCGCGTCACTGTTTGCACTTCCGTTTGTCAAACTAATTCCTGATAGTGCCATTGCACCAATCTTAATTATTATTGGCGGCCTGATGATTACAAGCATTCAGCAAATTCCTTTGAACGATTTTTCAGAAGGATTTCCAGCGTTCTTAATTATCGTCATGATCCCGCTCACATATAGTATCGCTGATGGCATTGCGTTCGGATTTATTGCTTATCCTATCTTAAAAGTTGCTCTTGGAAAGCGTAAAGAAGTCGCACCGTCTATGTATATCATTACATGCTTATTCTTAGCCATGTTCGTATTACATGCTATCGGTTAAGTAAAAACACCGAGGAATTTCCCCTCGGTGTTTTTTATTTAAACCATCCTTTTTTATAAAACCAAGCCATCATGCCGCCGCCAATTAGCGCCATAATAAGTAAACAAATAAAATAACTATATTGTCCACCAAGCTCTGGCATATGCGTAAAGTTCATTCCGTATACTCCCGCAATAAATGTTAATGGCATGAAAATAGTCGAGAACACAGTTAATGTTTTCATAATGTTATTCATATGATGTGAGTTTAATGAAAAATAACTATCTCGAATATCTGCCGTTAATTCTCGGCTTGCCTCAATCATTTCTGTCAATTTAAGCAAATGGTCATGTATATCTTTAAAGTAAATTTCATGATCACTTATACCGTAAAAACGAGTCGAATTTAAAATACGATACAATAAATCACGCATCGGAATGATTGTACGCCTTAGCTTCGATAAATCTGCACGTATATCAAATACTTCTTCTAGTACACTACCTGCTGTCTCACCCGTTAAATTATCATCAATTGCATTTAGGTGATCCTCAATGTAATATACAGGCGCAAAATAGTCATCTACAATTTGGTCGATAATTGTATGTGCTACGTGCAGGGGACTATTTTTAATACGCTTCTTTTCTCCAAGTGTTTTCCATACTCTTTCAATTGCATTATTATGAGAAAAATGGAAAGAAACAATATAACGATCACTAATAAATAAGTCGATCTCGTGCGGTTCTAGTCCATCCTCACCAAATGCATGAAGAACTAAAAAGTTATATCCATCATAAAAATCAACTTTTGGCCTCTGTACATATTCTATACAGTCTTCAATTGCAAGGGGATGGAACTTAAAATGATCTTGCAAAATGTATGTATACTCTTCTTTCGTTGGCTTATATAAATCTAGCCAATACCATACAATATGGTCTTTCTTTGTTTCTTCTAGCGAAACATCATATAATACTTCATCTGTTTTTGTTATTGCACAAATTCTAATCATATTTTCACCCATTATTATTATAAACAAAAAATAGTAAAAAAAGCCAAGGAGAAATACTCCCTGGCGCTTCTTTATTATTCAGTAACGATGCCGTGCACTAATGTTGGTGCATCTACATGCTCTTTAGAGATCTTCATGTTCTCATAAATTTTTGCTTTTACGTCTTCTACATTTTCACGGTTTGCGTAAATGGTAACAAGAGATTCACCTTTTTTCACGCTGTCCCCTACTTTTTTACGAAGCATTAAGCCAACTGCTAAATCAATTTCAGATTCCTTCGTCGCACGTCCTGCTCCTAAAAGCATTGCTGCTGTTCCAATTTCATCTGCAACGATTTCTGATACATAACCGTCTTCCTTCGCTTCCACTTCAACTTTAAACTGTGCTTGTGGTAATTTAGAAGGATCATCAACAACAGATGCATCTCCGCCTTGCGCTGATAAGAACGTTTTAAATGATTCTAGCGCTTTACCGTTGTTCATTACTTCAATTAATTTCTCACGTGCATCTTCTAAAGATGAAGCTTGTCCAGCAAGGTATACCATTTGACTTCCAAGTGTTAAACATAACTCTTCTAAATCTTTCGGTCCTTTACCTTGTAATGTATCAATTGCTTCTTGTACTTCAAGTGCGTTACCAATCGCCTCACCAAGTGGTTGACTCATATCCGAAATAACAGCCATTGTATTACGACCAACGTTATTCCCAATGCGTACCATTGCTTCTGCTAAACGTTTTGCATCTTCATCTGTTTTCATAAATGCACCTGCTCCAGTTTTTACATCAAGAACAATTGCATCTGCACCAGCAGCAATTTTTTTACTCATAATTGAGCTTGCAATAAGCGGAATTGAGTTTACTGTTGCCGTTACATCACGAAGTGCATACAATTTTTTATCCGCAGGTGTTAAGTTTCCACTTTGACCAATAACTGCGATTTTGTTTTCATTTACAAGACGCATGAATTCATCATTTTCGATTTCAACATGGAATCCTGGAACTGCTTCTAATTTATCAATTGTACCACCAGTATGTCCTAGACCACGTCCAGACATTTTTGCAACCGGTACACCTAAAGCGGCTACTAATGGACCTAATACAAGTGTTGTTGTATCACCAACACCACCTGTGGAGTGCTTATCTACTTTTACTCCTTCAATAGCTGATAAGTCGATTGTATCACCGCTATTTACCATTGCCATCGTTAAATCAGCACGTTCTTGATCGTTCATATCTTGGAAGAAAATTGCCATTGCAAGTGAGCTTACTTGATAATCAGGAATATCACCATTTGTATATCCTTCAACAATAAAGTTAATTTCTTCTGTCGTTAATGCATGTCCGTCACGTTTTTTTGCAATTAGGTCCACCATTCTCATTGTGAGGTCACCCCTTCATTTGTTTTACGATTGCTTTTACTAATGCTAAGAAGTTAGCTTTAACACGTTCTGTCGTTTCGATTACTTCATCGTGGTGAAGTGGCTGATCTAAAATACCAGCTGCCATATTTGAAATACAAGAAATACCAAGTACTTTCATACCAGCGTGACGCGCTACAATTACTTCAGGTACTGTTGACATACCAACTGCATCTCCACCAAGTGTACGAAGCATACGAATTTCAGCAGGTGTTTCATATACAGGACCTGTCATTCCAACGTATACACCTTCTTGTACTTTAATATTTAAGTCTGCTGCAACTTGTTTTGCCATTTCGCGAAGCTCTACTGTATATGATGTAGACATATCAGGGAAACGTACACCCATTTCAGAATCATTTGGTCCGATTAATGGATTTGTACCCATGAAGTTAATGTGATCTGAAATTAACATAAGATCGCCTGGTTCGAATGATGTATTTACACCACCAGCTGCATTTGTTACAACAACTGTTTCTACACCTAGTTCTTTCATAACACGAACTGGGAATGTTACTTTTTGCATATCGTATCCTTCATAGAAGTGGAAACGTCCTTGCATTGCTACTACTGTTACACCTTGAAGTGTACCGAATACTAGTTGACCTGCATGGCCTTCTACAGTTGAAACTGGGAATTCAGGGATTTCACTGTAAGGTACTGTTACTGCGTTCTCAATTTCATCTGCTAATACACCTAGTCCAGATCCAAGGATTAGTCCTACTTGTGGTGTCTCTTGAAATTTCTCTTTTAAGTATGAAGCTGATTTTATAATAAGTTCACGATTCATTTGTTTATCCCCCTATTTCTTTAGCTCGTTTAAGAAGCTTGTTCCGTATTCTGGCATTTTCACACCGAAGTTTTCTGCTACAGTTGCACCAATATCAGCAAATGTTTGGCGAAGTGGTAATTCTTGTCCGCCTTCTTTCATGCTTGGGCTATATGCTAATAACGGTACATATTCACGTGTATGATCAGTACCATGATGAACTGGGTCATTACCGTGGTCTGCTGTAATTAATAATAGATCATCTTCTTTTAGTTTTTCGAATACTTCTGGAAGACGTGCATCATATTCTTGCAGAGCTTCTCCGTATCCTTGTGGGTCACGACGGTGACCAAATAGCGCATCAAAGTCAACTAAGTTTAAGAAGCTAAGACCTGTAAAGTCCATATTTAATGTATCTACAAGCTTATCCATTCCATCCATGTTAGACTTCGTACGAAGTGATTCAGTTACCCCTTCACCATCATAGATGTCAGAGATTTTACCGATAGCAATCACATCATAATCACTATCTTTTAATTCATTCATTACTGTACGGCCGAATGGTTTTAATGCATAGTCATGACGGTTCGGTGTACGTGTAAAGTTTCCAGGCTCACCAACGAATGGACGAGCGATAACGCGGCCTACCATGTACTTCTCATCTAACGTTAATTCACGTGCAATTTTACAAATTTTATATAACTCATCAAGCGGCACTACTTCTTCGTGTGCTGCGATTTGTAATACGCTATCGGCAGAAGTGTAAACAATTAAAGAGCCTGTTTCCATTTGTTCTTGACCAAGTTCATCAAGAATTTCAGTTCCAGAAGCTGGTTTATTACCGATAATTTTACGGCCTGTTTTTTCTTCTAATTCATCAAGTAATTCTTTTGGGAATCCTTCTGGGAACACTTGGAATGGTGTATCAATGTAAAGACCCATAATTTCCCAGTGACCTGTCATTGTATCTTTACCAGTAGATTTCTCTTGCATTTTTGTATAATATCCAAGTGGTTTTTCTACTTTAGATATGCCTTTCATTTCACGAATGTTACCAAGACCTAATTTCACCATGTTAGGCATTTGTAACCCATTCATATGCTCAGCAATGTGACCAATTGTGTCAGATCCTAAATCACCAAATTGTTCAGCATCTGGTGCTTCACCGATTCCAACAGAGTCCATTACGACTAGGAATATACGTTTATATTTATTCATAACTGCGACCTCCTATAAGTTCAGTTCTACTTCTTGTAGTATGTTCAAAACGCTATAAAGTGAAACTGTTCTCCATAAGAATTATCTTTCGTTCTCATTATCAAACAGTACTTCTTTAAATCATTCTCTAACCTATTTCGTTTACCTTGAAACGACTCAAAAACATTTCTAGTTTTTTCTAAGTCAGATGTCAGACATCTGATACTGATATCATAACATGTTTACGCTTTCTTTTTAATACATTTTCGTAGAATTTCTCATTTTCTTCACACTTCTATTGTAATCCATTATGCACAGAAGTGCTAATCATTTTATGATTTATTTCTTCATATAAAGTGAAATTTTAATCAATGGCGGTTTTGTTCTTTCCCACTGATCATTTGCAGGATAAAAATAAAAAAGGTAGCTCTAAAGAGCTACCTTTTTTATTTTACTTCTACCGTTTCTTCTTTATGTTCATGCAATTCGCCTTTTTTAACATGAACTTTCACTTTGTAAGAACCCTTTTCTTTGAAAGTATGTTTCGTTTCATACTCCCCTTTATTTCCTTCTTTTGCTGGAATGAATTCGTGTTTTTCAACACCATCTTTCCAAATCTCAAGTTGTACTTCAGCACCAGTTAATGCTTCTTCCTTTTGTTTTAAATGAACTTTCATTGTTGATTCAGCATTTGCTTTTATGTCACCAGCCATAAGGTGAATCATTGTATCGCTTTTATGATCGCCATGTCCTGCACCGTGATCACTATTTTCTTTTTTTGCATCTTCTACTTTCGCATTTCCTACAGCCACTTTTACTTCTGGCATAACATGCATTTCACGTGCATTTGTGTGAGCAATAATGTGGTATACTCCATCCGTTTCGAACGTTTTCTCTACAGCATAAACACCTTTTCCTTTATGCTTACCTTCTAGCATCTCGTGCTTTTCGTCGCCAGCTTTCCAAATTTCAAACTTTACATCATCAGCATCTGTTACCTTTTCTTTTCCTTGTGTAACAAGTGCTTGTACTTCTGTTTTTTCACCAGGTTTAATTTCTTTCGGATTTGTTTGAACTGCTACTTTTACAGCTTCTAGTTTCTGTTCTTTTTTCGGTTCTTCTTTGTTTGTATTACAGCCAGCCAATGCTAGCATCGCGATAAATAAAGTCATAATAAGTTTTTTCATCATCATTTCCTCCTTCATACTTTATTTAGTATAGAGGAAAAACATTGTAATATTCTAGTCTTCTGCTGAAAACAATGTACGAAATGTTTGTGAAGTTTCTGTGAAGTGCTATAACCTTTTGAATCTATGAAAAAAGAGCATAGTATCTATGCTCTCGGATGAAACTGTTTATATACATCTTTTAATCTAGTTTTTGAAACATGCGTATAAATTTGTGTCGTTGAAATATCTGCATGTCCAAGCATTTCTTGCACAGCACGTAAGTCTGCTCCATTTTCTAATAAATGCGTAGCAAAAGAATGACGCAACGTATGAGGTGTAAGCTCTTTTTCAATATTTGCTTCTTTTGCTAATCGTTTTAAAATTTTCCAAAATCCTTGTCTTGATAATCGATTTCCATGATGGTTTAAAAAGAGTGCATCTACTACTTTTTTCCCCATCAATTCTCTTCTTCCCTTTTCAATATACTTTTGAATCGCTTCCGTCGCTAAACTTCCTAGTGGAATAATTCTTTCTTTATTCCCTTTCCCTATGCATCGAACAAATCCCATCGTTAAATGCACATCTTCTAAATTTAATGCAATTAATTCTGAAACACGAAGTCCTGTTGCATACAATAACTCTAGCATCGCTTTATCACGAACCCCAAAAGCGCTCGTCATTTTTGGTGTCTGAAGTAACGCCTCTACTTCATCAACTGACAATACTTTCGGTAATTTCCGTTCACCTTGCGGCGTTTCAATATGTACGGATGGATCGTGCTCTACTGCTCGTTCACGAAGTAAAAATTGGTGAAACGAACGAATCGATGCAATATGACGTGCTAATGTTTTCGAAGATTTTCCGTTTTCTTTTAAGTGCTGCAGAAAATTAACAATGTGCAAGCGTGTCACTTCGTGAAAGCTTTTCGCTTGTTCTACATTTTGCAAATACTTTACATAACTTTTCAAATCACGTTCATAAGATACTACCGTATTTTTCGCTAGCCCTTTTTCGACAACCATATAATGAATAAAATCTTTTAATTGATCTTCCAATCTACACTACTCCCCATTTTCATAGAAAAACATCATTCTATTTACGAAAGCATCCTTTGCCGGCTCTTCATTCCCTGATACTTTTTCTACAGTCTCTTCTTTTGGCTTTTCATAACGATGATAGCTTTCATATTCTTCATTTATCCATAGTATAGCGAAATAAAACAAAATCGTACAACTTGTAAATAATAAAAATACTTTTATCCCATCAAAAGTTAATTTTAAAGCTCGGCGCATTGTAAATTCCTCCAAAATATAAGTTATTACAACATATGCCAAGCTTTCACCAATTTATACCTTATTCAAATAAAAAACCTCTTCCTAGTTAAATAGGAAAAGGTTATTTTTCATCCGTTTCATTTTCTTGACAATTTTTACAAATCCCATGGAATGTTAAACGATGATCCTTCACCTTAAAGCTCCAGTCATGTTCTACTTTCCTTTCCACTTCACCAAGTAAATCTTCTTGTATTTCTTGTACAGCACCACATTGTGTACAAATCAAATGATGGTGGAAACGCTGCGCACCTTCTTGGCGTAAGTCATAGCGTGAAACACCGTCTCCGAAGTTAATCTTATCGACAACTTTTAACTCAGATAATAGTTCTAAAGTTCGATAGACGGTTGCTAATCCGATCTCTGGCGACTTTTCTTTTACAAGGAGGTAAACATCTTCTGCGCTTAAATGATCTTCTTCATTTTCTAGCAGCACACGAACTGTTGCTTCACGTTGCGGTGTTAACTTGTAGCTCGCTGCATGTAATTGCTTCTTAATTCGTTCAATTCTTTCTTCCATTCGGTACTACTCCCTCCTCGCCACTCTTACACCATTATATCAGAAGAAGGGCTTCTGTCAAAAGAAAAACAATAAAAACAAATTGATAATTATTCTCATAAAGTATTTATTGTTTATTAATAGCTTCAACGACTTCTTTCATTAAAACTGGTGATGCATAAGCCTCTACACTAGAAGCAAGAGCTAGCACCGCTCCAATTACAAGAAAGAAGCATGTATAACGAATTAATAATGGTAATAGTGGCTGAGTTATTTTCCGTATAAATTGATGCCTAATCATGCGTAAAGAAAAACTTGCGGCAATGGTTGTCATAACGAGAAATACTGGGATGATAATGAGATTTTGTGGCAATACAGAAACAAATGCTAATAATAATCCATTCCATCCATGCTGACTTACTAAAAAACCTACTGTAAATCCGACAACTACTCCTTTTACAAATAATAAAATAAAAATAAGTGGCAATCCAATAATTGAAATCCCTAAAATCCAAATAAATCCAATGTATTTTAATTGTGAAAAGTAACTTTCTCGAAACATTTCGCCTGCAATAGCAAATTCTCCTTTAGAAACTTGTCCAAAAAAACGTTGCAAATAAAATGATAAATCTTGTTTTTGATTTAATTGTAAACTATTTACAAGAATCGCTCCAAATATTACTCCCATCAATAACAAAACAGCGTTAAATATATATAATGAAGAGTTTTCCTGTATGTGAGACATTACACGGTCTTGCCAAGTTTTTCTCCACATTTTTCTTCCCTCCGTTCACACTCTTACTAAAAATGTATGAAAGAAAGAAAAAAGTATGACGAATTAACATTGAAATTCCGCTCTACTTTGCTAAACTAAAAAGTAGAGAATAGGAGGGATTTCTCTTGAAACCATTATTATTAGATTTTCCAACATTATTTCAAACTGAACGCTTACAAGTTCGTAAGCCATTTCCAGGTGATGGTGCAGAAGTGTATGAAGCAATCCAAGCTTCTCTAGAAGACTTAGTACCGTGGATGCCAATTAACGCTGAAACAGAAGAAAGTGCTGAAGAAATCGTTCGTAACGCTCACGGACAGTTTTTACTTCGTGAAACACTTGATTTTCACTTATACGATAAAGTATCAGGTACGTTCATCGGAGCTATAACGCTCAAGCCTGAAAACTGGGATATTCCAAAGTTTTCACTTCACTTCTGGCTACATAGCGCTTATACAAAACAAGGCTATATGACCGAAGCTGTGAAAGGTGCCATTCAATTTGCCTTTGATAAGCTAAGCGCTCGAAGAATTGAAATTCGTATTGATGCAACAAATACAAATGCATGTAACTTAGCAGAACGTTTAGAATTTATTCTAGAAGGTACAATGGAAAATGATTTCATAGCACCAGATGGTAGCTTACGTGATGCACGCGTATATGCAAAAATTAATTAAAAAACACTCGCCTTTGGCGAGTGTTTATTTTTGTAGTTGTAAATATTGTACTGCAAACATCGTCTTCGCATCATGAATACGAAGGTTTTTCATAAGAGTAATCGCTTCTTCTAATGATACTTCCATCAATTCCACAAATTCATCTTCATCTAACGCAGCTTTATTTTCTTTTTTCGTCAAACCTGTCGCTTTATATACATATAAAATTTCATCTGCAAATCCTGGAGATGTATAGAAAGAAGTAATAAGCTCCATATTTTCACATACATAACCTGTTTCCTCTTCTAATTCACGAACTGCTGTCACCTCAGGTTTTTCACCTGGTTCTAACTTGCCGGCCGGAATTTCTATAATCGCCTTTTCAAGCGCTTTACGATACTGCTCAACAAGCACAATTTTCCCCTCATCAGTAATAGCAATAATAGCAACTGCACCAGGGTGATTTACAATTTCACGTTTACTTATTGCTCCATTTGGTAATACTACATCATCAACACGAACTTTTATAACTCTACCATCAAAAATCGGCTCAGTTTTTACTGTTCTCTCTGCAAGATTACTCATACTACTTCATCTCCCTGTTCTATTTCCTATTCTTTCCTCATACATTTTACCACATTGAAAGGAGCGTGATAGAAATGAAAGTTTATATTTTACCAAATCGCGTCACTTTAGTCGGAAAAGCATGGCAAATTCGCCATAAGCTAAAACAATACAGCAAAGAGTATACAACTGTACAAGAGTGGATTACAGCAACTAAAAAGTAAACGTTTGTCAACCTCTTTTCCCTTTCGTACAATAAAGGTAAGGAGGTTGAACTATGAAAAAACGTCAATTAGGAAACTCAGATTTATTTGTGACAGAAATGGGACTTGGCTGTATGTCCCTCGGTACATCTGAAACAGAAGCCCTGCGTATTATCGATGAAGCAATCGATTTAGGAATCAATTTTTTTGATACAGCAGATTTATATGATTATGGATTAAACGAAGAATTTGTTGGAAAAGCCTTAAAAGGAAAACGAGACCAAATTGTTCTTACAACGAAGGTTGGAAATCGATGGACAGAAGAAAAAAACGGCTGGTCTTGGGATCCTTCTAAAAATTACATAAAGGCTGAAGTGAAAGAAAGTTTACGTAGACTTCAAACTGATTATATTGATCTTTATCAACTTCACGGCGGGACGATTGAAGATCCTATAGATGAAGTAATTGAAGCCTTTGAAGAATTAAAAAAAGAAGGCATCATTCGCCATTACGGTATTTCTTCTATACGTCCAAATGTCATCCGTGAATATGCACAGCGTTCAAATATCGTTAGTGTTCTAATGGAATATAGCCTTTTGAATCGTCGTCCTGAAGAATGGTTCCCACTTCTTAATGAACATCAAATTAGCGTCATTGCTCGCGGACCACTTGCGAAAGGAATTTTAACTGACAATAATGCAAGAAAAATAGAAAGAGTAAAAGAAAAAGATTATCTTTCTTATTCTTACGATGAATTATATGCGACGCTTGCGAATGTAAAAGAAATAATTGGAGAAAACTCCTTAACTGGAACAGCTATTCAATATTGCTTACATAACGAAACTGTTGCAGCTGTTATACCTGGTGCAAGCTCTATTGGGCAATTACGAGAAAATGTACAAGCTAGTAAACAAACACAGTTAACAACAGCAAAATATACACAACTTCAGCAAATTGCGAAATGTGATACGTACGCATTACACCGTTAAAAAGACGCTACCATACTGGTAGCGTCTTTTTATAACGTATCATATTTATCAGGATTCGTTCCTACATGTAAATTACGATTTAACGTATTAATTTGAGTCATTTCTTCTTCCGTTAGTGAAAAATCAAAGATAGAAAAGTTCTCCTGAATGCGAGATGGTGTAACAGATTTAGGAATCGTCACAACCCCGCTTTGAATATCCCATCTTAATATAACTTGCGCAGGTGTTTTTTCATATTTCGTAGCAATAGCCTGAATAATCGGGTGCTCAAATACTTCCCCGCCCCGCATTAATGGACTCCAAGCTTCCATTTGAATTTGCTCACCTTGACAGAAATTACGCAATTCAAATTGTGTTAACATCGGATGAAGTTCCACTTGATTTACCATCGGTTTTACTTTGCAATTTGGTAATAGCAGTTCTAAATGATGTTTATGGAAATTAGAAACGCCAATCGCGCGCACTTTACCTTCTTCATACAGTTTTTCTAACGCTCTGTACGTATCAACATACTTCCCTCTTATTGGCCAATGTATTAAATACAAATCTACATAGTCCATTTGTAATTTTTTTAAGCTTTTCTCAAACGCCTCAAGTGTTTCCTCGTATCCTTGATCGTCATTCCAAACTTTTGTTGTAATAAAGATGTCTTCTCTCGGAATCCCTGATTCACGAACCGCTTCTCCGACACCGCTTTCATTTTCATATACAGTTGCTGTATCAATCGAACGGTATCCAACTTCTAACGCTGTTTTTACTGCTTGTTTTACTTCGTCGCCTTCTTTCGCTTTATAAACGCCTAAACCAATCATCGGCATTTTTACGCCATTATGAAGTGTAGTTGTTGGAATGTGCACAGTCGTCTCCCTTTCATTATTACATTTTTTTATAAGCCACCACTTTATTTGAACAAGATTCAACAAAAAAGTCAAAACATATGTACAGTTTACATAATAAATTTATACACATTCAAAAATAATGCGAACTCATTCATTCACATTATTTTCTATCCATTTCTTCGCTTTTTTATCAACATTACGTACGAACTCAGTTTTCCCTTCCGAATATAACGCACCATCATATGTATACTTTTCAGCTAATTCTTTCTTTAAAGTTGCATATGCCTCAGCTTCTTCACAATGAGCCATCATATAATCACGAAATGCTAAATGCCTTACTATCTCAGGATTTCCTTTTTCAAACACGTGTAAGTGATACGAGCGTTTTTCCTCCGTTCCATGAATGAAATAGCGGCGGCTTGAAATACCATTCTCCCCTTTTGCTATGTAACCAAGCTTTTCAAAATATTCATTCCAATGATCTACTCTGTCGATACTCTCTACTTCCATAATCATATCTATAATCGGTTTAGCTGCCAGTCCCGGCACTGACGTACTTCCAATATGATGCATTTTCACCGTTTCTGGCATCGCTGCTTTTAATCTTTCAGCCTCTATTTGAAATTTTTCACCCCAATGATTTTCATGCGGAACAACTACAATTTTTCTCATTCTAACTCCCCTTTTCTTACAAGCTCGTCAAAAAAATGATCAGCGTTATTTCACTGATCATTTTCGTTATTATTTAAAGTCTTTCCAAGTAAGGTTACTTTCACTTAACAGTTCTTCAAATGATTTATTCTTTTCACGTTCTTTTTGTTCTTGACGCTTTCTTTCCAATTCTGCTGCCTCTTTTTTCTCTTCTCTCACTTGCAATTCTTTCTTCTTATTTTTTAATTGCTGCATGAGTGAATCGTTTAATTGATCACCTAATGTAAGAGATTCTTTCTTTGGTTGATTCACTTGCGATTGTCTTTGCATTTGTCTTTGTTTCTTTTTCTTCATGTTGCTCACCTTTTACTTTTTTCTCCATTATAGTAGATACACCATGAAATCGACAACAAAAAAGGAGCGTTACTCTATTATTCACTTTTGTAAATATGTTAATTTTTCGAAAAAACTAAATTTTTATATAGATATAATCCTATGAATCTATTAAAATTATGTCGCATGATGTCAGATTATAAAAAAAGGAGAATTATATTATGTGGAAGAAAATTATTCCTACTGTTGCCGTTTTAAGTACCATTACTTTTTCAAGCGTATTTGCCGCTCCCCCATCTCAGACTCCAGCTGAACAAAACCGCTACATAGACGTACAAATGCTTGGTATTAATGATTTCCATGGACAACTAGATACTATTAAAAAAATTAATAACAAAGAAGCTGGTGGTGCTGATTACTTAGCTACTTATTTAAAAGAACGTAAAAAGCAAAATCCTAATACACTTCTCGTACATGCTGGCGATATTGTCGGAGCTAGTCCACCAGTTTCAGCGTTGTTACAGGACGAACCAACGATTGAATTTTTAAATGACTTAAAGTTTGATGTTGGTACAATTGGAAATCACGAATTTGATGAAGGTATCGATGAAATGAATCGCCTCATTTACGGTGGATATCACGAAAAAACAGGCAATTTCAAAGGAGCTAACTTCCCTTATGTCGCTGCAAACTTCTATAATAAATCCACTGGCCGCTTATTTTTACCGCCATTTACTGTAAAAATGGTAAACGGTGTGCCTATAGGATTCATTGGCGTCGTTACAACTGATACACCAAATGTCGTGATGCCTACTATGCTTAAAAATGTAGAAATCACTGACGAGGTAGAGGCAATTAATAAATCAGCGCAACAATTAAAACGTCTTGGTGTTAAATCCATTGTTGTCCTTGCTCATGTCGGTGGAACAACTGATGAGTCTGGTGTTACAAATGGAGACCTTACTCGAATTGCAAATGAAACAGATCCGGAAGTTGATGTTATTTTCGGTGGGCATAGTCACACGTATGTAAATGGTACTGTAAATAATAAACTAATCGTCCAAGCGAACTCTTACGGAACAGCTTTCTCAGACGTAGATGTAACAATTGATCGTAAAACAAAAGATATTGTAAAGAAAAAAGCTGAAGTTGTTACAACTTACCATGAAGGTGTAGAACCTGATAAACAAGTAAAGAAAAAATTAGATCAATATAAAGAAAAAATCGCACCACTTGTAAATGAAGTTGTCGGAAAATCTACAGCACCTATCGACCGTAAACAAAATGATGCTGGTGAGTCCACTCTTGGAAATTTAGTTGCCGATGCCCAGCGCCAAACGATGCAAACTCAAATCGCACTTATGAATCCGGGTGGCATTCGTAATGACTTAGATGCTGGAGATATTACATGGGGCGAATTATACGGCATTCAGCCTTTTGGAAACCAATTAATTAAAGTAGATTTAACAGGCCAAGATATTCGTGACATTTTAAATCAACAATGGCAAAAAGGTACGACGAGAATGCTTCAAATTTCAGGTATTCAATATACGTGGAATGCAAATAAACCAAAC
This sequence comes from Bacillus sp. SSR7, assembly GCF_055902415.1. Taxonomy (NCBI): domain Bacteria; kingdom Bacillati; phylum Bacillota; class Bacilli; order Caryophanales; family Bacillaceae; genus Bacillus; species Bacillus sp. SSR7. Next base: position 380,810 of record NZ_JBVVXV010000002.1, on the reverse strand, counting down.
GGTGAAAAAGTTACAAATATACGTTTAACAAACGGAGAAGAATTATCTCCATCTAAAACGTATAGCGTAGTTGCGAATGCTTTCTTAGCTTCTGGCGGTGATGGATTTGTATCATTTAAAAATGGCAAAAATGCAGAAACTGGTCCAAACGACTTTGAAGCGCTAGTCGATTACGTAAAACAATTAAAAGAACCTATTCAGCCAATTATCGATGGTAGAATTCAAAAAACAAATTAAGTACACTCTTAATAAACTATCTTAATTTTTCATCGTAAAAGATACACATAAACCTTTTATCCATCATATATGTGAAACCTAAAAAGGATACTCGTTCTTACAATGAACATAGTATCCTTTTCTTTAATTATCAATATGTGATGTGTTGTTAAAATCATATTGCTGTAAAAATTGTTGTAACGCCTCTTCTACAAGTTTAGATTTTTGAATTCCTTTCGATTCTGATATAACGTCTAGTTTTGCTAATATTTCTTTATTGATAGAAAAGGTACGTTTCTTTTTTTCTGTACTTATATTCATCATGGGCGCAATTACTTCTTCTTTCTTTCTTAATAACTCATAAATACTTTGTAATTGTTCATAAATTAATAGTTGATAATCTGTTTTCGCATATTGAAGGGCTGTCGCTTCTTGGAGTTGTAAGTGACGCGGTTCTTCTCCATCTCCTACAAAAATACGCTTTTTCTGTTCTCCATCATATTCGTATCCAATCAATCTTAATTTCTTCGATAATGTATACGGGCTTATTTCAAGACGTTTTGCTATAATAGCGATGGATTCACGCCTATTTAAACAATCGATAATTTCTCCAATCGTCACAATTTCCCTCCTCCCGTGTTGAAATGACACTAGTATGGTATGTTACAATGATTTTCTAACAGTATATGCAAAACGAATAGCCTGTGCGATTCATACGATTTTAGAAAAGGAGGTTTTCAATATGCTTTTTCGTAGCAATACCCCGCAGTTCTATAATGAAAATAAAAAACTCATGCCTAATAGTATCGCTACGATGGAAAGCGTTATGATTAACAACCGAAAACAAACTCTCCTTATGCGCGGGCAAAACGTAGAGCAACCTATTTTATTATGCTGTCACGGTGGACCAGGCATGGCACAAATCGGATTTATTCGTCATTTTCAAAAAGAATTGGAGAAACACTTCATCGTAATTAATTGGGATCAGCGCGGGGCAGGTAAATCCTTTTCAATGAAAGATTTCGGAGCAAATTTTACAATCGAACAATTCATTTCCGATGCAAAAGAAGTGATTCAATATGTACTTAAAAAGTTCAGTAAACAGAAACTATTTCTCGCTGGTCATTCTTGGGGAAGTATTATCGGGCTTAACATAGCACACCATTATCCACAATATATCGAAGCTTATATCGGTATTGGGCAAATTGTACATATGAAACAAAACGAAGAATTACTATATCAGCATTTAATTCGTTCTGCAAAAAAACATAATCATAAAAAAGCATTAGCGTCCCTTTTAAAATTAGGAAAACCGCCATTTTTAGATACGAGACGCCTTATTATTCAAAGAAAATGGCTTGGCACATTCGGAGGAGCAATCCAAAACGGATCTTCCTTTTCGTTCATACGAAAAGGCTTCTTTTCCCCTGAATATACGCTATTAGATTGGTTCAAGTTTCTCGCAGGGAATTTAAAATCTGGCGTTTTATGGGAAGAAATGTTGAAAATCGATTTCTTTTCTTCTATTACGAGTTTATCTATTCCAGTTTATTTTTGTTCTGGTCGCTATGATTATCAAACTCCTTATGCACTCGTTCAGGAATATTGTGATGTAATAGAAGCACCGATAAAAAAGATGATTTGGTTCCCAAATTCAGCACATTCTCCCGATTTAGAAGAACCAGAATTATTCGCTCGTTCTTTACAATCCATTAAACAAGAGCTAGCTTTTCACCATTAGTAACAAAAGGCTCTTTTACATTTCATAAAAAACAATTTATAATAATATGTCGCAACTATGTATAAATCTAGCAAGGTGCTTCATATTTACTTACCTTAACACAATAAAATTTTGGGGAGATTACATTTATTATGAATGCTGTACTCGTTGCAGTAGCAGTTATGCTATTGCTTAGTTTGTTACGTGTCCAGGTCATTGTCGCCATCATTGTTGGAGCTTTAACAGGCGGAATTATCGGCGGACTCGGTATTTCAGAAACGATTAATACTTTTACAACTGGTCTTGGAAATAGTGCTCCAATCGCTTTAAGTTATGCAATGCTTGGCGGTTTCGCTATTTCTCTTTCCAAAACAGGACTTCCAGATGCCATGATTCAAACTGCATTAAAATGGATTGGCAATGAACAAGACACGAAAAAACAAGTTTATTCTAAAATACTTATTCTATTCATCATTTTAACGATGGCTTGTTTCTCACAAAATGTGATTCCTGTTCATATCGCTTTCATCCCCATCTTAATTCCAGCACTTTTAAAAGTATTAAATGAGCTGAAAGTGGATCGCAGACTTGTTACATGTATTATTACATTCGGATTGATTACTCCTTATATGTGGATTCCAGCAGGGTTCGGAAAAATTTATCATGACGTATTACAAACAAATGCTGCGCAAAGCGGTCTTACATTTGATGTCGCGCTTATTCCAAAAGCAATGACAATTCCAGCAATCGGTATGATTATCGGATTATGTGTAGCGGTGTTCATTACGTACCGAAAACCTCGTACGTATGAAACAGAACAAATTCATACTACCGCAAATGAAATCGTTCCCTATACAAAACGTAGCATTACTTTCGGATTATTATCTATCATAGCCACATTAACTGTTCAATTAGCAACAGAATCAATGATTTTCGGTGCTTTAGCTGGGATTATCGTCTTATCAGTAAGTGGTAGTCTACCTCTTAAAGAAGCAGATGCGATATTAACAAGCGGAATGCGCATGATGTCCTTTATTGGTTTTGTTATGATTGCGGCCGCTGGATTTGGAGCTGTGCTTCGAAAAACAGGACATGTTGAATCCCTTGTGCAAACGAGTGCACATATAATTGGAAATAACAAACCACTCGCTGCATTTCTTATGCTTGTAATTGGACTTCTCGTTACGATGGGAATTGGTTCATCCTTTTCAACCATCCCTATTTTAACAACAATTTTTGTACCCCTTTGCATGCAGCTTGGATTTAGTCCAATGGCCACCATTGCAATTATCGGTACAGCCGGAGCGCTAGGAGATGCAGGATCTCCAGCATCAGATAGTACACTTGGACCAACATCCGGTTTAAACGCTGATGGTCAACACCATCATATATGGGATACATGTGTACCAACTTTTTTACATTACAATATACCGTTACTAATATTCGGCTTTATTGCCGCCATTACATTATAAAAGGTGCGTTTTTTACAACGCACCTTTTATTTTTCCAATTAATTTTTGAAAAGCTATTTCCCCATTTTCTTGGACATCACTTTCCATTATCGATAGTGATGGACCTATCCATCCGTACTCTATATACCCGTTAGGCCCAACAATTTGTAATTTATCTAGTATATTGATATTCAATAATTTCGCTGCTCGGATTAACTCAATAGCAATTTTATCATTTGAGATTACAATTCCATCTATATACGGGTGATTTTGTAATAATGTCATGAACTGCTTATTCGTATACCCTTGTACACTTTCTTCTCGATAAGAGATTCCTTCCTCCCAAACAGCGTCTAAAAATCCTGACACATGGTCTTCTTCTTCCTCACTTTCATCTCCCTCACCGATATAAGCAAGAAAGTGACACCCTTTCTCTTTCAATACAGAAACAGCTCTTTGTCCACCTTCATAATAATCTGTAAGAGATTGTTTTTCATCAATCACTATAAACGGAAGTGGGATTTCCCCTAGATTTTTAAAAACTGCTTTCGTCAAAATAACACCTGCAACGTTGTTTTGCTTTAACATATGTATATATTTATCTTTATTCTCTATATTACAAACAATTATTTGATATCCTTCCTTATATGCTAGTTCTTCAATACAATGTAGCAAAGTGATGTTTGATGGTTCATATAGATTATCTACAAGTAATGCAATTATCGTTGAATTCTCTTTAAATAGTGGCTTTGCTGCACTATTTGGCCTATAACGTAATTCCTCAATTGCTTCCTTTACTTGTTTTACTGTGTCCTCATGAACGTATCCTTTTTCATTTATAACTCGTGAAACGGTTGCGACTGAAACACCTGCCAATTTTGCAACATCACGTATAGTTGCCACATCGTCACCCCTTAATATGGTAATAGATTACAATTTTACGGTAACCTAAATTACAATATTCGTCAAGGTTAATGACTTATATTTCTGAAAATTGTTACATCATTACACTAAACTATATTCTAATTGAATTTCATGTAAAATCGGGATATTATCATACCCAATGCGCGGAATTTCTTTCTTTATTTTTCGTGCCTCTTCAACTGCATTTACATATAAATTCGTCATCAAAAAATTACGTTTTTGGTAAAAACGTAACGCATTCAAATTATCATTTGTTGTTATAAGCCAAACCTGCCTGCACTGTTCTTCTTCTGCAACTTGTAATACACAATCCACAAGTTTTGTCCCTATTCCTTTTCTTTCTTCAAAGCTATCTAACGATACAATTTCGCACATATTTCCGATCAATTCATACGTTATAATTCCGAGTATTCTGTCTTCTGAGAACGCAACAAATCCTGGCAACTCTTCTAACTGATGCCCCTTACCACGTGAAACCATCAATGAACTCCCCCAGTTCTCACACATGAACATTCGGATTGTTTCTTTCATAGCTGGCGTAATTTTTTGTATATGCAGCATTTCCTATTTCTCCCCTTTTCTATCCTTGTGATACAATATAAGTGTATCACATGTAACGGTATTTGGAGGATGAGGTAAAGTATGAAACGTTTTTTTGCAGCATTGTTTACTATACTAGGTGCGATAACTGCCCTTGGGATTTTCTTTACAAATAAGGTGATGTACTTAAAGAAAAAAACAGAGGAAGAAATACTCGAAAGAGAAACGAAAAAACATTTTCGTATAGAGGATTTTGATGCTCTTCATAAAGAAGAAATTCATATTCCTTCGCAATTCGGATATGATCTTCACGGATATTACATTCCTGCTGGTCATTCCAATAAGTTTATGATTTTCTGTCACGGCGTAACTGTAAATAAAATGAACTCTGTAAAATATGCAAGGTTATTTTTAAACAGAGGATATAATGTCGTTATTTATGATCATCGTCGGCATGGTAAAACTGGCGGAAAAACAACAAGCTATGGATACTATGAAAAGCATGATTTAAAATCTGTAGTTGACTGGCTAAAAGGTCGTTTTGGAACAAATATAACACTCGGTATTCATGGTGAATCGATGGGCGCTGCAACACTTCTTCAGTACGCAGGACTTGTAGAAGATGGTGCTGACTTCTATATTGCAGATTGTCCTTTCTCTGATTTCTACGGACAATTACAACACCGTTTAAAGGTTGAATTCCATTTACCGAAATGGCCTTTATTACCTTTAGCAAATGCTTTCTTAAAAGTGCGTGACGGTTATACAATTCGTGAAGTTTCACCAATCGATTGTATAAAAAACATTAATAATCCCGTCCTCTTTATTCATAGTAAAGATGATGATTATATTTTAGCTGATATGACGAAAGCACTCTATGAAGCAAAAGAAAACAATAAACAGCTTTATATTGCAGAACACGGCGCACACGCTTGCTCTTATAACGAAAATAAAGAAGAGTATGAAGCAGCCGTCGATCAATTTTTAAACACATATGTGAAAGAAACAAAAAACAGGCTTGCATAAGCCTGTTTTTTTATTGCGCTAAAACGTCTGTAACTTGTTCCATATTTTCAGAAATCCACTTTATTGCATCATCTAACATTGGAAATTCTGTCGTTTGAAATGTTACCTCATCTTGCAGTAACCAAACATCCTTTGACTCTTGTCCTACACCAGCAATGGACCAGTGTAACAAACTATATGGATGATTATCATTCAAAAATGATGCCCACGTGCGCTCATTTGCAATGTTTCGTAATGTATGTAATTGTTTATCCATCTCTCGTCACCTTACTCTAGTCAGTTATGAAAACTATTATAACACTCTCTTCTTTCTCAAACAAAGTGCTCTTTTTATATTGTCAAGCACTTCCCTTGATTATATGATGAAATTAAGCGTTTGGGAAGGAGGGATAGCGTTGGCTAAAGTACAAATTAAAGTAAATGATAATGGCTCTTTTCGCGTTACAGGGGACGTGGAATTAGTTGATTCACAAGGGAATGTATTCCCAGCAAAACCGGCATTTTCTTTATGCCGTTGTGGTTTATCAAAAAATATGCCTTATTGCGATGCTTCGCATAAAGGAAAATTTGAATCTGTTGTTAGAGCACCAGAGGCAGAATAATTTCACATGTGACATGCACATTTTTTTGTGCATGTTTTTTCTTTTGATCAACTCCATTACATCCCTTCTCCTTACAACATTTCTAATACTTCTGTCCTCATGCCAGCATACATATATTTTCACACAATTCTTCACATTCGAACATTTTTCACTAGCCTTTTTTCTTTTTTGTGCTATAATTTGAGCAAACAACATCCTTCGGGGTCGGGTGAAATTCCCAACCGGCGGTGATGAAGTGCAAACTTCTAAGTCCGTGACCCGTTTTCAACTCGAAAACGGTGGATCTAGTGGAACTCTAGGGCCGACAGTATAGTCTGGATGGGAGAAGGATATGTTTTCTAGTAATTTTATATAACGAATACACTTTTATTTCAGTATGCATATTTTTAAGTTTCATTTTGAATCTTTATATATGTTTTATTTTGTATACTTATGTTTCTATACTGGAATAAAAAGATACGACTAGCGTTTGAAAATTCGATATTTTGCTAGGTTTTTTCCTTATGCCAAAATATCAATCATCGCTAGGTTTCTTTCCTATACTTTCGTATTCGAACTATATTTCTAGAAATCACGTCTCCCAAACCCCAAGGATATAAAATCCTTGGGGTTTTTTGATTTTTTCAGGAGAGGTGAAGAGAATGACAGATCAAGAATATATGAGGATTGCCCTACAGTTAGCAGAAGGAACATCCGGACAAACAAGTCCAAATCCTATGGTTGGTGCTGTTGTTGTAAAAGATGGAAACATCGTCGGCATGGGAGCTCATTTGCGTGCTGGCGAAGAACACGCAGAAGTTTATGCTCTTCATATGGCTGGTGAAAAAGCAAAAGGAGCTACCGTTTATGTAACACTTGAACCGTGTAGCCATTTTGGAAAAACACCACCTTGCTGTGAATTGCTCATCAAAAAAGGAGTCAAACGGGTTGTAATTGCTACTCTTGATTGTAATCCGCTCGTTTCTGGAAATGGAAAAAGGAGATTAGAAGAAGCTGGCATCGAAGTAACGACTGGTGTTCTTGAAGCAGAAGCAATTTTATTAAATCGCTACTTTTTTCACTACATGAAAACGAAACGTCCATTTGTAACAATAAAAACAGCAATGAGCTTAGATGGAAAAACAGCAACTGTAACTGGTGAAAGTAAATGGATTACAGGTGAAGAAGCACGGGCTGATGTTCATCAATATCGTCATACACACGATGCAATTCTTGTTGGAGTGAATACAGTTATATCTGATAATCCGCATTTAACAACAAGAATTCCTAACGGAGGGCAAAATCCTATACGCATTATTTTAGATACCCATTTACGAACGCCACTATCTTCTCATGTCATAACAGATGGTTTAGCATCGACATGGATTTTTGTCGGTAATGGTGTAGATAAAAAGAAAATAGCTTCTTATGAATCTGAAAATATAGCTATATTCCAAATGAAAACGAAACAGATTGAAATACAAGATGTTTTACACCTACTCGGCGAAAAACAAATTCTTTCTCTTTTCGTCGAAGGTGGTCAAACAGTTCATGCAAGTTTCTTACAAACAAAGTATTTCAATGAAATTATAACTTATATAAGTCCAAAATTAATTGGCGGAAATGATGCCCCTACTTTATTTGGCGGTAATGGTTTTTCAACATTACAAGATGCATTTTCCTTGGAAATTCAAGAGATGAAACAAATTGGCGATGATATAAAAATTGTTGCGCATACCCGAAGTGAGGTGACGGAATGTTTACAGGAATTGTAGAAGAATTAGGAACGATTGCAAACATGCAACAAAGCGGCGAAGCGATGAAGTTAACGATTCATGCCAATAAAATTTTATCAGATGTTCACTTAGGTGATAGCATCGCGGTGAACGGTATTTGCTTAACTGTAACGAGTTTCACAACAACTTCATTCACAGTGGATGCAATGCCCGAAACGATGCAATCAACATCACTCCGCATGCTTAAACCGCAATGCAAAGTAAATTTAGAACGTGCAATGTCGGCAAATGGACGATTCGGTGGACATTTCGTTTCAGGACATATCGATGGCATCGGAACGATATTAAACAAAAAACAACACTATAATGCCGTCTATTACAAAATAGCTATTTCTGATGAATTGCTGCGCTATTGTTTGCATAAAGGGTCCGTTGCTGTTGATGGAACGAGTTTAACAATATTTGATATAGACGAATCTTCCATTACCATTTCACTCATCCCGCACACAGTAAGCGAATCTGTTATTGGGGAAAAGAACGCCGGTGACATCGTAAACATTGAGTGCGACATGATTGGTAAATATATCGAACGCTTTATTTCTAAACCAGTAAAACGAACAGGTTCAATGACCGAAAGCTTTTTACAAGAAAACGGATTTCTATAAGGGGGAAGCATGATGTTTCATCGTATTGAAGAAGCTCTAGAAGATTTAAAACAAGGAAAAGTCGTAATCGTATGTGATGATGAAAACCGTGAAAATGAAGGCGACTTTATCGCTTTAGCAGAGTATATTACGCCAGAAACAATTAACTTTATGATTACACATGGGCGCGGTCTCGTTTGTGTACCAATTACAGAAGGATACGCAGAACGTTTACAATTAGAACCAATGGTAGCTCATAATACAGATTCGCATCATACTGCATTTACAGTGAGCATTGATCATGTTTCTACAACAACTGGGATTAGCGCGCACGAACGTGCAACTACGATACAAGAATTATTAAATCCTGCATCAAAAGGTGCTGATTTCAGCCGTCCTGGACATATCTTTCCATTAATTGCGAAAGAAGGCGGTGTTCTGCGTCGTGCTGGTCATACAGAAGCTGCTGTCGATTTAGCACAGCTTTGCGGAGCAGAACCAGCTGGCGTCATTTGTGAAATTATTAATGAGGACGGTACGATGGCACGCGTACCTGATTTACTACAGTGCGCAAAACAATTTGATATAAAAATGATTACAATAGAAGATTTAATTGCTTATCGCCGCCACCATGAAACATTAGTGACGCGAGAAGTGGAAATTACATTACCTACAGATTTCGGTACTTTCCATGCGATTGGCTATTCTAATTCCTTAGATTCGAAAGAGCATATTGCACTCGTAAAAGGTGATATTTCAACAGGAGAGCCTGTGCTTGTACGCGTTCATTCAGAGTGCTTAACAGGAGATGTATTTGGCTCGTGCCGCTGCGATTGCGGACCACAACTCCATGCCGCCCTTGCTCAAATTGAGCGTGAAGGAAAGGGCGTTCTTCTTTATATGAGACAAGAAGGACGAGGCATTGGGCTTCTTAATAAGCTTCGCGCTTATAAGTTACAAGAAGAAGGCTTCGATACTGTAGAAGCAAACGAAAAGCTTGGCTTCCCTGCTGATCTTCGTGATTACGGTATCGGTGCTCAAATATTAAAAGATTTAGGTTTACAACATTTACGATTATTAACGAATAACCCGCGAAAAATTGCTGGCTTACAAGGTTACGATTTAGAAGTAATCGAGCGTGTACCGTTGCAAATGCCAGCAAAAGAAGAGAATAAAACATATTTACAAACGAAAGTAAACAAATTAGGACATCTACTAAACTTATAATTAAGGGAGAGATTTATTATGGTATTCGAAGGTCATTTAGTTGGTACAGGATTAAAAGTTGGAGTTGTTGTTGGACGTTTTAATGAATTTATTACAAGTAAGTTACTTGGCGGCGCTTTAGACGGATTAAAGCGTCACGGTGTAGAAGAAGCTGATATCGATGTTGCTTGGGTTCCTGGTGCATTTGAAATTCCTTTAATTGCTAAAAAGATGGCGAATAGCGGGAAATATGATGCTGTTATTACGTTAGGCACTGTCATTCGTGGTGCTACAACACATTACGATTACGTTTGTAATGAAGTAGCAAAAGGTGTTGCATCTTTATCACTACAAACAGACATCCCTGTTATTTTCGGTGTATTAACGACTGAAACGATCGAGCAAGCGATTGAACGTGCAGGCACGAAAGCTGGTAATAAAGGCTATGAATCCGCCGTTGCTGCGATTGAAATGGCTCACTTATCAAAACAATGGGCATAAAAAAAAGAGGCTGCGGCCTCTTTTTTATTTCTTCACTTTTCTCCGTACATCTTTTATTAATTCATCCATTGTCTTTCCTTCTGTTTGTATACGAAGCGTTTGTGCTGTTTTCCATACATTCTCTCTTTTCTTCGCTTCTTCTATAATAGTAATTTCTTTTCGTACTTCCTTTAAATCTTTCCCTTCTGTTTTCAATCCAAAATGTTCAGCTTTCGTTCGAAAATGTTGTTCAATTCGTTGTTGCATCTCTTTTTGTTCAGGATTTTCGGCGGCCTTAACTGGATCAGCACTTATTGCTTTTAGTAAAATGAGACAAGTCATAATCGCTAATATATATTTGTGCATGTAAAATCCTCCAACCCAATATAAATTACATATTTACTATGTACAATTGGGGCTTGGAAAATTCGTCCACCAAAATTCTTTTTCCACTCAAAAGCCAATAGTATCAAGCGTTTACAATTATTTATTACATTTTATTTACAAAAAAAGCAAACTCTTTTACAAGTTTGCTTTTTTCTATTTTATAATGCACATTCCTCAATCTCAAATCCTAAATCTTCAATCATACCCCAGTCTGCAGTCGGTTCTTGTCCAGCTGTCGTTAAGTAGTCTCCAACAAAAATAGAGTTTGCTGCAAATAAACCGATTGGCTGTACAGAACGTAAATTAATTTCACGCCCTCCTGAAATGCGAATTTCCTTCGTTGGGTTTACAAACCGCATCATCGCCAGCACTTTTAAACATTCTACCGGTGTTAACTCCTTTTGTCCTTCAAGCGGCGTACCCTTTACAGCAACAAGGAAATTACATGGAATGGAATCTGCATCTATACGTTGTAATTCGAATGCAATTTCAGCGCGCTCTTCTATTGTCTCTCCCATTCCAAAGATTGCCCCAGAACATGGTGAAATACCCGCTTGTTTCGCTTTTTGAACTGTATCAACACGATCATCATACGTATGAGTGGAGCAAATGCTTTCGTAATTATTCGCATGTGTATTTAAGTTGTGGTTATAACGATGTACACCCGCTTCCGCTAAACGTCCTGCTTGATCTTCGTTTAAGAAACCTAAACAACAACAAATCTTTAAATCTGTCGTTTCACGAATCTCTTTAACTGCTCCAATTACGTGATTCACCTCTTTATCAGTCGGACGACGACCAGATGCCACAATACAATATGTACCCGCTTTACGGCGAATTGCTTCGTGTGCTCCTTCTACAATCTTTTCCTGCGTTAGCCATGCATATTTATCAATCGGTGCTTCTGAAATAATAGACTGTGAACAATATCCGCAATCTTCAGGGCATAATCCAGACTTCGTATTAATAATCATATTTAATTTTACTTTCTTACCAAAGTGATGATGGCGAATGATATACGCAGCATTCATAATTTCTAAAATCTCTGTATCGTCAGCCTCTAATATCGCTATTGCATCTTCTTTCGTAATCACTTTCTCTTCTAATACGTCGTATGCAAGTTTTTTCCAATCCCTTTTTGTTTGTACTTGTTTCATTTCATCTCTTCCCCTCTTTTGTTATATGCACAAATAAAGCATGATACGTTGCCATTATCCCTTCATTTCCCGTGAAGTCTCTTTCGTATATGCGAAGCATCGCACGAAAGAGTGAGGGACTTTGACAATATGATTCTTCATTACTATTGGTCGCTCCTACTTTACGAATAGACTGTAGAAACTCCCTAACTTCTGTAAATCTCTCTATGTAACATGTTTCAGAAACATGTACATCCCCTGTTTCTATCTCACATATATGGTGCAACTGATTTTTCGAATAAAATCGTTGCCCAATCGATGTTTCATTTTGTATATTTTTTTCTTCTTTCGCCCGCTGGAACGAAGCATGCAATTCTTGAAATGTTTCCTGTCCAAACGTTGAAAAGAGTAATATCCCCTCTATAGATAAATGACGAAATAAATTTGTTATCACTTGTTTTAAATCATTTAGCCATTGAAATGTAGCATTTGAAATAATGACATCATACGTTTCTTCTAGTCGTAATCTTTCGATATCCTCACAATAAAATGTTACATTGTTTACATTTTGTCTAGTTTTCGCAACTGCAATCATACTTTCAGCAAAATCAATAGCTGTAATTTGTGCTTTCGGAAATAAGTTTGATAATTGCTCTGTAACATATCCTGTCCCGCATCCAAGTTCTAAAATACGTATCGATGAATTTGCACTATATCGCCGATTCAATGTAGAAAGTAATGAATGCGCCATCTTTTTTTGTACATTTGCAAATTGATCGTAGGATACAGCTGCCACGTTAAATCGTTTTTGTAGTAACGTTTTGTTGATCATGTCGTATCCCCTCTACAAATTGAATTATCTCATTTGCGCAATATTCAAAATTCGTTACGCATAATGCATGTCCAGCCTTATTTACTACCTTGAGCATAGCAGTCTCATTCCTAGCCATATTACGTGCTGCAGACAATGGACATATTACATCCTGCTCTCCATGAATAAGCAGTATAGGTACTTTCATTTCTTTCAGTTCTTCTCTCATATCTGTTTCTATTAAATAATCTAAACCTAATTGTAAAGAATGAATAGAATCACCTTTAAAGTGTTTTATCATATCTTCAAACCTTTTATTCTCTTTCAACTCATCTTTCGTAAACATATTTTCATAAAACCGCTTGAGCGTATCTTCTTTCTTTCTCGCCACATTCTTTTTCAGCCGCTCTACATGCAAAGCATTCCATCCATTACTATAGTCACTTGCATTTGTAAATTTAGCAGTGCCACCAATTAGTACGATACCCTTTGCCTTAATTTTTTTATAAGCTTGAATTGCCGCTAACGCTCCTAGTGACCATCCAACTAAAATTACTTTGTCATCCTGTGCTACATCTATAATCCGATCCGCAAACTCACTTTGTTCTTTCACATTACGCCAATCAATGCATTGAACAGGATATTTTTTAAAATGCGGAAGTACTAAATCCCAAATATTTTCTTCCATTCCCCACCCAGGGATAAAAATAATCTTCAGCTCTTTCATACAAAAAGCTCCTCTTCTTTCGCAATGTGGATAATTCGGTCAATAGCCCATTTTAAATCAGCTATTGTATGTTGAGATGTAACTGCAAAGCGAATTCGAGAACTATTGATTGGTACAGTTGGCGGACGAATTGCAATAGCTGCAATACCTGCCTCTTGTAACCTTTTGCTAAACCGTAAAGCTGTTTCATTTGAACCGACTACGATCGGTACAATGTGAGTTGAGCTATTTCCAATATCAAAACCAGCTTCTCGTAAATGGTTTCTGAAATATGCTCCATTCTCTATAAGTCTCTCTCTTCTTTCATTATCTTCTTTTACAATTTCAATTGCTTTTTGTACCGCTCCTAATGTTCCTGGCGGTAATGCAGTAGTAAAAATAAAACTTCTCATCATATTGTGTAAATACTCTATATAAATTGCATCGCCTGTCAAATACGCACCATAACACCCTAAAGCCTTACTAAACGTCCCCATATGTATATCTATTTTTTGAGCAAGATCTTCTTCTATATGAGATAATCCAGCTCCGCCATTTCCATATATTCCACTGGCATGTGCTTCATCAACTATAAGAATTGCCCCGTATTTCTCTTTCAGCTCTACTAACTCCCTTACATACGCAGTATCACCATCCATACTAAAAACAGTATCTGTTACGATTAATTTCCGCTTTTCAGGTGACGCTGTTTTCAACAACTTCTCTAAATGATCCAAATCATTATGACGATACCTTTTATGCTCTGCCCCACTTAATATAATTCCATCAACAATGCTTGCGTGATTTAATTTGTCACTAAACACAATATCGTGACGACTCACTAATGAAGAGATCACTCCAATATTTGCGGTATATCCACTATTCACAACTAAGGCTTTTTCAGTGCCTTTCCAATCGCATATACTTCTCTCAATCTCTTCATACAGTGAATAGTTTCCTACCACGAGCCTTGATGCTGTCGCCCCAGTTCCATATTTTCTTGTACATGCGATAGCAGCTTCTTTTAACCTTTCATCTCCAGCTAACCCTAAATAATTATTTGACGCTAAATTTAGCATCCTTTTCTCATCTCGAATAAGCCATGTCTCTTCTGCTTGTTCTGTTACATGCAAATTACGATACTGCCCTCGCTCATGTAATTGTTGCAATTTAGATTGAAGATGTGTGCGCCACGTTTGATTCATTTCGGATAAGCTCCTCTAATTTTGAAATCATTATATATTCTTTAGCAGATTCCAAGACTTCTTCTTTTGTAAACTCACCTGCAAAGAATGGTAATAAACCTAAAACCGGTACCCCACTTAGCTCTTCAATCATTTCTTTATTTTCTTGCACTCTTTCCATTTCGCATTCTTTGCAGCCAGATAAAATGACACCTGCTACTGTTAAACCATATGCCTTTGCATAAGCGATCGTTAAAACTGTATGATTTACTGTTCCTAATGTAGGGCGTGCTACTACAATAAGTGGAAGTTGTAATTCTTTTGCGAAATCAATTACTAAAGCGTCCTCTGTATATGGAACAGCTAATCCACCTGCTCCTTCTACAAGTAGACTATGAAACTCTTTTAATCGTTCATTATAGTGGTGAATAATATCTTTTAACGTTACTGTCCTTCCAGCTCTTTTCATGGCAAGTCTCGGGGCAAGCGGCTCTTCAATAGAGTAAGGGCAAATTTCATCTTCTTTTGTCGGTACACCTGATAATGCTTTTAGCCTTGCTGCATCTCCCTCTGGATTTGATGCAACATGTCCACTTTGCAACGGTTTATATACCCCGATGTTATATCCCAGTTCTCTAAATACACCCGCTAATGCACCGGCGACTACAGTTTTCCCCACTTCAGTATCCGTTGCTGTTATAAAAAAACCGCTCATTATTCTCCCTCCGTAACATCCGAGATTGCTTTATATAAAATACGTAACATATCATTAATCTCATCAATTGTAGAAGCAAGAGGGGGCATAAATACAATCGTATTACCCAGCGGGCGCAAAATCATACCCAGCTCTCTTGAGCGTTTACATACTTGAACACCGACTCTCTCTGTCCATTCAAACGCTTCTTTCGTTTCCTTATTCTTCACAAGTTCAATTCCAACCATTAACCCGCATTGACGAATATCCCCTACATGTTTATATGCAAAGAGGTCTTCTAATTGCGTCGCCACATATTCTGTTTTACGTGCCACCTCTTCTATTAAATTTGTTTTCTCGTATAGTTCTAGATTCGCAATTGCTACCGCACACCCTAACGGATTCCCTGTATAACTATGTCCGTGGAAAAATGTTTTTTGTTCTTCATAGCCTCCTAAAAAGGCATTATAAATTTCATCTGTCGTTACAGTAATTGCAACTGGTAAATATCCGCCTGTTAAACCTTTTCCGGCTGTCAAAATATCCGGCGTTACATTTTCATGTTCACATGCAAACATTTTTCCAGTACGCCCAAATCCAGTCGCTACCTCGTCTGTGATAAATAATACATTGTATTTTGTACATAAATCGCGCAGTCCTTTTAAGTATCCTTTTGGCATTGTAATCATCCCGCCAGCACCTTGCATTAGCGGTTCCACAATGATGGCAGCTATTTCTTCATGGTTTTCTTTTAACAATTCTTCCATTTCTTCTAAATGCTTCTTCACAATTTCTTCCTTATCGTCTCCATAAGGAGAACGATATGTATATGGATATGGCATTTTAATTGCTTCAAATAAAAGTGAACTATACACTTGGTGAAACAAGTCTATTGCTCCCACTGAAACAGCTCCAATTGTGTCACCATGATACGCTTCTTTTAATGTAACAAATCTTTGTTTCTTCGGTTTTCCTTTATGCTGCCAATATTGAAAGGCCATCTTAATTGCAATTTCAACGGCGCTAGAACCGGAGTCTGAATAAAACACTTTCTTCAAACCTTCTGGTACAACTTCAATTATTTTTTCGGCTAATAAAATAGATGGAACGTTAGCAAGCCCTAGCATAGTAGAATGGGAAATTTTATTTAATTGTTTACGAATTGCCTCATCTAGTTCCGGTACTTGATGTCCATGAACATTTAACCAAATAGACGAAACACCGTCCCAATATTCGTTTCCATTTACATCGTATAGCTTTCTTCCCTCTCCCCGTTCAATAATGACAGGATCTTCTTCTAAATAATCCTTCATTTGTGTAAACGGATGCCATACATAGGCTTTATTTTTTTCCGATAACTCTTCATATGTATAAGATGGTTTGTCAGTCGTACTCTTACTAAAAGTCACAATTTTCACCCCTAATGTTAACTGTTTTATAAATATAGTTAACATTAAAACCAAATGACTGTCAATTATTTTCAAACTAATCAGTTCTTAAAAAAGAACAACTTATCATACGATAAGTTGCTCTACTTTCCATGTTGTATCTTTCCGATTTCTAAAATAATCTCTTCATCCTTTTTTCCTTCTGTATCAATTCCAAGTTGCTTCGCATGCTCAATTAATAAATCATGACGCTGCTCAAATCTAGCCTTATTTACTTCTTTCGTAATTTCTTCTTTTGTTTTTCCATCACTAGAAACCCCTAGTTTCGTAGCTGCTTTCTCCATCGACTTCTTCTCTTCAGCTTCTTTCGCTTTCTTCACTTCTAACTGCTGTATTTGCTTTTGCTTCGCCTGCTCTGATTCAGCTGCAAAAGCTGTGTAAATTCCAGCACTTCCGCCAATGACTAGTAAAGTGGTAAAAAGAATTATTTTTTTCTTCACTCTTCCCTCCCCTTTCAAATTCATTATAACGCACGTTTTCCCAGGATTAAAATCGTTCTCCTTTATTTCCCTAAAAAATTATTGAATATTTTTATTGACATGTGAGACGAATATATGATAAAAATTTAACTAACATCATATGAATCGGCATTGATAGGATTTAGTAGTATTTCGATTTCTGATTTCAGAGAGCTGGTGGTCGGTGCGAACCAGTACAGAGCGAATTATGAATTACCCCCTGGAGCTTCTTTTACGAAACGTAAGGAGTAGTGAAAGACGGTTATAGACCGTTATATCTAAAGAGTGGTGAAACGACACTGTTTCACAATTTAGGGTGGTACCGCGAATTTTTCGTCCCTGCATATATTGCAGGGGCGTTTTTATTTTATTAGCGCATACCATACGACCCTTTATTTTGTGATACATTCATTTCACAAGCTAGGGTGGTACCGCGATTTCTTCGTCCCTGCATAATTATATGCAGGGACGTTTTTTTATCCAATCATTTCCGTATCATATTAAAGAAACAACAATTACCAGTAATTTGTCACAAAATTCTAAAATTTAGAAGGAAATAAACAATATTGGCGAATTTTATATAAAAAAGAGCTATTTTAGATTACTTAGGAGGGGAAAACAATGGTTTCAAAAATTGAATCTGTTCTTTTAACAGTATTTATCTTTTTCTGCATTGGCTTTAGTGTTATCAAATTAGAAGTTTCACCACACATCCCAATTTTATTTGGTATCATTCTTTTATTAGCATTTGGATTTATGAAAAAAATTGATTGGTCTACTATGGAAAAAGGAATGATAAGTAGTATTTCAGCCGGTATTCCATCTATTTTTATATTCTTACTTGTAGGTGTATTAATTAGTGTTTGGATCGCTGCTGGAACAATCCCAACTTTAATGGTATACGGCTTCCAGCTTGTATCTCCAAAAATTTTCATTCCAACTGTTTTTGTTGTTTGTGCAATTGTTGGCACAAGTATCGGTAGTGCCTTTACAACTGCCGCAACTGTAGGACTTGCCTTTATGGGCATGGGTAGTGCGCTCGGATACGATCCTGCTCTAATCGCTGGTGCAATTATTTCTGGTGCATTCTTTGGAGATAAAATGTCTCCTTTATCTGATACAACAAACTTAGCGCCAGCTGTAACGGGTGTAGATTTATTTGAGCATATTCGTAACATGCTTTGGACAACAGTTCCAGCTTTCATTATTGCTTTTATCGCATTTTTCATTTTAGGAAGCGGTACTAGTGGAGACGTTGACTTCACAAACTTTATTAGCACATTAGAGAAAAATGCAACGATTTCTATCGTTACACTTATTCCAATATTATTACTGTTCCTATTCGCATTTAAAAAAGTTCCAGCAGTTCCAACATTACTTGCTGGAATTATAGTAGGGATCATTATCCTCTTTATATTTAAACCTAGTACTTCTTTAACTGATTTAATGAAAATTATGCAAGACGGTTACGTTTCTAAAACTGGTATGAAAGATATTGATAGCTTATTATCTCGCGGTGGCCTGCAAAGTATGATGATGTCAATCGCTCTTATTTTCCTAGCTCTTTGTATGGGAGGATTATTACAAGGAATGGGTATTATTACGCAGCTAATGAATATCATTTCTAGCTTCGTAAAAACTAGCACACGCTTAATTATTTCTACTGCTTCAACTGCAATCGGTGTGAACTTCTTACTTGGTGAGCAGTACTTATCTATCGTTTTAACAGGACAAGCATTCGCTAATAAATATGATGAAGTCGGTTTAGAACGTCGTAATTTATCACGAGTATTAGAAGATGCAGGTACAGTTATTAACCCACTCGTACCATGGGGAGTAAGTGGCGTATTCTTATCGAACGTCCTTGGTGTTCCGACATTTGATTACGTTCCATTCGCAATCTTCTGCTTAGCTTGTCCAGTCGTAACAATTATTGTTGGTTTCACTGGATTTGGCCTTTCATGGAAGAAAGAAAAAGCAGTAACACTTTCATAATATATTAAAAAGGATTACCTGAATCGGTAATCCTTTTTATATTTCTCCACTATCTATTTGCTTTTTTTCTTCTAAATAAAAGAAGGAATCCCGCTCCAATAAATGCCAATCCAGCTCCAATTGTAGAAGCAACACTTGTACCTGTTTTCGGTAAATCACGTTCTTCTTTCTTTTCACTTACAGTTGTTGTTTCTTTTGCATTTTGATTATCCGTTGTAGTTTGTCCAGATCCTGCATTATTACCTTCATCTGTTGGTGGTGTCGTTGGATTTCCTCCATTATTTCCTTCACCTGTTGGTGGTGTCGTTGGATTTCCTCCATTATTTCCTCCACCTGTTGGCGGTGGTGTTGGATTCTCTCCACCAGTTTCCTTATCATCATCGTTCTTCTTCGTTATATCAATTGCATATTTAGCAAATTCATTCTCAGATGGTCCAACATATGATATGTTCCCATCTTTCTTTATATATTTTTGTGCATTTGGTGAAGAATCAAATGTTGTATGTAATTTATCTGCAACAATCGGTTTAAATGTCCAATTTTTATCTGCTGCTGGATCAATAACTGGTGTTTCTTGCATATACTTCACAATGATTTGACGTGTTTCATCTTGTGATTGGTATACAACTTCCCCTTTACTTACACCCGGGAACGTTTGGCTACTTCCGCGATAGTTATTTGTAGCGACGATGAACTCTTGATTGTCAGCTACTGGCTTCCCTTCATATGTCATATTTATAATACGATTCGTATTTGCATTTACAACTTTTCCATCTTTATCGTATTTTGCTGGTTGTGTTACATCAATTTCGTATTTTAAGCCATCTAAAATATCGAAGTTATATGTAGGATAGCCTATATTTACTAATGGTTGTTCTTCTGTTTTCTTTGGATCGATTTGATTAAACTGACCTGCAGACATTTCAAGCCATTCTTTCACTTGTGCCCCATTTACTTTTACAGCATATAACGTATTTGGATATACATATAAATCTGCAACGTTTTTAATTGCTAACGTTCCAGCTGGAATATCCGTATAATATGTAGCACCGTTTCGGCCACCTGCTTTAAATGGTGCGCCTGCAGATAAAACTGGAATTCCTTTATATTTGCTATACTGTCCATTTTCAGCAAATAACTTTTCTACATACCATTTTTGTGCATTTGTTACAAGTTGTACAGAAGGATCATCTTGTACTAATGAGAAATAACTATTGATTGGCGCTGTCGTTTTTCCTACAGCTGTATTCACATAATCAATTGTCGCTTGGTGATCATCTTTAATTTCATTAACTAATTTTTCATCAGATTTTACTAATGGGTTCCCTTTACTATCAGCAATCGGACGAAGTTGCGGCTTCGATTGCTCTTTTTGTACTTCCCATTTTCCGTTTACCTTTTTCAATTGCATATCAATAATACCTAAGTTACTTCCAAAGACACCAGGCATTACAACTGGAACACCATTAAATACGTCCTTCACTTCAGTATGTGAGTGTCCCATTAACACTGCATCTACACCAGGAACTTCTGTTAAATAATACGATGCGTTTTCCATGCCAACGTTGTATCCACTCTTATCAACACCGGAATGTGCTAGTGCAACGATAACATCTGCACCTTCTGCTTTCATTTTTGGCACCATTTTCTTCGCTGTTTCAACTATATCTTTCGCTTTCACTTTTCCTTCTAAATTTGCTTTATCCCAGTTCATAACTTGAGGTGGAACAAATCCCATTACGCCAATTTTCACTTTTTGTTTTTGACCTGATTCATCTTCTACTTCTTTTTCAAAAACATGATATGGTTTAAAGTAATTTTGATCATTCTCTTCATTATTATCTTTATCATCTTTATAAACGTTCGAGTTAATAACCGGGAATTCTGTTTTACTAATTACTTTGTTTAAATAATCTAAACCGTAGTTAAATTCATGATTCCCAAGAGAGATGACGTCATACTTCATTAAATTCATTAAACGATATAATGGGTGTGTATAACTAGGATCCACAGGCTTCTTCGGATCATTTATTTTATTCGCTACATAATCTCCAAGCGGTGTCCCTTGTAATGCATCTCCATCATCAAATAGGACAGAGTTCTTCGCTTCTTCACGTGCTTTATTCACAAGTGTTGCAGTTTGCACGAGACCTACTTTATTATCGGTTTTCGTTTGATAATAATCGTAATTCATTAAGTTAACGTGAATATCTGATGTTTCTAGAATTCGTAAGTTAACCGTACTCTCCCCAGTTTGCTCATCCGCATGAGCTGTTGCTGGCAATACTTGCGGCGCTATAACGCCAATAGCAAGAGTTGCTCCAGCTAGCATTTTTTTTGACTTTTTCACAAAAAATCCCCCTTATACAATTACCAAAAATAATGAAATGAATCCGTCTCTAATCACATACCTTTTTTCTTCTATTGGAGATAAGATTTTCATTTCATCCTGCGCTAATGAGTAGTCCTCTTAAACGCTCGATTGGTGAGATTTTACTCATCGGGAAATAAAGCCCTACTAATTAAAATTTCACCTTATCTGACATTATCATATATAATGTACTTTCATATCGTCAATATTTTTTGACATACTTCTACAAATTTTCTGTAAAGTTATTGTAAACTTTTCATAAACATATAATATGCCCTTACATTGTTAATACTGCTGAATATGATACAATTACCAATTACAAGGAGGATGAATTTATGAAAAAAGTCATCTTAACAATTGTTTGTCTCCTCCTTCTAATCATTTCTTATTCTTATTTTGAAAAGAACGATGAGACAAAACAAAATGAACCCGAAGAAAAAACAGAAAAAACATCTACTCCAAGTTGGATTGATAAGCAAACAAACGATTCCTTTTATCATCTCGTACTAGGTGATTCGCTCGCCAAAGGATATGGATCGACACAAGGCGGATTTGCTGAATTAGCCTCTAAACAAATAGAAGCACAAATTCATAAACCAATTACTGTAGAAAACCTTGGGATAAACGGTCTTACAACAGATCGTCTCGCTAAAAAAGTTCAATCAGAGGATGTAAAACAAAAAATTAGAGCAGCCAATATTATTACAATTAATATTGGGGGAAATAATTTGTTTCGCTTAAATCGTGATGTCGGTGTTATAGACGGTATTAAAATGTTAAATAAAGAAAAAGCTCATTTTGAAGCGGATGTAAAAAATATTGTAAAGACAGTCCGAGATCAAAATCCGGATGCTTTACTCATTCTTTCTGAACTCTATAACCCGTTACAACTCGATGACTCCATCGCAAGTTATGCAGATATGTTTTTAGATGGCTGGAATGAATCTGTTTATTCCATTGCAAAAGCAAATCAACCATCTATCGTTTTACCAATTCGCAAATTAATATCGAATGATAAGAAAGAATTACTCTTTGACCAAGTACACCCAAATGATAAAGGCTATTCGATTATTGCTGATTCCTTTACAAAAAAAGTGTTGGCCTACAAATATTAAAATTCACATGAAACAATTCTATTTTTATAACATGTCTTTTTTGTTACAATGAGAGTGGAAGGGGGGCCTTTATATGGAATCACGCGAGTGGGAACGTATTGTTGATCATCTTCTTTCGCTAGTGCCTCTTTTTTATCGCAAATTTATGCTCCCTGGAGAATTTTCTTCTCAAAGACATATGCCGCCATCACATACACAAGTATTACTGCTTCTGCATGAAAATGGTACATTAGCAGTTTCCGAAATCGGCAAGCGGCTAGCGATTTCAAGGCCTAACATGACACCTCTTTTAAACAAACTGATTCAAGAGGAACTAATAGAGCGTCATTATAGCGAAAAAGATCGACGGGTCATTTTAATTTCCCTAACAACTGAAGGGAAATTGTTAGTAAATCAGTATCAACAATTCATTTTAGACAAATTAAAAGAAAATTTCCAAACATTATCTGAGGAAGAACGTGAAAAGCTCATTCACTCTCTTCAAACCATTCAAAATTTAATTTTGAAAACAAACGCATAAAGCTGCTTCTAAATAGAAGCAGCTTTATGATTCGTAATAATTACCATAGTATACATTTGAATATGGCCATGTCGTTAAATATGGTTTGTGTTCTTGCATAGGCTGTTGTTGTGGTATTTGTGGTATTTGCTGAAATTGTTGCTGTGGGTACCCTCCAAATTGCTGCCTCATATCATTTACTGGATAATAATTTGTATATGGGTATACTCGAGGTACATAGTAATAATACATCCATTCTCTCCCCCTTTTTCTTAAACATATTCAAAGGAGAAAATGAATGTGCCATTCTTTATATTTGCATGAGTGGTTCTCTCACTTTTTTCTTTCTATTCTTCAAACGTAACTTACGGTTCTTTTCATACAAATAATGCACAACAAAATATGAAATTACCCCAAACACAACCCCTAAAATCGTCATTCCAATTAATACATACACTTCACTTTGTAATAACCCCTTTAATATCGTAAAAATGTGACTCGAAAACAAGTCCGATATCGTAAAGGGTTCATGATGTATTTTTTTTACATGAAATGGATAAATCATTTTTCCTAACGCATAAGCAAATGGAAATAAAAATACCGGTAAAAATGATATTTTCCCGATAATATTGCCAATCACCGCAGCAGGAAAAGATCCCTTTGCTAACCTGACGATTGGATAAAATATTAAATAGACGAGCGATGCCGTATATATAACCAACATCTCTAAACCAAAACCAATCGCAAACCCTAACGATACTTTCTTTGCGCCTTCTGGCGACCGAAGCAACTTATAATATTGAAACTTTAACATTCTCCACATCCGCTGAAAAAACGAATATGTTTTCTTAGTTGTTTTCACCCTCATCATCTCTTTAACTATATTTTTTTATCTAGTATGTCCTTACATGATATGAAAAACAAATTTAGTTTACTCTTTTTATTATAAATGATATAAAGACGGTTAACCAAATATACATACGACATTTCAATATAAAAAAGCACACCTCCAGTTATTTATATCTAACAACTGGAGGTGTACATCATTTAGAAAAGCTCTTCTACATTTTTAAATAAACTTACTAATAATGCTTTTTGCGCATGCAGTCGATTACCGGCTTGCTCAAATACGATAGACTGTGGTCCATCTATAATTTCGCCTGTTACTTCTTCTTCACGATGGGCAGGTAAACAGTGTAAGAAACGATACGTTTGCTTCGCATGCTTAACAAGTTCGTTATTGATTTGGTATGGCTGAAATAAAGTATATTTCTCTTCTTCGCCCTCTTGCCCCATGCTCATCCAAACGTCAGTATAAATGAAATCTGCTTCATTCACCGCTAGTTCAGGGTTATGCAAAATTTCAATTTTCGCTCCTGTTTCTTCAGCAATCGTTAACGCTTTTTTTACAATTTCCTCATTTGGTTCATACCCTACAGGCGTTGCAACAGTCATATGCATTCCGACTTTTGCACTCGCTAGCAACAATGAATGACATACATTATTTCCGTCACCTACGTAAGCCAATTTTATTCCTTTAAATGTATTTGTTTCTTCATATATCGTCATGAGGTCTGCCAATGCTTGACAAGGATGATGATCATCCGTTAAACCGTTAATAACAGGAATACTCGATTCTTTTGCAAGCTCTTCTACATCCGCGTGTGAGAATGTACGTATCATAATCCCGTCAATATACTGTGATAATACTTTCGCAGTATCTGAAACGGTTTCTCCTCTTCCCATTTGCATCTCTTTTCCACTTAAAAACATACCATGTCCCCCGAGTTGTACCATTCCCGCTTCAAAAGATACACGAGTACGAGTTGAATGCTTATCAAAAATAAGCCCTAATATTTTGCCTTGTAATAAAGGCTCTTGCTTATTCTTTTTTAAATATATAGCGAACTCAATTAAAGAAATAATTTCTTCTTTCGTTAATTCTTCTAGTGTTAAAAGATCTTTCGTATTTAATTTCGGTACTTGTACAGTTGACATGAAACTTCCCCCTTATATGATTGATACGTTTTTTGTACAAACTACTTTTTTTATTATATATACTGCCTGTTCTAACTCTTCATTCGTGACAATGAGTGGCGGTAATAGTCTTATAACATTAGGGCCTGCTTGTAATACGAGAAGTCCCTCTTTTTCTAGTTGTTCTATAAAACTTGCAACTTCATGCGTACATTCAATTCCAACCATAAGCCCCTTACCACGTATATTTTGAATACATTCGACATGTCGTAATTCCTCTTGCAACTTCTGTAATACGTACTCGCCCTTTTCCTTTACTTCTTTTAAAAACGATGGTTTCTTAGTTATTTGCAATACTTCTTTCGCCGCAGCCATTGCAATATAATTTCCACCAAACGTTGAACCATGTGACCCTGCAGGAAACGATATTCCAAGTTCTTTCCGGCCAATCATTGCTCCAACTGGAATGCCATTTCCAAGCGCCTTAGCGGTAGTAACGATATGAGGTGTTATTCCCATTTGTTCGTAAGCAAATAATGTCCCTGTTCTTCCTATCCCCGTTTGTACTTCGTCTATAATAAATAAGGAACCGAACTTATTACATAATGTTTCAATCTCTTTCAAAAAAGATAGATCAGCAGGTATTACTCCTCCCTCTCCTTGAACAACTTCTACCATTACCGCCGCAACTTCTTCATTCATTACTTCCTCTAATACTTTAATATCGTTAAAAGGGATATGTAAAAAAGATGGAAGTAATGGACCAAATCCTTCTTTTACCTTATCTTGGCCCGTTGCACTCATCGTTCCAAATGTTCTACCGTGAAAAGACTGCTGGCATGTTACGACGAGAGATTTTCCAGTATGCTTACGTGCTAACTTTAAAGCCGCTTCATTTGCCTCTGCCCCACTATTACAGAAAAACACATAATCTAATGCTCTATTTTCTGTTAATAATGACGCAACTTCTTCTTGTAAGCTGTTTGTAAACAGGTTAGATATATGCCATATATCATCAAGTTGCTCTTGTACACCTTTGAGAACAGTAGGGTGACAATGTCCTAAATTACATACGCCAATTCCTGATGTAAAATCTAAATACTCCTTACCTTTATTATCAATAACTTTCGTTCCAGTTCCCTTTACAAACTCAATAGTTCTTCTGCCATACGTTTGAAAAAGATGACTCGTCATGCAATACTCACGCCTTTCGTTACCGTCGTTCCAATACACTCTCCCGTAACCTCAGTAAAATCTTTTGTACCATTCACAATACTTATCTTTTGCACTCCCATTTTTAATGATGCTAGTGCCGCCTGTACTTTCGGAATCATCCCACCTGTAATAACACCTGTTTCTATAAAAGTTGCAATTTCAGATTCATCCGTTTCCTTTACCAAATTCCCTTCATGTAATATTCCATCTACATCCGTAATAAAAACAAGCTCTTTTGCCCCTAACGCGGCCGCAATCCCAGCTGCAGCATTGTCCGCATTTATGTTATAAATTTCATTACCATTTACCCCGATTGGAGCAATAACAGGAATATACCCCATATTTATTAATCCTTTTAATAAGGCTGTTTCTACATAACTTACTTCTCCCACATATCCTATCTCCTCGCTGACAGGTTGAACTTGAAGTAAATTGCCGTCACACCCTGAACAACCTACAGCAAGTAAATTATGCTTTTGTAAATTCATTACGAGTTTTTTATTCGTACTTCCGCATAGCACCATTTGAACAACATCCATAACTTCTTTTGGTGTTACGCGTAATCCATCTCTTTTTTCTACGTTGATGTTACAATCTTTTAATTTGGCATCAATTTCTGGCCCACCACCATGGACAATCACTACTTTATACTTCTGTTGCAATTTCTTTATACATTCAAAAAACACACCATGTAATTGATTCAACATACTACCGCCGCATTTCACTACAATATAATCGCTCATCTTCTCTCTCCTTATGTACGATAACAAGCGTTTATTTTCACATATTCATAGCTTAAGTCACAGCCCCAAGCTGATCCTGTCTCTTCACCTAAGTGTAAGTACACATTAATCACTATTTCATCTTCTTGTAATCTCTCTTTCATTTCTTCTTCAGAAAATATTTGAGGCTCACTATTTTTTAATACCGATATAGATTGAAGAGTGATGTCAATTGTGTTCGGATTAATAGCTACTTCACTTTGTCCAATACTGCTAATAATTCGCCCCCAGTTTGGGTCTTCACCATATATTGCTGTTTTCACAAGACTCGAACCGACTATTTGCTTTGCAATTTTTTTTGCCTCTTCATTCGTTTGAGCTCCTAGCACATTTACTTCTATTAACTTCGTAGCGCCTTCACCATCTTGCGCAATTTTTTTTGCTAAATCTTCACATACCTTCTGTAAAGCAAATACGAAAGTTTCCCAATCTGTATGTTCCATATTTATCGGCCTTGTTTCTGATAATCCACTTGCCATAACGATGACCATATCATTCGTAGAAGTATCTCCATCTACCGTAATTTGATTGAATGTATGATTCGTGATTTGTGATAATGCTGTTTGTAATACGTCATGCTCTATATGAGCGTCTGTCGTAATAAAACTTAGCATCGTTGCCATATTTGGATGAATCATCCCTGAACCTTTCGCAACACCAGCAATCAGCACTTTCTTCCCATCAATCATCATCTCATAGCAAGTTTCTTTCGTTATAAGATCCGTCGTTAAGATTGCTTCAGAAAAAGAATGGGCTTCCCTTTCTTCCTTCGCCGGGATAAGAGTTGCAATTCCCTTTCGGATTATCTCCATCGGCAGCGGAACACCAATTACACCTGTTGAAGCTACTGCAACGTAATTTTCTTTCACTCCAAAATGTTCCGCCCCTAATGCACGCATCTCGTATGTATCTTGTAATCCTTTCATTCCTGTACAAGCATTTGCATTTCCACTATTGACGATAATAGCTTGTAATTTCCCCTCAGTCGCTATACTATCCTTCGTTACTTGCAAGGGTGCTGCTTGTATTTGATTCGTTGTATACACAGCGGCACATGATGCTGGTACATCACAAACGATGGCACCTAAATCCTTTTTCTCCTTTTTCAAACCATTTGCAGTACCAATTGCCGAAAAGCCTTTCGGCGTTACAATTGAACCATTTTCTAATTTTGTAATAGACGCTACTTTAATCATCATGTCCCCCTTATAGATAAAGCGGCATATGTTGTAAACCTGTTGTCTCTTCTAGTCCCGCTATTATATTTGCATTTTGAATCGCTTGCCCAGCCGCACCTTTCATCATATTGTCTATAACAGAAACGACTGTCACTCTTCCTGTTCTTTCATCGTAAGCTATCCCCATATCACAATAATTTGAGCCCCTCACTTCTTTCAGACTTGGAAACTCTCCTTGCGTACGAATTCGAATGAAAGGCTCTTGTTCATACGTTTCTTCATATAATTTTTGAAGTTGTTCTATTTCCATTTCTCGTTTTACTTTCGCATAAAGTGTAACCATAATTCCCCGTGATATCGGTATTAAATGTGTACTAAACGTGATTGGCTTCGTTTCCCTATTCCACTCCGCAAGCATTTGCTCAATCTCAGGAACGTGTTGATGCTCATTTACTTTATAAATACGCAAGTTATCGTATAACTCAGGAAAGTGAGTCATTGTTGTTGGCGTTTTGCCTGCTCCAGATACTCCTGATTTCGCATCAATAATAATGGAATTTTCTTCAATTATGTCGCTACGAACTAATGGCAATGTCGCTAATAATGCAGCTGTAGCAAAGCATCCCGGATTTGCAATTAAATTTGCCTTTTGAACCTCGGACCTTTTCCATTCACTTAGCCCATATACAGCTTTACTAAGAACTCCTTCTTTTGCAGCTGTCCTTTTATACCACTGTTCATATATGAAAGGATCTTTCATACGAAAGTCTCCAGATAAGTCAATTACTTTTAAACCTACTGCTAATAATTTTGGAGTTAGCTCCGCTGATACTCCTGCCGGGGTTGCCAAAAACACAATTTCTGCTTCTTTCACTATTTCCCCCGCATCAATTTCTTGTAACGTATGAACAAGAACATTTTGAAAATGCGGATATACATTTGTTATACACTCGCCAACTTGGGAAAAAGAATGAAGAGATGCTATCGAAAAATATGGATGTTGCTCTAATAACCGAATTAACTCAATACCTCCATACCCAGTTGCTCCAATAATCGCGACTTTCATATGCTCCTCCTCATATCGATTCTTTAAATTAAGTATGATTATAATATTGTATATTTATAGAGTCAATTAAATATTTATAAATTTTACAAACTTAAAAAACTTAATTTTACTAGAAAAATAATATACACCACCGAATTTTTATACAAAAATAGTGCATAGTAGTTTTTTTGTTTCACTTCAAGTACAATAAAACAATACATACGTACATACAGGCGGGGAAAACATGAATGAAAAATTAATTGAGAAAATGATTATAAAAAGTTTTCAGCAATATCAATGTAATCCTATGTCAAATGAGGATCAGGAAATGCTTATTAAACATATTCAAACGATCATTCATTCAAATACTAAAATTGATGTATACGAGGCAGTTGAGGATATCGTTTACGATTATGTGACTGGAAAATAAAGTGAAACTTTAATCAGTGGGGGTTTTCTTTATCCCCCACTGATTATTAGTTGAACCAATCGGACTTTTATGGGCAGTTGATCCCCCACCTAACTTCTTTGCTTTCGCTGAATTTTGAGAGGGGGTCTTACTGCCCATTAAAGCGGGATAAAAAAATAGGAGATTTCCATATGGAAATCTCCTATTTTTTACTTAATGATTTACCTGCAACACGCTCAAATAAACCTGGGAATAAAGCATAAAGTTTCGGACCAATGCCCATCCATTTCGGTAAGTTTACTTCACGCTTTTTCGTTTGCATCGATTTTACAATTTGCTCTGCTACATATGTTGGTTTTAACATGTATCGTCCCATATTTTTCACATATGTACCGGATTGATCAGCTATTTCAAAAAAGTTTGTATCTATCGGACCTGGATTAATCGCTGTTACGAAAACATTCGTACTAGACAACTCCATGCGTAAACTATTCGTAAATCCTAATACTGCATGTTTCGTCGCTGCATATGCACTCGATTTCGGCGTTGCAATTTTCCCAGCAAGTGAAGCAATATTAATAATATGTCCTTCGTTTCTTTTCACCATATAAGGTAGTACCGCTTTCGTACAAGCTACTAATCCAAATACATTTACTTGGAACATATCTTTCACTTCATCCATTGACGCATCTTCAAACGTTTTAAAAATACCAAATCCCGCATTGTTTACTAATATATCAATACGTCCTACCTCTTGTAATACTTTTGAAAAAACAGATTTTACCCCCGTCTCTTCACTTACATCTAATACATAATAATAGCAAGGCGTATTATAAGTTTCTTTAATTTTGTCTGCTAATGCTTTTAATTTCTCTTCTGTTCTAGCCATTAATACTGGAGTCGCCCCTTGCTCTGCAACCTGCATTGCAACTTGCTCTCCAATTCCACTAGAAGCACCTGTAATGACGATTACTTTATTTTGTAAACGTCCCGTCATTGCTGTCACCTACTTTGCATAATAAATCAATTGTTGCGAAGATTCATCAATCATCACTTGTTGATTATATGCTAAAAAGTCTAATTGTCCAACCGTTTCTGAAATAGTAAGTGGTAATTGTTCCTTATACAATACCGGAAATAGTTTTACACATACTTCAAATGCTGTCATTGGTTTTTCCTTTAATAACTCAAGCACTTTAAATGCACGTGTTTCTTGCTTTTGTAATCTCGTTTCAATAAGTTGCTTCACATTGAGAACATCTTCTCCATGTCCTGATAAAATGCGCGAAATATTCATTTCACTTAAACGCTTTAACGTTTGATTATATTGTAACAATGGGCGCGCCCTTTCTGTTTGTCCTTCATATGGTGGTTCTAATATTGGATTCGAAGAAATATGACTAATGAGAGCATCCCCTCCAATTAGTATTCCATCAGATTCTCTATATAATGAAATATGAGTGGAAGCATGACCTGGTGTTTCAATTACTGTAAACCCAGGCATTGAATCAATACGATCTCCCTCTCTCACAGTATGCGTTAACGATCTATTACAAGAATATTTCAGTGTCCTTGTCGTCAATAACGCCTCGTCTTTCAAAAATGCTGCTGGAACACCAAATTGTAAAGCCGTCTCTCTAAAAAACTCATGATATCGCTTTAAAAATTCTGGATTTTGCGTGATCCACGGCTCATTCCAAGGGTGTCCAATAATGTTCGTCTTCTCAGAAAATATATTTAAAAGCCCACAATGATCCGCATGATGATGCGTAATAACTACTGTTTTAATATCTTCTATCGTATATCCTAATGTACCTAATTGACTTTCTAACGCATTTCTTGCCTCTTCTGTATTCGTCCCTGTATCAATTAATGTTAATGTCTCCCCCTCAACTAAAAACACATTCACAGTTTCAACTGCAAATGGCACAGGAATCTCCATTCGATGAATCGCCGTCATGCTTAGCCCCCCTGTCTCTTTCCGGTTCAAAAATGAATACTTCTTCAGTTTACAACTTCTATATATATTTGTCATTATTTTCAGACAAAAAGAGGTGTTTCCTATTTAAAAACGAATGTATGTACATTTATAAGAATTTCTAACCAAATTTAAAGGAGGAACATCATGTCTATTCAAAACATTTCCTTTCTCGGTGCAGGCTCTATTGCTGAAGCGATTATTGGTGGCTTATTACATGCAAATGTTGTGAAAGGCGAACAAATTACTGTAAGTAATCGTTCTAACGAGGCAAGGTTACAGGAGCTACATAACAAATATGGTGTCAAAGGTACACATAATAAAAAAGAACTACTTACTAATACAAATATTCTGTTTCTAGCAATGAAGCCAAAAGATGTCGCAGAAGCGCTTACCCCTTTTAAAGAAGACATACATAATAACCTGCTTATTATTTCGTTATTAGCAGGTGTTTCTACTCACTCGATTAGAGACCTACTTGAAAAAGACATTCCGATTATTCGTGCCATGCCCAATACATCTGCAGCTATTTTAAAATCAGCTACTGCTATCTCACCTTCAAAACATGCAACAAAAGAACATATTCAAACTGCCATAGCTTTATTTGAAACGATTGGTCTCGTCTCTGTTGTAGAGGAAGAAGATATGCATGCTGTCACTGCATTATCTGGAAGTGGGCCTGCTTATATTTATTACGTAGTAGAAGCGATGGAAGAAGCTGCAAAAAAAATCGGTTTAAAAGAAGATGTTGCAAAGTCACTTATTCTCCAAACGATGATTGGTGCTGCCGAAATGCTAAAAGCAAGTGAAAAACACCCGTCTATTTTGCGAAAGGAAATTACCTCTCCTGGTGGAACGACCGAAGCGGGCATTGAAGTATTACAAGAACACCAATTTCAACAAGCGCTTATTTCTTGTATTACACAGGCAGCGCAACGATCACATAATCTTGGGAAAACGTTAGAACAATTAACAAAAGGAAACTAAAAAATGGAGCTCAATCTTACTTGAGCTCCATTTTTTATAAACATATATTTTTAGTTATTCGTCTTCCCAAAAATCTCTTCTTGCAGACGGCGACCAGTCGGTGTTGCTGCAAGTCCACCTTCAGCTGTTTCACGAAGTGCTACTGGCATCGTTTGTCCGATTCTAAACATCGCCTCAATTACTTCATCACATGGAATAGTACTCGTTACACCAGCTAATGCTAAATCAGCTGAAATCATCGCATTTGCAGCTCCTGCTGCATTACGTTTTACGCAAGGTACTTCTACAAGTCCTGCAACAGGATCGCATACTAAACCAAGCATGTTCTTTAATGAAATTGCCATCGCTGTAGCTGCTTGCTCTTGTGTTCCACCAGCCATTTCAACTGCAGCTGCAGCTGCCATTCCACTTGCTGAACCAACTTCAGCTTGGCATCCTCCCGCTGCACCAGAAATACAAGCGTTATTCGCAACAACCATACCGAAAGCTCCCGCTGTAAATAAGAATTCAATCATTTCTTCACGTGTAGGCTGCAATTTTTCTCTTAGTGCAAATAGTACACCTGGCACTGTTCCAGCAGAACCTGCTGTTGGTGTTGCACAAATAATTCCCATCGCCGCGTTTACTTCATTTGTTGCAACAGCTTTACTCACTGCGTCCAAAATCGTATCTCCAGATAAGCCTTTTCCGCTCTTCATATACGCCTGAACTTTTACAGCATCTCCACCAGTTAAACCAGTTGGTGATTTCACTCCGCGAATACCACGTTCTACTGCTTGCTCCATCACGACTAAGTTCTTTTCCATACCAGCAATTACTTCTTCACGTGAAATACTTCTTGTTTCCATTTCACATTGAATCATAATTTCTGCGATTTTTACATTTTGTTCTTTAGCTTGCGCCACTAGTTCCGCTGCGTTCCGAAACATGGTGTGTCCCCCCTGCAATTATTCCATAATAGTTACTTGACAAATATTTTGTTGCGCTTTTATTTCTTCAATCACTTCATCTGCTAATATTTCATCTGTTTCGATGACCATAAGCGCTCTTCTTCCTTTTTCTTTACGAGAAACACTCATTGTACTAATGTTAATCTCGTGTTTCGCAAGGATTGAAGCTACTGCTGCAATAGCACCGAAGCGATCGTTATTTACAATAAGTAGTGCTGGACTCGTGCCTGATAATTGAAGATCGAATCCGTTTAATTCTACAACTTCAATTTTACCGCCACCAATTGAGCAAGCAACAACTTCAATTTCTTCCTCACCTTTATACAAACGAATTCTCGCTGTATTTGGATGCGGTGCATTAGCATCTTCTTCAATAAATTCTACTTCGATTTCGCGCTCTTTTGCTATGTCTAGCGCCTCTGGAATACGTAAGTCATCTGTTTCAAACCCTAATATCCCACCGATTAGTGCTACATCCGTACCATGCCCACGATACGTCTTTGCAAATGATCCATATAATGAAATGCTTACTCTTTCTGGTTCATGACGAAACAGCTGGCGAGCAACTTGCCCCATTCTTGCTGCGCCTGCTGTATGTGAACTTGATGGACCAATCATAACTGGACCGATAATATCAAATACTGAGCGATACTTCATCATAACTCCCCCTAAACCTCTATGAAAAAATTTTTTACTATTCTATTAAGCTACCGAATTGGTTGCTTTTCCAGTTGTACTACGAATTGGATCGTTTTTGAATAACAATGAAACAATCTATCCTGAAATAATACTAGTTGTCATATGAAATAAGAAACTTAGCATTACCTTCATTTAAAAATAATATAAGCTAATCCACAATAAAGTCTGGTAGCAATCCAAAGTTTAACACAGAACCACTTACAAGGATAGCATAAACAAGTGAAACTATAATCAGTGGGAGTTTTGTCCATTCCCAATAATTATTAGCCCACAACAATCGTGCTTTTACGAGCAGTTATCTCTCGCCTAAATTCCTCGCATTCGCGAATTTTGAGGTAGAGTCTTACTGCCCATTAAATTGGGATAAATTATAATCTGCCCTCATTATAACTTGTTTTTAATAAAACGCTTACTTTTAATGAATTTTAAAAGTTCTGAATAAAATTCCTTTTTTGCTATTTGTATCATTCGTATGTCGTCTGACTTATATAACAGTTTTTCTAAATAATCGATACTATGTATTTTTATCCTATATCTTCACATCATTAAAAATTTCTGTTTCATCTAATATAAGCATGAAATGATAACAGTTTTATTTTATTTTTTTTAGAAAAAAAAAATGGCAACCTCTCGTCGCCATTTTTTCATATCATTATTATCTTTCTACTGGAAATGATTTTAAATCCGTTGCTATTTCTGTATTAGAAAATAGCTCTCTTGCCTCTTTCAATAATTCCTTATACGTATCCCCTTGATAACGAGAACTAATATGAGTCAATATTAATCGTTTTGCATTTGCCTGAAGTGCAATACTCGCAGCTTGCTTAGATGTGGAATGAAAATAATCATACGCTTGTTGTTCATCTTCTGCCGCAAAAGTTGCTTCATGAACTAGTACGTCAGCGTCTTGTGCCAGCTCTCTACTCGCTTCACAAAATCTTGTATCACCTAAAATGGTAATAATTCTTCCTTTTTGAGGTGGGCCGATAAAATCTTGTCCGTTTAGTATCGTA
Organism: Bacillus sp. SSR7; assembly: GCF_055902415.1. NCBI lineage: Bacteria > Bacillati > Bacillota > Bacilli > Caryophanales > Bacillaceae > Bacillus > Bacillus sp. SSR7. The sequence goes on along the minus strand of NZ_JBVVXV010000002.1, from coordinate 345,249 downwards.
CCATTTTCCAATTCAACCACTTCTCCATCTTTTAAACGCTTAAAGAGTGGACCTGGTTTCACACCCATCTCCAGCAATTTATCGACTAAAAGGGCGCCTTGTATATCTTTCTCTATAATACGATACCCAAAACATTCAATACCGTGTGACAATCTTTTCGTTTCCACATGAAATTCATTATCTTCAAACACAGTACCTTCTTCTGTTATCTCAACAATTTCAAGTGGGTATTTTACATGTGTCGTACTTACTGATAATGCTACTTCAATAAATTGTTTAATTCCTTTTGGTCCATACACTGTTAAAGGTGTAGTCCCTCCTTGAAACGAACGGCTTCCTAATAAACCAGGCAATCCAAAAATATGATCACCATGTAAATGCGTAATAAATATTTTTTCAATGCGGCGTGGACGTACTGATGTATGTAATATTTGATGTTGCGTCGCCTCGCCACAATCAAATAACCAAGTTTGTCCTCGTTCTTCTAACAATTGCAAAGCAATTGCTGAAACGTTCCTTCCTTTCGAAGGAACACCTGCACCAGTTCCTAAAAATACAAATTCCACTTTCTTTCCTCCAGCTCTTTATATAATCTACCTTTCATCTTACGGAATGTTATTTCAAATGGCAAATCGAATTTACACAACCAATCATCTAGACAACTATATATCACGAACGTTATACTCAAAAAATTTAGATATCGTTCGTGTTTTATGTTAAAATGATTATACTACATTTTAAGGGAGCGTTTTATTATGAAAGAAGCATTTCGTTTACAAACTGATTTTTCATCTTCATTTGATCGCTGGGTAAGTTCTTTCGTGTCTGATCACCCAGCACAATTAGAATGGACGACTTTGAAAGAGTTAATCCATGAATATACAACAACACATACAAATGATTCGTTACCAACATATATTTCTTCAGCTTTAACATATTATGCACAACGCGTTTCAACTGCAAACAGTTCAGAGATTGTTATTTTTGAAAATGCTACAATCTCATAATCTATAACAAAAAGCACTGTGATCAGTGCTTTTTGTTTATGTTCATTACAATATTTATTTTCCAACCTTATTTCAAAAAAACTCCGCTTATTTCCTACTATATAGCCATCATAAACCTATTTGATTTTTCAAAAAAAGATATTGACACTATAAATTTACAGTGCTAACATTCAAATTGTAATTGAATATGGTCTCTGTTAGGTGAGGCTCCTGTATAGAGAAACGCTGCTGCCCAAAAATGTCGAGAGACGCCAATGGGTCAACAGGAAAGGTCGGAATGAAGGCCTTTTTTAACGTAGCTGGTTTCAGTACCTATGCTATACAGTGCTAAAACTCAACGAGGGAGAGGTGCGTATATTTTGTCATACACAAAACTGTTTTGATCTATATTTACTAACAGTCTTTGTTGTGGACTCTTTTAACTGCGAATTCAGACCTTTACTCGTTTTGAGTAAAGGTCTTTTTACGTATTATGCACCTTACTATGAAACAAACATAGCATATTCAGAAACTACTAAATTGTACGGAGGTGAGGAACAGTTGGCAATTGATGATTCGGCCCAGATACCCATATGTTTTACGTTAATATTTCATCATGGAGGTAAGAAAGAAACTGTTCCTCCTAATTTTAAATAGTCGAGTAACAGCTTGTTTCCTCCTCCATGAAAAAGGAGGAACTACCGATGTTAAATTTACAAAGACAAGAAACGAAACATTCATACGATCAAGATTGTATGAAAACAAATAACAAATTATTAGTGGAAGCCGCAACGCAGGATGCAAACAAAGCGTTACAACTTTTAGAAACAACAGAAAATGGACTCTCTAAAGAAGAAGCGTCTCGTAGACTTTCTTTATATGGCCTTAATGAAGTAGCTCATAATAAAACATCACCGTGGTACATTCAATTTCTGCTGGCATTTAAAAATCCATTTATTTTTGTTTTATTAGCTCTCGGCGCACTTTCTTTTTTCACAGATGACATACAAGGAACTATTGTCGTATCTGTAATGGTAATGCTAAGTGCAACGATTCGCTTTTTACAAGAATTTCGTTCTCAAAAAGCTGCGGATCAGTTAAAGGCTATGGTTCGAACAACGGCGAGTGTCTTTAGAATAGATAGATTTGTACACGAAACAAAAAATGTAAAGATTTTAAAGCAAACCGATACAACGGAAATTCCAATTGAGGAACTTGTACCTGGCGATATTATCTCACTTTCAGCCGGAGACATTGTTCCAGCTGATGTGCGTATTTTATCGGCTAAAGATTTATTTGTAAATCAGTCTTCTTTAACGGGGGAAGCACTACCTGTAGAAAAGTACGAAAACTGCTATCATACAGAAAATAAACATCTATTACCGAAAAGCACGAAAAAAAATTACAATCCACTCGATATGGAAAATCTTTGCTTCATGGGGACAAATATTGTAAGTGGTAGCGCAAAAGCTGTTGTCGTCTCCACAAGTACTGATACGTATTTCGGCTCTTTAGCAAAAAAAGTAATCGGTAAACGCGTAGAAACAAGCTTTGATAAAGGTGTAAACAAAGTAAGCTGGCTCTTAATTACATTCATGCTTATTATGGCACCTATCGTTCTTCTCATTAACGGATTCACAAAAGGGGATTGGCAAGAAGCTTTCTTCTTCGCTATTGCAATCGCAGTTGGTCTAACACCTGAAATGTTACCAATGATTGTGACTGCTAATTTAGCTAAAGGTGCCGTTAACATGTCTAAACAGAAAGTAATTGTAAAACAGCTGAATTCTATTCAAAACTTAGGTGCTATGAACATTCTTTGTACCGATAAAACAGGAACTTTAACAGAAGATAAAGTTGTACTTGTTCGGCACTTAGATCCTAATGGTAATACATGTAATCGTGTATTACAATTTGCCTATTTAAATAGCTTCTATCAAACAGGATTGAAAAATTTAATAGATAAAGCCGTTATAAAACATACAGAAGAAAATCAAAAATTTGATCCATCCGTTTTTCAAAAACTAGATGAAATTCCATTTGATTTTGCTCGCCGGCGTATGTCTGTCATCGTGAAAGATATTTCAGGTGAACATACAATGGTTTGTAAAGGGGCAGTAGAAGAAATTTTATCTATTTGTAACTACACTGAAGTAGATGGCAAAGTTGTTTCTCTTACCGATGACATGCGCGTAAATGTAAAACAACTAAGTGAGACATTAAATAGTGAAGGTATGCGTGTTATTGCTGTAGCTTATAAAAAAGATAGACCAATACATGATACAGAGTACGCGGTACAAGATGAAAATGATATGATTCTCGCTGGATATATTGGCTTTTTAGATCCACCGAAACCATCTGCCGCTACTGCCATTCAAGCATTACAGAAGCATGGAGTACAAGTGAAAATTTTAACTGGCGATAACGAAATCGTGACAAGAAAAGTTTGCAAAGAAGTTGGATTAAATATCGGTGAGCCTGTCCTTGGTTACGAAATTGATTCTTTACCTGATAAAGCATTAGCAAAATTAGCCGAAGAAACAACTGTATTTGCTAAACTAAATCCAATGCAAAAATCTCGCATTATACGAGTATTACAAGGAAACGGACACACTGTAGGTTATATGGGAGATGGCATTAACGATGCCGTAGCGTTACGTGAAGCTGATGTTGGCATATCTGTTGATACTGCTACCGATATTGCAAAAGAGTCTTCCGACATTATTTTACTTGAAAAAAGTTTAACGATATTAGAAGCAGGTATTTTAGAAGGACGCACTACATTCGGAAATATTTTAAAGTATATTAAAATGACAGCTAGCTCTAACTTTGGAAATGTATTCAGTGTGTTGGTAGCAAGTGCTTTCATTCCCTTCTTGCCGATGCTTGCCATTCACCTTTTAATTCAAAACTTGCTTTATGATATTTCACAACTTTCTATTCCATGGGACAAAATGGATAAAGAATTTTTAGAAAAACCAAGAAAATGGGATACTGCCAACTTACGAAACTTCATTATTTGCATCGGTCCCATTAGTTCCATATTTGATATCATCACATATGTAGTCATGTGGAACGTCTTCGGCGCAAATACAGCTAGCGAACAATCATTATTCCAATCTGGTTGGTTTGTCGTTGGATTACTAACACAAACTTTAATTGTTCACATGATAAGAACACAGAAGATTCCGTTTATTCAAAGTACTGCATCAGTACCGGTTCTTTCATTAACCGCTTGTATTATGGCAATCGGAATTTACATTCCATTCTCGCCACTTGGAGCAGCCGTTGGATTACAAGCATTACCACTTAGCTATTTCCCTTGGTTAGTAGGAATACTATTAGGCTATGCTTTCTTAACACAGTTCCTAAAAAAAATTTATATTAAAAAGTTTCATAGCTGGTTATAAAAATGAGAATGAGCGGGTGCTTCCCGCTCATTCTCAAAAACATAACTTGGACTTATATGTATGGAGGTGACCATGATGGTATGGTATGACATTGTACTAAGATTATTTATTGCAATTATTGTAGGTGCTTGCATCGGAATGGAACGACAATGGAGACATAGGATGGCTGGGCTACGGACAAATGCTCTCGTATCACTTGGTGCCTGTATATTTGTTTTATTATCCGTCATGATTGATCACGATGCTAGCCCTTCACGTATTGCTGCTCAAGTCGTCAGTGGGATTGGTTTTTTAGGAGGCGGCGTTATTATCCGCGATGGTTTTAGTATTAGGGGGCTTAATACTGCGGCTACCCTATGGTGCGCTGCTGCTGTTGGTACTCTTACAGGCGCTGGTTTTCTCATTGCAGCTATATTAGGTGCAGCTGGCGTTTTACTAGCAAATATACTACTTCGCCCAATCGCTCTCTTTATGAATCAGAAATCAAAAGAAGAATCACCTGAACAAACGAACTACTTCCTTTCTCTTACTTGTTCAGAAGAACATGAAGCCCATATTCGTTTTTTACTTATGCACATGGTAAGTTCTGAAGGCATCGGTTTAAAAGAATTGTATAGTGAAGACGTAGATTCTAAGCAAAAAGTGTGTATACAAGCTACATTACATTGCAATACAAATGCAGCAGTCTTAATTGAAAAAATAGTGAGTAGAATGCTATTAGAAGCTGGCGTTACTGCAGCTGGGTGGAAAACTTCATTAGATTTAGAAGCAAGTTAAAAATGAAAGGTGTCATGATATTTACATCTTCATGGCACCTTCTACATAAACTTATTTTCTAATTTTTGCTGAAAAGACTTTTCTTGTTTACGTAATAATTGACTACCTCGTTGTAAAATCGGCATTCCATACTTATCATTAATTTGATCAATGACAGCAAGTAGCGGCTCTTCTTTCGCATCTTCTTCAAATGAAAACAAATCTAATTGCTTCACCGATTCAGTCTTCCACTCTATTTCAGTAGCTGTAACACCTAATAAACGAACGGAATCACCGTCCCAATGTTGCTTCCATAAACGAGATGCTGCTTGAAAAATATCTCGTTCTTCCCAAATGGCATTTTTCAATTGCTTACTCCTTGTTACTGTCCGCCTATCATGATATTTAATCATAATCTGAATATTATAGCTGACAAGAGTTCGCTTTTGTAATCTTTTACTCACTGATTTCGATAGCCTTTCTAACATATCAAGTAATTCTTTCTCTTCCTCCATATCCTTTGAAAAAGTCATCGAATTACCAACGCTTTTATGTTGTCCCATTTGACTCGGATCAACTTCTCTATCATCCACACCTTTTGCCCGCTTTTGTAAATCAACACCATGCTTTCCAATTTTAGCACGAATGATATGTTCGTTCCCTTTCGCTAACTGCTCAATTGTTTGTATATGAATATCATTTAATTTCTCAGCTGTTTTTTCTCCAATCCCATGCATCGCTCCAACCGGAAGTGGCCAAATCATTTCTGGAATATCTCGTTTTCGGAGCACGGTAATACCGAGAGGCTTTTTCATATCAGAAGCTGTTTTTGCTAGGAAAAGGTTTGGAGCAATTCCGATGCTACACGGCAACTGTAACTCTGTTAATAACGCTTGCTGAATCATCTTTGCTATTTCAAGAGGTGAACCGAGTGCGTAACAATCTGTAATATCTAAATATCCCTCATCTATTGATACTGGTTGTATTTTTTCCGTAAAACGGGAAAGGATTTGAAACATTTGAAATGAAGCTTCACGATATAATGTAAAATTAGGGCGCCTTACAACTAATTGTGGACATAACCTTTTCGCTTCCCAAAGTGGCATCGTTGTACGTATTCCATATTCTCTCGCCTCATAACTACATGTGATGATAATTCCTTTTCTTTCTTTTTCATTTCCAGCAACCGCTAACGGCTTCCCCTGTAATGATGGGTCATGAGCAATTTCAACAGATGCAAAAAAACAATTCATATCTACATGTAAAATAACACGGCCCTTTTTCGGATACATTTCTCGCATAGTACTCACTCCCTCCAAAGAACATTTGTTCCTTCATTATACCAAATTCATGTACAATATAATAATTACTTATTCTTTTTATCCTTATTTTTGCTATACTTAATATAGATATGGATATTTTTGTAAAAGGAGTGATCTATTATGAAATCAAACAGTAACCTCAATTATACATTTCTCATTATTATATTAATCATCTTAATTAATTATTTATTACTCCCTATTTTTGATATTAACGTAGCAGGGATTCTTCCAAGTCTACTAGGCATTATAACAAAGGACATACTGCCATGGATTTTCTTGTATTGGCTGATCCGCCTTGTAAAAGCAATCGAATCAAAATAAAAAGCGTGTAAATCAGTTGTGATTTACACGCTTTTTCTATTATATTACTTCGCTACTTCTTCAATAATTGCAACAACTAATTCTGCTGTTTTCGCTAATTCTTCAACAGGAATCTTTTCATTTGTTGTATGAATTTCTTCATAACCAACTGCTAAGTTAACTGTTGGAATACCGTGTCCTGCAATTACGTTTGCATCACTTCCGCCACCACTTTGGTGAAGAGAAGGTGTACGACCAATTTTTTCAGCTGCACGTTTTGCAACTTCTACAACGTGATCACCATCAGCAAATTTAAATCCTGGATACATAACGTTTACTTCAACGTCTGCATGACCGCCCATTTCTTTTGCAGTTGTTTCAAATGCTTCTTTCATTTTCGCAACTTGCGCTTCCATTTTTTCATTGATTAAAGAACGCGCTTCTGCAAAGATTTGTACGTGATCGCAAACGATATTCGTTTGTGTACCACCTTCAAAACGTCCAATATTTGCAGTTGTTTCAGAATCAATACGGCCAAGTGGCATTTTCGCAATTGCTTTCGCTGCGATAGTAATTGCAGATACACCTTTTTCTGGTGCTACACCAGCATGAGCTGTTTTCCCGCGAATAATCGCATTCACTTTCGCTTGTGTTGGAGCTGCAACAACGATTTCACCAACTTTTCCATCGCTATCTAATGCGTAACCGTATTTCGCAGTAATGCGCTCACGATCTAATGCTTTTGCACCAACAAGACCAGATTCTTCTCCAACTGTAATAATAAATTCAATTGTACCATGAGGGATATTTTTCTCTTTTAAAACACGGATTGCTTCGAACATGGATGCTAATCCTGCTTTATCATCTGCACCTAAAATCGTAGTACCATCTGATACGATATATCCATCTTTAATAGAAGGCTTAATTCCATTACCAGGAACTACTGTATCCATATGAGAAGTAAAGTAAATTGTATCAACACCATCTTTTGTTGCTGGTAATGTACAAATTAAGTTACCTGCACCATGCCCAGTAACAGCCATTGTGTCATCTTCAAATACTTCTACACCTAAATCTGTAAATTTCTTTGTTAATACTTTGCAAATTTCTGCTTCAAATTTCGTTTCAGAATCTACTTGTACTAACTCCATAAATTCATTTACTAAACGTTCTTGATTAATCATAAGACTGCGCCTCCTGCACTACCATTATGTATGTAACACTATTAATTATAACAGAATTTCGCAAAAGTTTCGAAATACAAGACAAAAAACAGACGGTTTATATGTCTAGATAACCATCTGCTTTCTATTACTCATTTAACAATACCCAGCGCATATGATCTTCCCACACTCCATTAACCATTAACATCTTCCTAGACACGCCCTCATACTGAAAACCTATCTTCGTCACGACTTGTATAGATGCTAAATTTCGTGGCATAATCGGTGCTTCTATACGATGTAATTGAAATTCCTCAAAAGCAACTTGAATCGCTTTTCTAAGCGCTTCTGTCGTATAACCTTTGTTTAACTCTTCCTTATCTAATTTATAACTGAGTACACAAGATTGGTAAATTCCACGAACGATTAAATTAAATGAAATACATCCAATTATTTTCGTATCATCACCCTTTTTAAAAATCCATAATCTAATGATTTTACCTTCTGCGAACTCTTTTCTATCCTTTTGTAACTTTTTCTTTTGATAATCTAACGTAAAAAAATCCTCTGGTCTATACTCTTCCCAGGCTTTTAAAAATTCACGATTTCTGTCGTAATATTGAAGAACTTTTTCAGCATACGACTCATCAATTTCCCTTAAATGTAAACGATTTGTTTCATATATTTTCATCATCGTATCTCCATTCTTCAGCTTGCATAACAAAAAACTTATACCCTATCATTCTTATATATTCTCTACGTACATACAAATTTCCTGTTATACTTTACACGCACTTCTCGAATTTTGTCATTTCTCTCCCCCTTGTCCACAATATCATTTCTCGTTACAATGATATTGTACTGATTTGCAAGGAGGTTTAACGATGCATAAAAAAGCTCAAAAAGTTATGATTTATGTAATGCTAATTTCTATGCTTGTAACAACATTACTTGCTGGCGCAAGTATGTTTTGGTAAAAAGGACGATCTGTTCGTCCTTTTTTTACTTTTTACACATAACAAAATAAACCATCTCGAAATCGAGATGGTTTATTTTATGTAAAGCACAATCGCTACAATACTAAAGGAAAATGACATTACAAGTGCTAGCACAAAACTTGTATATTGTTTCTGCTGAAATGCCCCAATAACAAAAGTAAGATTAAGTAATGCCATACATACAATCGCTACAAGATAAGAACATATATTAAAAGTTGCCAATATGAATGTAATAATAAATAGAAATCCCATAAAAAACTGCATATACGAAAGTTTTGGATTCAAGTACATATGAGCAACTCCTTTATCTAATTTAATCTTTCTATACTCTCATTAACGCATGGTTATGTACACATGTCAAGACAACTTATTACAATAGAAAAAACCAACTTTTTCGTTGGCTTTTTCATATGCAATGGCTCCTTTTTCTTTTGCCAATTGCTGAAATGACTTTTTCGATTTTACAATCCACACTTTCGTTCCAATTGGAATACGATCAAATAAATACTCCACATCATTTTTCTTCATTCTTATACACCCTTGTGAAATATACTTTCCAATTGAACTCGGTTGGTTTGTTCCATGTATTCCATATTTACTCCCATCAGTTCCTCGTGCATTAAATCCCATCCACCTAGATCCAAGTGGATTTTTCGGTGATCCCCCTGGAATATCTTTTGCAATATAATACGGATCCTTTGCTTTCATTACAATATCAAAAGTTCCCTCTGGGGTTAATTCATTTGTTTTTCCTGTCGCGACTGGAAAAACCTTTTGAATCTTCCCATCGTCAATATAAGCTAGTTTATTCGTCGCTTTATTTACAATAATAAAAGGATCACCGGCACGTGGATTATCACCAAGGGGCCAAATAGGCGATAAAGAAAGACATAATAGGAGAGAGAGAAGATACGGCATAAATAATTCCTACCTTCTATATAAGTTCTTTTATATTATCCTTTCCCTTAAAACGACTTTTAATGAGTAAATATTGTTCCATTTCGTATACAAGTTGAACAAGTTTCGCACGTATCTCAAATTCTTCACGTGTAGCCGGCAATGGCATCGCTCTAAATAATTCTCTCATTTCTTGAAGCTGTCTTAAAGAAATAACCCCGGTACTCTGAGGGCTAATAGCATTACTAATGTTTTCAACCACATCCGCAATCATGTCAGCTTGTTCATATGTCCACGATAAAGAAGCTGCTAACGGAATCATTCGCTCTAAAATTTCGAATTGTTGCATGCGCATATTAAAATAACGATAGTAATAGTCATCTTCTCGCATAAATGCATTCTCAAGTTTCTTAAACGATAAATCTCTAGCTTCATTTAGCATCTGTTCAGTCTCAATAAGTTCTGCCCCGCTCCAACTACTTTCTCGATTTCGTAAATACACAACCATTTCAAACAAAATCGTTTTAAAATTACTTTCTATTTTACCTTGATACTCTTTTAGCTTACTTTCACTACTTGGCATATACATATTCACTAAGAGAGCCACGCTAATCCCTACCGTTAATATCGCAATTTCATTTCCAACAATAAGCCATGTAATTTGTTTCAATGAATATAGATGCATCACAATAACTGAACTCGTGACAATACCTTCTTGAATTTTAAGCATAACTGCCGTCGGAATAAATGTAAGTAATAATACGCTAATTGCTAGTGGTGTATATCCAATTGTTTCAAAAATACAAAATGCGAACACCATTGATAATACACAAGCTAAAAAACGATGTAACGATACTTGAAGAGATTTACGTTTCGTATTTTGTACACATAATATAACTAAAATACCCGCTGAACTATAAAATTCTAATCCTAATAACTGAGCAATAAAAACGGCTGCGCCTGTCCCTATCGCTGTTTTTACTGTACGGTATCCAATTTTGAACATAGCATTGCTCCTATATGTATAAACGTATTTACAGTTAGTATAAAAAAAGGATGACACAATGTCATCCTTTTCTACTTATTATTCACGTATCCTTTACATATTACAATATTTTTTGTAAAAATTGTTGTGCACGCTCACTTTTCGGTGCTGCAAAAAATTCTGCTGGCGCACTATCTTCTACAAGTTTTCCACCATCTAAAAAGAGAACACGATCTGCTACTTCTTTTGCAAATCCCATTTCATGTGTAACAATTGCCATTGTCATTCCTGTCGTAACTAATGATTTCATAACTTCTAGCACTTCTTTTACCATCTCTGGATCTAATGCGGATGTTGGTTCATCAAATAACATTACTTCTGGTTCCATCGCTAGCGCTCTCGCAATTGCTACACGTTGCTTTTGTCCTCCCGAAAGACGATTTGGATACGTATCTTTTTTATCTAATAAACCGACCTTTTCTAAAAGTTTCTCGGCTTTCTTTTCAGCTTCTTGTTTCTGTACCCCTTTTACATTGATAGGAGCATACGTAATATTTTCTAATACAGTCATATGAGGAAATAAGTGAAAATGCTGAAATACCATTCCGACATTTTCACGAACGTGCATAATATTCGTTTTCGGATTCGTTACTTCTTCCGTTCCAATCCAAATGTGACCATTTGTCGGTGCTTCTAACACATTCATACAGCGTAAAAATGTCGATTTCCCTGATCCAGACGGTCCAATAATTGCTACTACTTCCCCTTTTCCAATCGTTGTTGTAATTCCTTTTAATACTTCGTTTTTTCCAAATGATTTATGAAGGTTTTCAATTTTAATCACTTTTCTTCATTCTCCCTTCAATTGCCTTCCCGACTAATGTAAGAATAATGACTAGCATATAATAAATGAATCCAACAAAAAGTAATGGTTCAAGATATTTAAATGTCTCCCCGCCTACGATGTAAGCACGACGCATTAAATCCGTCGCTCCTATTACTGTTACTACAGCCGATTCTTTCGTAAGTGTCGCAAACTCGTTCACAAGCGCTGGTAATATATTTTTTAATGCTTGAGGGAAAATAATATTTCGCATCATTTTCCCGTAAGGAATCCCTAAAGCCATCGCTGCTTCTGTTTGTCCTTTATCAACCGCTTGAATGCCGGCGCGAATTACCTCTGACATATATGCACCTGAATTTAAGCTAAATGCTAATACAGCTGCTACGAATGCCGGTATTTCATAGCCAATTATTTGCGGGACACCGAAATAAATAATCATTAATTGCAATACAAGTGGTGTACCACGGAAAATTGATGTATAAAAATCTGCCACTATATTTAATGCTCGTATTCTAGCAATTTTGCAAAGCGCTAATAACGTTCCTAAAATAAACCCAACTAACGCTGATACTGCTACAATTTTTAAAGTAACTTCTAGGCCTTTTAATATATATGGTATCGAAGGCGTAATTGCCGAAAAATCTAAGTTCATTCTTTTCATTCCCCTCACAGAAAAGTGAAAGGCAGCTTATTTTTCGCTACCAAACCATTTCTTCACTAATTTATCCATTTCTCCATTTTCTTGCATTTTTTTAATTACTTTATTAAATTCAGCTGTTTTGTCACTGTTTTTCGGAAGGGCAATTGCTGCTCCAACTTCTTCTGGCGCTTCTTTAATTTCAATTCCTTGTAAATCTTTCATTTTCTCTAAATAATTTTTAGCAACTGTGTCTTCTATAATTGCAGCGTCAAAACGACCAGCTTTAATTTCTTGTAAGATTTCTGGTATACGGTCACGTCCCTCAACTTTGAAATCTACTTGTTTTTTAAATTCTGCTGCTTTCTCTTCTTGAATAGACCCTGTTTGTACTCCTACTTTTTTCCCTTTTAAATCCTCTACAGATTGAATGTTAGAGTCCTTTTTAGAAATGACCATGTTTTTCGCAACAAAATAAATATCTGTGAAATCAACATTATTTTTACGCTCTGCAGTTGGCGTCATACCCGCCATTACGAAATCAACTTTTCCTGAGCTAAGAGATGCTAATAAACCACCAAAATCCATATCTTTCACTTTCACTTCATAACCAAGTTCTTTTCCGATATATTTAGCGACATCGACATCAAAGCCGATAATTTCATCACTTTTTGAAGCTTCTACGTATTCATATGGTTTATAATCTGCTGAAGTCCCCATAACCAGTACTTTTTTATTTTTTCCAGTAGCCTTTTCTTCCCCATTACTACAAGCACTGAACATACTTATAATTAAAATAAGTGCAAACGATATTGATAATAACTTCTTCATCTTTCTTCCCCCTAATAATGTATATTTAAAAGCTTAATAGAATATTTATTCGATGTTTGTATTGTATCAGCACTTTTATTTTTATGCAATATATAAAATAAAAATAAATAAAAAATCATTAAAACAGCTGTTAGTTATGCATAAAATAATGCATAAAAAAAAAAAAAAAAAAAAAAAAACAAGGTAATGTATATCCTATCGTTTTGAATCATAAATAAAAAAGGCGCTACACCCACTTAATTGTGAGCGTAGCGCCTTTTCAATTATTTATAGTTCTTCGCAATTCTCTTCGAAATACGATTGTAGTTTTGCAATAACTTGCATCGGTTCATGACCTTCAATTTCATGACGCTCTACCATCGTTACAATTTTTCCATCTTTTAATAAAGCAAATGACGGAGAAGATGGTGGATACCCTTCGAAATATTCACGAGCTCTTGCTGTCGCTTCTTTATCTTGACCTGCAAACACCGTTACAAGATGGTTAGGTCGTTTATCATAATGTACGGAATGCGCAGCAGCAGGACGAGCAATACCGCCTGCACAACCACATACAGAGTTTACCATTACAAGTGTTGTTCCATTTCTTTTAAACGCTTCTTCTACTGCTTCTGGCGTCGTTAATTCTGTATATCCAGCAGAGACAATCTCTTCACGAGCTTGGCGGACAACATCATTCATAAAAAAGTTAAAATTAATCAATCTTTTCCCTCCTCTAAAACTACCTATTTGTATCTTACCAGTTAATGTTTATGAAATACAAGTAAGTTTACTTGTATTTGGGTATAGAAAAGGTGTTAGAACCGTGTTCTAACACCTTTTTGTCACTTTTTCCATAATCTTCATATATTCACTAATCATTTTTTTATGCGACCCAACAATATAGTCAGGTAGTTCTGTTAGTGGGAAGAATTTAAGCTGAACCGCTTCTTCTTTGTTCATAACAAAATCTCCATCGTATTCGTCCGTATAATAAGCAGTCGTTACAGATTGAAATTCATCACCGTTTGCTAATTTTGTAAAATAGTTCGCTCCAGAAAACACATTGATTAATCGTAGGTTCTTCACCTTTATTCCTGTTTCTTCGTATACTTCACGAAAAGCAGTTTCTTCTGGGGATTCACTAAGCTCCATTAATCCGCCAGGCAGCCCCCATTTTCCGTAAGGCTCTGTTCTTTGTTGTAATAATACGTATCTATTTTCATTTATAACGAGTACAACAGCACCAACTAAAATTAAAGGGCGATGACCAACTATTTTCCGTAATTCTTCTACATATCCCATCGTTTCCCTCCTTTTTCGTTGTCCACACTATTGTATCATATGTATGAAACGACAAAATGCGTATATTTTTCATTTTTTTAACAAAATATTTATTTTATGTGCTTCATCTACTGTAGCTAACAAAATGGATTCAACTTCTGCGTTTTTCTCTAGAAATTCTCTCGCCCATTCTTCTGTTTTCCCTAATAAAGCAAGAACATCTTGCTGAATCCTCCCATCCTTTACTAATACAAAAGAAACTGGAGATTTTTTTCCCGCCACTTTCAGGTCAAGCCGCGAAACTCCCTCATATTCTGGATACCGAAATATAGAAACGACACCGTTCGCTTCCCATAATGCTAATTTGATCGTTTGAATATCGCTCACATTTCGCATACGAAGTTCTGAAAATAAATATTCCACCGTAATTCTCGCTTTTTTCAAATTGCTAAAATCAATGGAACCATTGTGTATAAGAATGATAGGTGCTGGCTCTAAAAAGCGTCTCCATCTATCCCATTTCAACATTAAAACTGAACTTATAATATGAAGTACAACGAGTATAAACGTTGTAATCATCGAGCCCATTAATCCTACTTTTTCATCAGACAATGCGTTAGAAATATTTCCGCCAAGCAATAACACTAATACAACATCTAAAAAGCGAAGTTGTGCGATGGACCTTTGTCCCATTGCTTTCGCAACTAATATTAAAAATATGTATGCTATGATAGCCCGAATAACCCATTCACTATTAGAAAGATGCCGTGCTCCCTCAAAAATATGCATATGCATCACTTTGCACTCCTTACATCCCAAACTGCTAGTCTGTTTTAGTTTGCAACGTTTATGAGTATATATGTAAAAAAGCTGGTTCGTTTAAAAACGAACCAGCTTTTTTTACTTAACGGAAAACATATACTTTTTATACGTTTTTCGTACCGATAATATGAGACCCATCATAATCATATTCGAGAACAAGGAACTTCCCCCATACGATAAGAAAGGTAATGCAATCCCTTTTACAGGCATTAATCCAACGATCATACCGATGTTTTGGAATATTTGAACCGTTAATATCCCAATCGATCCAGCACATAATAATGTACCGAATAAATTATCAGCAGAATAACCGATAATAATTGTTCTATATAGTAGTAATAGGAACAAGAATACAACTAACGCTGCTACGATAAATCCACCTTCTTCGGCAATTGTAGCGAAAATAAAGTCTGTATGCTTCTCAGGGATATAAACGTTCCCTTCGCCAAACCCTTTCCCTTCCATACCGCCACTACCTACAGCTAAAATTGATTGCTGTGTTTGATAACCTTGATCTGTATGTTCAAATGGATCTAACCAACCTAAAATACGTGATTGTTGGTGCGGTTTTAGTAGCGTAACTAACTTATTAAAGAAGAAATCCTCATACCTTACGTAAATAAATATTAACGTAGATAGTATGGTGACTGGAATAACTGTACATAACGCTATCAATTTCTTCTGAATACCTGACATAAATAAAATACATGCAATTGCAGCAGCATATAAGAACACCATCCCTGTATCCGGTTGGCTATATACAACAGCAATAGGCGGGAGGGATACTAGTACAATTTTACCTACTAATTTTAAGTCCGTTTGGAATGTCCTTGCCATATACTGTGCATTATGTTTCACTGCTATACTTGCTACTACGAGAAGCAATGAAATTTTGAAAAACTCAGATGGTTGAATTTGTCCAACTAACGGAAATACAAACCATCTTTTTGCACCTAATTTTTCAGGTGTGAAAGTGGAAACCGGTAGTATTTTCAAAAGAATAAGTGAAGCAAATCCAACGATATAAAGTGGCCAAGACAATTTTTGCAATTGATCTAAGTCAATGCTTGCAACAAGCAATAACAATACAACCCCAATTATGTAGTTCAAACCCTGTTTCATCGCAAAGTTTGCCTCTCCATATTGGCCAGTTTGCTGACTGCTATATATAGCAGCTATACTCGTAACACATAATGCTAACAAAATTAATATTAATTTTACATCTAAACTTTTTAGAAACTCGGTACTTCTTTTCATGACATCCTCCTGAAACATTGTTACAGCAAAATAAAAAACCAGGAGTCAACATTCTTCATGTTTTGACGACTGATTACACATTATCTATAAAACACTTATATAGAATAACTCTCTTTTTCATACAATACAATATATTATACTACAGTTTCATCAGTAAGATTTGCCAAAAAAATTATTCTTTTCTTATTTTATATCCATATACCATATATCAGCAATGTATTTTCATAAATTCCTAATACATAATCGTTCATTGTAAGATTACTGGGAAAGGTATTATACATATAGTAGGATGTAGATGAAGAAATAGGATGATAAAAAGCTCGCATAAGCGAGCTTTTCATTAATATACAGACGTATTATTTTCTGACGTATTTTCTAAAATTTCTTTTACACGTCCTAAGAACTTACCACAAATTAAGCCATCTAGTACACGGTGATCAAGTGATAGACATAAGTTAACCATGTCACGAGCACCAAACATGCCATTATCCATAATTACTGGGCGTTTTACAATTGATTCAACTTGTAAAATAGCCGCTTGTGGGTAATTAATAATACCCATAGATTGAACAGAACCGAATGATCCTGTGTTATTAATTGTAAATGTTCCGCCTTGCATTTCGTCCGCTTTTAACGATTTCGTACGTACTTTTCCTGCAAGTTCTGTAATTTCACGAGCGATGCCTTTAATTGTCTTCTCGTCCGCATGTTTAATTACTGGTACAAATAGTTCGTCCTCTGTTGCAACAGCGATAGAAAGGTTAATATCTTTCTTCTGAACGATTTTATCGCCAGCCCACATTGAATTAATTTGAGGGTATTCTTTTAACGCTTGTGCTACTGCTTTTACGAAGAAAGCAAAGAACGTTAAGTTAAAGCCTTCACGCTTTTTGAAATCACCTTTAATTGAATTACGGTATGACACAAGGTTTGTCACATCTACTTCAATCATCATCCAAGCGTGTGGCGCTTCGTGTTTACTACGTAACATGTTCGCTGCGATTGCTTTACGCACACCTGTTACTGGAATTTCGATATCGCCAGGCACTGTTGGTACAGAAACTGGTTTTGTAGCTTCTACTTTTTGCGCTACTGGCGCTACTTTTGGTGCTTCTGGACGCGCTTCTACTACTGCCGCTACCGCTTCCTCTTTCTTCGCCGCACCTGCTTGCGGAATATTTCCAGATTCCACTAGCTTTAAAATATCTTTACGAGTGATACGGCCGTTTGCTCCCGTACCTTCTACTAGATCTAAATCAACGTTATGCTCGCCCGCAAGTTTTAACACAGCTGGTGAAAAACGAGGTTTTCCATCAGTTGGTTGTTTTGCTTTCGGTGCTTTTTCAGGCGTAGCTACTTCTGCCTTTGGTTCTTCTTTTGTTTTTTCCTCAACTGCTGTTGCTGCTACTTCATCTGCGCCTTCTACTTGAATCACACAAACTACTTCACCTACAGCTAACGTATCACCTTCACCAGCGATTAACTCTTTCACAATACCAGTGAAAGAAGATGGTACTTCAGCATTTACTTTATCAGTCATTACTTCTGCAAGCGGATCATATTTGTTTACGTGATCGCCAACATTCACGAGCCATTTACTAATTGTACCCTCTGTAACGCTCTCCCCGAGCTGAGGCATTGTAATATTTTCTACAGCCATGTATAGTCCCCCCGATTAAAATTCCGCAAGTTCACGCATTGCTTTTTCAACTTTATCTGGATTTACCATAAAGAATTTTTCCATTGTTGGTGCATATGGCATTGCTGGAACGTCTGGACCTGCAAGACGTGCGATTGGTGCATCTAAATCAAACAGACAGTTTTCAGCAATAATTGCTGCCACTTCACTCATAATACTTCCTTCTTTATTGTCTTCTGTTACAAGAAGAACTTTACCTGTTTTAGAAGCTGCTTCAATGATTGCTTCTTTATCTAATGGATATACAGTACGTAAATCAAGAATGTGTGCAGAGATGCCATCTTGTGCTAACTTTTCAGCCGCTTGAAGAGCAAAATGAACACATAGTCCGTATGTGATAACAGTAATATCATCACCTTCACGTTTTACATCTGCTTTTCCGATTGGTAATACGTAATCATCTTCTGGCACTTCACCTTTAATTAAGCGATATGCACGTTTATGCTCAAAGAATAATACTGGATCTTCATCACGAATTGCAGCTTTTAGTAAACCTTTTGCATCATATGGTGTAGAAGGGATAACAATTTTTAAACCAGGTTGGTTTGCAAACATTGCTTCTACAGATTGTGAATGATACAACGCGCCGTGAACACCGCCGCCAAATGGCGCACGAACTGTAATTGGACAAGTCCAATCATTATTAGAACGGTAACGAATTTTTGCTGCCTCAGAAACAATTTGGTTTACTGCTGGCATGATGAAATCCGCAAACTGCATTTCAGCGATTGGACGCATTCCATACATTGCTGCACCAATTGCGACCCCAGCGATTGCAGATTCTGCAAGTGGTGTATCTAGCGCACGATCTTCACCAAATTGATCATATAATCCGTGTGTCGCTTTAAATACGCCACCTTTTTTACCAACATCTTCACCTAAAACGAATAC
The DNA here is from genome assembly GCF_055902415.1 of Bacillus sp. SSR7. Classification (NCBI taxonomy): domain Bacteria; kingdom Bacillati; phylum Bacillota; class Bacilli; order Caryophanales; family Bacillaceae; genus Bacillus; species Bacillus sp. SSR7. Next base: position 326,188 of record NZ_JBVVXV010000002.1, on the reverse strand, counting down.
TTTCTCATCGCGTTCCATTTCCTCGCGCATTGCTAATGTAATAGCATCAATATAAGACATTACAGCCATGAAACGTTCCCCCCTATTCTGCGTATACGTGCTTCAATGCATCTTCAGGTGCTGCATACGGAGCATTTTCTGCATATTCTGTTGCTTCATTTACGATATGCATAATTTCGTCTAACATTTGTTTTTCAGATTCCTCAGTCAACACGCCAACCTCTTTTAAATAAGCAGCAAATGTTATAATTGAATCATTTTTCTTCGCTTCTTCTACTTCTTCTTTATCACGATAAACACGATCATCGTCATCACTTGAATGTGCTGTTAAACGATATGATACTGTTTCAATTAAAGTTGGGCCTTCACCGCGTCGGCCACGGTCTGCTGCTTCTTTTACAGCTTTATATACTGCAAGCGGATCGTTTCCGTCTACTGTATATCCAGGCATACCGTATCCAATTGCACGATCTGATACATTTTTACAAGCTAATTGTTTTTCAACTGGAATAGAGATTGCGTATTTATTATTTTCACACATGAAAATAACAGGTAACTTGTGTACGCCAGCAAAGTTTGCACCTTCATGGAAATCACCTTGGTTAGAAGAACCTTCACCGAATGTAACAAACGTTACTAAATCTTTCTTTTCCATTTTTCCAGCTAATGCAATACCAACTGCATGTGGTACTTGCGTTGTTACTGGAGATGAACCTGTCACAATACGATTTTTCTTTTGGCCGAAGTGACCAGGCATTTGACGACCACCAGAGTTTGGATCTCCAGCTTTCGCGAAACCAGATAGCATCAGTTCTTTCGCTGTCATACCAAACGCTAATACAACACCCATATCACGGTAGTATGGTAATGCATAATCTTTCTCTCTATCAAGAGCGAATGCTGCTCCAACTTGTGCTGCCTCTTGTCCTTGACAAGAAATTACGAATGGAATTTTACCCGCACGGTTTAATAACCACATACGTTCGTCGATTTTACGTGCAAGTAACATCGTACGGAACATTTCTAATACTTGCTCATCACTTAAGCCAAGCTCTTCATGGCGCTTTTCTTTTACTTCTGCCATTTTTCATAACCTCCTAAATCCACATTTTTATGCGTGTAATGCTTTTCCATCTACAGCTAACGCTGCTTCACCAATCGCCTCAGATAATGATGGATGCGGATGAATTGTATGTGCTACTTCCCAAGGTGTTGCATCAAGTACTCTTGCAAGACCAGCTTCAGAAATCATATCTGTTACATGTGGTCCAATCATATGAACACCGAGAATGTCATTTGTTTCTTCATCAACTACAAGTTTTACGAAACCATCTGATTCGCCGTATACAAGCGCTTTTCCGATTGCACGGAATGAGAACTTACCTACTTTTAACTTATAGCCTTTTTCTTTCGCCTCTTGTTCTGTTAAACCGACAGAAGCAACTTCCGGACTGCTATATACGCATTTTGATACCATAGAATAATCAATTGGTGTAACTTCTTTACCAGCAATATGTTCTACTGCAGCAATTCCTTCATGAGAAGCAACGTGAGCAAGCTGTAAGCCACCGATTACATCACCGATTGCGTAAATATGAGATTCTTTCGTTTGATAAAACTCATTTGTTTGAATGTATCCTTTTTCCACAACGATATCCGTATTCTCTAAACCAATATTTTGCGTATTGGCTTGTCGTCCTACAGATACAAGCATTTTTTCTGCTTTAAATTCTTTATTCTCACCGTTATGTTCAGCTTGAATTGTTACTCCATTATCTTTTACCAATGTTTCTGGTAATACTTTTGCACCAGTTACCACTTTAATACCTTTTTTCTTGAATAGACGTTGCATTTCTTTTGAAACGTCTTGATCTTCTAGTGGTAGAATCGTTTTCGCATACTCTAATACTGTAACTTCTACACCGAAGTCAGCAAGCATAGATGCCCACTCAATACCGATTACACCGCCACCAACGATAATAATTGAACTAGGAAGCGTTTCCATTTTTAGGGCATGATCGGAAGACATTACGTACTCTCCGTCTAATTCTAAACCTGGTAATGAATTTGGACGAGAACCTGTTGCAATAAGTACATTTTTTGGAATTAACATTTCATTCTCTTCTCCACTTGCAAGTTCAACTGAAATTGTCCCTGGCATCGGAGAGAAAATAGATGGACCAAGAATACGGCCAATACCTTCAAACACATCAATTTTACCTTGTTTCATTAAATGTTGAACGCCTTTATGAAGTTGCGTTACAATCTTCTCTTTACGCTCTTGTACTTTTGCAAAGTTTAGTTCTACATTACTTGCAATAACCCCGAACTCTTCACTTTTCTTAGCAGTTGCATATACTTCCGCACTACGTAAAAGAGCTTTACTAGGAATACATCCTTTGTGTAAACAAGTACCACCAAGATTTTCTTTTTCGACTAGTGCAGTTTTTAACCCTAGTTGTGATGCACGAATTGCAGCAACATATCCACCAGTACCGCCGCCAACGATGACTAAATCATATTCTTTTGCCATTATCTCAACCCCTAGCTACCGTTTCTTTTTCACGTACAACATATTCTTTTGGAGCTTCTTCTTCACGTAATACACGAAGTGCTCCTTCTGCTAATGCTTCTAACTCATCTTCGCCTGGATGTACGATAACATCTGCAATCCAGTCCACTCGCTCTTTTATTTCATCGACAAGAATTTTACTGTAAGCAAGTCCGCCAGTTAATACGATTGCATCGATTTTCCCGTGAAGTACTGCGCTAGCCCCGCCAATCTCTTTTGCAACTTGATACGCCATTGCCTTATAAATAAGAGTTGCTTCAGGATCACCTTTTTCAACCATTTGCTCTACTTTAATCGCATCATTTGTACCGATTAAACTTACAAGTCCACCTTGTCCGACAAGTTTTTTAATCATTTCATCTCGGTAATACTCACCAGAGAAACACATTTCTACTAGTTGTCCTACTGGTACTGTACCAGCGCGCTCTGGACTAAATGGGCCTTCTCCGTTTAAACCGTTATTCACATCGATTACTCTTCCTTTTTTATGAGCACCAACTGTAATACCGCCACCCATATGTGTAACTAATAAATTTAAATCTTCGTATTTGTGATTTAACTGTTGAGCTACTTTACGAGCAACTGCTTTTTGATTTAATGCATGGAAAATACTTTTACGTTCCATACCAGCAATACCACTTATACGAGCAACCGGCTCCATTTCATCTACAACGACAGGGTCTACAATGAATGCGGGAATATTTAATCCAGAAGCAATTTCATATGCTAAAATGCCCCCAAGGTTTGAAGCGTGATGACCGCTAAACCCATTTTTTAAATCTTCTAACATCGCATCGTTTACTGTGTATGTTCCGCCCTCGATTGGACGAAGTAATCCCCCGCGTCCACAAACTGCGTTTAACTTTGAAATGTTAATACCGTGAGAATGTAGAACTTCTAAGATCGTTTCTTTACGAAACTCATATTGGTCAATAATTCGCTTATATTTTCCAATCTGTTCTTCGTCATGACGAATCGTTTCTTCTAAAACGGGTCTTTCATTATCAAAAACACCGATTTTTGTGGATGTACTACCCGGATTAATAACAAGAATTCGATTTAAAGACACTGTTGCTACCTCCACTAATAAATTCAAAAGGAGGTGGAAACCTCATAAGAGATAACCACACCTTTTGTAAAAGTAATATATGAATGATTAGCGACGGCTAATAATGTCGTGACCGTTGCGTAAGTATGTGCTACGAGAGTTTTTCAAGCTTGCAATGCGCTCTTCAGCTAGACGATCAGCTGCTACATAAGTTGCAATGCCATCGCGTTTTGAAATTTCGATTACTTTTGCAATTGTGTCATAAATTGACTCAACGCGTTTTAATGCACGTTCTCTATTGTATCCATATAACTCGTCTGCTACGTTAATTACGCCACCTGCATTAATTACATAATCTGGTGCGTATACGATACCCATTTCATGAATGATGTCGCCGTGACGATCTTCTTTTAATTGGTTATTCGCAGAACCAGCGATTACTTTTGCTTTAAGTTGTGGGATAGTTTCGTCATTAACTGTTGCGCCTAATGCACATGGTGCGTAAATATCACATTCAACACCGTAAATTTCATTTGGCTCAACTGCTGTTGCACCGAATTCTTCTACTGCACGTTGTACAGCTTCTTTATTAATATCTGTAACGATTAGTTTTGCTCCTTCAGCGTGTAAATGTTTGCATAGGTGATATGCTACGTTACCAACACCTTGAACAGCAATTACTTTTCCTTCTAAATTATCAGTACCGAAAGCTTCTTTCGCAGCAGCTTTCATACCACGATACACACCGTATGCAGTTACTGGAGATGGGTTACCAGAAGAACCGAATGATGGTGAAATACCTGTTACAAAGTCAGTTTCTTCGTGGATAATATCCATATCATCTACTGTTGTACCAACATCTTCAGCTGTAATGTAACGTCCGTTTAGCCCTTGAATGTAACGTCCTAATGCACGGAACATTGCTTCGCTCTTATCTTTACGTGGATCACCGATAATTACTGTTTTCGCACCACCTAAGTTTAAACCAGCTGCTGCGTTTTTGTATGTCATCCCTTTTGCAAGACGCAATGCATCTTCAATCGCCGCTTCTTCAGAATCATATGTCCACATTCTTGTTCCACCAAGAGCTGGTCCAAGTGTTGTATCATGAATTGCAATGATTGCTTTTAAACCAGATTCTTTATCTTGACAAAATACTACTTGCTCATAATCATATTTTTCTAAGTATTCGAAGATTTCTAATGTCATTGTCGTTTCCCCCTAATTGTTTTACCCTATTTGGTTTATTTTGAAGCAGTCGCAACTGCCAATGCTAATGAATATACTTTTGTTTCCGCTGAATCAGCACGAGATGTTAAAACAATCGGTGCTTTTGCGCCAGCAATCATTGCTCCTACTTTTGCATCTGCAAAGTATACGAGTGATTTATATAGCACATTTCCAGCTTCAATCGTTGGGACGAGTAAAATGTCTGCCTTACCTGCTACATCACTTACTATGCCTTTATGTTCTGCTGCAATTTGTGATACTGCATTATCTAAAGCAAGTGGTCCATCAACGACACAATTTTTAATTTGTCCGCGGCGATTCATTTGAGTTAACATCGCTGCATCAATTGTCGCTTGCATCGCAGGATTCACAACCTCTACTGCTGCAATTGGTGCTACCTTTGGCAAATCCATTCCTATTGCCCGGGCAACTTCTACAGTATTCTGTATAATAGCAGCTTTCTGTGTTACATCAGGTGCAATGTTCATCGCTGCATCTGTAACAAAAATGAGACGATCGTAATTTGGAACTTCAAATGCTGCAACGTGTGAAAGTACGCTACCTTTACGAAGTCCCCACTCTTTATTTAATACAGCTTTCAAAATATTTGCTGTTGGGATGTTTCCCTTCATGAGCACATCTGCTTCGCCATTTCTTACAGCTTTCACAGAAAGTTCTGCAGCCTCAGCACTTGACTGTGCTGCAATCACTTCAATATGTTCTGAAGTTTGTAAATTATGTTCTTGTAACATCCCCATTATTTTTTCTTGGTTTCCATATAGACGAAATTGAGCTAGCTGTAATGCAATTGCTTTCGCTACAGCTTCAATTACTTCATGATCTTCAGCTACTGCTACAGCCACAGTTTTTTTAGGCTGGCCTGCCGCTTGATCAATTAAGTGTTCTAACTTCATATTTTGTAATCAACCCTTTCCGTCGTCCCTCGTCTTTTTATTAAGCAAATACCGTGCCAACTTTTTAAAGTGGTCTTACCAATAATGAAAACGCATTCAAAACACAGTAAAATCAATACTTCGGAAAATAACAAAATATTCTGTCTTATTTTGTCACTTTTTGTATACCATGCAATAAATTGCACGGTACGCAATTTATTGCATGCTATTTTTTGCACACTCATACTTTTCTAGCTTGTAATATAAATTTCGAACCGAAATTCCTAACGCTCTTGCCGTTTGTGTTTTATTTCCACCAAATCTCTCTAAATATTCATGAATGATATTCCCTTCAAACTCCGTCACTAAATGCTCAAGTGGCTTTTCTTCTAACTCAGGTAATAAATGAGCTTGCTTTGACTCCACCTGCTCTTCGTTATGTAATGGGGGTAAATGTTGTACATCAATATAAGTCTCGTTATAATTCATAAAGATAATAGCTCTCCCCAAAATATTTTCAAGTTCCCTCACATTCCCTGGCCATTCATATGATTGTAAATATGAAATAGCAGAATTAGTGAGCCCCTCTATATTTCTGCCATAATCTTGGTTGATTTTTTGAATTAATCTGTCTGCGATTGCCGGTATATCCCCTTTACGCTGACGAAGAGATGGAATTTGAATTGGAATTTTATTTAATCGATAATATAAATCCTCCCTGAACTCTCCTTCTAAAATGGCTTTTTCTAAATTCACGTGCGTCGCTGCAATCACTCTGACATTAATAGGGATTGCTTTCGTTCCACCAACTTTTACAATCTCTTTTTCTTGCAAAACGCGAAGGAGTTTCGCTTGCGTATTGGCAGATAGTTCGCCTATTTCATCTAAAAAGATACTGCCGTTATTCGCTTCCTCAAAGAATCCACGTTTTCCGCCTCTTTTCGCGCCAGAAAATGCACCTTCCTCATAACCAAATAATTCACTTTCTAACAACGTCTCTGAAATAGCCGCACAGTTTACACGAACGAACTTATTATATTTTCGATTACTTCCATTATGGATAGCATGTGCAAACAATTCTTTACCTGTCCCTGACTCCCCGCGTAGCAATACTGTTGCTGGTGTATTCGCCCCCAGTTTTGCCTGCTCAATAGCAGCCGTTGTTTCATCTGAATTTCCGACAATGTCATCAAATGAATATTTCGCTTCTAACGTTCGAATAATTTGCCTTGCTCGATTCAATTCATTTGTTAACTTTTGAATTTCTGATACGTCACGAATTACACCAACGCTTCCTTTTAATATTCCATCTACAATGACCGGTGCTACGTTTACAATTACATCTCGCTTTTTTTGGCCAATCTTCATATGTATTCCTCGTACCGCCCTGCGCGTTCGAAGTACTTTCATATGCATACTTTCACCTTCTACAATATCAGTTGTAGCTGGCTTTCCAATAATGTCCTCTTCTGTTAAACCTGTTAATTTCGTATATGCAGGGTTAATTACTAAACCTCGACCTTTTTCATCCACGACCGAAATGGCTTCCTCAGACGAGTTAATAATCGCCTCAAGTAACGTTTGAATCTCCTTTAAATCTGTAACTTCTTCCGCAAGATCTACAACCTCTGTTATATCTTTAAAAATCGCAAATGCCCCTTGCACTTCTCCTCCCTCTTTTAATATTGGAATACGGGTTGTAATAATTTTCTTTCCATTCTCAAGCGTCAGTTCATAATTTACTTCTATTTGTTTCGTACGTATAATACGAAGCAACTTACTAGTCGGAATAACTTCTAAAATATATTTGCCTACCGCATCTTCTTTTTTATACCCGATAATACGCTCTGCACTTTTATTAAATAGGCGAACTTGTCCTTCTTGATCAATCACTATCATACCATCATGCGTAGAGTTTAAAATTAAATCACCTTGCTGTGTTTGTTCTTCTAACTTTCCAATTAAATCTTCCTTCTCATGTGCTAATCTCGTAACAATCTTCGCAATATCACCTGGTATAAGAAGAGTATCTTTATGCTTTTTCTTTAATAACTCTTTATGTAAATCATCATCACCTGTCATATCAAACATTACATCAATGTGCATAGAAAGAAACGGCGTTACACTCTCTCCAATGGTAACCCCGTATTCCTTAGCCATTTGCAATCCTTTTGCTACCGGATTTATATCAATAACCCCTATAATTTGAAATATATTCGAACTTTGCAACAGATTCAGCAATGTACTGCCACCTTCACCTGCACCAACAATTAAAACTTTTTGTTTCATATATTACACTTCCTCTCGAAGTATCTCTGCAAAATTTTTCACACCCTTATCTTACTCGTTCAGACCCCTCTTGACAAACCCCCTTTTCATATAACATCATTAAAATAAACAAAATAATCTGAAAAGGAGAGTTTATATGCAGCGTTACCTTGCTCTATTATTAGCACTCATCCCTATTTCATTAGCTGTGTTTGGCATCAAATTAATGAGAGATACTGTATTCGGGATTCTATTTCCTCCACTCTCCATACTTTGGTTACAATTTTTAATTGGCGCTCTTTGCTTCGGACTAGGGTTTTATATTTTTGGTGGCTTCGTCTTACACCGAGACCGTAAACGAAATAAAGTACAAGCGCGCTTTAGAAGATAGGAAATTCCTACTACTTATCAATAAAAAAATGAGACCGTTACACGCGGTCTCATTTTTTTATTGGCAATAACGTTCTTGCCGTTTCAGGATAATCCGTAATAATCGCCGATATATTCATATCAAAATATTTACGCATAAGTGTTTCTTCATTAATTGTATAGGGCCGAACTTCTACATCACTTTCCATCGTTAATTCAGCAATGGCATCTTGAAGATAACGATAATTCGGATGCACTGCTGTAGCGCCCATTTTTTTCGCATATGCCCACGGGCTATGCAAGCCTTCACGATATAAAATCGCTGTTTGAATATCAGGAGCCATCATATGACACCTTTTCATGCTGTAGTGATTAAATGAAGAAAATATAACACGATCTTCTAGATTAAATTTCCGTACAAGCGTTATAACTTCTTCCTCTAAACCTCTGTATGGAATTTTATTGTTTTTAAGTTCAATATTAAGTAGCAACTCTGTTTTTTCAATCCATTCTAACACCTCTTCTAAAAGAGGTATTTTACAAAATCCTACTTTATCACCAAATTTATAGCTCGCATCTAATTTACATAAATCCTCATATACATAATTTCGGACCGCACCTTTTCCATTCGTTGTCCGGTCCACTGTTTCATCATGAATGACAACAACCTTTCCGTCTTTCGTTAATTGAACATCAAGCTCAATTCCATCTGCCTTAAAAGATTCAGCTGCTTCAAATGAAATCATCGTATTTTCTGGGTACGTTCCCGCTGCACCACGATGTGCAAATATAAGAGTCATCCTCACTCCCCCAATCTTTATGCTATACTATACGAAAAAGGAGGTACTTCTATGAGACCATTACAAATTTCTCCAGACACTGCAGTCCGCCTATCAAAAGCATTAGGTGTTCCACTTGAACAACTTATGCATATGCCGCAGCACATTTTAATTCAAAAGTTAGTTGAATTAGAAAAACAAAATAAAGACGAAGAATAATACAGTCCTGTTTCACAGGACTTTTTATTATTTTCTATTATATCATGGATGACTTGCTTGCTAAAATCCCTCATTGGATATACCGTGATTCAATTTAACCCTCGCTTCAAACATGTATATTAAATTAAAGTAAATAAAAAGACCAATGAATTCTAACATTCATTGGCCATGAAATAAAAAGTTCATTGGTTTTACATTTAATATCAAGCATCAATTTCAAGAATGATTAAGCTTTACTAAAACTTATATCTCTTACTATTTTTACTCTCAGCTAGCCTTATGTTCAAGTCTCAACTTATCCGCAACCATTGCGATAAACTCTGAGTTCGTAGGTTTTGCTTTTGACATAGATACTGTATAACCGAATAAGGACGAAATAGAATCGATATTCCCACGACTCCATGCTACTTCAATTGCGTGACGGATTGCACGCTCGACACGGCTTGCTGTTGTATTATATTTCTTCGCGATATCTGGATACAATACTTTCGTAATAGATCCAAGTAATTCGATGTCATTGTACACCATAGAAATTGCTTCCCTTAAGTACATGTACCCTTTAATATGAGCAGGCACACCAATTTCATGAATGATACTCGTAATGCTTGCATCTAAGTTTTTCGGTTTTCCATCTACTGTTGTTGCTGATCGGAAAGATGGCAGTGGACGTTTAATAGTAGCGTTCGCTTTACCGCTCACTTGACGAATATGACTCGTTAAATTCTCCATATCAAATGGTTTTAATATGAAATATGACGCACCTAAGTCAACTGCTTTTTTCGTCACATCTTCTTGTCCAAACGCTGTCAACATAATTACGCTAGGCTGTCTTAACCTTTCAATATGGCGCATTTTCTCTAGTACAGCTAACCCATCTAAATGTGGCATAATAATATCTAATACAAGTACATCCGGCTGCTTATCTTTTAATAAATTTAAACACTCTTGACCATTATAAGCAGTACCGATTACTTCCATATCCTCTTGAGCAGCTACATAACTCTCTAGCATTGATACTAATTCTTTATTATCATCCACAAGACATACTTTAATTTTCTCCACAGCTTTTCCTCCCTTACCGAATCGATTCTCCGACATGTGTATCCTTCTAGGCTACATGAATTGTTCGACAATTGTGTGAAAATTCCCTTTTAAAGTTTGTTACTTTCCGATAAAATCACAAAAAAATATGTTTATCGTTCATTTATTCCTTTTCGCAACACATTCCATCATAGAAAAACAACGAAACGTTCAACCCTTTCCTTTTATTTTACAACAAAAAACACCTCTTGCGGAGCTTTTACAAAATTTCAACGAATTTTTCAATAGAAAAACGAGCTAATTATTAATTAGCTCGCTTTTCTTTCTTGATCATAAATGTTAATTCCAGCCTCATGTAACATCCATTCAATATGAACACCATATCCTGATGTTGGATCATTTACAAATACATGTGTAACAGCGCCAATTACCTTTCCATTTTGTACAATTGGACTTCCGCTCATCCCCTGTACGATACCACCTGTTTTCGCTAATAAACGTTTATCTGTTACTTTTATTACCATGCCCTTTGTTGCCGGAAACTTTTGCGGTACTGTACTCACAACTTCGATATCAAACGCTTCCACTTTATCTTGATCAATAACTGTTAATATTTTTGCTGGTCCTTCTTTTACTTGATGAGATAGTGCAATAGGCATTGCTTTATCCATTACGCCATTTGTCATATTTGTATTCAATTTGCCAAAAATACCAAATGGACTATTTATTGTAATATTGCCAATCACTTCACGATCAGGTGAGAACCTCGCTAATTTCTCCCCTGGATTCCCATGACTACCTCTTTCAATTGATGTAACTGTCGAACGCATAATTTGTCCATCTTCGACTTGAATCGGCTTTTTCGTATCATTATCAGAAATGACATGACCAAGTGCCCCATATTTCATAGAATCAGGATGAACAAATGTCATTGTTCCGATTCCAGCTGCCGAATCACGAATATATAAACCAATGCGATAAGACGATTCTCCACTGTCTTTTTGTGGTGTTAACTTAGTGCGGATATGCTTTCCATCCCTTAACAAAACGAGATTTAGCGGTTCGCCTGTTTCCCCACTATTATGAATAAATGGTGCTACATCACTCATTCTTTCAATTGTTTTACCATTAATTTCAGTAATCATATCTCCAATTTGCACACCGGCTGTTTCACCAGGAGATACTTTCCCTTTTTCAGTTTGAATTAAATGATGGCCTACAACAAGTACCCCTTTTGTGTTTAACTTTACACCAATTGATTGTCCACCTGGAATAACTTTGAAATCTTTTAATACTCTCACATTTACTTTTTTCACTGGAAAACCAGCAAGCTGAAACACCATATCTGCTTCACCATTTTGATGAGAATTTACCATAAGTCCTTGTTTTTGTTCATTTGAACTTACTGTAAACACATGACGATCTGTAGATGAAGCTTTAAACACTGGTAATGAAGCTATTTCTGATTGTTGTCCTTCAAAAACAACAAGTTGCTTCGGAGATGAAATAAACGTCCGAAGCGGCTTAAAACACCCAATAAAAACTAAAGAAACAAGGAGAAAAATACCTATTATTTTGCGAAATCTTTCTAATTTCAATTTGTTCACTCTCCTCGCTCCTACCCCACATTCAGCCTTTTGGCTTCACTTTTTAATCTCTCCTTGCAATGCTTTATTTATAACCGGAAGAATTAAGAAATCATCATTTGAGAAAAAAAGCTATCCATTACTGGATAGCCTCTGCTGTCTGTTTAAAATGATGCGCTTGCGTAAGTAATTCTTTCGCATGTTCTGTCGTTAAATCTGTAATTTCCACACCAGAAATCATTCGAGCTATTTCTGTTACTTTATCCTCCATAGTTAAAACGGTAACTGACGTAATTGTTCGATCATTTGCTACTTGTTTTCGAATAAATAGATGCGAATCCGCCATTGAAGCTACTTGAGGTAAGTGCGTAATACAAAGTACTTGTGAGTTTACTGATACTCGATAAATTTTTTCCGCAATAGCCTGTGCGACCCGGCCACTTACACCAGTATCCACCTCATCAAAAATTACAGATGCAACACCTTGATGCTTAGAAAAAATACTTTTTAAAGCTAAAATAATACGAGATAACTCTCCGCCGGAAGCAACCTTTGAAAGTGGTTTTAGCGGCTCACCTGGATTTGTTGAAATATAAAATTCCACATGGTCATAGCCATCCGCCGTAAGTCTTACTGGTGCTCCCTCCACAAGAGGCTCTTCAGCATTTCCTTCTCTCTTCATAATTCTCACTTCAAATTTTGTTTTTTCCATATATAATTCTTTTAATTCCTGATGAATGGCATTTGTAAGATGCTCTGCAAGTTCATGACGCATATTACTTAACAACGTTGCTTCTTTCAGAATAACACTTTCTAATTCTTTCAACTGTTTCTTCGTCGTTTCAATATGAACGTCTTTATTTTCAATCGTAAAAATTTCTTGTTCAATTTTATCAGCATACGCTAAAATCTCTTCTACAGTATTTCCATATTTTCTCTTTAGCATACGAATTTCATTTAAACGCGTTTCAATTTCGTCTAAGCGATTCGGATCATATTCCATCATATCGAGCTTTTCTCTTAGTTGATACGCAACTTCTTCTAATAAATAATAACTATTGGCAATGGAATCATGATTTTCTTGATACACTTCATCTAAATGTGTAATACTCTCCATTTGTCCCATTGCGCTTCGTACATTATCTAGTCCTTGTCCATCAGCACTTAACGAGCGATACGCGTCACCTAATGCTTTATAAATCTTTTCGAAATTAGAAATTTGCAATCGTTCTTCAGTTAAGTCATTTTCTTCATCCATCTTTAAATCCGCTTTACGGATTTCTTCATGCTGGAATTGAATTAAATCTAAACGATGTGCCATTTGTTGTTCATTTTCACTTAACGATTTCAACTGTTTTTTTAATTTCTCATAGTCAGCATATACGTTTTGGTATATATCTAATTGTTTAACGATACGCTCTCCATCAAAATGATCGAGCATAAATAGATGACGTTCTTCATTCATTAAGTCTTGCGTTTCGTGTTGCCCATGGATATCAACAAGTGTTTTTCCAATTTCTTTTAATACACTAAGGGTAACTAGTTTTCCATTTACACGACATACACTTTTTCCGTTTGCAGCGATATCACGCTTCAAAATAATCATGCCGTCTTCTATTTCTATATCCAACTCTTCTGCTTTTTCAATACATGGATGCTTATCATCTTCCACATAAAATAGTCCCTCTATCTCAGCTTTTTCTGTTCCGTATCGAACAAATTCTGCTGAACCACGGCCACCTACAAGTAAACTAATCGCATCAATAATAATCGATTTTCCGGCCCCTGTTTCACCACTTAAAACCGTTAATCCTTTTTGAAAAGAAATATTTAATGCCTCAATAATAGCAAAGTTTCTAATCGATAATTCCGATAACAATGCCCCATTCACCTCGTTATAAACTAATCCCCTATGAAGGGCTTTTCTCAGTTCTTTATTCAAATAGTCATACTATATGTTTGTATGTATAAATTACTTTTCTAACCGCTCCATTGTACCAAACATTTGTTTTACGGGTCAATCCACCTATTTCCTAATTTTATTCAAAGAAAATATTATATTACAATTAAGAATTCACGTTTTTAACCAATAAAAATATCCTGTTCACTTTCCACTTTACAGAGGAAAGCAAACAAGATTTTTTTGTTACAGCATATTTAAGAAACGATCAGAGACAACACCTGTGTCTTCAGGTGTACGGCAAATAATTAAGCAAGTATCATCACCACAAATGGTTCCGATGATCTCATCCCACTCTAAATGATCAATAAGTGCTCCAAGTGAATGAGCGTTACCAGGCAATGTTTTTAGCACAAGCATATGTCCTGCCGTGTCTAATTTTACAAATGAATCCACTAGATTGCGTTTTAATTTTTGTAACGGGTTAAATCGTTGATCTGCTGGCAAGCTATATTTATAGCGCCCATCATGTAATGGCACTTTCACTAAGTGCAATTCTTTAATATCGCGCGATACTGTTGCTTGCGTTACATTAAATCCCTCATTACGTAGAATATCAACTAATTCATCTTGTGTTTCAATTTCTTTGTTCGCAATAATTTCCCTGATTTTAATATGGCGCTGACCTTTATTCATACATTTGCACCTCACACTATCTCTTACCATAGTTTAAACATTGGTATACTTCACTTATTTATGTTAACTTATAATTCGTTACTTGTACACAATTGTTTTTACAATCATTATACAATTACAACAAAAAGAGGAACAACATATGTTATTCCCCTTTCCCTTTTTGTTTTAGGACATCATGTGCCTCTGTAACTACTTGCTCAACAGAAACTGGAGAATGATTTTCGCCATTCTCACGTTCACCATGCCATTTCAGATGAATTAAAAATTCAATATTACCATCCCCGCCCGTAATTGGTGAGAATGTTAAACCTTCTACGTCGTATCCTTCTTTTATAGCAAAGTCGACAATCATTTCTACGACAGCCTCATGTACTTTTCGATCACGAACGATACCCTTTTTACCAACTTGCTCTCTTCCAGCTTCAAACTGCGGTTTAATTAACGCTGCTACATCCCCATTCGGCATAAGCATTGTTTTTAAAACTGGCAATATAAGCTTTAATGATATAAATGAAACATCAATACTAGCAAATTGCGGTAAACCACGTTCTAAGTCTGCTGGTGTTACGTAACGGAAGTTTGTTCGTTCCATTACGACAACACGCTCATCTTGACGTAATTTCCACGCAAGTTGATTGTACCCTACGTCTAATGCATAAGATAATTTCGCTCCATTTTGAAGCGCGCAATCGGTAAAGCCACCAGTTGATGAACCAATATCTATCATAACTTTATCTTGTAAATCAAGATGAAATGTCTCTAATGCCTTTTCAAGTTTATAACCACCACGGCTTACATACGGCATAACTTGCCCCTTCACCGTAATCTCTGTATCTTGTGGGATTTTCTCTCCTGGCTTATCCAATCTCATCTCATTCGCATATACAAGGCCGGCCATAATGGCGCGTTTTGCTTTCTCACGTGTTTCTATAAGCCCTCGCTCTACTAATAGTACATCTACTCTTTCTTTTTTCGCACTCATTTGTTACGCCCTTTTTTGTTTTGATGGAATCATTGTATGAATACGGTCTACAACAGCATCTGTCGTTAAACCGATTTCTTCTAATAATTTTGTTACACTACCGTGCTCTATGAATCGATCTGGAATACCCATTCGTTCAACTAACGCACTATGGTACCCGTTCTCAGACGCAAATTCAACTACTCCTGTTCCAAAACCACCAATTAAGCAAGCTTCTTCAATCGTTAAAATTGGTATGTTTTTTCCTAAGAGATCATGTAAATATGCTTCATCCATTGGTTTAATGAAGCGAGCGTTCACTACTTTTACTGAAACCCCAGCCTTTTCAAGACGCTCAGCCGCTTCCATTGCCATTGGTATTGTCGTACCAAATGTTAAAATAGCTGCTTGTGTACCTTCTTTTAACGTTTCCCATGAACCGATTGGAATCGCCTTTAATTCTTCATCCATATGAACGCCTAGTCCATTACCTCGTGCATAACGTAATGCGATTGGTCCATCTTCATATTGCATCGCCGTGTATACTAAATGTTGCCCTTCATTTTCATCTTTCGGCATCATAAGTACCATATTCGGCAAGTGACGTAAGAATGAAATATCAAATACACCTTGATGCGTTTCACCATCTGCTCCTACTAAACCAGAGCGATCGATTCCGATGAAAACATTTAAATTTTGGCGGCATATATCATGAACAACTTGGTCATATGCTCTTTGCAAAAATGTTGAATAAATCGCTAAGAATGGTTTCATACCTTGCGTTGCCATACCCGCTGCCATTGTTGTAGCATGCTGTTCTGCAATACCTACATCAATCATACGATCTGGGAATTCTTTTTGGAATTTCTCAAGTTTTGATCCAACAGGCATTGCAGGTGTAATTGCAACGATACGCTCATCCGTTCTCGCTAACTTAAGTACTGTTTCACTAACAACAGCACTCCATGCTGGTGCAACCTCTTTCGGTTTAACGAAGTCACCTGATTCAATTTTATAAGGTCCTGTTCCATGCCAAGTGCCAATAACATCACTCTCAGCTGGTTTGTAACCTTTTCCTTTTTTCGTAATAACATGAACAAGCACCGGGCCTTTTGTTTTCTTTGCATATTGCAACGTTTCGAATAACTTTTCATAATCATGTCCATCGACTGGACCTAAATATGTAAAGCCTAACTCTTCGAAAAAGACACCGGATACTAGTAAATATTTAAGACTATCTTTTATTTTCTCTGCTGTCGCAGCAACTTTCCCACCGACAGCTGGGATTTTCTTCAAAATATACTCTAGCTCGTCTTTTACCCAATGGTATTTTCCTGCGGTACGTAGACGTCCAAGCACATTATGAAGCGCACCAACGTTTGGCGCAATTGACATTTCATTATCATTCAAAATAACAATCATATCTGTTTTTTCATGTCCAATATGGTTCAATGCCTCTAAAGCCATTCCGCCCGTTAAAGCACCATCACCAATGATTGGTATAACATATTCTTTCGTTTTCTTTAAATCACGTGCTAGAGCCATTCCCATTGCAGCAGATAATGATGTCGAGCTATGGCCAGTTTCCCATACATCGTGCTCACTCTCACAACGTTTTGGGAAACCACATAGACCTTGATATTGCCTTAATGTGCCGAATTCTTTTGCACGTCCAGTTAAAATTTTATGTACATAGGATTGATGTCCTACGTCCCATAAAAATTTATCTTTCGGACTATCAAATAATTTATGCAGAGCAATTGTGAGTTCTACTACACCTAAATTAGGCGCAATATGTCCACCTGTTTGAGAGAGCTCTTCAATTAAAAACTTACGAATATCCTCACTCAATCCCTCTAGTTCACTGATAGACATATCTTTCAAAAAACTAGGGTTTTGAATTTGCGTTAGATCCACATGGATCACTCACTTTCATTTCATAATCTGTCAACATGTCAAATATTATAAAAAACATTTACACAAAACAAGAAATTCTCTTTTTTTTATTTTTCACCTTGTCCTGCTATTAACCAGTCTATTGCGCCCTAATCTTATTATAAACTATATTTCTTTAGGCGATGAAAAAAATAGCCGCTAACACGAAGTGATAACGGCAATGTAATCTACATATATTTTTGCCAATAACAAGAAAAGAAAAACCTTTTCCTACATTTATATCATAAAATGATGAATGACTCAACAAATGAAAACGCTGTTATATTAGTTATTACGTTTTGCAATCAAATCGCAAATAGATAGTAAATATTCATCTTGTAATTGCAAGGAACTAATAGCATCTTTTGCTTTTGCAATCGTTTCTTCTAAAATATCCTTTGCTCTATCTACAGTAAATAACGTCGTATATGTGCTCTTTTCGTTGGAAACATCACTACCAATCGGTTTTCCAATCTCTTCTTCGGTTCCTTCCACATCTAAAATATCATCTCGAATTTGGAAAGCTAGGCCGATATATTTTGCAAACTCAAGTAATTTTTCTTCCTGTTCTTCTGTGGCATTAGAAAGTATCGACCCTGCTAGTACAGCGAATTCAAGTAGTTTCCCAGTCTTATGCTTATGAATATATTCTAGCTCATCGATCGTAAGCTGTTTCCCTTCCGCTTCCATGTCTGCTACTTGTCCGCCAACCATTCCCTCTGGTCCTGCCGCCTTTGCAAGCTCAAGTACAAGTCTTACTTTTTTCTCAGCTGAGATTTCCTTTTGTTCATATGCCATAATAACTTGAAAAGCATATGTCAACAAACCATCTCCTGCTAAAACCGCCATCGCTTCACCAAATACTTTATGATTTGTGGGCTTCCCTCTTCTTAAATCATCATCATCCATACAAGGTAAATCATCATGAACTAATGAGTATGTATGTATCATTTCAAGAGCACAAGCTGCACCTACACCAAGATTTTTTTCTTTACCAAACGCTTGTAATGTTGCAAATAAAAGTAACGGGCGGAGACGCTTTCCACCCGCTTCCAAAGAATATGCCATCGCTTCACGAAGTACATTTGGACATTGTAATTCATTTGCATAGCTTACAAGCTTCTCTTCTACGAAAGTTTTACTTTCTTTCAAAAAAGTATCAAAAGCAATTGTCACTATGCTTCATCTCCTAAAGCAGTAAACGGTTCAAGCTCTCCATCTTCCCCAAGAATAACTGCCATTTGTTCTTGTACGTTCTTCAACTTCTCATCACAAAGCTTAGATAATTCCATACCCTCTTTAAAATAAGAAATTGCTTCTTCTAAAGGTACGTCACCTTGCTCTAACTTAGAAACGAGGTGCTCAAGTTGCGAAATTGCCTCTTCAAAGCTTAATTTATTTTCCATTATTCAATTCACGCTCCTCTATTCCTGATACGCTACAATCTAGTATTCCATCTTGTAATTGAACTGAAACAGCATCTCCAAGGCTAACATCTTTCACACTTTTTAACACTTGCTTCTCTTCATCATATACAAGCCCGTACCCTCTCATCATTACTTTAAGCGGACTTAGCGCTTCAAGTTTTTGAGCAGCTCTTACAAAGGTAAATTCTTTCGTTTGGAGTAACGTTTGCATTTCACGTTGCAATTGCTTTTGCAACGTTTCAACTGCTACCTTCGTTTGCATAATTTTTTGAGATGGGTGGTGCTTCTCTAAATAAAATGAAAGCTGTTTTAACTGATTTACCTTTTTATCAATATAGCGCTCTTTCGCTAACACAAGCTGTTCTAACGCTCTATCCAATTGCTCTTCTTTTTGCTCATATACTTGTCTTGGATAACGGAACGCATAAGATTTTTGCAATACTTGTAGTTTTTCTTCTTTTTTATGTACTAACTCTCTCATTGCTCTTTGCAACCTTAGAGTTCTTTGTAATACCTTTTCTTGTAACTCGATAATATTAGGCGCTGCCAGCTCAGCCGCTGCAGTTGGTGTTGGTGCTCTTAAATCGGCAACAAAATCCGCAATTGTAAAGTCTGTTTCATGGCCTACTGCTGAAATAATAGGGATCTCACTCTTGAAAATAGCTCTTGCAACCATCTCTTCATTAAACGCCCACAATTCCTCAATAGAGCCTCCACCGCGCCCAACGATTAGGACATCTATCCCTTCCATTTCATTCGCTGTACGAATCGCTTGTACAATTGAGGGAGCTGCTGACTCCCCCTGTACAAGTACTGGAAACACAATAACATTTCCAATTGGATAACGACGTTTAATCGTTGTTATAATATCACGAATCGCTGCCCCTGTTGGTGACGTAATCACACCTATTGTTTTCGCGTAAGGAGGGATTGTTTTTTTGTAAACTTGAGAAAACAATCCTTCTTCCTCTAAACGAACCTTTAATTGTTCGTAAGCTAAATGCAAGTTTCCGACTCCGTCAGGCTGCATGTCTTGAATATAAATTTGATAAGAACCACTCGCCTCGTAAACAGAGATTTTCCCTTTCACGAGTACCTTCATCCCATTTTCAGGTCTGAATTTAATATTACGATTATGACCCGCAAACATAACCGCTGCGATTCTTGCATTTTCATCTTTCAATGTAAAATACATGTGGCCACGGCTATGATTTTTAAAGTTGGAAATTTCACCTTTTAACCAAACAGACTGCAAATGCGGATCATATTCTATTTTTGTTTTTATATAGCGTGTTAACGCTGTAACGGTTAAATATTGTTTCTCCATTTCTCTCTCCTCATAGCCGACTCAAATTATTTACAAACGACACCTGCACGCTTAGCCGATTCAACAGTATTATGAAGAAGCATTGTGATTGTCATTGGACCAACACCCTTTGGCACAGGTGTAATGTAACCTGCAACATCTAACACGTTGTCAAAGTCAACATCACCACAAAGTTTTCCTGTTTCTAAACGGTTTACACCAACGTCGATTACAACTGCTCCTTCTTTCATATAATCAGCTGTTACCATTTTAGGTCGTCCTACTGCTACGATTAAAATATCAGCTAATTTCGTTAACTCTTTCATATTTTGCGTCTTAGAATGACAGTATGTGACAGTTGCATTTTCATTTAAGAACAATTGTCCCACTGGCTTGCCGACAATATTACTTCTTCCAATTACTACAACATGTTTTCCTGAGATATCAAGATTTGTTTCTTTTACTAACTCTACAATACCATGCGGTGTACATGGAAGGAATGTATCTTGTCCCGTCATCATACGTCCTACGCTGATTGGGTGAAATCCATCTACATCTTTTTCTGGTGAAATTCTTTCAATGATAGCTTTTTCTTCAATATGTTTTGGTAAAGGTAATTGCACTAATATGCCATTAATGCGGTCATCGCCATTTAAGCGATCGATTTCAGCAAGCAAACGCTCCTCCGTAATTGTTTCAGGAAGTTCAATTAGCTCTGAATAGATTCCTACTTGTTCACAGCCCTTTTCTTTTCCTTTTACATAAGAACGAGATGCTGGATCTTCTCCAACTAGAATAACTGCTAATCCTGGTACAATCCCTTGCTCTTTCAACTTCACAACTTCTTCTGTTAATTGTGCTCGTTTTTTCTCCGCAACTTCATTTCCTTTGATGATTACTGCTACCATTTTAAGATTCCCCCTTAAAGAAATTACAGTGTATCTTTTATATTAGATAAAACGCCGTTAATAAAACGACGAGATTCCTCATCCCCAAATGTTTTAGCAATTTCAATTGCCTCGTTAATTGTTACGTTGTGTGGAATTTCTTCCATATATTTCATTTCACACACAGCTACACGTAAAATACTGCGATCAACAATACTAATACGCTCAAGCTTCCATTTTTTTAAGTTTTGACGAATCGCTTCATCAATTACTTCTTTATTTTCTACAAAACCTACTACAAGTGATTCTAGAAACTCATTTGTTTCTTCACCTTCATCTAGCGTGTTTTCCACCGCTACTTTCGGTTCTAATTCACCTGTAATATCCATTTGATATAATGCTTGCATAGCTCTTTCTCTAGCCGTCCTACGTTTCATTGTAACTCTCCTTTATGCTTCAAGTCTTTCCTTATGCTTTGTTATATTATTATAATTTATAAGCCGTCAATTCACTTACTCTTACAGTTTTCATTGATTTTCCAACCTTATAATACAATGATAATAACACAATTTATCGTTTCACACACGGGTTACAAGGCTGAAAAATAATAAAAAGATTAACTTCAAGTTCCATATCTTATCACAATGTACGTTTTTTGGTAAAACGAAACATTTTCTTTTTTATTTCTCATTTTTTGAAATAGTATAATAATTAGAGGGTTGTAATTTGTGAAGAAACGAAACGATAAAAAAGATGCCTATGTTACTAGGCACCTTTTTCATTCTTACACTGGTTCGATTTCTGTTTTTTGTGTTTCGAATGTTACGCCAACGATGTGAACATTCACTTCTTTTGGCTCAAGCCCTGTCATTGTAAAGAGTGCTTGGCGGATGTTGTCTTGAATCTTTTGTGCAACAACTGGAATTGCTACGCCAAAATACATCACAACATAAAGGTCAACGATAATATCTTCGTTTGCTAATTCAACCTTTACACCTTTACCATGATTTTTCTTACCTAACTTCTCAACAACATCTGTAGCAAAATTACCACGCATTGCCGCTACGCCTTCTACCTCAGCAGCTGCAATACCTGCGATTACTTCAATTACTTCTGGTGCAATTTCTACTTTACCAAGAGTTGTATCTTGACCCATATCTAACATATGTTCAGCCATGAAAAAAACCTCCTTTAATGTATCACTGCGTCACAAGTTCATGCTCTTCCAAAAATTTCGTATTAAACTCACCTTTTACAAAATCAGGATGATCTAACAATTGCAAATGGAACGGGATTGTTGTATGTACGCCTTCAACGACAAACTCACTGAGTGCACGCTTCATTTTTGCAATTGCCTCTTCACGTGTTTTTCCGTGAACAATTAATTTAGCAACCATCGAATCATAGAAAGGTGGGATTGAATATCCCGGATATACAGCTGAATCGACGCGAATACCAAATCCGCCTGGTGGTAAGTACATTTCTACTTTACCTGGAGATGGCATAAATTTTTTGGCAGGGTTTTCCGCATTAATTCGGCATTCAATTGCCCAACCATTAAATTGTACTTCTTCTTGCTGTAACGATAACTTTTCTCCAGAAGCAACAAGAATTTGTTCTTTAATTAAGTCCACCCCTGTTACCATTTCAGTAACTGGATGCTCAACTTGGATTCTCGTATTCATCTCCATGAAATAAAAGCTTTTCGTTTTATATTCATAAATAAACTCAACCGTACCAGCACCTGTATAATCAACCGCTACCGCCGCTTTAACTGCCGCCTCACCCATCTGCTTACGCACATTTTCATCAAGTGCTGGTGATGGACTTTCTTCTAGTAGTTTTTGCAAGCGGCGCTGAATTGTACAATCACGCTCTCCTAAATGAATGGCATTTCCGTGTGTATCTGCCATTATTTGAATCTCAACATGGCGGAAATCTTCAACGTACTTTTCTAAGTATACACCAGGGTTCCCAAAAGCGGTACTAGCTTCTTGCTGTGTAATTTGAATTCCTTTTACAAGCTCTTCTTCATGGCGCGCAACACGAATACCTTTTCCGCCGCCACCTGCAGTCGCTTTAATAATAACAGGATATCCAATTTGATTCGCAAGTTCGATCGCTTCTTCGGTATTTTTAATAATTCCTTGTGAACCTGGTACAATCGGAACCCCTGCTTCTTTCATTGTATCACGAGCAACGTCTTTTGTGCCCATCTTTGAAATAGCTTCTGGACTTGGACCGATAAAAATTAAGTTACATTCACGGCATAGCTCTGCAAAATCTGCATTCTCTGCTAAAAATCCGTATCCTGGATGGATCGCATCGCAGCCTGTTAACTTCGCAACACTAATAATGTTCGTCAAATTTAAATAGCTTTCTTTCGAAATCGTTGGTCCTACACAGTACGCCTCATCAGCAATTTGTACGTGAAGTGACTCTTTATCTGCTTCTGAATAAATTGCGACTGTTTCAATATCCATTTCTTTACAAGCACGAATAATTCGTACAGCAATTTCCCCACGATTGGCTATTAATACTTTTTTTATCATCACAAAGACTCCCTTATTACGCTTTTACAAGAAATAGCGGTTGTCCATACTCAACAAGCTGTCCGTTATTAACAAGAATTTCAACAATTTCTCCATCTACATCTGCATCGATTTCGTTAAATAACTTCATAGCCTCGACGATACATACGATAGAATCTTTCGATACTCTATCCCCTACACTTACATATGGAGGCGTATCAGGAGAAGAAGAAGAATAGAATGTACCTACCATTGGTGATGTAATTTTATGTAGGTTTTCATTCTGAACAGCTTTTTTCTCTTCTTGTTTTGGCACTTCCACTTGCGCTGCCGCTACTGTTGTTTCAACTTCAACAGGTGCTACTGGTTGCACGGCTTGTTTTGCTACAGGTGCTTGCACCGCAACAACTTCATTACCACGCTTTTTCATTTTGATTGTCGTACCATCTTTTTTGTATTCAAATTCATCAATATTAGAGCTATCAATTAATTTAATTAATTCACGAACTTCTTGAATTTTAAACATGTAAAATCCACTCCCATACTCTTGTTTGTCCCGTTTTTACAGATTTCTCGTCACTAAAAACTAGATTGACTGTAAAAATACGATGTACTCTATTAGAAAATGTATTTCATTTACTAATAGAAATAGTTACTATTTCCATCTTACGATAAATTTTTTAAACATTCCAATTTATATTTCTTTATAATAAATCGAAATTCCTGTACAAATGTTATCCCAACAAAAATTTAATACCTAGTAATAATACCAAGTTTCACATGAAATTGGCAAGACCACTTCCTAAAAAACATCCACTACTTATTCAAAACTGTACATAGTAAACACCCCACTCCCGCTCTACTCTTCGCCACATCTACAGTCAATAACGTATTTTTACCAAATATTATTTTTTTGTTTACACGTCGTTCATCATTCCTTCATATAAGAATAGTATGTTCAAAGTGTAGAAAATATATTGTATCGAGGTGTGGACATATGATATGGCTCATTCTCTTCTTACCTGCCGTAATGGTCTGGGCATTCGTTCTCTTCATCCACGTCAAATCCGGAAAAAGTAATCATCGCTACCATGAACCACTAATCTTTTACTCACAACGTATTTCTCCGTTCCGAGTTGAACATAATAAAAACAATTACAAAGACGAAACAGAAAAAAGCTATCGAAAATGATAGCTTTTTTCTGTTATTATTTTCACTCCACTGATTAAAGTTCTACTTTATCTAACTATTTTCAAACAATCCGATTCTTAAAAACTAATAATCCGCGAGGGATTTCCCCGCGGATTATTAGTTTTTATTTTGTTGGTGGATCAAATTTTACACCTACATCTTTTGATCCGCCTTCACTTCTTACAAGTTGTATAATCTTATTCGCTTCTTTTTGTGAATGCTTTGCTGCTTTTACAGTTACTTTAATGTCAGTTCCATCAGCTCTTACAAGAGCATCTTTATATCCACCTTGAGATTTAATTACTGTCTCAAGTAATTCTTGTTTCGTTTCCATTGTCGTAATTGCATCAAAATTATCTTTTGCTTTACTCTTTTCTGTTGCTGAAGATTTTGCTGAATTCATCACTTCTTGTAATCTTGCTTTTTGTTCACTTCGCTGATCTTCCATTTGCATACGTAATGCTGTAAAATTTTCATCACTTGATTGAACTGTTACGTTAGCTTCTTTTTTACTTGTTTCTTTTGTAGCACTCTCTTTTTTATCTGTTTCTTTGTTTGTTTCTTTATTTGATGTTTCCTTGTTTGTATTTTCTTTTTTAGGCGTTTCTTTAGGCGCTTCGTTTGTTACTGCTTTATCAGTACCTTGTTTTTCTTGTCCAATCTTTTCACCTGTTGCCGGCGATGCTGTATTCATTTTGTCTGGAGTTGTTACGTAATACACAGATAGTACAACAACTAAACTTAACATCGTTAATAGCCAAACCGTTTGTTTTTTTAACACTTTATTTCCTCCCTATCAATTTTTCGGTGAAACTGAAACGCGATGGGCTGGCACATCTAGCAGCCGTATTACAGCTTCTTTTACCATCGCTTTAACTTGTATATTATCCACTCCCTTTGCTACGACAAGAACACCTCGCACTTTCGGTTTCTCTGTTCGTAAAACAACGGGAGTTTCTTTATCCCCTTCACGTATAATGACTGTCTTTTCATCAAGAGACTCGTCTTCTACTTCCCTCTTGCCGCCTGTTTTATCTGTTTCACCTGTTGTTTGTGAACGTTTCACTGTATTTTTTTCTAATATTTTTTCCTCTGATGAATCTAAATTCACATTAATCGTTACATCTTTTACTCCTGCTATTTCTTCTAAGGCTGCTTTTAATTCTTGTTCATACGCTTTTTCATATTTTTCTACATTTGACATATTATCATTATTTTTTTGTCCAAAAGTTGGTACATCTTTTTCTTGGTTTTGCGTTTTTTGTTCTTTAAATACAGGTACTTCTTCTTTTTTACTTGAAAAAAAACTACTAGAAAACATAAGCAACATTCCAAGTATGAGTAGGACAAGTAAGAACTTAGGTGTTACCTTTTTTCCCTTCTCATTACTTTCTTTTTCATCTCCATTCAATAAGTTTCGAAAAAATGAGAACTTCGAATTTTTATCTTTATTGTCCATTTACTCTACCTGTCCTCCCTTCCATTTGAACTTGGATTTGTTTATTCTCTAGTTGCCACCTGCTTGAAAAGAAGTCTTTCATTTCTACATTCGTTTCCTCTACTTTTTTCGGTGGTTCTTTCGTGTTAATTTCAACTGGTTTTACTGTTTCGATTGCATCATTTTTACTACGTTCCTTTTCTTTTAACGTCACAACAACAGATTGAATATCTTTCGCTGACTTTACTTCCGCTGTGCTTTCCGCCGCGACTATTTGTATTTCAGAGACTGACATACCATACTGTTTCTCAAACTCTTTTCCTACTTCTTTTTTCATTTTGGTAGCCATCTCTTCTAAACTATATGCACGTGTTAGAGCTTGTATTTCTTTTTTCTTCGAATCTATTGAATTTTTTACAGATCCTTCTGCTACGTACTTCTCTTCATTAAAATTTGCGATTACTTCATTTACATCTGTTTGCAATAGTTTAAAAAGCGGCGTTAAAATTAAAACAACTAATAATAGACTTACAACGAATTTAACGTACTTTTGCAAATTAGAATTTGGAAGAATAAGATGAAGCATTGTAGCTAAGAGTAAAAAAACGATAATATTTCGAATCCACTCTGTAACAAATTGCATACCCTTCACCTCCTACCGCATCATAAGTGTAATGTTCCCCGCAGCAATAATAATTGTGATACTTAAAAAGAACATAAACGATACGATAGCTAAGCAAGCAAATACATAAATAATGCTCCGTCCAATGATATCTAAACATTGAATAATTGCTCCGCCGCCAACTGGTTGCAATACTGCTGCTGCGAACTTATAAATAAATGCGATGCAAAAAATTTGAATCGCTGGAAAAGCGACAATTAAGCATAGAATGACGAGCCCGATAATTCCGACTGTGTTTTTTAATAATCCCGACGCACTAATAACTGTATCCGCTGCCTCGGTAAACATCCTTCCTACCACGGGAATAAAGTTCCCTGTTACAAATTTAGCTGTTTTCACAGCGATTCCATCAGCAACAGCTGTCGCTGTTCCTTGTACAGATAATACGCCTAAAAAAATCGTTAAAAAGATACCGATAATCCCGACGCTAACGTTTTGGAGAAGCTTGGACAATTTCGTAACTTTATATTGGTCACTCATCGTACTTACAATACTTAATATCGTTGCAAGTAATAAAAGTGGTAGAACGATATAATTCATCAGAAGCCCACTCGTATTCATTAAGAAGATGATAATCGGATGAAAAAACGATACGGATACAACACCACCGCCTGTCGCTATGAGTGCTAGCAAGATAGGCAATAACGCTAATATGAAATCTACCATTGTTTGTATCGTTTCTCTTGCATATGTCATGACGACATAAAAGCTATTTAAAGCGAAAATAATCAGTACCATATATACAACTGCATCAGCAATTTTACTTACACTACTCTTTGAAAATGCCGATTGCAGTGATTGCAATAATGCACTAAAAATTGTGAGCATAATGAGCGTTCCAAGTAGTTTCCCATTTGCAACAAGCTCGTGAAATAAGTACTTTAATAAACCTAACATCCACTCTTTTATAGAAATTTCTTTTTCTCCCTTTACAAACTCCATAAAGCTACCTTTTTGACTCTCTGGTAAGTAACCTCCATATTTTGTAACAAGCCCGTCCCAAAATTGCTTCACATCTTCAATTCCGAGCTTATCCAATTGTTGATCAACGACGTTTGTTTCTACAGGAGAAGCTTGTACAACAACCGGTAAAGAAAAGAAAAGGAAGCAAGCAAATAGCAGCTTAGCTCCAAACCCCCTCAACATTCACTCCCCCTTATCCCGTCGGTAAAAATCCGAGAATAGTTTCAATTACAACTGTCAAAATAGGGATCGCCATAACGAGAATTAAAATCTTTCCAGCCAATTCAATTTTCGAAGCGATTGCCCCCTGCCCTGCATCCTTTGTAATTTGCGCTCCAAACTCAGCAATATAAGCAATCCCAATAATTTTTAGCAACGTTTCTACATATACGTTGCTAACTTTCGCTTCACTCGCTACTCTCTCAATCATTTGTAAAATAGCGTGAATTTGATCGATTAAAAGAAGGAACATTACGCTACCTACGAACACAATAAATAATGACGTAATGCTGGATTTATGCTGATTCAATACAGCTGCTAAAAACGTAGCAACGAGGCCTAATCCGACAATTTGTATAATTTCGATTCGAACCGCCCCCTTTACTGGAAGAGAAAGACACTTTTAATCTTGTCGAATAGCGTATTAATTAAAAATGCGACATGAAATAAAATAACGACAAAACCGACAAGGATAACCCAATTTGCAATATCCTCACGCTTTAATTCTTTTAGTACAGTATGAATGAAAGCTAAAACAATGCCGATTCCGGCGATTTGAAATATTAATCCAACATCAATGGACATCGTCTTTCTCCCTCCTATAGCAGTAAAATTACGATAAGTAGCCCCGCTAGTACTCCTAAGCTCTTAATCATCTTTTCATATTGCAGTTGTAATGCTTTCGCTTCTTCTTCTTCTCTCTCTAAATGTGTAATACATAAGCGAATATGTTTTTGCTGTGATTCACGATCATGTTGTCCAAGCGTTTCACCAAATTGCTGCAAAATCTCATACTCCGTTTGTTGAAATGCTGTTAGCTTCCAATTTTCTTTCAAACTATCTATCCAAGCTTCTCTTACTGTTTGTTCTCCGCTTTCTAGCCTGCTAGCGAAACTTTGAAATATCCAATTTAACGGCTTCGGCATTTGTTTTACTAATCGCTCAGCGGCTTCAGACAAAGGTGTATGCCCATACATAATTTCTGCCTCTAATGATTGAAGTGCCGCTTTTAATAATCTAAGTTGCCTTGGCCTCTCACTGTATCTTTTAGCGTATGAAAACCCGAAGAAGGTGCTGACCGCAACGATTAACACTGCACCAAATATTTTTACCATACGCCCTCAGCCTTTCTATGAGGTAATACCGATTTTCCATTCTTATCTTTCACTTGCATAACTGTTCCTGGCCCTCTTGCTTTTGACAATTCTACAAACCTATCAAAAATGCCGAGCTCTAGCACTGCCTTTAATGATGGGCGTTTCACAACATCATCATAAGAAAATCCATGTGCACTTATAAAAAGCTGAACTCCTGCATGTACTGCCTCCATAATTGCCTCACTATCTTCTTTACGACCAATTTCATCCACAATTAATATATCCGGGCTCATAGAACGAATCATCATCATCATTCCTTCAGCTTTTGGACATGCGTCTAACACATCTACTCGTGTGCCAAAGTCATATTGTGGGATACCTTTCACGCAGCCAGCAATTTCTGACCGTTCATCAACGATCCCCACTTTACACGAAGGTATTTTCGAAGCACTTACACCTTGACTCATGCAACGTGCTACATCTCTTAAAAGTGTTGTTTTCCCCGTTTGTGGCGGGCCAATTACCATCGTGTTTAACCATCGTGATTCATACAAATAGGGCAAAAGCGGTTCAGCAATTCCTATTTTTTGACGAGCAATACGAATATTAAAAGAAGAGACATCTCGAATCATTTTCACTGTGCTTTTTTCTGTAATGACTTTTCCTGCTAAGCCAATTCTATGCCCACCTCGAAGTGTTACATACCCACGCTTTAATTCTTCTTCCATCGTATAAATTGAGAAGTGACTTAACTTATTCAATAAGTAAAGAGCATCCTCTGCTGTAACGATATAGTCATAAAAAAACACTTCACCATGAGCAATACACTCTAGCGGTCTTCCAATTCGAACACGGATTTCCTCTAGAGCATCGTACTGCTTACAATTTCCCACTAACTGCTTCATCGTTTTTGGTAAAACTTCTAATACTTCTTTCATCAGCTTCGCCCCACTATACTCGACTTACTTATTTCAACAACGCGATAAAAATGCAGCCAATTCCAAGCGCTAGAAAAAAGAGTTTCAAGAAAGAGATCTCACTTGCCACACTCGCTATGCCTATTGTCATTGTTAAAATTAATACGGTCGGTCCAACAAACGCCAACATACCATTTATAAACAATGCTTTCTTCGCATCATTCACATAAAGCATAAGCAAAGCGGCGAATATTTCCGCGCTACCTGAAAACAACCGAAGCAGCCCCATTACAAGCACAGATGTTTCCATTGCCGCTAGCCACTGTTTCATTCTCCCACCTTCTCCCATAACGGTTACTAGTGCGTGTGCTAAAAAAGAATATATTTGTACAACCATATGCAGAGGTTGTCTATTTCAGAATTAAAAACATAATTTTTATCTACCGTCTTCCTTTAATCTGAATATTCTTATTTCTGATTATGTATTATGGTATATTTAATTTAAAAGGGGAATAGACGATGCAGCAAGTTACTTTAGTACCACTAGATTTACGCTATGCAAATGCGATTTTCAAGCTATCAAGTGATCCACATATAAAAAACGCATTAGGAATAAAAGTAGAAACAATCGAAGACACGAAAGCATTTCTTCTTTTCACAATAGAAGAAGAACGCCAAAAGAGATCTTTATCAAGAATAGTTGTAAATGAAGAAAATGAAATAATTGGTCTCACCACACTTAAACATATTAATTATGAAAAGAAACAATCTCACATTGGTAGTTGGCTCGGCTATCCGTACTGGGGAAAAGGATATAATCAGGCTGCAAAAAAAGAAATCTTGAAAATCGCCTTTTTAGACTTACAACTTTCCTACGTATTTGCTGGTGCTAAAACGAATAATATTCGCTCTATAAAAGCACAAGAAAAACTACCTTATATTTCATTGCATGTGGAAAACAAGTTTCCAGACGAACACGCTGCACTAGAGAAAGAAGTAAGGTCACCTTGCTCTCTGCACGTCGTGTCACGCGAAAAATTTTTAAACTGGTTGGAATTACAAAATGAGGAGGAAAAATATGAAGGCATTGAAAATTAGTGTAACCGTTGTAGTAGAATTAGCTCTTATTTATCTTTTTTCATTATTGGTCGGCTGGTCATTTATGGAGGCCTTTTTCTTTGGTAGTTTAGCGATATTCGGGGCAATTTGGCTCATTGCTTTAAATATAAATCAAAATAACAACATCGATCACACTATATATAAAACAGGTACGGTAAAACCTTTTCAAATGACATGGGGTCCTTACACAACAGGTGCTGCTAGTCTTACAGCTTTCAGTTTTATAATAACCACTATTTATTATCTGCCCTATTTCCTATAAATAAAAAAGCACTCGTGATTATCACGAGTGCTTTTCTACTATGCACGAGAAACGTATTTACCTTCACCAGTGTTGATGATAAGTGTTTCGCCTTCGTTAATGAAGATTGGTACTTGTACAACAAGGCCAGTTTCTAATGTAGCTGGTTTTGTTACGTTAGAAGCAGTATCACCTTTAATACCTGGCTCTGTTTCTGTAACTTGTAATTCAACTGTGTTTGGAAGTTCAACACCAAGTACTTCGCCTTGGTAAGTCATAATAGATACTTCCATGTTTTCTTTTAGGAATTTAAGCTCGCGCTCGATTTGTTTTTCACCAAGTTCGATTTGCTCATAAGTTCCGTTATCCATAAATACGTGAGCCTCACCGCTTGCGTATAAATATTGCATACGACGGTTTTCGATGTGTGCTTTTTCTACTTTCTCACCTGCACGGAATGTTTTCTCTTGAACAGAACCTGTGCGAAGGTTACGTAGTTTAGAACGAACGAATGCAGCACCTTTACCTGGCTTTACGTGTTGGAAATCAAGTACTTGCCAAAGGCCATTATCCACTGCAATTGTTAAACCTGTACGAAAATCGTTTACTGAAATCATGTAAAAAAATCCTCCTGTATGTTACAAAATAATAAGTTCTTTTGGTGATTTCGTAATTACTTCATTACCTTCACTTGTTACAATGATATCATCTTCAATACGTACGCCGCCAATACCTGGAATATAAATACCTGGTTCTACTGTTACAGCCATACCTGATTCAAGTACTGTATCAGAACGGAATGCTAAACCTGGTGCTTCATGGATTTCAAGACCGATTCCATGACCAGTAGAATGTCCGAAGTATTCACCGTATCCTTTTTCCGTTATGTAATCGCGCGTTAACGCATCCGCTTCACGACCAGTTAAACCAGCTTTAATACCGTTCACACCACGTAATTGTGCTTCTAAAACGATATTATAAATTTCTTTCAATTTATCAGATGGTTCACCAACTGCTATCGTACGAGTAATATCAGAGCAATATCCTTTGTAATAAGCGCCGAAGTCTAATGTAACGAAATCTCCTGTTTCTATCACTTTTTCAGATGCCACGCCGTGCGGTAATGCCGAACGAAGACCTGAAGCAACGATAATATCAAACGAAGAAGATGTTGCTCCTTGTTTTCTCATGAAAAATTCAAGTTCATTTGACACTTCAATTTCAGATACTCCCGGGCGAATGAATGATAGAATATGTTCAAAGGCAGCATCTGCAATCTGTGCAGCTTCCTTTAATATCTTAATCTCTGAATCAGTCTTTATCAAGCGTAACTTTTCTACAAGCCCAGAAGTTGGGATAAATTCAGCATCGATTGCTTCTTTATGCGCTGAATAAGAACTATATGTAAGAGTATCTTGCTCAAAGCCAAGCTTTTGAATTCCTAATTCTTTCACTTGCTTTGCAACTTCATCAATGATTAGTCCTGCATGCTGTACAATCTCGTATCCAACCGCTTGTTTAGTAGCTTGCTCTACGTAACGGAAATCTGTAATAAATTGAGCGCGGTTTTTCGAAATGAGTACAACACCAGCTGTTCCTGTGAAGTTAGCCATATATCTACGACTATGTTCATTTGTTAACAAAATACCGTCAATACCAGCCTCATCAAATGCACTTCTTAATCTTTCGATTTTCTCCATTACTTTATGCCTCCCTCAATTTCTCCATTAATGCAAATAACGCTAACTTATAGCCATAAAAACCAAATCCAACAATTTGTCCCGCACAAACAGCTGCCGTCACAGATTCGTGACGGAACGACTCACGCTGGTGAATGTTAGAAATATGTACTTCAATAACAGGAATCGAAATGCTCGCAATTGCATCTCGAATCGCATAGCTATAATGCGTAAATGCTCCAGGATTTAAAATGATCCCTTCATATATATCTTCTGCCTCATGAATACGATCGATAATCGCACCTTCATGATTCGATTGGAAACATTCTAACTCCACTCCCATTGCTTCTGCTTCTTGCTTCATATCTGCTTCAAGTGTCGCTAGCGTGCCCTTTCCATATACATTTACCTCCCTGACACCGAGGCGATTTAGGTTAGGACCGTTTACGAGGAGTACCTTTTTCATATGCTTAAAACTCCTTAATATTAAATATCTATATAACATTTTAACATAGGAGTTACTTATTTGAATAGTTTGTCTTCTCTTCCCCTTCTCGCTCAACTTTATTCGTATTTACTGCGTAGGAAACAGAGTATGCTATAAACACACCATACAATATAAAGATGCATATTGTCGTCACAATTGTTTCTTTCGGTAAATGGAGTGCACTTTTAATAGCAGGAGCTATTAACCCCACTCCGAAAAATAGTAACGCCCACCAAAATAGACCATAAATCATCCCTGGAAGAATTCCTTCAAACTTTGCCAAAAACGCTTTATACAAAAAGGCAATTAAAATCGAAAGTAGTGCCATACAAACAATTCCTGACACATTGCCCCATACCCCTTCTTTCCAGCTTCCAAAGGCAAATGGTAATAATAAATAGTTCGGTCCCGCTTCTGTAAATGAAAATATATGAAGGAAATACCATATCCCTCCCCAAAACAATCCACCAAATAAACCAATTTGTACAAAATTCCTTGTTCCTAATTGTTCTTGACTCACATCGACACCTCCACTCAATAGTATGCCCGAAACTATTTTGAACCATGTTTAAATACTGCGAAATTTGTCTATAAAAAGAATAAGAAATGTCCGACTCTCGTAACATTTTTCCTTGTCATATACTTGTATTTGTCGATAAAATAAAGGAAACTCGGTGATTGTCTTATTTCAAAATGACAGAACCCAGTATGACAATTGCCTCTTTTTCCACATAAGAGAGAAACAAATACAGGTTGGTGTTAATAACATGGCAGAAGAGTCAAAACAAATATATGGCGGGCAAGCAGTCATAGAAGGAGTTATGTTTGGCGGTAGAGAATATACTGTTACAGCGGTTCGTCGTAAAGATAAATCGATTGAATTTTATCGATTACCACGCGTTCGTAATAAAGCATTATCTATCCTGAAAAAAATTCCATTTTTACGAGGGATTGCCGCTATTGTGGATGCAAGCGCGAACGGAGCAAAACATTTAAACTTTGCTTCAGAACGATTTGATGTTCACCCAGAAGAAGACGAACAAATTGCAAATAAAAAAGAAGAACAATCGAAGTTAACGATGGTATTAGGAGTTGCAGCAGTTGGCGTTTTATCTTTCATATTCGGTAAAGTCATTTTTACAGCAGTTCCTGCATTACTAGCTGAATTAACGAGACCGATTTTCCCATCTCATACAGGGCAAATCATTGTCGAAAGTGTCATTAAGCTCATGCTATTATTGAGCTATATATACTTTATTTCTTTAACGCCACTCATTAAGCGGGTATTTCAATACCATGGTGCGGAGCATAAAGTAATTAATGCCTATGAGAATAATCTTTCATTGACTGTAGAAAATGTTCAAAAACAAACTCGCCTTCATTATCGTTGTGGCAGTAGCTTCATTATATTTACAGTCATTATTGGAATGTTTGTTTATTTCCTTGTCCCTACAGATCCACTTTGGGCCAGAGTGGTAAACCGAATTTTATTAATTCCAGTCGTTCTCGGCATTTCTTTTGAAGTGTTACAATTTACGAATCGATTACGCGATATTCCAGTATTACGCATACTTGGATATCCCGGATTATGGCTACAACTATTAACAACGAAAGAACCAACAGATGATCAAGTGGAAGTAGCCATTGCATCGTTTGAAGAATTATTACGTTTAGAAAACAAACAATAATTATTTAAAAATGGTGTTCAACTCCTTTCCTCATCGTTAATATACTAATTTTAATATATGTTTTTAGGAGGTGTTCCTTATGAACGGTCGTTCGTTTACTTTCGCTATATTTGTGCTTATTATCGGATTAGCAATATTCGGCCTTGTTTCATCTGTCATTACAGATCCAATGGGAGTGTTAAGAAATATTGGTATCATGTTGGCTGTCGTTGGTATCTTTTATTTACTCTACAAAATGTTTACAAACTCTAGCGGTTCAGCAAATTCGCAAAGCTCATATAAGCGTGCTGCAAAACAATCGAGCCGCAAACATGGGAAACAAAATGTAGCACCCCTAAGCAATTCTTTCTTTAAATCAAACGCTTCTAATGACAAAGGGAAAAAAGGTACTCCTTCCACTTTGAAGCGAAAAAGAAAACAATCTCATTTAACTGTCATTGAAGGTAAAAAAAACAAAAAGAAAGACCGTGCTTCCTTTTAGGAAATACGGTCTTTCTTTATATTTTGCAGTACTTCTTTCAAACTTTTATCTTTCATACTTTCAATTCGAAGGTGATGATTTGCAAATGGTAAATTACGTGTCACATCATTAGGTACAACGACGCACGTTAACCCTGCTGCAATCGCTGCTTTCAATCCGTTTAACGAGTCTTCAAATACAACCGCTTCAGACGGATTAATCCCTAAATCTTCTATCGCAATTCGATAAAGTGCTGGATCTGGTTTTACCTTTTCAACATCTTCTCTCGTTTTAATGATTTCAAAATAATCTCGAATTTGTAGCTCTTCCAAAAAAGGAATCACCCATTCTCTAGATGAACTAGAAGCTAACGCGATTTTTAATCCCATTTCTTTCGCTTCTTGTAAGTATTCTTTTACCCCGTCACGAGCTTCTGGTATTTTCATTTTCTCTTTATGTAAAGCTTTCACTTTTTCTTTTACTGCATGCTTGTTAAACTTCTCTTTTAATTGGTCATTTAAATATGCATACAATACATCATCTGTCGTTCCAATACACTTTGCAAATTCTTCTAAAGGTAACTCCCCACCGTACTCACGAACGGCGTCTCTGAAAGAGTGAAACCATATTGTTTCTGTGTCCACAATTAATCCATCAAAATCAAAAATAATTGCTTTCATAATTCTCCCATCCTTTTCGATTGAAATAAAAAAGGAAACGACTTACGTTCCCCTTAATTACTTTTCTCTTCATTTGCTTTTTGAACGCCACGAAGTGTTTCCACTCGAATCTCATCTTGTTCAAAGTATTGTACTAAATCACCAATGCGGTCAATTGCTTCCCAGCTTAAATGATGTTCAATTCCTTCTACATCATTGTAAATCTTACTTTCATCCACACCGATAATACGCATAAATTGTTCTAACAATTCATGACGATATACGAGACGTTCTCCAATTTTTTTACCTTTTGATGTTAATACAAGCCCTCTATATTTTTCATAAATTAGATATTCATCTTTGTCTAATTTTTGCACCATTTTTGTTACAGAGGATGGATGTACACTAAGCGCTTCAGCAATATCAGATACGCGGGCATAACCCTTTTCATCAATCAACAAATAAATTTGTTCAATATAATCTTCCATACTAGGGGTAGGCATCGGTTTCCTCCATCCAATTTCATTTTGCTCATTCCGTACGAAGCAATCAATAAAATGATACACCAGAAAGAATAACGTGACAAGTTGAAAACAAGCCTAAATATATAAAACAAAAAAGAATCTGTATTTGCATACAGACTCCTCCTAAGTAAAGTATTGTATTTCTGCATCAGGAAAAAACTCATATATATAACCTCTTATCGTTTCTTCCAATACTTCCGCATCATCTTTTTTATATACATATTTCCCGATGCCATATCGTCCCCATTTATATTTACGCTTCTCTTCATCCATTTCAAGCTTCGTACTCGGATAACGCTCCTGAATGACCTTTTTTGCTGGTTTTGTAAAGCGATGTTGAATTAATTCAAATGTTAAATTCGGTATGTACAAATCTTGTAGTGCATTGTACAGTCGCTCAAATAGTTCACGATATCCTTCTTCCCATCCTTCATGCATATAAAGCGGCGCAACTATAAATCCAAGTGGATAACCCGCGCCTGCCACTTTACGAGCAGCTTCAATTCTTTCTTCAAGTGGTGATGTCCCTGGCTCAAAATTTTTAATTACATACCGTGAATTAATACTAAACCTAAAACGAGTTTTCCCGTTATGTTTTGCATCTAATAAATGATCAACGTGCGAATATTTCGTAACGAAACGTAAACGCCCATATTCACTTTCTCCAATAAACTCTATCGTCCGCTTTAATGCATGTGTTAAATGATCAATTCCAACGATATCTGATGTACAAGCAGCTTCGAATCTTGTTATTTCAGGTGCTCTTTCATCCATATATTGCTTTGCTTTCTCAAATATTTCTTCAAGATTCACATACACGCGAACGTAAGGCTTACTCCCAAGTGTCGTTTGTAAATAACAATAATGACAATGTCCCATACATCCTGTTGCAAGCGGAATCGCATATTCAGCTGACGGTTTTGACGTATCAAACTTTAATGTCTTCCTCACCCCAACGACAAGCGTTGATTTTGCATTACGATACTTTTGCAAATCATTTTCACCCGGCAAATTTCTAATTTGATTATGGGATGTCGTTTCACGAATCTCTAGTCCCATCTTCGTAAACTTCTCATACAGCTCTTTTCCAAGTGGGTATTCAAGTGCCTTCGGTTCAAAATAAACAAGTTTTGGCATAAACGGTTTCATATGCTTCCCTCCTCTCGTTATTATGGGAAACGTTTAAAAATTAACACGCATTAAAGTTTTCCACTTCAGTAACTTGCGTTGCAAGTTACTGAATGTTATAATTCGGATAACAGCTACCTTGCACAGCAAGTTACCTGAGTAAAAGGTGGTGAAATCATGCACAGCCAAATGTTAAAAGGTGTGCTCGAAGGTTGCATCCTATACATCATTTCACAAGAAGAAGTGTACGGATATGAACTGAGTACAAAATTAAATAAACATGGATTTACATTCGTAAGTGAAGGAAGCATATATCCGTTATTGTTACGTATGCAAAAAGAGAAATTGATTGAAGGAACATTAAGAGCCTCCTCACTTGGCCCAAAGAGAAAATATTATCACGTAACGGATAAAGGGTTAGAACAGCTTGAAGAATTTAAACAAAGCTGGGGAATGGTTTCAACAACGGTGAACAATTTATTACAGGGGAGTGATGGGGATGAATGCACAAGACATGATTAAATTGAACAACAAAAAACGCGAACTTCTAACACCTGAAAATGAAGTTGCTTATAGCGATATGTTAGTTTATCTTCGTTTATCTAACGTGCCAGAGCAACAAGTAGAAGAACTATTACTAGAAATATTAGATCATCTCATCGAAGCACAAACAGAAAATAAAAATGCTTATGACATTTTTGGTGATGACTTACAATCTTATTGTGATGAACTCATATCGGCTTTGCCGGTTCAAACAATGTTAGAAAAAACTTCTTTAATCGGCTTTGTTATTAGCTTACTTCTCGCTATACAGTTTGGAATGGACACCATTGCTTCTCTTTTCATCTTCTTTTTTGAAAAGAACACCGAAATAATAAGTCCACCTTTTAGTATCCTTGGAACTACTTTGTCTGTTTCAATAATTATACTAGGTATACTATTTATTTTATATTTATTAAAGCGGTACTCCTTTGATCAGAAAATGAATTGGAAAAGAAGAATTCTATTTGGGTTCGCATTTGCTATCCCGTTTTGTTCCGCTATATTCTTAAATATTTATTTTAAAAAACAACCTTATCTCATTTATCATCTAACCTTTTGGCAAAATGCTTTAATTGCTATATTATTTTTCATTTTATATAAATTGCTATACAAAAAATCAAATTTTTAGCAGCCCTTCAAAAGGCTGTTTTTCTTCTGTCTAATTTTACAAATCGAAAAATTTCATAAAGAAAATAAGAAAAATGCAAAATAATTAAAGTTAATTGTTGACGTGATGCTTTTATTATCGGTATCATAAATCTTCGTGAGCAATTATTTTTCGTTATACGATTTTTTTATTATTACTGAATTTTTGAGAGGAGAAATTAGATGTCAGTTAAGAAGAAAACGCAAGTACGCACCGGCAAAATGGTACGTGAACTAATGTTAGCAGACGAAGATGTAAATGCTTCGCTAATTATGGTATATAGTGAAAACGGTGTAAACGCAGAAATTAAAATCGAGGGCTTAACGCCGAAATGTAACGAAGAATTATTTTTGAGCGGAAACGTGGATTGGAACAAGAGTGTTATTTATAAAATTGTTGATTTCACTGGAAACGCTGAAGTTGGTAAAGTTACATTAACAGCGATGAACAAAAATAATGTTTCTCTAGAAATAGAACGCGTTATGTGGAGTAAAGAAAATAAAGAGGCAGCTGAACAAGAAGAAACAGTTGTAGAAGCTACTCCGAAAAAAGAAGTAGTTGTAGAAGCTCCTAAAGCAGTTACACCTGCTCCCAAGCCTATTACACGTGTGGAAACACCTGTTACAGCACCAACACCTAAGCCTACTCCGGCACCGACACCGAAGCCAGTA
The DNA here is from genome assembly GCF_055902415.1 of Bacillus sp. SSR7. NCBI lineage: Bacteria > Bacillati > Bacillota > Bacilli > Caryophanales > Bacillaceae > Bacillus > Bacillus sp. SSR7. The sequence goes on along the minus strand of NZ_JBVVXV010000002.1, from coordinate 286,187 downwards.
AGTGTAGAAGCAGCTGTGGAATTATCTACTCCAGCACCTGTGAAACGAGAAGTACCAACTCCAGTTACAAAGCAAGAGACAGCACCGGTCGCGCCTGCAAAACCGAAACAACCTGCTTTGACTGAAACAAATTCAAAACTACAAGAAAATTATGTGAAACTCGTGAAAAAGACAATTGAAGTTTGTCAAGATTACGAGCTTGGCATCGACATAGATGATTCTATTGAAGGCTTAAAAGAAGAACTACAAAGCCAAGGTATTAGCGTTACATTTGACAAAGAAATTATGGACGTTGTAAATCGCCTTCGTTCTTTACAAGATAAAGGAATCAAAGTAGAAAAAGTACTTAATTTACTATAAAAAAATAAGAGGCGGCAATTGCCACCTCTTATTTTTTATAATTCCATTCTTTACTTTCATACTTTTCTTTCGCTAATGTTTGCACTTCATGTAATTGTTCTTCTGTTAATTCATACGGAACAAGCTCTACATCTAATCCTTTTTCAAACCCAACCTCAAACGCTTTAGTTAACTGCTCGATTGTAAACGTACGGTCTGTTAATTCGTTAATTGCTACCGCTTTAGATGAGAACATACTCTTCATACGTTCTTTCACACGTTCATTCGGGAATAAAAACAGATCATATAACTCATCTAAATCTATTTCTAATGGAATCGACCCGTGCTGTAAAATAACACCTTTTTGACGTGTTTGCGCACTACCAGCGATTTTTCTTCCTTCTACTACAATTTCATACCAAGACGGCGCATCAAAACATACGCCTGAGCGTGGATTTTTTAAATTTTCACGATCTGCTTCTGTTTTTGGAACTGCATAATACGCTTCTAACCCTAATGCTTTAAAACCATCTAATAAACCTTGCGAAATAACACGATACGCTTCTGTAACTGTTTTTGGCATATTCGGATGATCTTCAGACACAATAACACTGTACGTTAATTCTTTATCATGTAGTACACCCCTACCACCTGTTTGACGACGAACGAATCCATATTTCTTTTCGTTAACTACATCCATATTAATATCTTTTTCAACACGCTGGAAATACCCGACTGTTAATGTTGGTACTTCCCATTCGTAAAAACGAATGGTTGGTGGCATTTTCTTTTCACTTTGCCAATTTAATAAACATTCATCTAACGCCATATTAAATGCCGGTGAACATTGACCAGAGTTAATATAACACCATTTTTCTTTTCCCATCCTGCACCTCATATAACCAATTATTTTTCACATTCTCTAGTCTACCAAATTCGACAAAATTTGTGAAAGAATACGAAATTTCTTCTTATATACAAATGAATCTGTTGCATAAATACATACGGGCATTATAATATTGAAAGTAGGATAAGAAAAAAGGGAGCGATAGAATCGTGTCAACAACTTGGATTATTTTATTAGCCGTAATCGTAGCGTTCATCGGTTACACTGTATGGATGTATTTCTATCAGAAAAAATTAATTACAACACTTTCAGAAGAAGAGTTTCGCGCTGGCTACCGTAAAGCACAGCTTATCGATATTCGCGAAGCAGACGAATATACTGCAGGGCATATTTTAGGCGCACGTAACATTCCGTTATCACAAATTCGCCTTCGTCATAAAGAACTTCGTAAAGATCAACCAGTTTACTTATACTGTCAAAGTGGATTCCGTACTGGCCGTGCAGCTCAATACTTAAAGAAACAAGGCTACAAAGATTTCTACCAATTACAAGGTGGATTTAAAACGTGGACTGGAAAAATTAAAAAGAAATAATAACATACAAAAACTAGCTGAATGATTCAGCTAGTTTTTTCATTCCATATTATTTGCAATGTATAATAAATTTTTCTTAATCACATCTTTATCATTTTCTTGTGCATTACGATACAGGAGCTGATATTCAAGTCCTTTCTCTTTCCATATAAGCGCAGCAAATTCGTCTCCTCGCTCGGAGTCATCCTTATTTTTAAAATAAGCGAATGCTCCATTATTCAATTTCATTTGTTCTTGAAATCGTTTCTCTTCCACAAGATCTGGAAAACTATAAGGAAAGTTCGCAACATTTAACTCAATATACTCATTTCTACTTGGATCCTGCTGTTTATATTTGATCATTAAGACAGCGTTCTTTTTTCCAATCGTTCTGACTTCTCCCTTCACATCACTCGTAATGTCATACGGTAAAAACGCCGGCACTTTAAATTTCACTGGAAAATATTTCGAAAGCTCCTTCAGCGGAATTGGATCCGTAACACGATCCATAGCTCCCCCTGTTGTTCCCACAAATTGTTTTTCTTCTTGCATCGTTTGCTGAAACGAACATGAACTTAGCACTAGACTAGAAAACACGAAACAAATGATTCCTTTTTTCAATTTGTTTCCGCCCTTTCATACCGCTATCTTTATGAACCAAGTGTTTATATGCTATTCATATTCGCCTCATTAACAAACTCCCCCTCTGAAAACTTTCCATGTTATTCCCACACATTTTGACAAAACTTCTTTTATAGACGCAAAAAAGACCCCCTATCATTCTCACGCTCAAATAAAAAGGTTACGCGAATAACAGAAGTCCTATTTATAACATAGTTTGTGAAAAGCTTTTCAGGTCAAGATTTTTTCATTCTTATTATTTTCCCTTTATAATAAGGAGAGAGGTGATACATATGGCCAATATAAAACAAATTGCAAAAACCGCTGGTGTATCCATATCAACTGTTTCTCGCGTCCTGAATAATCACCCTTACGTAAAAGAAGAAAAACGTAAACGTGTTCTAGACGCTGTTGAAGAATTGAACTATGCCAAAAATATAAATGCTATTCACTTAATAAAGGGAAAAACATATACGATCGGTGTTATGCTCCCTTTCATTAACCTTCCATACTTCAGTACCATTATTGAAGGAATCGGCAACGAAGCGTTAGCAGCTGGATATCACATTAATTTATGTCAAACGAATTACGATAGTATCGAAGAAATTCGTGTTCTTGAAATGATGAAAATGAAACAATTCGACGGGATGATTATTTGCTCTCGAACGAGTTCATGGGAACAAATTGAACCTTTCGCAAAATTTGCTCCTATTATTTCATGCGAAAAAATGAAGCACCCCCTCATTTCATCTGTCTACGTAGATCATTATGAAGGCTTCCGTCTTGGCACCACCTATTTACTCAATAAAGGCCATGAAAAAATCGGGATTTGTTTAGCAAGAAAAACAAGTGTAAATTCCATGGAACGTGAAAAAGCGTTTGCTGATACACTTCGTAACGAAGGTAAAACGTCACATCCCGAATGGATTTTTCACCAATGCTATACAATGCAAGACGGTGCAAAAATACTCCATCGTATTTTAAACATGAAAAATCGTCCAACCGCTATTTTTACAGCGAACGATCAAGTTGCAGCTGGTTTATTAACAGAGGCTCGAAAGCAAGGTCTTCGAGTACCCGAAGACCTCGCTATCCTCGGATTTGATAATCATGAAATTTCAAAGGCGTTAGAAATTTCAACAATTGAACATCCCGGTCTCGAAATGGGCTCACATGCGTTTTCTTTATTCCATAAACAAATCCAAAGTGAGCAAATTATCGGGAACGCAAAAGAGCTTTCATTCCATTTAATTGAGCGAGATACTGTCTAAAAAGAGCGTTACCTATAGCGCTCTTTTTCAGTTCTTCACCTATTGACTTTATATTTTTACTCGCATATAATGAACCTAACGAACGGTAGGTAGGGGATGAAAATGACAGCAAACCGCATTAAAGCTGTAGCACTTTCTCATTTCGCACGCTACGGCTACGAAGGAACTTCATTAGCAAATATTGCTCAAGAAGTCGGGATTAAAAAACCATCAATTTACGCACACTTTAAAGGAAAAGAAGAGCTATATTTTATATGCTTAGAATCCGCTCTTCAAAAAGATTTACAGAGCTTCACAGGCGATATCGAAAAGTTTTCAAATTCGTCTACTGAAGAATTGCTCTTACAGTTACTAAAGGGCTATGCAAAACGATTTGGTGAAAGTGAAGAATCAATGTTTTGGTTACGAACTTCTTATTTTCCACCTGATGCATTTCGCGAACAAATTATTAATAAAGCAAATGTACACATTGAAAACGTCGGAAAACTTTTATTCCCTGTATTTAAAAGAGCAAGCGAACAAGATGAGTTGCATAACATTGAAGTAAAAGACGCCTTAGAGGCTTTTCTATGCTTACTTGACGGTCTTATGGTTGAACTACTATACGCAGGTTTAAATCGTTTTGAGACACGTTTAGACGCTTCTTGGAAAGTATTTTGGCGTGGACTTTCAAACTGACGGATTGCTCCTTTGCAATGCGTCGTTTTTAAGCCCTTTACCTAACGACTGGTAGGAAGGAGAAATGACATATGGCATGGATTTATGTAATCTTAGCTGGTATTATTGAAATCTTTTGGGTAATTGGATTAAAACACGCGGAGGCTCCACTTGAATGGGCTGGTGTTGCGTTATTAATTACAATTAGTTTCGTCTTATTATTTAGAGCTTATAAAGATTTACCTGTTGGTACTGTATACGCAGTCTTCACTGGAATTGGAGCTGGCGGAATCGTTCTTACAGAAATTTTCGTTTTCGGAGAGCCATTCTCTATCGTAAAAGTATTATTAATTGGTTTAATCTTCTTTGGCGTAATTGGTTTAAAACGAGTAACAGAAGAAAAAGAAGCGAAGGAGGCCGCATAAAATGGCTTGGGTATTTTTAATTCTAGCTGGTATTTGTGAAATTATTGGTGTACTCTTTATGAAAGTAGCCACTGAAAAGAAAGGCTGGGCACCAAAAGTTATTTTAATCGCTAACTTCGGCGTAAGCTTCTTCTTCTTATCCCTTGCGATGAACACATTACCGATGGGAACTGCTTACGCGATTTGGACTGGAATCGGAACTGCCGGAAGTGCACTTCTAGGTATTCTTATTTTCCGCGAATCAGCGGATTGGCGCCGTCTTGCCTTCTTAAGCTGCATTCTATGCGGCGCTGTTGGCTTAAAACTATTAAGCTAACGTGAGGTGAATGTCATGTGGAAAGAAAAAGGGAAGCAACTGTTAGCATGGATCACACTTAGTATCGTCATTCTATTACAAATCAGTTTTCATATAATAGAATGGTTGTTTCATAAAGTAGTATCCATTCTCACATTCCTTCCTAACATGACACTTGAAATGATATCAATCGTTTGGTCCATCATTGCCTCCATTGCAATCTTCATTATATGGAGTATCGCCAAGCTATGGAATACGTTATTTAAAAAGGACAGTTCTTCTGAAAAAGAGTAACTGTCCTTTTTTATATTCATTCAGACTTTCTGTAGAAGTTTGATGTGATAAGACAAAGAAGACCAACTATGACAATACTTATACCAATCCCTTTATGCAAATTAGGAAATGGTGATGGGATATCTGAGTAAAAATTTGCTAATATGAGACCAATTGAAAATAAAAATACCCCTATTCTATATAACCATTTTCTTTTGTTCATCATTCTTCCCTCCTAACATTTTTCATACACTCCTTTCTTTTGGACATACTACCTAAAAAAGGAGTGAATAATATGCAAAATTCTATACATAAGCAGATCCTATTTTTATTTTTCCTCTTTCTCATTCTCGTTATCGTTTTCAGCTTTATATTACATACTCCGAAAGATGTTGTACCGAGTAACCTCTCTGTTTATAAACTTTTACTTTCCTATTGTCGTTATTGAAGAAGGTGCCTTTTATAGGGCACCTTTTAAAATTCTCTCTTCTCATACAATTTCACTGAAACGAAGATAGATATTATAAACATGCATATTGAACTAATGAATAACACGCTGTTATATAGTTGAATTTGTTCTAGGTTGATTCCAAAGAAAATAGAAGAAACGGCCATAGGTGCTATTAGTATAAAAATCGCAATAAAAATAGTTTTTTTATAGGCCAACCAAAACGATATCGGTAAAACAAAGCTTAAATACACTAAAATAAAGCTAATACTAGCAACCATTGTCGTTTCAATAAATTCAAATAGGTTAACCCCATTCTTCATTCCCATCGTAAAACAACCGACCATTACACTTATAAAAAGAATAATAATTGCTACTATATATTTTGCAAATACAATATGTTTTTTCAATATTGGTAAACTATTTACTATAACTTCACTCTCATTTTTACTATCTGCTTCAAATGTTTTTACTGTTGCCCCAATTGTAATAATTACCGACATAATTATGAACAGATTTTCCGTATCTGTTAAGGCCATATAAAAGAAAACAGGATACAATATGTACCAAATTAAAAATTTCCATTGAATGATGAAATCTTTTAAAATTAGTTGTTTCAACGCTATTTTCCTCCTCTCACAGATCACGTTCATTGTACAAATGAATTGAGAAAAACATGGACATAACATATAAAAGAAGCAATCCTGCTATAAAACAAATATTTACGACTAAACTTGTGTTCCAAGCATTTTCTACATCTAACCAAACGTTACTTACAATCAATCCACTCAAATATCCCAATGCAAGTCCGGCGAACGGAGCAATTTGTTTGGCACTGCTATATCCTACTGAGAATTCAATCGGAAGTACAATTATGCTACAAACAAATCCACCTGTTATACCTCCGAGAATTTCTCCCCACAGCATAAATCCAGTCATATGCTCATTTTGCAACTGTATGAAACCAACCACTAGTGAGAAACATCCACCTAGAGCAACTAAAATACTTACAAATATGTATTTCCCTATGACAAGATCTTTACGGTCAAACGGTAAACTATTTACTATCAGTTCACTTTTATTTTTCCCCTCATAACTCATTGACAGTATCATGCCAAGAGCAGGTACAAACATACTAAATGTCATCAAAAAACTATCACTACTAAAATCAACAATGAGCAGGAACAAAAAACATATAAGATAAACAAACCCTAACTTTCTTTGCATCATCATATCTTTTAAAACTAATTGCTTAATCATGTATTGCACCTCCTAATATGAAAATGTCCCTTCTATAACTCTGCCTGCTGAAACATTTTCATTGAGAGGAACATTGATATGAATATACTCACTAATACTCCAATACCAAGAACACCCATTGCTTGTGTAGCCTCTTGAGAGTGAAGTACTTTTAACATAATTGTTTTATCACCAAAAATATTGCACATAAGACCAATCATACCTATTAAAGGAAACAGCATAATCAAATTCAAGACTGTAATAACTTTATATCCCCCAATGTAATTAGTCGGTATCGTTACTACACAATAAATCAAAGTTGCTACTATCGCTGAAAACACTGCATATCCAGGAATGACTATATCCCTGTCCAATAAAATATTTCCTAATATTACGACTATAAAAGTTACACTTAAACCAGCCATAATAAATAATGTGCTTGAAATATATTTAGCTATAATTATCTCTTTTCTCGTTATAGGTAAACTCACTAATACTTTTTCCGCTTTACTTTTCTCGTCATAATAAAAAGAAATATATATAATCGTACTACATGTTATAAATAATCCTATTGCAATCCCCATTGGTTCGACGGAATTCTTAAAGATAGATAAAATAGGGATTAAAAAATAGAAAGGAAACATCTTCTTCTGTAAAAAAAACTCCTTCAAAATCAACTGTTGCATATGAATTCTCCTCTCTATAAATCACGCGTTTCATAAATTTTAATTGTAAGAAGCATAGAAACGATATAGACACTAGCTAATATAATTCCTCCAATTATAAATACACCAATATGCAGCGGATTCATAATCCACTCAATGAATGAAGGTGCTGTTTCATTCAGCCCATCACTAATAAACATCCAAAAAATTACACCTACTCCCATTGATGCTGCTGATACTATACTTCTTACTATCTTCGATTTTGTACCGTAATAACTAGGGAAAAGTATCACAACAAAAAACAAGGCGTAAATAGCTCCATTTATTACTTCATACCATGGAATTTCAATGTATAGATTAGGATGATAGGCACCAATATCACCAATGACCACAATACCTCTTATAAGAAAAACAACTAACATCGTAGAAAGCATGCCACCTACAATAAATATTGCACAGGAAATATATCTAGCAATGACGATATCCTTTCGACTTACCGGTAAACTATTTATAACAATGTCACTTTTATTCCTTTCATCCATAAAGATTAACGTCATAACCGAGGAAAGTGTTATAAATAGACAACTCACCGGAAATAACCCTTCACCATTTGGATCTAACATAAATAACAAAAGTGGCATAACAAAATTCACTAACCACGTTACCCGAAAAAAGAACAAATCTTTATATACGAGCTGACGCATAGGCATCTCTTCCTTTCGCGGTGTAAACGATAATATCGTCTAATGTAGGCTTTTCTAGTACAACCTCATTTCCAAACCAATCTATAATTGCTTGTTTATCCTTCGCTAAACCTTCAAAACCAAACTTATTTTTTCGTAATCCAACAAATAGTTCTTTTCCTTCTCGGTCTAATAAATCATTACTTCCTTTTACAATTACGTAGTTCTCCATTAAGTCTTCTTTTTCACCAGTAAATATAATTTCTCCATCGTTGATAAACGTAATATAATCTGCGATGCGCTCTAAGTCTGTTGTAATGTGCGTTGAGAATAAAACAGATACTTCATCTTCCATTACAATTTCTTGCAGCATATCAAGTAATTCACTTCTAACAACTGGATCTAATCCTGCTGTTGGTTCATCCATGATGATAAACTCTGCGTGGTGCGAGAGCGCGATGGCAATCGCAAATTTCATTTTCATCCCTTTTGATAGTTCTTTAATTTTTTTATACTTTGGAACTTGCAATCTATGCATATACGATTGATACTGCTCTTCGTCCCACTTTTTATATAACGGTGCAATAATACGTTTCATTTGCTCACACGTTAAATCTTCGTAATAATGATTTTCATCATATACAAAGCCGATATTTTGTTTTATTTCCTTTTCAGCTTTCTTATTGTCCTTGCTAAAAATTTTTATATCTCCACTATCTTTTCTAATTAAATTCATAATCATTTTAATCGTCGTACTTTTCCCGGCTCCGTTCGGTCCGACAAATCCCATAATATATCCGCGTGGTAATGTAAAACTTATATTTTTCACTGCAAAATCTTTATAACTTTTACAAACATTTTTTAGCTCTAACACCCTTTATTCCCCCTCATATAAACACGCTATCATCTGCTGTAAATCTTCAAGTGAAAGCTGCAACGCTTTACTTTCATTCACAATCTCTTCCGCTTTACTTTCCAATAGGCGAAGCCGCTGTTCTTTTAATAGTTCATTATTTTTACGTGAAACATAAGTCCCCTTCCCAGCAACGGTTTCTATATATCCTTCTTTTTCAAGCTCCTCGTACGCACGCTTCGTTGTAATTACACTAATTTGTAATTCCTTCGCTAAGCTACGAATAGACGGTAATTGGTCTCCACCCTTTAAACCACCATTTAAAATAAGCTGGCTTAATTGTTTTCTTATTTGTACATAAATAGGGTCTTGGGAAGAATTCGAAATAATAATATTCATGTTTTCCTCCAGTGTGTATATACTGTATATACCTTATATATACAGTATATACACACCATCCTATTTTTGGCAAGAAAAAAAGACCAACATTTTCCTGTTGGTCTTTCGTATATGTATCACTTTTCAAAGCGATCTAACATCTCATCTCTCATTCCGAAACTCACTACCGCAATTCCTACATACATAAACAGAAGGAACGCCGGATGAACTGTGTTGTACCAAGTGCTATCAACAATTAAATAAATCGTTAATGCCACAACAAGAACAAACGCTAAGATAAACATATAAAAGTGTCTTGTACTACCCATGATAAACTCCTCTCTTCTCACTTCACCATTCAACAGTATATTTTATCGAATAATTCGATATGACTCAAGGTTAACTTTCTGTTATGTAATCAAGTTCCACCTTTACAATGTCCTCACATGCTATTGAAATGATCGTTCCTTGCTTATCAATTGCCGTCACTTCTCTATTATCCATTACACGATGCGCTACTCTTTCTAGCACTTTTCCTTGGTCCCGGTAACAAAATTCTTTTACATCTTTAATTGTTTCTCCATTTTCTAAATGGTATACCATTCTATAACATCGATAGCCCACACTTTCACCCCCGTCTTGCTCGTTTTTTCACATATACATAAAAATGAGTAATTTTTGCCTCATCACATCTTCTTAATTTCAATAAAATTCTAACAAAAATAAATACTTTTATCAAACCGACTTTTTCAACAAAACTACCTATAAAACTACACCTTTACACCATTAGGGAACAAAAAATATAATTTTTTAACATTTCTTTCACCATTTCTGCACAAATTCTCCATACAAAAAAAGAACCCGCCGCAGCGAGTTCTTTTTTTATTATTCTAATTAAACTTGTACAGGAGCTGGCTTTTCATAACGTAAAACTGGTTTACGTGCAGCCATCGTTTCGTCTAAACGTTTAATGACTGTTGTATGAGGTGCTTCTTGTACAACTTCTGGATTTTCTTCTACTTCTTTAGCAATTTGAATCATCTTATCAATGAAACCGTCTAAAGTTTCTTTTGATTCTGTTTCTGTCGGCTCAATCATAATACATTCTTCCACATTTAATGGGAAGTAAATTGTTGGTGGATGGTAACCGAAATCAAGCAGGCGTTTTGCGATATCTAATGTACGTACACCAAGTTTCTTTTGACGACGACCTGATAATACAAACTCATGCTTACAATGTCTATCGAACGGAAGATCATAGAATGGTGCTAATCTTCTCATCATATAGTTCGCATTTAATACCGCATACTCCGTTACTGCACGTAGTCCATCTGGACCCATAGAACGAATGTATGTGTATGCACGAACGTTAATTCCGAAGTTACCGTAGAATGGTTTTACACGCCCAATTGCTTCTGGACGATCATAGTTAAAGCGATAGCCATCTTCCGTTTTCTCTAAAATTGGTTTTGGTAAGTACGGAATTAAATCAGCTTTCACACCTACTGGACCAGAACCTGGGCCACCGCCGCCGTGAGGACCTGTAAATGTTTTATGAAGGTTTAAATGCACAACGTCAAATCCCATATCTCCTGGGCGCGCTTGGCTTAATACCGCATTTAAGTTTGCACCATCATAGTATAATTTACCGCCTGCGTTATGGACGATTTCTGCCATTTCTAAAATATTTTCTTCGAATAAACCTAATGTATTAGGGTTTGTTAACATAAGTGCTGCTGTTTCTTCATTTACAACACGTTTTAAGTCTTCTAAGTCAACAAGACCATGTTCATTTGATTTTACCGTAATTGTTTCAAAACCAGCTACAGTTGCAGATGCTGGATTCGTTCCGTGAGCAGAGTCAGGAACAATTACTTTCGTACGGTTAAAGTCACCATTTGCTTCATGGTATGCACGAATTAACATTAAGCCTGTCCATTCTCCGTGTGCACCAGCTGCTGGTTGTAATGTAACAGTATCCATACCTGTAATTTCAATTAAATGCTCTTGTAAATCGTACATTAATTCCATTGCACCTTGTACCGTCTTTTCGTCTTGCAACGGATGAATATTTGCAAATCCTGCGAAACGAGCTACACTCTCATTAATTTTCGGATTATATTTCATCGTACAAGATCCAAGTGGATAGAAGCCAGAATCAACACCGTGGTTACGGTTTGAAAGTGCTGTATAGTGGCGCATAATATCAAGTTCAGATACTTCTGGTAGCTCTGCATCTTCTACTCGAATATAATCGCTCTCAAACACATCTTCTAGTTTCACTTCTTCTACATCTAATTTTGGTAAGCTATATCCTATGCGTCCTTCTTTACTCACTTCAAAGATAAGTGCTTGGTCTTGGTTCTTCATTGGATAGCCCCCATTTCGTTTACAAGTGTGTCAATTTCCTCTTTTGTACGAAGCTCAGTTACTGCTACAAGCATATGGTTCTCATGCTCTTTATAATCACGGCCTAGATCGTAACCGCCGATAATATTCTTTTGTAATAATGCATCGTTTACTTCTTTCACTGGGCGCTTGCAATCTACAACAAACTCATTGAAGAATGGTCCAGCAAATGTAACTGTGAAGCCTTTGGCTTCAAATTGACGTTTTGCGTATTGCGCTTTAGAAATGTTTTGACGCGCCATTTCTTTCACACCTTGTTTACCAAGTGCTGTCATTGCAACAGAAGCTGCTAATGCATTTAACGCTTGGTTTGAACAAATGTTAGACGTCGCTTTATCACGACGAATATGCTGTTCACGTGCTTGTAACGTTAATACAAATCCACGTTTACCATCTGAATCTACAGTTTGTCCAACAAGACGTCCTGGAATTTTACGCATAAATGCTTTCGTTGTTGCAAAGTAACCACAGTGCGGTCCACCAAACTGCGTTGGAATACCGAATGGTTGTGCATCACCGATTACAATATCAGCACCAAATTTCCCTGGTGGTGTTAATGCGCCTAATGATAATGGATTTGAAGAAACGATAAATAATGATTTTTGTTGATGAACGATTTTTTCAATATCAGCTAATTTTTCAACTTGTCCAAAGAAGTTTGGATATTGAACGATTACACAAGCAACTGTATCATCTACTTCACTTTGTAATACGTCTAAATCTGTTACACCATCTTTATGATTAATTTCAACAACTTCAAGATGTTGACCTTTTGCATACGTTTCAAGTACTGCTCTTGATTCTGGGTGCACTGCACTAGATACAAGAATTTTCTTTTTACGAGTATGGCCAGCCGCTAGCATTGCCGCTTCAGCTAAAGCTGTACCTCCGTCGTACATAGAAGAGTTTGCTACATCCATTCCTGTTAATTCACAAATCATTGTTTGGAATTCAAAGATCGCTTGTAATTCCCCTTGTGAAATTTCTGGTTGGTATGGCGTGTAAGCTGTATAAAATTCTGAGCGAGAGATAACATGATCTACAATTACTGGAGCGTAATGATCGTATACGCCTGCTCCTAAGAAAGAAGCGTATTCTTTTAAGTTCGCATTTTTACTAGCCATTTGAGATAACTCTTTTAAAAGCTCTGGCTCTGATTTTGCTTCTTTAATTTTTAAATCCCCTTTAAAACGAACACTCTCTGGAATATCAGAGAATAACTCATCGATCGTTTGAACGCCGATCGTTTGTAACATTTCTTTTTTGTCTTCTTCTGTCATTGGAAGATAACGATGCAACATGAAATCTACCCCTCTCCCCGTTACTTTGAACGTTTATAAAATGGTGTTGGAACAACTACTGCTTTGACGCGTTTATTACGAATTTCAATTTCTACTTCTGTATCAACTGCTGCGTATTTTACATCAATTAGTGCTAAACCAATGCTTTTCTTTAACGTTGGAGATTGTGTACCACTCGTTACTTCCCCAATTTTTTCTTCTCCAATAAATACAGGGTAATGCGTACGAGGAATTCCACGTTCAATTACTTCGATGCCGACTAATTTGCGAGGTGCACCGTTTTCTTTTTGCTCTTTTAACGTTGCTTTTCCAAAGAAGTCTGCTTCTTTATTTGGTTTTACCGCAAAGCCAATTCCAGCTTCAATCGGTGTAATATCTTTTGATAATTCTTGACCATAAAGTGGTAATGTTGCTTCGAAGCGAAGTGTATCACGAGCACCTAAACCACATGGTTTTAAGCCCTCTTCTGCTCCAACTTCAAGAAGTTTCTCCCAAAGTTTTGCAGCATCTTCACTCTTACAGTAAATTTCAAATCCATCTTCACCTGTATAACCTGTACGAGATACAAGTGCTGGAATTCCATCTACAAGAATATCGTTTTTAAATTTAAAGAACTTAATTTCTTTCAAATCTTCTGACACAACTTTTTGTAAAATGCCTTCTGCTTTTGGTCCTTGAATTGCAAGCTGTGCAACTTCACTAGAAACATTGACTACTGTCGCATCGCCAATTACATGGCTCGCTAACCATTCGTAATCTTTCTCGATATTTGATGCGTTGATAACTAATAAATAGTCTTCTTCACCACGTTTGTAGATTAATAAATCATCTACTGTACCACCATTTTCGTAGCACATTGCTGTATATTGTGCGCCCCCTACCTTTAAGGTAGAAACGTCATTTGTAACAACACGTTGTAAAAATGCTAAACTATCTACACCTTTTACCTCAACTTCTCCCATATGAGACACATCGAACAAACCTGCCGCTGTACGTACAGCTTCATGTTCTTCTTTAATGCTTGAAAATTGAACTGGTAACTCCCAACCACCGAAGTCGATTGTTTTCCCACCATACTTCGCGTATACATCAAATAACGGTGTACGTTGTAATGTAATCATGCTCTCTCCCCCTTATGCTCTGACAAATCAATAAAAGTTGTTTCCCTTATCTAAACATTTTCACTCTGAAAAGATAGGATATACGGAATCTCATTATATTTTTTTATGAAAGCGTAAATAAAAAATCACTTTCTTGGATAAAATACGAAAGATTCCACACATTTCACACCATTATCCTAACATTATTCGCTATATTTCATCAATATTCTAGCATAAAAAATAATTTAGAATTTTTTATGCTTAATCTTATTACATACAGTTTTTAAGATTTAGTCCTTTATCTTTACTTATTGTTTACCTTTCAGTAAGTGTAATAGTGCCTTATTACAAGGCTTATATATTAAAGATTTTTTCATAATTACTTTAGTTTATAAAAGGTGGGAGAGTCGTAATGAATGTCGATATTTCCATAGATCGAACGTGGCAAAACAATTTTTTAAATAGAATTGACGAAGATGGTCCTTGGACAAACTGGGATTTATATCATTTAGCTTATGAAACAGAAAAATCGTTACTTGTCCCTACTTTTGATGGATTACAAGCACCGAAACATTTATCTCATTTCACACCACTTCCTCATCAATTAGAAGTCGCTCAAAATGTTATTGAACAAATGAATGGTAAAGCGATTCTAGCAGATGAAGTAGGACTTGGAAAAACAATTGAAGCTGGACTTATTTTAAAAGAATATATGGTCCGCGGTCTTGTGAAAAAAGTACTTATACTCGTCCCAGCCTCTCTCGTATCACAATGGGCATACGAATTAAATACAAAGTTTTTCATTCCAGCAGTAGCCCAAAAGAAAAGCTACTCGTGGGAACAAGCCGATGTGATTGTATCATCAATTGATACTGCAAAACGTTCACCACATCGTGATATCGTTTTGAACTTAGAATATGACCTTATTATTATCGATGAAGCACATAAACTTAAAAATAATAAAACAAAAAACTATGAATTTGCACAGCGATTAAAAAAGAAATTTTGTTTATTATTAACCGCTACTCCTGTCCAAAATAAGATTGATGAAATTTTCAACCTCGTTTCTTTATTAAAACCAGGACACTTAGGCAATCAATCCAATTTTGAAGAATATTATGCTTCAAAAAATCGTTCAGCCGAATCTGATGAAGATTTAAAAGCTCTTATTAACAAAGTAATGGTCCGAAATCGGCGTCATAATACCGGGATAGATTGGCCAAAGAGACATGTACGTACGATTTTTGTCGAGTTTAATGAAGAAGAGCAAGCTTTGTATAACAATATTGAAAATTGGCGAGGACAAGACGCCTTCACATCGGCTTTCTCATCGTTAACTTTAAAACGGGAAGCGTGTAGTAGTCGTGAGGCCGTTTACTATTCATTAAAAAAACATGTAGAAAAACGACAGAAGGAAAATGAACATTACGTAAAAGATCCGCATATCGATGTGCTAATGGAGAAAATTAATCATATTCCTTTTAACTCAAAAGCAAATAAAGCGCTAGAGCTTATAAAAGAAATTGATGATAAAGTCGTCATCTTCACAGAATATCGAGCGTCACAAATGTACTTACAATGGTTTTTACAACAACACGGTATTTCTTCCGTCCCATTCCGCGGCGGATTTAAACGCGGGAAGAAAGATTGGATGAAGGAACTTTTCCAAAATCATGCGCAAGTGCTAATCGCAACGGAAGCTGGTGGTGAAGGAATTAACTTACAGTTTTGTAGCCATATGATCAATTATGATTTGCCATGGAACCCAATGCGTCTTGAACAAAGAATCGGACGTATTCACCGTCTTGGTCAAAAGAATGATGTTCATATTTATAACTTAGCTACAAAGCACACTGTTGAAGAACATATTTTGAAACTGTTATATGAAAAAATTAATTTATTTGAGCGTGTGATCGGTGAACTTGATGAAATTTTAACGAGAATTAATATGAAAAACATCGATGCACACATTCAAGAAATATTTACGCAGTCAAAAAGCGAAGGAGAAATCCGAATTAAGATGGAAAACTTAACATCTATTATCGACTTTGCGAAACGAAATGAAGCTGAGGTGCAAGGCTATGCAGCAACATGAAATTCATAATTACTTATACAATTTTTTTGAGGCGAATAACTGTGAAATTTTAGAACGTTCTCCTCATCTATTGGATGTGCAATTAACAATTGAGATGGATAAATTATTAATGAACCGTCCTTTTTATTGGCACTATCTTGAAAAAACAGGAGGCGTACCGAATCCGATGCGCCTTACTCTTATTACAAATCCAGAAAATGAAGAAGACGATGGCGAGCTTATTCACTATGGTTCACCACGCCTTCATCAAATTTTCCAAACAACAAAAGAATTAGGCTCTTACATACGTTTATATGAAGAAGTACGGCATAGCGGAGCAACGCATACACCGCTCCATCCGTGGCTCGGTGTAAATATAAAAGTTTCCTATCAATGTGATCGAAAAAAAGATATTCTTCACTCGATTGGCATTCATCTTATTTCTGGCACAATGATTGCAAACTTTCATGAAACATTAACTAAAATTAAACTTACACCGAAAATACCTGATTTTTGTTTTACGCTCTCGCCTATTATTAAACCGCAAAGTGGTTTACAACGTATAGAGGATGCTTTAAAAAATATTATTGCAGAAGATGACCATACGTGGGCGAAAGAAGCAAGAGTGCGCTGGAATCACGATTTGGACCTTTTAAATCGTTTTTATGAAGAAAGTGATGAACTTCCTGAAAGCTATGAAATTGAAAAACAAGCACTGCAAGAACAATATGAACCCCGCATTACAGTGCAAATTATTAACGGTGGACTCTTTTATGTTACCGCGAATCATTTTCTAACTTAAAAAGCCCCTTCATTTTTTTGAAGGAGCTTTTTTGAATTATCCTCTATCGCCATTACGCTCTTGTTGTTTTTGCTTTGCCATACGTTTTTGATACGCACGATCCTTTGCACTCACATGATTTGCATCAGTTGGAAGATTTTCTTTTGAACGGCCAATTCCATTACTCATCTTTTCCACTCCTTCTTATGTCTTTCAAAATACACCCTTATTTTCAGCTAGAGATACAATCCTTATACAAAAAATAAGAGCAGCCATTGGCTCCTCTTACTCGCTCACGTATTTTTGAAACATATCATGGATGCCTTTATTTACTAGGTTCGAGATCTGCTCGTCAGATTTATTCGGATAACGATCACGCAATCTGATAGATGCCTTCACCATTAAATTTTCTAATACAGAACGGCCGCCTTCTCCATAAATAATTTCAGCATATTCAACAAGCCTTCCATCCTCTACTGTTGCTGGATTATGATTGAAGAAAAATTTACTCATTGTCTCCACCTCTCTCTTTTGATAACGTTTACATTTATATAAATTATTTATGTTATTTATTTCACAATATTGTATGCATGTATATTTAATTAGTTTCATTATAAAGCAACATATCGATAGTAAATATGTGATTTTCCGTCCATTTTGTGAACAAACTAAAAATGAAAGCGTTTCCTTTATTATATACTAAAAAAACTTACTACGCTAGGGGTATTTTTTCAATCTACTACTTCCTCAAAAAGTGATATATTTTTCCTTTTCCTATTAAACCTTATACAATTTTCAGAAATTATATTATAAAATATATGTATGACTTAAGGAGGATTTGTATGAATCAAAATAAAAAAGCTATATTAGATCTTGTCTTTTATCTCGTAATCCCATTCCTCATTTGGAAATTTGCAAAACCTTATATCGATCCTTATTACGCGATGTTACTTTCCTCTGTTCCAGGGATTATTTATACACTGTATACCTTTAAAAAAGAAAGACAGTTTAACGTAACAGGGTTCTTTATTTTAATTACACTCATTTCTAATACAACGGTAGATCTATTATCCGGATCAGCTGAACGAATGTTGTGGAACGATGCGTATTATCACATCGTACTCGGCATTATCGTCATATGTACAATTTTTATAAAAAAACCACTTATGTTATATTTCGCAGCAGATATTGCTGCACTGCAAGGCCATGACCGTGATAAAAGTCGTGAACTGTATCGTGATAGTCGTATCTATCCAGCATTGCAATATTTAACGCTATTTTTCGGTCTACAATTCATATTAAAAAGCTTCTTAAAGATTTATTTCATCTCTGTTTTCGGTGTAGATGGCTACGGTGAAATGAGAGCGATAATGACGGCTGTTGGATGGGGCATTTCCATTTGTATCGGAATAGGGTTCGTATGGGTGAACAATAAAATACATGCCGTTACAGAAGAAAAGGAATCTGTGCAGTAAATAAAAAATCCCCTAGTAGTATGATGCTACTAGGGGATTTTCACTTTGCTACACATATTACGAAATCGTTAACTTGATTTTTTTCTTTTATTTTTTACGTTTCGATAAAACAAAGCAGCACTAAGCGGCATAACACCAAACCACTTATTCATAAATGGCTCCTTTTCAGCACGGCGTTGTTCTTTCTTTTGTTTACGATCTTCTTTTGGAGCATCCATATACGACACAAACTGCTGCGTCACAAAGCGAACATAATCATTAGTAGACATATTATCATCACCTCTACTTGATTAGTATGTCCACTTTTTTATCCATTAATCTTTTCTTTTAATTCATTCATAATTTGCTTTACAGACTTATTCGTCGTATCGATATGAATATGAGCCTCTTCATAATAAGCTCGGCGCGATTCGAATTTCATTACAAATGCATCTATATCTTTCTTCTGAAATAGTGGACGTGTCGTATCTTCACGAAGCCTCTCTGCAATTATGTGTGGATCACAATATAAATACACGACAGTGCCATTTTCCTTCATCCACTTTCGGTTTTCCTCTCGCTCAATGATTCCGCCGCCAGTTGTAATGATTACATTTTCAACAGGTAGTGCACGTAACATCTCACTTTCATATTCCCGAAAAGCCATTTCACCTTCTTCAGCAAAAATATCACGAATCTCCTTCTCTTGCTTCTCTTCAATTTTTTGATCTGTATCTATAACATCCATATGAAGTTCTTTACTTAATGCTTTTCCAATTGTTGTTTTCCCAGCTCCCATATAGCCGGTTATGTATATAGATTTCATGTTCGTTCCTCTCAATCATCCGTTATTATTTGTTATTATAACGAAAGATTACACTATTTAATAAAAAAACGTCTTGTTCCCATTATGCAATGAAGAACAAAACGTCACATACATGCTTTTACTTATAAGTACCTCTTCTCACCCACTGCGTTGCAATCCATTTCTCACCTTTCGTTACAGGTGCCCCTCCGTGTAACGTAAGCTCATTTAATGATTGGTCTTGATAAAAATACTCAAAGTATACTGCCATTCCCTTTCTAGGATGCACAGAAAGATTTAATTTCGGAAAGAATGTTTCTCCGCCTTCTTCTACATCATTTAAATACATGACAAGCGTACTAATACGATTATTAGCGGCTGATCTACTATGTTCCGCAAAATAATCATAGTGTGCTTTATATTGTTGATCCACTTCATAATTTAAAATGTGTAATCCTTCTCCATGCGAAACAGGAACATTCATGATAGATGAAATTCGTTTTTCAATCTTCGCAGTAAGTTCATTATCATCTAAAAATGCACCACTACTCGTTCGAATATCATTTACATCACGTGATGAACCAACTTTAGAACGTGTTAATTTATTTTTAGACAATTCGATCAATTCGTCACACTCTTCATCACTTAATACATTTCCTAACACGACAATAAGAGGTTCTTCAAATTTTGAAATAATTTGTATTTCCCTATCTTCTGTCATAATTGCATTTCCTTTATGATCAAAAATAGTTTGCTCCTTATTTTCACCTATTTGATTGTTGTTTGTCATTTCCCTATTCTCCCTAAAAATAATGATTGGATAGCATGAATATATCATATTCTTTCTACCTTTCTCTTTTTTGAGAAAATTTAAACTTTTAATTGTTTTATTTATCCATTCCCTTTTAAAAAACAGCCAATTTTCAAATGATAAATCATGGTTTTTTATCCATATATTTCACATACTATCCTTCTATCCAATCGAATATTTTCTCATCCTTTTTTCTATACCGAAAGCTTACTTTATAGAATACTTCTTGTTTGATTTTGCACTGTAACGAAACGAGAATAACGTCGTTTTCAAATACGTAATTTCCACTCGCTTCGCCCTTTTCATATGAAAAGAAAAAAGTGTCTTCCTTTTCTTTTTGCAGTAAGTCTTTTTTTATATTTGTAATAGATTGATTTAGTATTTCCTCCAGTACAAACTTTTGCTCTATTTCAATATAAAATCTTTTATCTATAAGCAACATATTCGTTTCGTATATAAAGAACGAAGTTAATAATATAAGAAAAATGATTGTTCCTGGCATCGTAAATCCATCTTGTTTTATCATACATGTATTCCCATTTCGCTATACCTTATAGCTACACCTTCATATATTTTCCCGCTCCTATCTTTCACATTGATAAAGAGCAAATGAGGTGTTACTTCATACGAAACCATTTCAACATTTTGTAATATAACTTCTCTTCCGCGCATGTTCACTTTTCTTATAAGGTGATTATTCAATTTTTCATACGTCACTTCATCTCCAGTGCGAAGACGGAAGCGCAACATACTCTCTCTATTTTCAGGAACTATTTTTTCCACAAATGATACTTCACGAAACTCTAACTGTACTTGTCCTACAAACACATCCCATTCCCAATTATTTAACCCTTTTGATTGCTTGTTTTCTATTCCAATAAAGTTTAAACGTGGTAAGAGTAAAAAGAACAGTGATAACAGAAAAAAACATACGATCATTTCAATTAATGTAAATCCAACTTCTAATTCATTTTTTCTCCCGCATAAAAGCATTGTTCCATCATTTTTCCTTTCACATCTTTCCACATCGCACAAACTTCATTTCCTCCCCAATATGTGTAATATACATTTCCGTTTATGACTTTTTCTTTCTGTTGTTTTGCCTCATTCTCATACATATATAAAGCTGCTTCTTTTTTTAATAATACAAATGCCTTATAACGAATTTGTATGTTTTTTCGTTCTTGCATAATCAATACTGTCTGAGGAAGTAGTAAAGATACCATCATCATTACTATACTTAATACTACAAGCATTTCAGCCATCACTGACCCTTTTTGACATTTCACGATACGTAAATCTCCCTCTTCCAAGCTGGAATACAATCTCATATTTATAACTTTGATACGAAAGTAAAATCGTGCCACCTCTATTAATATTTCCACTCGGATTATATGTCATCGGATTTGGAAAAGTATTCAAATCCAATTGTATATCGCTATCATATTCTCTTTTAATGATAGAAAGATCCGTACTCGATTCCCCTATATAATACATATGTCTATCTTTATGCCATCGTAATGTATAGTGTTTTTGACGGTTTATGGCTAATTGTTGCATATACAAAATATCATTTGAAAACTGTCTTAAAAATTGTTCAATTTTTTGTTTTTCATATAAGGAGTATACGTTAAAATACGTGACCATACTTAGTACAGAAATTGCAAATAAAACGAGTAGCATTTCTAAAAGGGTAAAACCTTTTTGCTTCACAGTTTCCCACTTGTTACTGTGCCATCATTGGAAATATGAATAGCTTCACCATTCGGACACTCATCCTTTGTAATATATTTCCCATCAATTAGCTCTTTTAGCGAGGGAATTTTATTATGTTGTAGTTGATATACTTGTATTTGCGCTTCTATAGATTTCACATAGGCTTTACATCCTTTTCCTTCGACGGATGAACGCTGCGTAACTACATTCGGAATAATTAATAGTAATAATACAGTGATGACGACCATAACTAATAACATTTCTAAAAGGGTAAACCCTTCCTCATTCTGCATGTAAATGCCTCCTATATAGAATTCATCATTTGAAACATTGGCATAATCATCGCTAAATACATAAGAACGACTATTGCTCCAATACACGTAAATAAAATCGGTTGAATAATCACTAACATACGTTTAATTTTTTGCTCCATCTTTTCCATAATCAGATCACTATAATCACCTAATTCAATCGCCAAATTACCGTTTGCTTGGCCATGTGTAATAATATAAGAAAGTTCTTCCTCATAATATCCGCTTTTAGCAATAATAGATTGCAACGGTTCTCCCGCAATTAATTGGTGTTTAATTCGGCCCGCTTCATACTGAAAGAACGGATGATATTTTTGCTCCATCATTATTGTTAGAGCCTCAAGTACTGATAGTCCTCCGTGTAATAAGCCGCTCAATTGAGTAGCGAAATAATGCGAATGCTTTAAAATAAGAAATGTTTTTATGAGGGGAATACGAAGCATAATTTTTATCTGCTTCATATGCGGGAGTTTCCGAAAGTACAATATATATACACTACAACCCACCATAACAATAAAAATAGTGCTAAAAATAAGGTAGGGGAGTAGCTTAATTGTACTTAATATTTGTTCTGTGAATAACGGTGCTGTAGAACCAAATGAACTATATACCATGTCAACCTGTGGTAATAAAATGCGGTTAAAAATCAAAATCATGATTATTAAAAAGAACGCCAAAAACATAGGATACTGCATTATTTTCATCATATCTTTCCTATACTTATCCTTTTTATAAAGAAGTGCACTCCCTTGTTGCAACGCAAAAGAAATATCACCATGTTGCTCGGCATAAAATAAATAGCTTAACATCTCCTGATGAAACTTTAATTGATGAAAAGAATCGTGTAGACTTTTTCCATTTTTTAATCCATCAATCATGCGCTGCAATTGTACTTTCTTTTCTAAAGGTAATTGAAACCGTAAAAATTCTAATGCCTGCAAAAGAGAATATCCTTTTTCTAATAGTTCTCCTAATCGTTTCAGTAATATTACTTGATCACTTAAACTCCATATTTTCTTAAACATAAACATCCTCTTCTAAAAATCCTAAAGCGTACCCTTTTCGCAGCGAAGACTCTAATGTCTCATGCTTGTACGTGACACATTCCCCGTTTGCTTCTTTAATCGCTTGTTTTAATTCATACCCATATAACAACTCATAAATACTCGCTTGCCTTACTTGCCTCATTGATTTACATACAGTTGAGCACTTTCTTTTGCAAAACGGACACTTCAATTCAACAAGTCGCTGTGCAGCTATAGCCAATAAAGATTGTTCAATCTCTTGCCTTGTTATGCCAAAGTCCATAAACCGAAGTATTGCTCCTTTCGCATCATTCGTATGCAGTGTCGTCATTACTAAATGGCCAGTCAAACTTGCTCTTATAGCGATTTTTGCTGTTTCTTCATCACGAATTTCACCGACTAAAATAATATCTGGATCATGACGTAAAATAGCCTTCAGTCCCGCCTCATATGTTATACCTGCTTTTTCATTTATTTGAATTTGTAATACATCGTCATTTCTTTTTTCAACTGGATCTTCCAGCGTAACGATGCGACGTGTTTTCTTTTTTCTAATTACTTCTAATAATGCATACATTGTTGTTGTCTTTCCTGAACCAGTCGGTCCCGTAAAGACGAGTAATCCATGAGAATAATGTAAAAAAGAAAGTAGTTTCTTCGCTGTACTTGGAAATAACGAAAGATGAGATAATGGCTGAATAGATGCTTGTAAATGAAGACGAATAACGAGACTTTCTTGATATACGGTTGGAAGCGTGGAAAGGCGTAAATACACTTCTTGTCCATCTATTTGTAAATACAGTGAACCGTTTTGTGGTTTCCGCCTCTCTCCTATATCCATGGATGCTAAAAATTTAAAGTGTGAAACAAGTTTTTCTCCAAATTCCTTTTCAATGTATTGTTTCGTCATTAAATCTTTTCCTATACGCAGTGGAACCGCTACATCCTTCTTCCGGGGCACAATATGTAAATCCGAAGCTTGTACCCTACACGCCTCTTTCAAAATCATATTCGCAAAGCTTTCAATTCCATTCATCATTTTTCCCTCCCCACTATGTATATAGCATGAAGAAATCCATCTGAAAAATCGGTATTTTTGCATTTTCACTAGATGAAAAAGGAAAAATATGTTTGTGAAATTATGAACAATTTCCGAATTATTGTCTAAAATTACCTATACCCATGTTTATCTGTATTATAATGTTATTATCTTGGATAAAGTGATAAAGGTGGAGATCCTCATGGAACAAGCTTTAAAAATTACAGGTGTTTTAGCTGACCCAACTCGTTATTACATTTATAAATATATTTCTCAAAAACATAGTTACGTAACTGTACAAGAAATTGCAGATGAGTTTGACATTCATCCAAACGTAGCGCGTTTACATTTATCTAAATTAGAAGATGTTCATATGCTGAAATCTGAAACGAAGAAAACTGGAAAAGGCGGACGACCAAGCAGATTATATGTATTATCTGAAGATGTTATCCAATTACAATTCCCATTCCGTGACTATCAATTGTTAGCAAGAATCGCGTTTAATTCTTTACTTAGCCTTGGTGCTGCTGGTGAAAAAGCGCTCTACGAAACAGGGAAACAATTCGGGGCCGAATTAATGCAACAACATATGCAGCGTTTAAATGTGAGTGAAGATGCCTTAACAGTTGAACAAAAAATTCAAATTGCAAAAGAAGCCTTTTCGACAGCTGGCTTATCACCTGCATTTGAATTAAGTGCAGATGGAACGAAAATTTTCTATGATGTACACAATTGTCCATTTAAAGAAGTTGCTGTCCATCACCCAACTGAAATTTGTAATATGCACGGAGATATGATGAAAGGGATTTTTGAAATCCTATTCCCTAACACGGAATTAACACGAAACGATAGTTTACTAGATGGATGTAAATCTTGTAATTATAAACTAACAATTTAATCTCTCATATAAAAAGAAGCCAATTATAATTGGCTTCTTTTTATATGAACGAATATTTACAATAGTAAGAAAAATAAACTATAATGAAGTGAGGTTTACTTTTTTTAGAAAAGGAGGGAGATGGCATGGAGCGCATGTTTCGCGTTCTCGGCTTTTGGACTGGAATTTTCTCGGTTATGTTTTATGTAGGGGATATGCACTCGACCGCACTACTATTTTTAGGACAAACAGGATTCTTCGTACTTTTAAGCTATTTAAATTTAACAGAGCGTATGTATATATACGTATTTGGGGCATATTTAACTGTTTTCTTCATAGGATTTACATACTACACGACGTTTTTACTTGTCCCTGGGGCTGGACATTAAAAGATGGCATTTTGCCATCTTTTTTTAATTCCGCAATCTCCTAGTTGACTTATAGGTTTTATTACCTTATATTCTATATAACAGATTGGAATTAGGGGGAATCAACATGAATACACTGCTTGTCGGAATTAACGTTGCAGTCATGCTCATTTTAGTTGGCGTATTATATTATATGCAACGTAAGCATGTATCTTTTAATAAACGCGTATTTACCGCTTTAGGAGTCGGAATTATCTTTGGTCTTATATTACAATTTATTTATGAGCCAACTTCTAAAGTAATTATTGAATCAAATACTTGGTTTGGCTTAATCGGTAACGGTTATGTGAAATTACTTCAAATGATCGTTATGCCACTTATTTTAGTATCTATTATTTCAGCATTTACAAAATTACAGTTAACGAAAAACCTTGGTAAAATTAGTGGTCTTATTATCGGAATTTTAATTCTTACTACAGGAATTGCTGCAGCTGTCGGTATCGCTGCAAGTGCAGGATTTGATGTATCTGCAACAGGCCTACAACAAGGTGATGCAGAATCTGCTCGTCTGAAGCTAGTTGAAGAAAGATTTACTTCTATTGAAAAAACAACAATTCCAGATAAATTATTAGAACTATTGCCTACAAATCCATTTCTTGATTTAACAGGCGCTCGTCCAACATCAACAATTTCTGTTGTAATATTTGCAGCCTTTATCGGCATCGCCTTTATAGGTGTAAAACGAAAATATCCAGAACAAGCAGAGCTATTTAAGAAAATGCTTGATGCTGTATATGCAATTGTAATGCGTATGGTAACATTAATTTTACGTCTTACTCCATACGGCGTATTAGCTCTTATGGCAAAAACAGTTGCTGGTAGCGATATAAATGCTATTTTAAAACTTGGTAACTTCGTGTTAGCGTCTTACGTGGCACTTATCGTAATGTTCGTTATCCACTTATTATTAATTGCTCTATCTGGTTTAAATCCAATTCAATATTTGAAAAAGGTGTTCCCTGTATTAACATTTGCATTCACATCTCGCTCTAGTGCTGGCGCAATGCCATTAAATATTGAAGCGCAAAAAGAAAAACTTGGTATTTCTGAAGGAATCGCTAACTTCGCAGCATCATTCGGAGTATCTATCGGTCAAAACGGTTGCGCAGGTATTTATCCAGCAATGCTTGCAATGATGGTCGCTCCAACTGTAGGAATCGATCCATTACAACCACAATTTATTTTAACTTTAATCGCTGTCGTTGCGATTAGCTCATTCGGTGTTGCCGGTGTTGGTGGCGGTGCAACATTCGCAGCATTAATCGTACTATCTACAATGAACTTACCAATCGGTATTGTTGCTCTTGTTATCTCAGTTGAACCATTAATCGATATGGGGCGTACAGCTCTTAACGTAAGTGGTTCTATGACAGCAGGTCTTATTTCTAGTAAATGGCTTGGTGAATTAGATCAAGATACGTACAACCAAGATGATACAAAAACTGGTGAAATTGCTTCATAATAAAAAGGACGCTAACAGTTTTGTTAGCGTCCTTTTTTAGTTCTTTTCATCTTCCTCTTTATCTTTTATACATAAGGCATAACATATTGTTTCAAACACTATGTATAGATATAAAGAAATTACACCGTTTTTCATTTTTTTAATAACTATTAATTATAAACTAAAGACTAACTATTATTCCTCATCTGCAAACTGTAAAAACTCCTCCAACCGCTCCTTTAACTCCTCCTCTATCTCACAATAAGATTCATCAACAAGTTCACCACTTAACTTACTTCCCCAATACCTTATTTGAAGCGGTACTCCTAAAAAATAACTACAACATTCCCAGATAGGAACTGTATAAAATTCAATCATCTTTCCTTCTTCATCTAATACAGCTATCGAAATGGATGAAGAATATCCTGTTTCAAAAGGATATTCTTTATCTCTGATGAGTTCTATAAATAATTCCATGTTTTTTTCTATGTACAAATGTGAATAATCTTTAAAAAGTTTAAATGATATTCTCTCTATTTCATTCTCCATGCATTGAATCTTCTCTTTTAACTCCAATGTAAAATCTCTTTCTGTATACTTCATCTCCGTCTCCTTACACATAGAAAAAGAGAATACAATAACATATTCTCTTTCCTCACATATATTTCATTATCTCACAGCCCGTCCTTTTCACAAATAACCATTTTGTTCGCACCATTTATGAAATTGTCCTACGTCTACTCCAACTAACACGATATCCTTTAGCTCTACATCAATGATTTGTTCTCCAATTACAATAGCAAACTGCGATTCTAATTTTGTCTCGTTTTTCTTTACAATTCCAATTCGGTTCCGATGCGGTCCATCTTTTATATATGCTTTTTGTCCTACAATATCAAAGTTCAAGATCTTCACCTCTTTTACTGCGCTCAAATTGGAAATACGATCTCCACCTCTGAAAATTTCCTTTCATTGCACTATTTCTCTATATATATGACGAAACAATAAAAGAGTCCTTCCTTCTTTACAATTATTTTTTCTTTGTTTCATTTTTGTGATTGAAACGTAAAGTTTATAATAAAATACACTTGGAAGCGCTTTCTATGTAATTTTTTATGTTATAATGTATAAGTAGAACTTCGTAAAGAGGGTTAAAAAAAATGAATACAAAAATGATTAAAAAAGTAATTGAAGCATTAAAAGTATATGGCTTTCAGAATGTATCATTCTGTGACAAAACGAAGCAATTTTTATTTCATAACGAAACCGATATTATGAGCGGCTATGCAGAAATAACGTATAGTAGTCAATTTGAAAAATTCAACGTACAAATTCATCCTATTGAAACGCATCACCAAGGAGAGTTACAAGAGGTTGAAAGACATATACAAGCCTGTATAAGAAAAGTGGAATATTTAAACGCACTTCTTAGCGGACAAACAAAACTAGATGATAAAATTATTATAATGTAAAAAAGAACGTGATAGCCTCACGTTCTTTTTTTACATTATACGTTCATCTTTTCCTTCAGCTGTAATCCCGTAATGGACTCTAATACATCCATTGCTTCTCCAAATGTCATATCAAAAATTGTCTTGTCCTCTATGTATGGAAATTGTCTGAAACGCTTTTCTAACGTTTTCACGGCGTCTGACGTAAAGTGTGCACTATCAATGCCAAATTCTGTTTCAAGAAGAACGATCCAATCTAACACATGAAAACCTAATCCATTTACAAATGAAATAAGTTTTTCTTCTGGCTGTGAAGATAAGAATACGTGTCGTTCCATCTCACTAAAAAGTTCTTCTCCTAAAATATGAGCTAATTCATCATCATGTTCGCGATCAATGATTTCTTCATAACCATAATCATCAACAAGCTCTTCTACTTCTTCACTATCTGCAAAAAGTAATTGGTTAAGCTGCGCATCTTTCTTGAATTCACTATTTTGTACGACTTCTAAAAAACTCGTTTCCCATCCATTTTCTAATTTCATATTATGTACTCCTTTATATACATTTCTTATCATCACTGTACCCAAAAGATCACTTTTATAACCTTGTAGACAGTTACTATTATTTCACATGATTCATAACATAAGATGCAAATTCTGCTGCATCTCCTCCAAAAATATTTATTTCTGGCAAATGATAGAACGTTGTTTGGAGCAGGTTTCCTTCATGATATACATATATATTTTTCTCTAGCGCAATCGCCATTCCAAACTCTGTGTGGCTACCGTTTCCACCATCTAATATAAGTAAAAATACATCCGCTTCTTTAATAGCATTCTTTTCTGCCTGACCAATTTCTCTTAATTGATCTTGATTCACTGCTCTTTCATTTCTTGTCCAATCATATGTATGGTGCCATCCTGCATGTTTCAGTTCATTTGCTATAGAACGTACAAGGTGTTTATTTTGGAATCCTGAGGCGATATAAAAATTCATTTATATACACTCCTTCATTATATAAGGGGGAAACTCCATTTTAGCGTTATTTGCTATAAACATAATAAAGAATAACTTCAAAAAAAATCCCCATCTTTAAAACTTATTTGCGTTTAAATGATGGGATGCCTCATGGTCTTCTTTTATTTTTTGTTTTTTATAACTTTCATCAGCTAACATTTCTAGTTCAGCTGTTATTTCTGATTTTTCAAGCTCTCTTTCTTGCGAAAACTTCCTTGAAATATAAACAATAACACTACCAACGTACAACACAAAGCATATAATAAGTGCAGTATTTTCATAGAGACTTAGCTCCAACACAGTCACTCCTAATCCATTCGTATTTTCACGCTTCATTAATCGGAATTTCCCTACTAACCATTTGTTACCCCGCATTAACGGGCAGTACGACCCCCCACCTCAAAATTCAGCGAACACAAAGAAGTTAGGTGGGGGATTAACTGCCCGTAAAAGCCCGATTGGTTCAACTAATAATCAGTGGGGGTGAACCTCCCACTGATTAAAGTTTCACTTTATTGTAACATAAAAACACCGTTTCTTGGAATCTTTCACCCTATTAAAAGAGGCATGATTGTTTCATCATGCCTCTGAAATATGTTGAATGATTGTTTGAATTGCTTCTTTTCCATTATATTTTTTTAGAGCTGTTTTATACATTTCATTATTTTGATTTAATTCTTCGACATGCTTTATAAGAGATTTCACAGTCACATCTTCTTCATACAATACGGAAGCATATCCTTGTCTCTCAAAAGACTCCGCATTTAGTATTTGATCTCCACGACTTGCAAATTTCGATAGTGGAATTAAGACCATCGGCTTTTGCAATGTTAAAAACTCAAAAATGGCATTAGAGCCCGCACGTGAAATAACAAAATCTGTTATCGCTAATATATCTGGCAATTCTCCGTGTACATACTCAAATTGTCTATATCCTTCTTTATTTTGTAAACTATCATCAAGATTACCTTTTCCGCAAAGGTGAACAATTTGATATTTTTTCAGAAGTTCTGGTAACGCTTCTCGAACCGTTTCATTAATTTTTTTTGCGCCCAAACTTCCTCCCATGATTGTAATAACTGGCTTTTTACGTGAAAAGCCTAAAAATGCTAAACCTTTTTCACAATTTCCCTTTAGTACTTCTTCACGTACAGGAGAACCTGTATAGATTACTTTTTCTTTCGGTAAATGTTTCGCAGCTTCTTCAAATGTAACAAATATTTTCGAAGCGAAACGGAGCGCAATTTTATTTGCTAGTCCTGGCGTCATATCAGATTCATGTAATAAAACAGGGACTCTATTTAGCCATCCTCCAATTACGACTGGTACAGATACGAAACCACCTTTTGAAAAAATCACATCCGGTTTTAGTTTTCGAATTCTTACATATGCATCCATAACACCGATACGATAAACTTAACTAAATCTATACAATTCAATCAAATTTACACGAGTTAGTGCTTCATCGTGTTCTCGCAGCATTTACATCCCTATCGTGATGGCTATTGCATGAAGCACAACACCACTCACGTATTTTTAAACTCCACTGTCCTTCTGGTTGAACTGAATGGTCGTATTTAACTCCGCAACATGAGCAAATCTTGCTTGAAGCGAACCATTTATCAGCTTTTACATACGCAATGCCATACTTCTCGCACTTGTATGATAAACATTGAAAGAAGAAGTTTAATTTTTGAAATAAAAATGCTTTCGATAGTTTTTTGTTTTTTAACAGGTTTGAGATAGATAAGTCTTCCACAACAATCCTCATTGGTTTGGTTTTCACCAATTTAGCTGTTGCTTGATGGATATGGTTATTTCGGATATTCTTAATTTTCCTAGATAACCGCAGGTGCTCAGCTTTCGCTTTTTCATATCCGGCAGATTGAGTTTTTACACCTTTTTTAAATCTCCTAGACATATCTCTTTGCGCTGACTTTTTCCTTTTCAAAAGTTTTTTAACCTTGGCATCTTTGTTTATATTTCGTTCTTTCGTACCATTAGAAGCTACAAACAGCTCTTTTAAACCAACATCCACACCGATTGACTCATTGGTTAGTTCTTGTGATTCAAAATCTTCTTGGAACCCCATACTAATCCACCAGTGACGACCATCAAATGTAACTCTTGGATTGGATGGTTTTTTATTTCTTGGTAGTTGTTGGCTTGTTTTCACTTCTCCAATAGACTGAATATGAACGACTTTCTTTCCTATAATCAGCCTTTCATAATTGGCATAAAATCCTTGGATTACATCTTTTTTAGATTTATAAGAAGTGTGATAACCATTTTTGTACTTTTTGAACGAATTTTTTCTCGCCGTATCAAAATCTTTTGAAGCCTGTTTAGGAACTTGTGCATTAATGTCTTGTAACCACTCATATCTCTTTCGCTTCTTGATCTTTGTAAATCGTTTCTGTAAAGCTAACTGTGAAACAGATTTTCCAAATAGCTTATAGTATCTATCACTCATTCTTTTACAATAGTTATAAGCGAATCTTGCAGCACCAGCATGATTTCTAAGCACTTGTTCTTGTTCAGGCGTTGGAATCAGTCTGACTTTCTTCGCCAATATCATCAGAATGTAACTCCTTTAATGAAAGATTGGTTCTTCTGAATCATAGCGTGTTCCACCAGCATTCTCCTGAGACTACTCGGATGCAAACCTGTTAATTCTGATACTTGACTAACTCGTAAAAATTTCATTATTATTCTTACCTCATTAAACTCACGATAGCACATATGTTCGATAAATTCAATGAGGTTTGATAGATTTAATTAAATGTATCTCGTTCAACTAAGGGCGCAATTCCTTAGCCAGTTCTCTTATGAACTTCTCCTGTTTTCACATGAGCGCAGACTATATGTTTATCTCTTTAGAGATAGAGGATTTTTCCACCACCATAGGCTTGTGATGTACTCTCGTCAGTTATACGAGATAGTCGTTGAACGTTCATCTTATCCATTTTGACTTAGATGATTCGAGGCGGAAGACCCATTGTTCTAATGTTTAGGATTTAACCTTACATCATCTGATTGATTTTTTCTGCTTTCGCAACATTCACGCTCACCATTTCTAGCCACGTTGTAGTTCAATCAGCTTTAGGGATTGCCCGCAGTTAACCCTCACTACTAGCCAATCACTTGACTAGCAGGGCTTACTGATATATTTAATTAACTTTCGTTATAATTGGTTAAATAAATCGTAACAGTTAGTTACCCTTCATCACAAGAAATGGATCTTTTATATTTTTCAAATCAAAATAACGGCGTAGCTTTCCGCTCGCAATACTATAGTACGGAATGCCTTCCTTTTCTATAATTGTTTTCTCAATTCCTTGATGAGAACCAATATAAGAAATATCCCAATTTTGTTCTTGTAAATGCGGAATGATGGCTAAATTAGGTGTTACATGCCCTGCCGAACCGCCACCTGTAAAGACTATTTTCTTCATACGTCTCCCCCTTCTACACTATAATACACTAAAATATCTTGCCTCAGGGTGAGAAAATACCATAGCCGTTACAGATGCTTCTGGCTCCATCATAAATCCTTCCGTTAATGAAATGCCTATTTCTTCTGGATGAATAAGTCGAAATAATTTTTCTTGATCCGCGAGTTCTGGACATGCTGGATAACCGAAGGACACGCGTATCCCTCTATATTTTGTACGGAAACGTTCTTCCATTGTCAGTTCTGGTGAATCTGGAATACCCCAACGATCACGAATAAGCATATGTGTCTTTTCAGCAAGTCCTTCTGCTAGTTCGAGCGCTAACGATTGAATGGCATGACTGCGTAAATAATCACCTTTCGCTTTCCACTCTTCAGCAATGTCACGAACACCTTCTCCAACCGTAACAGATAGGAAAGCAACGTAGTCCATCTCATCTCCAACTGGGCGTAAATAATCACCTAAAGTACGATATGGTGCTTTTCCTTGTCTTGGGAATGTGAAACGCTCTATAACACGCGCATGATCTTCTGGATCATATATTACAATATTTTTTCCGTCGCTTTGCGCTGGGAAAAATTGATACACTGCTTTCGGCTTTAACCAAGATTGTCCTTCCTGCAATAATTCGTCTATTAAATCATTTAATTCATGTGCTCTTTTATCTCCCTCTTGCAAAAGCTTCTTCACACTTCCTTTTAATCCAAGGTGATGTCCAAGTAGCATTTGTCTATTTAAAAATGGAGCGAGATGAAGGGCGGGAATATCGCGTAATACAATTCGTTTTGTTGAATCAGGCACGATAACCTCAGCCTTCGGTAATGGCTCAATTACTGCTGGAATTTTTACTTTCTTCTCTTCTTTTGTTACGATATGAAGATGACGTTCTTTTTTATCTTGTTTCATCTTCTCACGCTCTTCTTCTTTTTGAAGCTTATTAATAATATCAAGACCAGTCATTGCATCACTCGCATAACATACGAGCCCTTTATAGGATGGCGAAATACGATTATCTGTAAACTTTCTCGTTAACGCTGCCCCGCCTACAACGATTGGAATATCAATATCCGCTGCTTTTAAATCTTCAGCAGTCGTTACCATTTGTTGCGCTGATTTTACTAGTAAACCAGAAAGCCCAATAATATCCGGCTTCTTTTCTTGTACTTCTTGCACAATTCGATCGGAGCGAACATTGATTCCTAAATTAATAATCTCATATCCATTATTCGCTAAAATAATTTCAACAAGATTTTTCCCAATATCATGTACGTCACCTTTAACAGTTGCTAATAATACTTTCCCTTTTTTCGCACTATCGCTAGATTCCATATGCGGCTCTAAATAACTTACAGCAGCTTTCATACTTTCAGCACTTTGCAATACTTCAGCAACGATAAGCTCATTATTATTAAATAATCTTCCTACCTCATCCATTCCTGTCATAAGCGGACCATTAATAATATCAAGAGGTTTCCTTCCTTCTGTAAGTGCGAGACTTAAATCTTCGTGTAAACCTTGTTTCGTACCTTCCACAATATAATTTGCTAGTCGTTCATCAAGAGTCAACGTTTCTTGCACAACGACATCTTTCTTTTTGGCGACTCGGTAAAAGTTTGTAAATTCTTCTAACGTCTCTTTCGTCGTTTCAAATAATAATGCATCTGCAAGGCGTTTTTCTTCATCAGGAATTGACGCATAGCGCTCTAATTTTTCCGTATTTACAATCGCGTAATCTAACCCTGCTTTCGTTGCATGATATAAAAAGACGGAATTTAACACTTCACGGCCAGCTGGTGGTAAACCAAATGATATGTTACTTACACCTAAAATCGTTAAACACTCTGGTAATGCTTCTTTAATAAGGCGAATCCCTTCTATCGTCGCAGCCGCCGAGCCAATATACTCTTCATCACCTGTCCCTACAGGAAATACAAGTGCATCAAAAATAATATCTGACGGGCGTATACCATATTTCGTCGTCAATAACTCATAACTTCTTTTCGCAATTTCTAGTTTTCTTTCCGCACTTACTGCCATTCCATCTTCATCGATTGTTCCAACTACAATTGCAGCACCATATTTCCGAAGAAGCGGTGTCACTTTTTTAAATCGCTCTTCTCCATCTTCTAAATTAATTGAATTAATAACAGCTTTTCCTTGAATATAAGTAAGAGCTCGCTCCATCACATGTTCATCTGTTGAGTCAATCATAATCGGTACTTTTAACACTTTCGTAACTTCTGCCAAGAAGTTTTCCATATCTTCTGTTTCATCGCGGTCCGGGTCTGCCATACAAATATCAATAATATGAGCATTTTTCTTCACTTGCGCTCTAGCGATTTCAGCAGCCTCTTCAAATTTCCCTTCTGCTACTAATCGTTTAAATTTACGTGATCCAATAACATTTGTTCTTTCACCAACAAATAACGGTCTCATAGAGTCATCATATTGCAGTGCCTCTAATCCACTAACCCCATGTCCCACTCTCTCTTGCTGTTCACGAGGTTTAAGAGACGTTAATGCGGATTTCATTGCTTTTATATGTTCTGGTGTTGTACCACAACAACCACCGATAATATTAACCCATCCTTCTTCAGCAAATCGCTTCACCTTTTCGGCGAGAGAAGATGGAGATTCATGATAATGTCCATCTTCATCAGGAAGACCTGCATTTGGATAACAAGAAATGTAACATTCCGATAAATCAGATAGAGAACGAATATGGTCTCTCATAAACTCCGGGCCAGTCGCACAGTTTAATCCAACAGATAATGGCTTCATATGTTCTACCGATAAGTAAAAAGCCTCAATTGTTTGCCCAGCTAAGGTCGTTCCCATTGGTTCAATCGTTCCCGAAATCATGATAGGTACAATTGTATTTAGTTCATCAAAAGCCGCTTGAATTCCAATATAAGCAGCCTTCACGTTACGCATATCTTGACTCGTCTCAACGAGTAATACATCCACTCCTCCTTTCAACAATCCTCTTGCCTGCCGGGTATAAGCTTCAATTAATTCTTCAAACGTCACACCACCAGTAACACTAATCGCTTTCGTTGTCGGTCCCATTGCTCCCGCAACATATACTTCCTTCCCGCTTTCTTCGACTGCTTGCTTCGCTAAACGCGCTGCCTTCTCATTTAGCTCCTCGTCTAAATGAGATAACTCATAATCACTTAGTACAATATTTGTCGCCCCAAATGTATTTGTTTCAATAATATCCGCTCCAGCTTCAATATAAGCTTTATGAATCTTTAAAATAACATCTGGTCTTGTTTCTACTAAATACTCATTACAACCTTCGTACTCCTCTCCTCCGAAATCTTCCGCAGTTAAGTCCTCTTGCTGGATCATCGTTCCCATTGCACCATCTAATATTAAGATGTTATTTTGTAATTTTTCTTCTATACATTTCATCAATTAATACCTTCTTTCACTTCTTGCTTTTCTCTCACATATTTAACAAGATGTTCTGTAATTTCATATTTTAGAAATGGTGTAATAAGATAAATGCCGTTAAAATATTTCATCGCCGCATCAATTAGTTCTTGTGAAATGCGAACTCCTTCCTCAATTGCTGCCTCTTTCGTTTCATGCCCATCCATTCTCTCCCTTACTACGTCAGGCAGCGTAATGCCTGGCACCTCAAAATGAAGGAAATCTGCATTCCGTTTACTTATTAATGGCATAATCCCAATAAAAATAGGCTGTTCCAAATGCTTTGTCGCCTCATACACTTCTTCAATTAACGCGATATCGTAAATTGGCTGCGTTAAGAAGTATTCCGCTCCAGCATCTATTTTCCGTTCCATTCGCTTAACCGCTGCTTTTAAATGTCTTACATGCGGGTTAAATGCACCGCCCACAGAAAACCTTGTTGCCGGTCCAATGGATTTCCCTAAAATAGAGCGCCCATCATTCATTTCTTTAATCATTTTAATGAGCTCAATAGAGGATAAATCATATACAGAAGTGGCACCTGGAAAATCACCAACACGCGCTGGATCTCCAGTTAAAGCTAACACTTCTTCCATACCTAATGCTGATAGACCTAGTAAGTGAGATTGTAGTCCGATGACGTTATGGTCTCTACATGTTAAGTGCGTCAATACCGGAATATCATGCTTCGTTAATAATGCTCCCATTGCCATATTCGAGATACGAGGCGATGCTAATGAATTATCTGCTAGTGTAATAGCATCTGCTCCAGCTCTTTTCAATGCTCTTGCGCCTTCAAAAAATCGCTGCGTATCTAACGTTTTTGGTGGATCTAATTCCACTACGACTGTCGTTTGTTTTTTTGCTTTCTCTGCTAAAGTGACATGAGCTTTTGAACGTTTCTCATGTGTATGAACTACTTTTGGTCTTTGAACCGTATCCTTTTCTATTACAGGCGTAACATTTAAAGTAGCACGTTTCATACTTTCAATATGTTCTGGAGTCGTGCCACAGCAACCACCCAATAACCGAATACCTTGCTCAATAAATTTCGGTGTCATCGCTTCGAAATAAGCTGGACTTCCCTCATATACGTAGCGTCCCTCCACATAATTTGGGAGACCTGCATTTGGATATGCTGACAAGTAACCATTTTTCGGAATCGATATCATTTTAAAAGCTTCCGTCATATGAAGTGGCCCTAGTTGGCAGTTCAATCCAACAACATTTGCACCGTAATCTAAAAGCTGTTTTAATATTTCATTTACATCATTTCCATTTTGAGTCGTACCCGCCTCATGTAACGCCAATTGCGCTACAATTGGAATATTCGTTTCTTTTCGTAACACCTGAACAGCATGAAGTAATTCAAACTCATCATAAAAAGTCTCTAATAGCAGTCCATCAACCTGTTCTTCTAATAATGCACTTGCCTGTTCCAGTAACATAAATTCTCGCTCCATATCAGTTGTCGTAACCGCCCCGATATGTTTCATACCACCAATTGTGCCTAAAATTGCATTTCTGTCTGTAACAGATGCTTTCGCCAGTTTTACTGCCGCTCTATTAATTTTAGTAACTTGATTTTCTAATCCATACATACGTAATTTCGCTTCATTTGCTCCGTACGTATTTGTTTGAATCACATCTGCCCCAGCCGCTACATATTGCTTATGAATCGATATAATTAAATCTGGATCAGATATATTCAATTCTTCAAAACTACTTTGCAAACCATGTGAATGTAATAACGTCCCAACCGCACCATCACCTATTACAATTCCTTTTGATAATAAATCTAGCAATTTCACAAATCTCCCTCATTTCTATCAATATAAAAACCCCCTCTTCACTTTGAAGAGGGGGACATAATCGATCCTCCTCTTATTATGCAAAACATTCGTTTTGCAGGTATTAGCACCGTTTCAAACATTTCGTTTGAAGGTTGCCGGGTTTCACAGGGCCTTTCCCTCCACCGCTCTCAATAAGAGTTTGTCTTTATTATTTTATTTATGTAGCTAAAAGGAAATGCGTTCCCCTTTTAACAATGTTTGTTAATTTTTTTATAAATTTAGCACGCACAAATACAAAAGTCAATGACACTTGCGGAAAAATAAAAATTATTTAAAATAAAGTTGCAATTCAATTATCTTTTGTTGTAAAGTTAAAACCATAATAAAATTTCATACGAACATTCTTATCTAGAGAGGTAGAGGGACTGGCCCTATGACGCCTCAGCAACCATTAACATTTGTTAATAAGGTGCTAATTCCAGCAAATTGTGAAAGATTTGACAGATGAGAAGAAGACTCTATTCAAACCGAAAGCCTTCTTCTTAGAAGGCTTTTTTTATTTTATATTCAATTAATGGTTCAATTTAAAAAGGAGGAATTTTCACATGTCAACTATCGAAACAAAACTAGCGCAAATCGGAAACCGGAGTGAAACTACAACAGGAACTGTTAATCCACCTGTTTATTTTTCAACTGCTTATCGTCACGAAGGAATTGGTAAATCTACTGGATTTGATTATTCACGAACTGGAAATCCAACGCGCGGCCTATTAGAACAGGCAATCGCAGACTTAGAATGCGGCGAACAAGGTTATGCCTGTAGTTCAGGGATGGCAGCCGTTCTTCTTGTTCTTTCCCTATTCCGCTCTGGGGACGAACTTATTGTTTCCGAAGATTTATACGGTGGCACTTATCGATTATTTTCTGAGCACGAAAAAAAGTGGAATGTTCGATGTAGATACGTAAATACACAATCTATTAAACAAATTGAGCAAGCCATCACAACGAAAACGAAGGCTATTTTCATAGAAACCCCAACTAATCCATTAATGCAAGTTACCGATATTGCCGCTGTCGCAACTGTAGCGAAAAGACACGGACTACTTCTTATTGTAGACAACACATTCTACACGCCTTATATACAACAGCCATTAACAGAAGGTGCCGATATCGTACTTCATAGCGCAACGAAATATTTAGGTGGTCATAACGATGTACTAAGCGGACTTGTCGTTGCAAAAGGAAAGGAACTTTGTGAGGAAATCGCTCATTATCACAATGCCTCTGGTGCGGTCTTAAGTCCATTTGACTCATGGCTATTGATTCGTGGTATGAAAACGCTAGCGCTTCGCATGAGACAACATGAAGAAAATGCAAAAGCAGTTGTTGCTTATTTAAATGATGAGGACGGGGTGACAGATGTATTTTATCCTGGAAGAGGCGGCATGATCTCATTTCGTCTGAAAGATGAAACATGGATTAATCCATTCTTACAATCTTTATCCTTAATTACATTTGCTGAAAGTCTCGGTGGTGTTGAAAGTTTAATGACATATCCAGCAACGCAAACACACGCTGATATTCCAGAAGAAATTAGAACAGCAAACGGTGTATGTAATCGTCTTCTTCGATTTTCCGTTGGCATTGAAAATAGTAACGATTTAATTCAAGACTTACAGCAAGCCGTTAAACTTGTAAAAGAAGGTGTAAGAATATGAATTATTCTATAGATACACTCTTACTGCACAACCAATATAAACATGACTCGCAAACAGGAGCTGTTAACGTTCCCATCTATAACACATCAACATTTCACCAATTTGATGTAGATACGTTCGGGAAATATGACTATAGCAGGTCAGGCAATCCAACTCGTGAAGCTCTTGAAGACATCATTGCTTTATTAGAAGGCGGAACAAAAGGATTTGCCTTCGCATCAGGAATTGCAGCGATTTCTACTGCATTCCTCCTCCTTTCACAAGGTGATCACGTACTCATTTCAGAAGACGTATACGGAGGGACTTATCGAATGATAACTGAAGTTCTCTCCCGTTACGGTGTTTCACATACATTTGTTGATATGACCAATTTAGAAGAAATAAAGCAAAACATTAAGCCAAATACAAAACTCTTTTATGTAGAAACACCTTCCAATCCACTTTTAAAAGTGACAGATATTCGTGCTGTTTCTAAACTTGCAAAATCTATTGGCGCCCTTACTTTTGTTGATAATACATTTTTGACACCACTATTCCAGAAACCACTTGACCTTGGCGCTGATGTCATTCTTCATAGTGCCACAAAATTCATTGCCGGTCATAGTGATGTTACTGCCGGATTAGCAGTTGTAAAAGATGCCGATCTCGCTCAAAAACTTGGCTTTTTACAAAATTCATTCGGCGCTATTCTAGGCCCGCAAGATTGTTCTCTCGTACTTCGCGGTCTAAAAACATTGCATGTACGTCTTGAGCATTCAGCTGCTAATGCCAATAAAATTGCACACTATTTACAAGAGCACGCTAAAGTTCAAAATGTCTATTATCCAGGATTACACACACATCTTGGATTTAACATTCAACAATCTCAAGCTACATCAGCAGGAGCTGTCCTATCTTTCACTTTACAATCAGAAGACGCACTTCGCCAATTTTTATCAAAAGTAAAATTACCTGTCTTTGCGGTTAGTTTAGGGGCTGTCGAATCGATCCTTTCCTACCCAGCTAAAATGTCACATGCAGCACTATCGCAAGAAGCCCGTGATGAAAGAGGTATTTCAAATTCATTACTTCGGCTATCCGTCGGTCTTGAAAATGTTGACGATTTAATATCCGATTTTGAAAATGCCCTTTCTTATGTAGAAGAGCCTGTAAATGCATAGAGAGCAGAGAAGATATGAAATTAAGTTATCATATCTTCTTTTTTACGCTGATAAGTATATTTTTCACCCCTTCGTATAATTCATAAAAAAATGACAGGTCACTATCTATTTTCAAGTAATGAATTAATTGATATATTAAGAAGTAAAAAAGGGGCAAAAATAATGGATACATGTGCAGATGTTTTAATCGTTATCGATTTACAAAATGGAGTATGTTATAGTGAGGAGCATTTATTTAATTTACAAAATTTACTTACAAAAGTAAATAAAAGAATTTCTTCATATAGAAAATCAAATAAACCAATTCTTTTCGTTCAACATTGTGATGATGATTTAGTACCTGAAAAAGAACTTTGGGCTATTCATTCAGATTTAGATGTTCAAAAACAAGATTTTTTTGTAAGAAAAACACATGCCAATTCTTTTTATAACACAAACTTGAAAGAGATTTTAGATCAATTATCTGTACATCGTATTGAATTTTGTGGTGCTCAAACAGAGTACTGTATGGATACCACGATTAAATTTGCCCATGGACTAGGGTACGAAAACTTCATGGTCCAGAAAGCAACCTCTACGTTAAATAATCCATTTATGTCCGCAAAAGAGACAATTGATTTTTATGAAAATATATGGAACCACAGATTTTTAAAATTGATGAAAGATGAAATCTAGAATACATAACTAACGTCTTGGTAATTCTAAGATTTATCAGCTATATTCAAACATTTCATTTTCACCATAAAGAAGCTGACTACATTCGGCTTCTTTTCTTTTAACCTGTTTTATATTCTATATATAACATTATAATTCCTTTGTCATATTATTTTAAAAATTTTGTATATTCATTTGAAAGAATAAGAAAATCATGATAAAATTGTGTTACAAATATATCTATATCTTTCAATTTTTAAAACGCATCGAAATTTTCACCCAAAAATGTCATTTTACAAAACCGTGCTAAATTATCTACTTTATTTACATCAGGGTCTCTTTTCTTACAATTTCTTTACTTTAGGAATGTTTTTCTGCAACAACTGTTTTCTTTTCTTTAATTTTTTGGTATGTATAGTATGGTATAACAGCTCACACGGAGGTGGAAAAGAACATGTTAGAAACCTTTCAAAAAGAAATAGAACTATATGAAAGCAATGCAGAATTATTGAAAGTACTTGCTCATCCTGTTCGCTTATGTATTGTAAAAGGATTAATTGAACGTGGTCCAAGCAACGTTTCTACAATGTACACTGGCTTAAACATGCCACAATCTACAATTTCACAGCATTTAGCAAAGTTAAAAAGTGCTAAAATCGTTTCAAGTGAAAGAAAAGGATTGGAAATTTATTACAAAGTAGAAAACGAAACAATTATTCAACTCGTTCGCGTATTATTGGGTTAGGGACTCATAGACAGAGAAAAAGGACGTATTTTATATTTTTCATCTCATATCTTTAATATAAATATATATCATGAGAGGAAATATATGATGCTACATAAGTCGTATTAAAAAACAAGAC
This sequence comes from Bacillus sp. SSR7, assembly GCF_055902415.1. Taxonomy (NCBI): domain Bacteria; kingdom Bacillati; phylum Bacillota; class Bacilli; order Caryophanales; family Bacillaceae; genus Bacillus; species Bacillus sp. SSR7. Next base: position 243,497 of record NZ_JBVVXV010000002.1, on the reverse strand, counting down.
ACAGAACTATGCTGTGTCTTGTTTTTTTATATTTTCAAATACCGATCCAAGTGTAACTGTTGCATATGTTTCGTATGTATAACAACATCACATGCACTCCCTAATCCTCCGCTCAAAATCATAGAATGAACTGCACGATTTTGTTTTTGAATTTCAGAAAAAGGATCCCTATCTTGATGATTCGTAAGCAGCTCTAGTATTCCTGCCGCTAACAAAAACTCAGATTGTTTCTTATGCCATACCATATTCATACCTTGCAGGCTAAACATTTCTTTCAGTTCGTCCCAATGAATATGAGTAGTAAGATCCATTTCACCTGGATACGCTAAAGGATTACGAATTAACTTATGCTCGTAATATCCTCGTAAACTACCTTCTTGATGTGCAGGATGCATCCATTCTTCTTTTGTATATCCATAATCAACTGTAATACATAAACCTCGTTGAAACCATTTCACAATTTCTTTTATATATTCTTCCATCGCAATCGGCACTTCAAAACGCTGACCTTCAGCAAGATGAATATTATATTTCAATAAGTATCGACCAATTCTTTTATGTAACGGCCTACATACTTCTGCAAGTTTCCCTTCCTCTGTGTACGTAACACGTACTTCATACAATATTCCATTTCTCTTCTCAATTACTTCAACAGGAAATGCATCAAATAACTCATTCGAAAAAAGAATCCCCTCGAACGATTCTCCCATTTCACTATGCGACGTATAATATGACACATTAGAAAACGAACAAAGAGTTTTTTGCTGCAATTTTCTATGAAAAGGGCTCATTTCAATTATCGAATAGTTTAAATCAATAAAGGTTTCCGGTGATAATTGCTTCCATTCTTGTAAAACATCATAGGCAAACCTTCCTGTCCCCCCACCAATCTCACAAATATGTGGAGCAACTTCACCATTTTCAACAAGACGAATAAAAAACTTAGCAAAGGTTTTTGCAAACACAGAGGATACGTTGCTACTTGTAAAAAAATCCCCTTCTCTTCCTATTTTTTCACGTTCTTTCATATAATATCCATGTTCCTCTGCGTATAATGCGAGGTTCATATATGTACTGTATGAAATTGAATAATCCTTTTCTTTTTCCATCCATTCTTTTAAAATGAGCTCCATCTCCATACTAGCTCCTTACTGTAAAAATGGATTATTTTCTTTTTCAAAACCAATGCTTGTTTCTGGACCATGTCCACATAACACCGCTGTTTCATCAGGTAATACAAATAATTTCTCTTCAATACTTCCAATCAATTCTGCAAAACTTCCACCAGGTAAGTCTGTTCTTCCAATACTCATTTGGAACAATACATCTCCAGAAAATACAGCATTCGCCTCTTTACAGTAATAAGAAATACTGCCTGGAGAATGTCCTGGTGTCTCAAAAATTTCAAAGTTAAATGAACCAATTGCTAATGCACCTTCTGCATCAATAATATGATCTGCTGGTTTTGCTGTAATGCTGCGATTCATCATAAAGATTTGAGAACCATTTACAGTTGCATCGCCTAACCAATCTGCTTCTTCTTTATGTACGTACACAGGAATATGAAAAGCGTCTCTTACCGCATCAACAGCACCAATATGATCAAAGTGAGCATGTGTTAATAAAACAGCCAGTGGCTTTAATTGTTCTTCTTGTAAATATGTAACGAGCTTCTCTCCTTCGTGACCAGGATCAAAGATAATACACTCATTTTGCTCATTCGTTAAAATATAAGCATTTGTTTGTAATGGGCCTAACGGCATTTGTATCCATTTCATATGAAAATCTCCTCCAATTATTAAACTTACTTTCAATGATACAACATTTTTTTCTCTTAGGAAAAGAAAGGATGCTATCTCGACAATCATTTTTAAAACATGTACAATATAAAAGAGTAAATATTCCAAAAACTCATATTAAGGAATGGGTAGACAGAGGAGGATATTGTATGGGCCTTGTTATTATTTTTACGCTTGTCACTCTGTTAGCTGTATTTGCTACGCTTAGAACACTTCGCGAAAAGAATTTTCTCGCGGGCGGCTTTGCAATTGCAACTGTACTCGTTTTCGGATGGTTTACAATCATGACTGTTCTATATAACGGGTACCCACCAGCAGCTTAATTCATTTACATGCTCGTCTTCATCAAGATTTCGCACAAAAAGAGGAAGGGTTTCCCCTTCCTCTTTTCATACTTCACAACTTATATCATCTTCGCTTCGTATTTGTGCTTTTTTACAAGCCAAGCTCCTCCGATAACACCTGCATCATTACCAAGTGTTGCAATAGCTAACTTCGTGCTCTTTACAGCACGTGAGAAAGCATATTGCTCAAAATAGCGTTGAATTGGTTCTAATAGTGCATCTCCAGCTTTAGAAACGCCTCCGCCAATAACGATTTTCTCTGGGTTCAACGTGCTAGAAAGGTTCGCTACAGCTAATCCTAAATAAGAAGCTACCTTTTCTACTACTTCGCCTGCTAGTTCATCACCTTGTCCATGTGCTTCAAATACGTCTTTTGATGTGATACGTCCTTCTTCTGCTAACATAGAACGTAGAATACTTTCTTTATCAGTCTCTTGTATTTTTTGCATAGCAACACGCACAATACCTGTTGCAGATGCTACAGTTTCTAGGCAACCAGACTTCCCGCAATTACATGGGAAAGCATTTTCTGTAACGACTGTAATGTGTCCGATTTCACCAGCAGCACCGCTTACACCGTGTACAATCTCACCATTGGCAATTACACCACCACCAACACCAGTGCCAAGTGTCATACAAATTAAATCTTTTGCTCCTTCACCAGCACCTTTCCACATTTCACCAAGCGCTGCTAAGTTCGCATCATTATCAATAACAACAGGTAATCCTGTTTCTACTTCTAATAAATCTTTTAACGGATAGTTTTTCCATCCTAAGTTAACCGCTTCATAAATCATTCCAGACGCCACGTGTACAGGACCAGGAGCTCCCATACCAATACCGATTAACTTACTTTTTAATTCGCCTAACTCTTCTAACTTTTTATCAATAGCTTTCGCTACATCAAGTGTAATATGTTTTCCTTGCTCATTTGTATTCGTAGGGATTTCCCACTTATGTAAAATTTCACCGTATACATTAATAAATGCTAATTTAATCGTTGTACCACCAAGGTCAACACCAACTAACCATTTCTCTTCCATGTTGCTTACCTACCTTTATCTAATTCTTATTTAGCTCTTTTTGAATTTCTTGCTTCAATAAAAATAAAGCTGTTTGATAGTCTTGTGGATCAATTAGCTGTGATTGATTTAATTCACGCAATTCATCTTGCATTAATTGTAAATCTGCAATTCGATCTCCCGTATAAATAATCGTACCAAATTTCTTTAGCAATTGCTGAATATCATATATAGATACCATTTCATCACCCTCTATGCTCACTTACTATAAAAAATTATAATAAGAAAACGTTCACATATTTTATTATAATCAAGAAGAAAAAGTCTCGTCAATTTTTATTTGTCTATACAAGCCCATTTTTAACCATTGTTCCTTTTTCTGTAATAATTTTTTCTATATTTTGATCAAACGGCTCTATTGGAATATGGTCCACCATTTGAAAACTATAAGCTAATGATAGCGTTTTCCCTTTATAATGCATGAGATAACGATCATAATAGCCACCACCATATCCAATCCGTTCTCCTCGCTCTGTATAAGCTACACCTGGTACAATTTGAAGGTCAATTTCATCTGCATTCACTTCTTCCGTAAGCGCTGGAATTGGCTCACGTAAATTCATATACACTGTTTCTAACTGATCAAAATTGCTAATTTGCCTAAAGGACATCGTTCTTGTTTCTTTATTGCACTTCGGAACAACAACTTTCTTTCCTTCTTCCCAAGCTTTTTCGATAATAGAATATGTATTCACTTCATTTTCCATTGAGAGAGTGATTCCAATTGTTTTAGCTTCAGCCCACTCTTTTTGCGCATACAACGAAAATGCTATTTGCTCTGATAAATTTGTATACCGTTCTCTTGATAAAGAATTCATGTGCTCTATTATTTGTTTACGTAAACGTAGTTTCTCTTCTCTCACACATTTCCCCCCTCACAGTGATACTTTGCTCTACGATGATAGTGTATCACTTTTAAGAGAGGAATCGAATAAAAAAAGAAACAGTAGGAAAATATTCCTACTGCTTACTTTGTTTCACGGTGTAACGTAGACTTCTTGTCACGCTTGCAATACTTTTTAAGCTCGATACGCTCAGCGTTGTTACGTTTGTTTTTCTTTGAGATATAGTTACGATCTCCGCATTCTGTACATGCTAGAGTAATATTCACACGCATTCTTATTTCCCTCCAGTACTAATAACTTAAATCAGACTATACTATAATACCACTTTTAAAATAAAAATTCTACACCTTTTGATATTGTCTAATTTTTTCTATAAGATTTTTCATGTTTTCCCTTGCTATTACTGGGTTTCTAGCATGCGAATACACTAAAAATTTCGGTTGTTTTGTGTCAGAAACGATATAAGACCACTCTTTTTCGGTATATTTGAACTGCACTCCTTCAAATATACCTTCTTCCTTTCTTTCGATATCAGCTAATAATTTCCTCATTACTTTCCCTTTTTCATTCCACGAACATACAACTTCATCACAAAGTAAATAGAGCGGCGGCGATTGCTCTACTATGCTGAGAAAGGTTTTTCCCTGCAATGCTATTAACTCAAATAATTTTCCAATTCGATATAAAATATCTCGCTTCCATCTCGCTTGAAACGATTTTTTTTCATCCTGCGTATAAAACAAAAGGTAACATTCTCCTAATTTCAAAGACATTGGGTAAATATTTCCTGCCGACTCCAGTAATAAATCTGGTATATCTACCTCTTCAAAATTTGTTCCTTGGTAAATATTACTATGATTATCATATAACTCAAAATAATTTCCTTGCTCTGAAAACATAAGCGCCATATTTGCTTTACTTGATTTCATCAAAGCTTTCACATGATCCTTTTGTTCGCCCGCATAAATCCACGTAACTGTGCATCCGAGCCTTTGCAAAAAGAGCATAAGCAAATGTTGTAACATATCATTTCTCTTATTAATAAGAAGATGGAACTTCTGTTTTTTTATTTTCTCAATATCAATACGCTCTAATACAGCCTCTATATAATCATGTAAAGAAACGTGTACTAGCTTATTCCGCCCTATTTCCTTCTCACATGCGTAATAAAACGACTCAGACATATACACTTGTTCTATCGCTTTTTGCTGCTTATACGTTAACTGTGCCCCATCCTTACCATACAACTTTATAACAACCTCTTTTTCCTTTTCCGCTTGAATGAAAACCCCGCCCGCACATTGCAAATCTTGAATGCTGTACTGAAAAAGTGATTCGTTCATTTCTTTGCATTCCATCGTATGAATCCCAATACCATGAATCGCATGAAGAAAAAGATTTTTATAAGAAGTCATTTCTATATGTTCTTGACTCCCGATTAATACACTTTCCCCTTTGGCAAAAAGAGAGCCGTACGCCATCGCAACCTTTACAATAAATTGAGGCGTAATCTCCACATTACCTCTTCCTACAATGCGGCTTTTTTGCAACCATCCTGCACTCTTCTCACTTTCTTGAACACCAGCCGATCCGACTACCGAATGACTGTCAATTGCCTTATATGGCCATAGCTTTCCCTTTTGCTTAATTACCGTACTTTTCCCTATATGGCAATGGTCCGCTACAATGCTTTTTTGAAACAGTGTAACGTCATCTTCTACCATTGTATGTTCTCCTATTGTCGTTTCTAATAACTCACAATATTCCCCAATATGCGCATTTGCAAAAATAATACTTTTTTGAAGATGAGAATAACTTGAAACAACACTATTTTTCCCAATAATAGAGTACGGCTCAATTACAGCACCAGCACCAATTTTTGCTCCCCCTCCAATAAAAGAAGGGCCGTGAATTTTCGTTCCTTTTCCAATCGTTACCCCTTCTCCCATCCATACCATCGGTAATACTTCCGTATATGGAATAGGTACTTGCAATTTTTTCGTTAACAAATCAAATTGGGCTTGTCGATATTGATCAAATGTACCGATATCTAACCAGTAACCTTCTGACAAATATGCAAATAATACATTCTTATCTGCTAATAAGGGAAACACATCTTGACTGAAATCAAAAAATTCTCGGGGCGGTATGTAAGAAAAAATTTCTGGCTCCATAATATATATACCTGTATTTACAATATTAGAGACCACTTCATTCCAACTCGGTTTTTCTATGTATCGTGTAACCTCTTGTTCTTTGTTCATTACAACTAAACCGAATGAGAGTGGATTTTCTACTTCCTTTACAAACATAGTTACCATTCTTTTCTTTTGTTCATGAAACGTAATTCCTTCTGATAATTGAAAATCAGTTAACGCATCCCCACTTATGACAACAAACGTTTCATCCAAAAATTTTTCCGCTTGTTTAATACTCCCTGCAGTTCCAAGCGGTGGAGAGTCTTCAAAGTAGTACAAATTGACGCCCCATTTGCTACCGTCACCAAAATATTGCTTAATGGCCGTACTCATATACTGAACAGTAATTGCAATCTCACGTATACCATGCTGACGTAATAATTCAATATTGTATTCTAAAACTGGCTTTTCTAATAATGGCAACATCGGCTTTGGAGTATTACATGTTAATGGTCTAAGGCGTCGTCCTTTTCCTCCAGCTAAAATAACCCCCTTCATATACTTCAGCCTCCACTTATATAATGTTCAGTAACTTCATATACGATATGTATATTATCTACCCAGCATTAACTAGCAGTATAAAATAAAGTGAAACTTTAATCAGTGGGGGTTTTCTTCATCCCCTACTGATTACTAGCCTTGACCAATCGGGCCGACAGGCAGTAAACTTCCCCTTATATACATTCACCTTTCAACAACTGAAGAAAGCGCTTACTATTAAATTTGTAAAATATTACTTAATAAGCGAATAACATATACGCCCTATTTTTTCCATTATATTATGATACATCTTATCATCATAAACTAAAGGAAACAACGAGCTTTTTTTGTCATGTTTTGACTAAAAAAAGCAGGTGATGTTTCACCTGCTTTTTTCTTTATTCATTTAATAAGTAATGCTTTCCTTTTACTAAATAAAAAACATTTTCAGCAATATTTGTAATATGGTCTGCTACACGTTCAATATATCTCGCTACAAAGGATAACTGTGTAATTTGTGTAATTGCTTCTGGTTGTTCTGGAACTGAAGATATAAATTCACGAATCGCTTTCCCATATATTTCATCAACAGAATCATCCATTTCGGCAATTTGCTTTGCAAAAGTTAAATTTTCTTGCTCATATGCATCTAACGCTAACTGTAACATCTTATTTGCAATCGCAAACATCTCATCAAGATTGTGCAAACTAACCGACACGTCTTTTTCCCCGAGACGAATGGTTGATTTCGCAATATTAACAGCATGATCTGCAATACGTTCTAAATCTGTCGCTGTTTTAATTGAAATGAAAATCCTTCTTAAATCACTTGCTACAGGTTGCTGCTTCGTAATAAGCATAAGCGCAAGATCATTTATCTCCTCTTCTAAATGATCCATACGATAATCACCATCTATTACCTCTAACGCTTTCTCTACATCCTTTTTATGAAGGCCTTCCATAGCAAGCAATAAAGCTTCTCTCGCTAGTTCACCAAGCTCAATCACCTTTTGCTGTAACGTTTTTAAATCACATTGAAATTGTTCTCGTACCATTGTTTCTTCCCCCTCAATATTATGTGCCAATATATATAACTCTCCTACCTAGCCTACTTATAATAAGCCTTAAGATAGGAGAAGTATTACTTCTCTAATTTAAATGAGGTAAAAATAAGAAATACCCTCTGTTAAGAGGGTATTTGCTCTTAGCCTTGCTAGCGACATCAACCGAATCGGCCTGTAATATAATCTTCTGTACGCTTATCTGAAGGTGTCGTAAATAATTTATTTGTATCTGTATACTCCACAACTTCTCCACTTAAGAAGAAAGCAGTTTTATCTGAAATACGCGCAGCTTGTTGCATGTTATGCGTTACGATAACGATACTAAAGTCTTTCTTTAACTCTTGAATTAATTCTTCTACTTTTAATGTTGAAATGGGATCTAGTGCCGATGTTGGCTCATCCATTAAAATAACGTCTGGTTCAATCGCTAAACAACGTGCGATACATAGACGCTGTTGCTGTCCACCAGATAAACCGTATGCATTATCATGCAAACGATCTTTTAACTCATCCCAAATCGCTGCTCCACGTAAACTTTTTTCAACGATTTCATCTAGCGTTTTCTTGTCGCTAATACCATGAATTTTCGGCCCGTATGCTACATTTTCATAAATAGATTTTGGAAATGGATTTGGTTTTTGGAACACCATTCCTACATGTGTTCGTAATTCTTCAACTGGGTATGATTTATCAAATATATTGCGCTCTCTATATTCAATTACGCCTGTAGTTCGCACGATTGGTACTAACTCTACCATACGATTTAATGTTTTTAAGTACGTTGATTTACCACAACCACTTGGCCCGATAATTGCCGTAACTTCATTCTCATGAATGCTTAAGTTAATATCTTTTAAGGCATGGTCTTCTCCGTACCATAAATTTAAGTTTTTCGTATCAAATACTACTTTCTTTGGCGCAGTCTCAATTTTCTCCTCGTTTTTCACCTGTACATTTACTACTGTTGCTACCATTTGAATTCCCCTTTCATCCATTTCCAACTTATTTTCGATTTCGTAACCATAGGACAAATATATTGATCAAGAGCAATAAACCTAACAAAACAATCATCCCAGCAGCTGCTACATACTGAAATTCTTCTTGAGGTCTACTCATCCAATTAAAAATTTGAATTGGTAAAACTGTAAATCTATCAAACATACTAAACGGAACATAATTTGCAAATGCAAGTGCCCCAATAACTAATAACGGTGCCGCTTCTCCAATCGCTCTTGATATCGCTAACGTACAACCCGTTATAATTCCTGGGAAAGCATATGGCAATACAATTCGATACATCGTTTGCCACTTCGTAGCACCTAATCCGTAAGAAGCTTCTAATAATGAGCTTGGTACTGATCGTATCGCTTCTTGACTTGCTACAACAACTGTAGGTAAGACGAGTAAACTCATCGTCAGTGCCGCCGCAATGATACTCTCACCTAAATGAAGAGCATATACAAAAATAGTTAAGCCGAGTAATCCAAATACAACGGAAGGTACTCCTGCTAACGTTTGATTATTAATTTCTATTACCTTTTTAAATATAGATTCTTTCGCATATTGTTCTAAATAAAGAGCAGTTCCGACTCCAAATATAAAGGAGACTGGTATAACAATACTCATAAACAATATTGTTCCTGACAATGCCGCAGCGATCCCAGCTTCTTTCGGATTACGCGAAGCGAAGTTTGTAAAGAACTCTAACGAAAGATAACTTATACCTTTTTCAAAAATTTGAAAAAGCAAAATAAGCAGTATTACTATTGAAAACAAAATAGCTATATAAAATAACGTTTTGTAAACTCGATCTTTTAAAAAACGTGATGCCATATTTTCTTGTATTTTTTTATGATTCAACATTCGCATATTATGTCACCCTCCTAAAACGGCGCATAATAAACTGAGAAATGATGTTCATGATAAAAGTAAATAAGAATAACGTTGCGCCTACAGCGTACATGCTGTAATAAGTAATTGTTCCATGCGGAGCATCACCTAAACTCACTTGCACAATATAAGCCGTTAACGTTTGAATAGAGTGTGTCGGATCGAGCGATACGTTCGGCGTGGATCCCGCTGCAATTACAACGATCATCGTTTCACCGATTGCTCTGGAAGCAGCTAATATAATCGCTGCCATAATCCCTGTAAAAGCCGAAGGAAACACGACTTGTTTTACCATCTCAAACCGAGTTGCTCCAAGTGCTAACGAAGCTTCTTTCGTTCCTTTCGCTACAGCTCTCATTGCGTCTTCAGAGAGAGAGGCAATTGTAGGTATCATCATAACGCCAATCACAACACCTGGACTAATCGCATTAAAAAACTGTAAATCAGGTATAATCCGTTGTAAAAGCGGTGTAACAACTGTTAATGCAAAAAAGCCATATACAATTGTCGGGATACCTGCTAATAGTTCTAACATCGGTTTTAATACTTTTCTTACACTGTTTGAAGCATATTCGCTTAAAAATACGGCACACGCTAAACCGATAGGAATTGCTACGCACATAGCGATTGCTGTTACAAGTACCGTTCCACATATAAGTGGTAATATACCGAATTTAGGATCTTCAAAAAAAGGTAACCATTCTTTCTCTGTCAAAAAGGAGAGCAATGATACTTTTTGAAAAAACATTATTGTTTCATTAGAAAGCGTAAAAATAATTCCAAGTGTCGTCGCAATAGACACGCTAGCAATTATTTTTAGTAATAATGGAACGATTCGATTGATTCGCTGCGTTTTTTTTCTTTGTTTTGTATTTCTTTCAATCAAATGTTGTACAGAAAATGTAATTTGACTTTTGTCATTATAAGCCAAAGATGAAAACCCCTTTCCACCCTGACATTACCTTTTTATTTCTGTTAACATCCGCAGCTGTTCATTGTATTTTTCTTTTGGTAATTTTACATATCCTACCTCTTCAGCGAGATTACCAACATGCTGAATCATAAACTCAATATAATTTGCTACATTCATTTTATTTCGGATAGATGCATGATTCACATAAACAAATAGCGACCTAGATAACGGCTTATACTCACCTGATTGAATGGTATCTTTCGTCGGAAGTACACCATTTACTTTTATTGCTCTCACCTTATCTCGATTGGCCATATAATAAGCATATCCTACAAAAGCAATGGCATTTTTATCATTCATTACCCCTTGCATAATAACTTGATCATCTTCAGACAAAGAGACTTTTTTTACAATGCGACTTTTTTGTAAGATGACATTTTGAAAATAATCATACGTACCAGAGTCTACACCTGGCGCATAAAACTTTACCTGTTCACGTGGCCATGATGAATGAATTTGTGACCATCGCTTTTCACTTTCATCTTCACTCCATAATAGACGTAACTCGTCTACCGTCATATTGTCTACCCAAGTATTTTGACGATTCACAACGATTGTAAGACCATCGTAGGCAACTTCAAACGGTGTAAACTGAATGGAGTTTTTCTTCATTTCATTTTCTTCCACTTGTTTCATTACTCTCGAAGCATTATTTATATCTACTTCTCCTTTACTGAAACGTTTAAACCCTCCTCCTGTTCCAGAAACACTGATGGAAATTTTCACGTTCGGATGCACCTTTGTATATTCCTCCGCTACTGCTTCTATAATAGGAAAAACCGTTGAGGATCCATCAACTCTCACTTCTCCCATTTCATTCACAGCAAATGCAGTAGACGTGCCAACATAAAAGAAACATATCGACAGTATGAAAACTTTAATCGATGCACTTATCCATTTCACGTGTTCTTCCTCCTAGAAGTAACCGGAAATAACAGGATTACAGATATAAGAATACTGCTAAACTATTAATTCGGTTTTAATTGTTTGTAAAAGTTTTGTAAAGTTCCACAAGAATCAACATTAGGTAAATTATTAATCCGTAACCACTGTTCATCTTCACTGAGGATTGGTCCATAAAATCGCTCCCATAGTGAATACATACGTATCATTTGTGAGATCCCTTAAAATTCCGATATGATCTGCTTGTCCACTTTATTAAAACGTATGCATGAACCATAAAAAAAAGCACACTATCTTTTCAGATAGTGTGCTTTTTTAAAACTTTTTTATTCATCATCTTGCTCTTTATTTTTCTTTTTATTATCTATTTCTTCCTTTGTAGCTTCACCATTTTCTATTTTTTTTAAATCAAAGTACGCGTCCATAATGTCACGACTAATATATCCGTTAATACCTGATTTATCATCTACCCAAGGTACAACAACAGAAAATGCTACTTCAGGGTCTTCAAGTGGCGCATAACCTACTAATGTTAAGTTATATGTTTCTTTACGCTCACCGTTTGCTTTTCTACCAATCTCTTTATCTCCGCCATACACAGTTTGAGCTGTACCTGTTTTACCAGCAGCTTTATATGATGCGCCTGTAAAGTATTTCGCAGCTGTACCACCAGACTCATTAAATACTTGTCTAAATCCTTCCTGAACACGTTTAATTTGTGATTCAGGCATATCAATACGGTTTAGTACTTTCGGTTCCATTGAATGAACGACTTTTCCAACTTCACCTTGTTTCGCTTCTGGTTGACGAATTTCTTTTACAACTTGCGGCTGCATACGGTAACCACCATTTGCAATTGTTGAAACATACTGTGCTAATTGAAGTGGTGTATAAGTGTCATACTGCCCAATTGATAAATCTAATAAGAAACCTGGCTGATTTCCTCTACCTGTTTGACCCGCAGATTCATTTGGTAAATCGATACCTGTTTTTACACCAAGTCCAAACTGCCCGAAATAATATCGCATCGTATCAAATGCTTTTTGTGGTATATCTAACGTACCACCTTTCACATATTGAACACCTGCGATATTCATCGCTGTTTTAAACATATATACGTTAGAAGACATTTTTAATGCTGTTAAATCATTAATGTATCCCATCGTCTTCCACGAAGATTTTTGTGGCGTTCCCTTTAATCTGATTGGTTCATCAAGTTGAACTGAACCTGGTTGAATGGCACCTGTCTGATACCCAGTAAGTACTGTCGCACCTTTTACAGTTGATCCCATCGGATAAGAACTTGTCATCGTTCCTAATGCGAAATCTTGCACTTTCGTTTCGCCATTTTCTTCTACTAACTGTTTCCCTGCCATAGATAAAACTTCACCATTTTTTGGATTCATCATTACAACGAATGCACGATCTAAAAGAGGTTGTCCCCCTTTATATCTCAATAAATTTTTCGTGATAATTTCTTCTACACGCTTTTGTAATTCCATATCAATTGTTAAATTCAGATTGTTACCACTTTGCCCTTTTGATACATTAATCGTTTCTAAAATATTACCGTTTTTATCCGTAATATTTCTCACTTCCGCTTTATTACCGTGCAAACTATCTTCATATTGCTGCTCAAGATAACTTTTTCCTACGCGGTCATTTCGGTTATAATCACGAACAAGATAGTAATCTAGTCTTTCTCTCGGTAAACCTTCATCAGACGTTGACACCCCGCCAAGTACACTTCGGAATAGATCATCATAAACGTATTTTCTATCCCAATCAACATTCGTATCTACACCCGGTAATGCTGCTAGATTTTCACTAATAATAGCATATTCTTGTTCTGTAGCATCCTTTTTAATGACTTGTGGCGTCATCGCATATCCGCCGTCCATTTTGCTTTTAATCGCTAGTACTTCTAAATCTTTTGCGGATAATTGATTCACTTCTTCTTCCGTCACGCGATTTCGTTGACGCTCATCTAATTCTTTATCGTCAATTTTTTTATCTTTAAACTCTTGACGATCTTTTTTCGTAATTTTTTCTTGCGCTTCTTCTTTATGAATAGCAAGCCAATAATCTTTTTTATCGCGATCTGTTAATTTATCTGTCGGTACTTCAATCAAATCTGCTAATTTTTTCGCTGTTTCTAAGCGAGCCTCTGCAGTTGATCCTTTCATTTTTGTAAATGTAATCGTACGTACAGCTGCATTATCTACTACAGGTCGCCCATAACGGTCAAATATTTTCCCACGTGGTACAGGATTACTTATCGTCGAGTTTTCTTTCCTCTCCACTTCATTCTTATATTCCTCACCGCGAACAATTTGTACATAACCAAGCCTTACAATAACCGCGGAGAACATTAAAAACACGCAGAAAAACAGCACGTTTAACCGAAAAGGAACGTGAGTCTTTTTCTTTTGTTGTTTCTGTTTCTTGCCCATACAAACCCCCTCTACCAACAGCTATGTAATTTGAAAGGGACACCTTCATACAGGTGTCCTCACTGCTGTCTTACATCTTTTTCTATTCTAGCATAAAACAAACGATAAGTTAACCTTCTGGTTCTGTTTGATTCTGCGTGGTTCCTTGTGCTACAACACTTGTGTTCCCTGCATTTCCTTCATCATATTTGACATTTTTAACTGCAAAATAAATAAGAAAATGTCCAGCACCTAAAATACATAGTAAGAAAGGTAAACTCTTTTCAGGCGGAAAGAATAATACAGCACATAAAAAACTTAAAACTGAACAAATTCTCCCAGCATTTAACCATAATTCTCGGACAACAACATACTCTACACGCCACTCTCTCGCATTTTTCGCTCTACCAATTACATCATATGTCATCGATCCATATGGAACGAGTAAAATAGGGTATGCAATCGCAATGCATGCTGCATAAATAAGTAATTTTGTGTATGTAACATTGAATATAACTAAAAATACGACAGCATATAAAATAATGCCTCCAAGTAAAATTGCTTTTTTTCGCCACTCTTTCTTTAACATACGAGCAACTAAATAGTAACATACAAATGATACAGCAGAATTTACTAAGCTATATTTCCCTAATGCAAGCTCACTATCAGTTGCTAAGTACACGTATACTGAAATAACAAAAATGAATGTTCCCTCTCTCAATCCTTGGAAAAAATGAGCACGTGTAATTCTCCCCCAATTTTTATCAATCCGTCGCTCTTTCAAAACTTGTGTAACCTCATAACGCCCTTCACATTCTCTCTTAGATACAAAAAAGCTTAAAACGACAGCAATTGCAAATAACAGTAACGAGAGGAAGAATATGACCGTATAACCACTCCACTTCTCCATACGTGAAATTGTGTATCCAGCTGCTATCGGTCCAATCATGCCAGAGAAGGATGTAAGAAGCCCAAGAAACCCGTTAAAGAAATCTCTTGTTTCTGGTTCTGTAATCTCAAATGTTAATAAGTTAAACGCGAGCCAGTAAAAACCATATCCGACTCCTAAAAGAGCCCCCATTAATAAAATATAGTGAGAAGCGCTTTTTCCCGCTACTAAAACAACGATAAAAAAAATTGCTAACGTGCCTACGCCTATTCGTAACAAGATCGAGCGATCAATACGCTTCGCTAATTTCCCACCTATAAGAAATGTGAGGGGCTGCAATACAACGCTGGCCAAATTATACAAGCCGAGATTCACATAATTTTGTGTTTGTTTCCATAAATAAATGTTAACAAACGTATTCGATAAAGAAATTGCGAGCGTGTATAAACCTCCAATAAAGAGTAATAACACTAAATCCCGATTCACTTCAACGTCACCAATTATATGTTTCCACTTCATACACAACTCTCCTTTACTTCATGTTCTAGTCTTCCAAAGACAAGCCCAATTATGTAAAAGGAAAGCATAGAAAAAAGCTAGGAGCATTCTCCTAGCTTTTTCTATCGTTATTACAATTATTTTGCTTCTTGGTAACGTTTTTCAGCAGCGTTCCAATCTACAACGTTCCAGAATGCACCGATGTAGTCTGGACGACGGTTTTGATAATTTAAGTAGTAAGCATGTTCCCAAACATCTAAACCGATAACTGGAGTTTTACCTTCAGTTAGAGGAGAATCTTGGTTTGGCGTGCTTGTTACTTCTAACTCACCATTATTTACTACTAACCAAGCCCAACCAGAACCGAAGCGAGTTGCGCCAGCTTTTGCGAATTCTTCTTTGAATGCATCGAAGCTACCGAATTTCGCTTCAATTGCAGTTGCAAGTTCGCCTACTGGTTGTCCGCCGCCGTTTGGAGATAAGATCGTCCAGAAGAATGTGTGGTTAGCATGTCCGCCACCATTGTTACGTACTGCTGTACGGATTGCTTCTGGTACTTCGTTTAAGTTTGCAACTAATTCTTCTACGCTTTTGTCAGCTAATTCTGCATGACCTTCTAAAGCAGCGTTTAAGTTTGTGATGTACGTGTTATGGTGTTTTGTATGATGGATGTTCATTGTTTCTTTGTCAAAGTGAGGCTCTAAAGCATCATACGCATAAGGTAAATTTGGTAATTCGTGTTTTGCCATTGTTATATTCCTCCCAGTTTATGTATTGCCACTTAAGTGACATACAACTACATTCTACCCTAATTGCCATAGGGTGCAAACAAATAAATCACATTGTCTTGCTATCATTAAAGTAGCAAAATTCCCACTTCTTTTCAATTAAAATGCTCATATATTTCATAAAAAAAGCCCCCTTCTACAAGGAAGCTTCCTACTGACATAATAAACACGTGAAATGGATATGGACCCTGTAGGACTCGAACCTACGACCGGACGGTTATGAGCCGTCTGCTCTAACCAGCTGAGCTAAGGGTCCACAATTATGTATGTAACAATACATCAAATAAAGGAATTCCTATCGGATATATCCTTTAAGAAATGTAAGATAAATTTACCATATAGAAAAGAAAAGTGTCAATTGTATTTTTCTCATTTAAAAGAAGAAAATTAATAAAAAGAAATTTAGTTATCTCTACTATATGTAAATATAATATATCTTGAGATTCCCTAGATTCCTACGTTACAATGATTTTATACATACATAAAGGAAGTGAATCTATGTCCATATTTACCCAATTAGTCAAAAGCGTATATTCGCCTAAAGATATGGCGCTATTCCGTTTTCAAAAAATCGGAAAAACCATTTTGTATATTATGCTACTTTGTCTAATCACTACTATTCCAAGAACATTCTTTTACGGTAGCTTTATCCAAGATAGTGTTACTATGGTAAATCAAGCAATTGAAAAAGATTTACCTGATTTTAAAATCGAAAATGGTGAACTAAAAGCTGATATTGAACAACCTATTCAAAAAGAAGAGGGAGATGCTCTTTTCGTATTTGATCCAAATACAACAGATATCGAAAAGTATCAAAATAAAACTGGTTTATTTATTTTAAAAGATAAAGTAGTTTCTATAGGAAATGGCCAGACGCAAACATACTCCTACAATGATTTATTAGGGACATCTCTTGAGAAAAAAGATTTGCAAGATTTCATTTCTGTATTCGATAGTATTTATCCAATTTTACTAGCTGTTATCGGAGTCTTAGTATATCTATTCCAATTGTTCATTACTTTCTTAGGAATTACTTTACTTGCGTTTATCGGTTCTGCTATGAGTGGTCAACGTAAATTATCTTATAAGCAAGTATGGACGTTAACTGCCTACAGCTACACAATTCCAACAATCTTCTTTATGATTATGGATTTATTCAAAATCGTTGTACCTGGCTCAACATTCATTTATATCGCAGTTGTTTTAATTGTTCTATACTTAACAATTAAAGAAGTTCCAAAACCGAACGAAAAAAATGCCTAAATAGGCATTTTTTTTTTGGACAAGCATATATTCCTAGCAAAGGAGTGAAGAATATGAAGAGATTAGGTATATTCTTATTCGTGCTTGTTCTTGGTTATATATTTTATTACGATATAAAAATCGGCACTTTACCGATGTTAAGTTCATATAAAAAGACAAATGCGGCCGAAACGATAAAACAAGAAAGTACAAATACAAAACAAAAGAAAGAAAACAAGGCGGAAAAAGAAACAGATGTCACTTATAAAACAATTGAAGTCAAAACAGGTGATACGGTTCTTTCCATTACAGAAGCGATTAATAAGAAGAAAATTCCTTCTATCGAAAAAGTAATTGATGATTTTAAACAATTAAATAAAAATACAACTGCTACAAAAATACAACTTGGAAAGTCTTATAAATTCCCGTTATATCAATAAGCAATCACTTAATCCTTGTCAATTACATAAAGGCGCTGATACAATAGTAAAAGTGAAACCGAGCACTTCGGTTTCTATAGCCCTGTATCACGTATACTATCATTGATATAAGGGACTAAATAAGAAACTTCTTTTATAAGGAGAGCGATCTATTCGTGAATGAAATGACTCATCGTACAAAAACACGTCCAGTTAAAGTCGGTAATTTAACAATTGGCGGTAATAATGAATTAATTATACAAAGTATGACAACAACAAAAACACATGATGTTGAAGCAACAGTTGCTGAAATTAAACGTTTAGAAGAAGCTGGTTGTCAAGTCGTGCGTGTTGCTGTTCCAGACGAACGCGCAGCAAATGCTATTGCTGATATTAAAAAACAAATCAACATTCCGCTTGTTGCTGATATTCATTTTGATTATCGCCTTGCTTTAAAAGCAATTGAAGGCGGCATTGATAAAGTACGTATCAATCCAGGTAACATTGGTCGTCGCCATAAAGTAGAAGCTGTTGTAAATGCAGCAAAAGAACGTGGTATTCCAATCCGTATCGGTGTAAACGCAGGTTCATTAGAGCGTCACATTTTAGAAAAGTACGGATACCCAACTGCAGATGGTATGGTTGAGAGCGCCCTACATCACATTAAAATTTTAGAGGACTTAGATTTCCATGATATTATCGTATCTATGAAAGCCTCTGATGTTAACTTGGCAATTGAAGCATACGAAAAAGCTGCACGTGCTTTTGATTATCCACTACATTTAGGTATCACAGAATCTGGAACGTTATTTGCAGGAACTGTAAAAAGTGCCGCTGGTCTTGGAGCAATCTTAAGTAAAGGCATCGGAAATACACTACGTATTTCATTAAGTGCTGACCCAGTTGAAGAAGTAAAAGTTGCGCGTGAACTATTAAAGTCATTCGGCCTTGCATCTAATGCAGCAACACTTATTTCTTGTCCAACTTGCGGTCGTATTGAAATTGATTTAATTAGTATCGCTAATGAAGTGGAAGAGTACATTTCTACACTACAAGTACCAATTAAGGTTGCAGTACTTGGCTGCGCTGTAAATGGTCCTGGTGAAGCTCGTGAAGCTGATATCGGTATTGCCGGCGCGCGCGGAGAAGGACTATTATTCCGCAAAGGGCAAGTCGTTCGTAAAGTACCAGAAGAAATAATGGTAGAAGAACTGAAAAAAGAAATCGACGTAATTGCTGCTGAAATGGCTGCTGAACGAGAAAAAGAAAAAGAAACACAAGAACAATAAAAAGAAGGTTGCCCACAACATTTGTGAGCAACCTTCTTTTCTACGTAAAAAAGCTCGTCAGTTATAGAACTGACGAGCTTTTACTTTGCACATTTTGGACAACGGCCATATATTTCAAACTTATGACCAGTTACTTCATAACCGTTAAAATCTTTATTCATAAAATCCATCGGGCAAGAAGTAATCTCTTTCGTCCCTCCGCAATCTAAACAAATAAAATGATGATGATGTTCCATAATAGAACATGTAAAACGAAAATGTTTTTCACCGTTTAATTCCGTTTGTTC
Organism: Bacillus sp. SSR7; assembly: GCF_055902415.1. Taxonomy (NCBI): domain Bacteria; kingdom Bacillati; phylum Bacillota; class Bacilli; order Caryophanales; family Bacillaceae; genus Bacillus; species Bacillus sp. SSR7. The sequence continues at coordinate 224,075 of NZ_JBVVXV010000002.1, read as the reverse complement.
TAAAACACCGATTTCAGCAAACACCGTTAAGTTACGATAAATCGTGTCAAAGCTAAGACCTGGATAATCATCCTTCATATGCTCTAGAACGTCCTTCGCCGTTAAATAACGATTGTGAGCTGCAAATAACCTGAGCATTTCTTCCCTTTTCCCAGTATGTTTGTATCCTTTATCTTTCATTAGGCGTAAAGCTTCTGTTAGATTCATATCTATCCCTACTTTATGCAGTTTTTTTCTTTTTCCATAAAATCGCACCAATTAAAATAAGAACCGCTATCATAACAATTGTACCACCTGGTGCTAAATCAAGTTGATACGAAGCAAACATTCCACCAATTACTGCAATTTCACCAAATAAAATGGAGAAGAAAATTGTTTGTTTAAATCCATTCGCAATACGAATACTTGCTGCAACTGGTAACGTCATTAATGATGATACGAGAAGAACCCCCACTACACGCATTGATACCGCAATGACAAGCGCAACCAATATAATGAAAATAAAGTGAATCCACTTTGCACTCAAACCGGTTGATACAGCGTATTCCTCATCGAAAGATAGTAAAAACAGCTCTTTGTATAATAAAGTAATCGTTACAATAACAACAATTGCTACAATGCCAATGATTATTAAATCCGTACTTGTTACAGCACTTACACTCCCAAATAAATAACTAAATAAATCTGTGTTAAATCCATTTGCAAGTGATATAAAAATAACGCCAATTCCCATTCCTGCTGAAAGAATAATCGGAATCGCTAATTCTTGATAATGTTTATATACAGTACGTAGTTTTTCAATAAGTAACGCTCCACCCATAGAAAAAATCATACCCATATATAAAGGATTTAAAAATCCCCCTGTGAAAATTGTTTTTTCTAGTAATAAACTTGCAGCAATACCCGATAATGTCACGTGACTTAACGCATCTGCAATAAGCGACATACGACGAATGACAACAAATACACCGATAAGTGGCGCAACAAGTCCTATTAAAATCCCTGCATATAAAGAGTTACGTAAAAAGTCATATTGTAAAAAATCTTGTATCATTATATCCTCCCGTGATGCTCATGCTCGTGTTCTAAACGATGAACATGATGTCCATATAAGACGGACATTTCTGCATCTTCTAACTCTCGGAACTTCTCTACATTTCCATGGAAATGTAAATGTTGGTTTAAGCATGCAACATGTGTTACTTTCTCGGTAACAGCTCCCATATCATGCGTAACGAGAATTAATGTGATTCCTAACCTCTTGTTTAAATCCTCTAATATCTCATAAAAACTTTCTACATTCTTCACATCGATTCCAACAGTAGGCTCGTCCAAAATAAGTAATTCAGGATCACTAACGAGCGCACGAGCAATAAATACACGCTGTTGTTGTCCACCAGAAAGTTCTCCGATATTGCGCCCTTGAAACTCACTCATTCCTACATCAGCAATCGCTTTTTCTACCTTTTCCTTATCGCTTTTCGTGAAAAAGCGAAATAGCCCTTTTTTCGAAACGAGTCCCATTGACACAACTTCAAACACAGTTGCCGGAAAACCAGAATTAAAGCTATTTGCCTTTTGCGACACATAACCAACTTTGTTCCATTCTTTAAACTTCTTACTATCAACACCAAACAAACGAATACTTCCCTGTTTTGGCTTTAAAACGCCTAATAAACATTTTAGCAACGTTGATTTCCCAGAACCATTTGGTCCAACTAAACCTAAAAAAGCTCCCTTCGGAACTTGCAAATTTATATCTTCTAACACATTTCGATCTTCATATCGAAATGATAATCCTTCTATTTCTAATATATTGTTCATAGCATCTCACCTATTTTAATTCAGAATGATTCCGATTTATATCTATTTGAATTATAGTACAGCTTATTATAGTTGTAAACCAATCTGCCTAAAATATATCTACTTTTTCAAGAAACCTTACTATTATAACAAAAAGCAGAGAAAAATTCTCTGCTTTCAAAAGATATTATAATTAATTTTTTAGTGAATAGCTGATTTAAACTTACCACCATTTGTCTCTTGTGTACTCATAATCGTAACAAACGCATTCGCATCAATTTCATACACAATTGATTTTAACTTTGTCACTTCTAGACGTGTTACCACTGCATAAATAACTTCTTTTTCTTTATCCGTGTAACCGCCTTTCGCTACAAGCTTCGTAGTTCCACGACCAAGACGATGCAAAATCGCATTTGATACTTCCTCATATTGATCTGATACAATTAAAACAGCTTTCGTTTCATCTAAACCTTGAATGACTGTATCAATTGTTTTGAATGCAATGTAGTACGTCATCACAGAATACATCGCTTGTTCAACACCAAATACAAATGCTGCCCATGCAAAAATGAATAAGTTCACAAACATTACAAATTCGCCTACGGAGAAAGGTAATTTCTTCGTTAATAAAATACCCATAATTTCTGTTCCGTCCATTGATCCACCATGACGAATAACGAGCCCTACACCAAGACCTAAAATAAGACCACCAAACACTGTAGCTAAAATTGGCTCTGTTGTAAATGGCGGAACAGCATGTAAAGTTGATTCAATAAACGCTAGAGCTACAATACCGAACGCCGAAGATAACATGAACGTTTTTCCAATTTGCTTATAACCCGAATACATAAATGGGATATTGAGAATAACGACCAAAGTAGAGAAACTTAACCACCAAATATTAGGAGTAAGATAATCTAATATAAGAGAAATACCAATAATTCCACCGTCAATAATTTTATTTGGCATTAAAAACAATTCAATCGCTACCGCTGCGCATGCTGCCCCAAAAATAATCATAACTAAACGATACATAAGATGGATAACACTTTCTTTTCGATGTTGCTTTTGCTCCATAAGTCCTCCCTATACTCTTTTTCTATAGTTTTGTCCTTATATTATAACATACGCTTCTTTTTCTCATGAAAAAAGAAACTCTATACGAATATGTACAAGCTACGTACTCATATATTTCGATAGAAGAACGTGTGAAGGAGGATAACTCGATGAACCTCATTAAACAACTTGTAAATAAAAAATTAAATCATATTTCTACAAAGGAATTATTGAAATATAGTAAAGAATATGACGTTCCAATTACGACTGCACAAGCTGATCAAATTGTTGGACTTATGAAAGGAAAGAATATTAACATTTACGATAATGACGAACGACTAGCGCTCTTAAAACAAATAGCTCAAGTAACCTCGCCCGCTACTGCTCAACAAGTAAATACTTTATTTCAGCAACTACTAAAATAAGGAGGGGATGTTGGGGTCCTTATTGCGCTTTAATTTTTTCAAGAAGTCCTTCATCAAAAGTACCATTTTTCAGCATTTCGATTTCTAATTTATATGGCGGCTTCTTGTCCTTTTTATCTTCACCTACATATGGCGTTTCAAGAATTTTTGGTACGTGCATCAATTGCGGATGATGCACAATATGATGCAATGCTTTATAACCGATATGTCCGAAACCGATATTTTCATGACGGTCCTTTCCTGCGCCGCGTACATTTTTACTATCATTAATATGAAGTACTTGTAAACGATCGATACCAACAATCTTATCAAATTCGTTTAATACACCGTCAAAGTCATTTACTATGTCATATCCTGCATCGTGCGTATGGCATGTATCAAAGCATACTGATAGTTTTTCATTATATGTTACACCATCAATAATTTTTGCAATTTCTTCAAAGCTACGGCCGCATTCTGTTCCTTTTCCTGCCATCGTTTCTAACGCAATGTTCACCGTCTGATCTGGCGTTAATACTTCATTCAGTCCTTTAATAATTTGTTGAATACCAGCGTCTGCCCCTGCACCAACGTGCGCACCTGGGTGAAGAACGATTTGTTTTGCCACACCTAATGCTGATGTTCTCTCAATTTCCATACGAAGGAAATCTACACCTAATTGGAATGTTTCTGGCTTCGTCGTATTTCCAACATTAATAATATATGGCGCATGTACGATAATCTCTTCGATACCGTTTTGTTCCATATGTTTTCTCCCTGCTTCTATGTTCAATTCTTCAATTGGTTTTCTTCTTGTATTTTGCGGTGCACCTGTATAAATCATAAACGTCGTTGCACCGTATGAAACAGCCTCTTCACTTGCTGCTAATAACATTTTCTTACCACTCATAGAAACATGAGATCCAATCTTTAACATACAATCACCTCTTCAATATACAATAGATATAATGATAGCATAATTTGTAGAAATATGTAGTGAATTGTTTTTTCCATTCTCCACTGATTATTATCCCCGTAAATAGCGGGATAAAAAAAGATAAGGGAAATCCCTTATCTTTTTTTATTGCTATATTTTCTCTTCACTTTGTCACGTTCTGTTGCAAGTTTACGTTTATAGTTTGGTTTTACTTTTTTCGGCTTTTTAACAACTTTCGTTGCCATAACATCAAGTTCATCATTTGGTTTTTTACGGCTCTTACGACGACGACGTTCACCTAAATCCGCCCACTCATCTCCGCGTAAATCTACATGTTTAAACTCGATATGACGCTGTTTTTCTAAACTATCTAACGCTTCTTCGTTTGCTGGATCATAAATCGTCACTGCAATACCTGAATGGCCTGCACGTGCTGTTCTTCCCACTCGGTGAACGAAGAAATCTAAATCTGATGGAAGTTCGTAGTTAATAACATGACTAATTCCTTCAATATCAATACCACGCGCTGCTAAATCAGTTGCAACAATATATTGGAATTCAAGGTCACGAATTTGTTTCATCATTTTTTTACGATCACGAGGTGATAAATCTCCGTGAATTCGTCCAACTTTTAAGCCGCGTTCCGTTAATCCGTCAGCAACCTGATCTGCCATTTTCTTCGTATTCGTGAAAACAACTGCTAAATACGGTTTAAATTGTAGTAACATTCTTTTCACTAAATCGATTTTGTTACGATGTTTAGAAGGCACTAAATAATGCTCAATATTTCCAGCCGCAACTTGTTTTGGATTGATATGAATATGCTCTGGATTCTCCATGTATTTCTTCAGAAACGGTTTTAGTTTTTGAGGAATTGTTGCAGAGAAAACTAACATTTGCAAGTTTTTAGGCATGCGTGCTGCAATCTTGTCTACATCATGAATGAATCCCATATCAAGCATTAAGTCTGCTTCATCGACAATAATCGTATTTGCTTTATGAACAAACAGTGCTTGTTCTTCTACTAAGTCTTTAATACGTCCTGGCGTTCCAACTACAATATGAGGTTGTTTTTTCAACTTCTCAATTGATCGTTGTTTATCAGTTCCACCAATTAAACAACGTGCTGTAATCATTTGATCTTCCGTACAGAACTTTGTTAATTTCACGATTTCTTCGTAAATTTGTTGTGCTAACTCACGAGTAGGCGCTGTAATAACAAGTTGTACTTCTTCACGACCTGGGTTAATTCTGTTCAATGTAGGAAGTAAGTATGCATGTGTTTTCCCAGAACCTGTTTGGGATTGTCCAATTACACTTACACCTTTTTTCACGACCGGGAAAATTTTCTGCTGAATTCCTGTCGGCTCTGTAAAGCGTAGTTCACGAACTGCATCTATTAAAAATGGTTTAAAATCATACTGTGTAAAAGTTTGTTGTGTCATAAGTTACACCTTCTTTCTAAATTTCTACTGCGCGCACAAATCAGTCAAGTCTACATTATATCGAAATCTACAAGTAAAATCCATCTTTAGTTTAGGTTTTTACTTCAAAAACTAACCTTCTTCCCTCTTATTGCATATTGTATGTGTATATACCTAACTGAAGAAAGGAGGATTTCTCACATGTTTCCAAAATCCCCCATGAGACAAATGTATCCGAATCCAGGGCAGCAACCTTATACACCATACCCAATTCCACAACTACCACCGATGGCACAAAAAAAGAAAGGATTTCTTGCTAAACTCTTTAAAAAACACGATCCAACCGAACCTTACATGCAAATGGTTCCGCCTTATCGACAAATGGAAGGACCGCCAATGATGCACCAGCAACCGCCACCTCAATATCGACAGCAATATCAGCAACAATACCAACACCAATACCCGCAGCAATATCAACAGCAATATCAACCATACATGCAGCAGCATCCCGAGCAAATGGTCCCTCCTCAAATGTATGAATCAAACGAAACGCGCGGCGGCGCAACAACTCCAACCGCATCAAGTAGTGGCATCGGTAGTTTTTTTTCGAATTTAATTTCGAATCCAACTACTATGATAAATAATATCGAAAAAGTATCACAAGTCGTTCAATCTGTAAGCCCTGTCGTGGAACAGTACGGTCCCATTATGCGTAACCTACCAAGCATTGTTAAGATCCTCACCTCTGGAAAAAGTACGGAAGAAAATCCAACCGAAGATCAAACTGAAGACGTAACAGAAAAGGTTGAGGTAGCAACTCCACATCCTCCACCCAAAAAAAGAAAAAGAAAAAAAATGGTGATTGAGCCAGTCATAGAAAAAGAAGTACGAGAGGAGCCTGTTCAAAAAATAGCAACAAAACCAAAACTATATGTGTAACAATCCTTTGTTTTCTATCCACTCCTCCTTTATAATGTAAAAGACTATGCACAAAAGTATCCCTTGTTTAGAAGGAGAGGATTACTCATATGAAAATTGTTAAAATTTCCCCTCGTGGTTATTGCTACGGTGTTGTGGACGCGATGGTTATTGCACGTAACGCCGCATTAGATACATCATTACCAAGACCTATTTATATTTTAGGTATGATTGTTCACAACAAACATGTAACAGATGCATTCGAAGAAGATGGCATCATCACATTAGATGGTCCAAGTCGATTAGACATTTTAGATAAAATCGATTCTGGTACTGTTATTTTCACTGCACACGGTGTTTCTCCAGAAGTTAAACAACGTGCAAAAGAAAAAGGTTTAACAACAATCGATGCCACTTGCCCAGATGTTACAAAAACACATGACCTTATTGAAGCAAAGAAGGCTGAAGGTTACCATGTCATTTATATCGGCAAAAAAAATCATCCAGAACCAGAAGGCGCAGTTGGTATCGCACCTGATATCGTTCATCTTATCGAAAAAGCCGATGATTTAAAAACATTAGAAATTCCAACGGATAAAATTTTAGTTACAAATCAAACAACGATGAGTCAATGGGATGTTCAACATTTAATGGAGGACATTCAGAAGAAATTCCCAACGGCAGAATTCCATAAGGAAATTTGTTTAGCAACTCAAGTTCGCCAAGAAGCGGTTGCTAAGCAAGCTGATGTTGCAGACTTAACAATTGTTGTCGGTGATCCGAAAAGTAATAACTCAAACCGTTTAGCACAAGTATCACAAGAAATTGCTGGTACGAAAGCATACCGCGTTGCAGATGTAAGTGAAATCAAATTAGAATGGCTACAAGGTGTAGAAAACGTAGCTGTTACAGCAGGTGCTTCTACTCCAACTCCAATTACAAAAGAGGTTATCGCTTTCTTAGAGCAATATGACCCAATGAATCCTGCTACATGGGAAAGAGTTCGAAAAGTACCGTTACAAAAAATATTACCTCGTGTAAAAGTGAAAAAAGAACAATAATAAAAACCGTTGCCTTCATGAGCAACGGTTTTTATTTTTCTTATACAAATGTAAATGGATCTGTATGTAATTGCGAAGCATGAATATGTACATTCAGTTTCTTTGCATCTGCTTTTTCTTGTAATTGCTTTTGTACGCCTTGCTTCATTACTTTTTCAACGTTATGTCCTGGGTCGACGATATTTAAACCGAGCATCATCGCATCATGAGCCACATGATAATACATGTCACCCGTTACATATACATCTGCTCCTTTAAATTTAGCTTGATTGATGTATTTGTTACCATCACCACCAAGTACAGCTACTTTGCGCACTCTATCATTTAATTTTCCAACAACTCGCGCACCCTTTACATCTAATGATTTCTTTACATGTTCTGCAAACTGTCCAAGTGTCATTTCTTCTTGTAAATATCCTATTTTTCCAAGCCCTAATGTTTCACCTTTGTTATCAAGCGGATACACATCATATGCTACTTCTTCATATGGATGTGCCGTTACCATTGCTTTAATCACTTTTCGCTGTAATGAAGCTGGAATAATCGTTTCGATTCGCACTTCTTCTACGCGTTCTAACTGCCCAGTTTCCCCGATATAAGGATTTGTTCCCTCTTGAGGCATAAACATACCTGTACCCTCACTGCTAAACGTACAGTGGCTATAATTGCCGATATGACCAGCACCTGCATCTCCTAATGCTTTTCTTACTTCTTCTGCATGAGTTTCAGGCACAAACACAACAATTTTTTTCATTTCTTCTGCATATGTCGGTGCCAAAACTTCTGTATTTTGCAATCCTAACGCCTCAGCAAGTAAATCATTTACCCCACCCTTAGCAACATCCACATTTGTATGTGCTGCATAGATTGCAATATCATTTTTCATACACTTTTCAATAATTTTCCCATATGCCTTATCTGTATGAATCGCTTTTAGCGGGTTAAAAATTAAAGGGTGATGCGCAATAATGACATTCGCTCCTAATTGAATTGCTTCATCCACAACTTCTTCCGTTACATCTAACGCAATTAATACGTGTTGCACAGGTTTATTAAGCGCTCCAATTTGCAGCCCAATCTTATCTCCTTCCATCGCCAAATGCTTCGGATACATACTTTCAAATAAAGAAATAATTTCATGGCCATTTGGAATTTTACTCATGATAAAACCTCCCCTATCATTTTCATTTTCGCTTCAACTTCCGCACGCTTCGCTTTTATTTCTTCAGAATCAACCGCACGTTCTAACTGCTTTAAAATATTTTGGAAGTTTTTCAATTCTCCTTCCCACTTTTCAACGAAAGCTTCACTTTTTTCTTTCATTAAAAATGGTCCCATAAATAATTCAGCCTGTTTATTTTCAGAGTAAGGAACCGTAATATTTCCTCGCTCCCCTACTAAAATCTCATAAATTTTCCCATCCTCTTTTACGATTTTTTCATGGATAAGCTCCCATCCATTCTCAATAAACCATTCACGAATGTGATGCGCTGCAATGTTCGGCTGCAAAATTAAACGTGTTACACCTTCTAATTTTTCTTTACCACTTTCTAAAATATCACGAATTAACGCTCCACCCATTCCAGCAACCGTAATTACATCTACTTCTCCTGGCGCGATAACAGCTAATCCATTCCCTTTACGCACATCTACTTTATCTTGTAAGCCACTTTCAGCTACAGTTGCTTGTGCAGAGCGAAATGGTCCATCTACAACCTCTCCAGCAACTGCTTTAGTAGCAATATTATTTATAATTGTATAGCACGGTAAATACGCATGATCCGATCCAATATCAGCAACTGTAGATCCTACTGGTATTTCACGCACAACTTCTTCTAATCGTTTTGAAAGCTTTACTTCATTCATGTATTTCCATTACTCCTTCTCTTGTCAGTCTGTCTCCATGATAATGAATTTATAGTAGTTGTTGCAAGCCCATAACAACAATTCACATCTCTATCATTCATCGTATTTGAGAAAATATAGAAAAACAAGCCCTTTGCATAAGCAAAAGGCTTGTCATACGGAACTTTATTTTTTCTTTGATAACCAATCAGCTACTTTAGCGGCCTGATCAGCTGGAACTATATTGGCAGGCATATTGCCTTTTCCTTTCGAAAGAATTTCTTTAATTTCATCCTTTGAAAGTTTCCCACCAACCTTTTGTAAATTAGGTCCTACCGCCCCTTGTAACTGATCACCGTGGCAGCTCGTACAGCTTTGTTTCACAATATCCTCTGGCTTGGATGCTGTTTGTGCTGGTTTCCCGCCATTTTTTGCATCAGCTAACTCTTTAGATTTATTTAGCCCCTGAAATGAAAATACAAACATAACGATAATACCCAATGCTGCAATAAGAGCGAACGGAATCAGCGGATTACGTTTCATATCTCTTCTCCCCCCTCTATACCCCTAAATAGTTAGATGATTCAGTCATTTCCATTGTACTTGAAAACGCTCTATCAGAAAAGAGTAAACTGCTAATCGTTAAAAATATTCCATAAATTCAGTTTATTGTTTTTTATTGTTATATCGCTTATTATTTCGATAATTACTAACGTTTCTCATCATATTTTTCACTTTTCTACATATATTTTTGTATAGAATAAACAAAATTAATCGAAAAATCGAAAAATGAGCATTTGCAAATCAAAAGACAATTCTGTAAAATAAATTACAAGAAATTGTAATCGTTGCTGACAGCTAAAGTTTAACAAAAATTAACAAAATAAAAAAGTTTACTTCACAAAGGTGAAGTAAACTTAAAGGTAGCCTATTCTAAGAAATCCTTAAGGCGCTTACTGCGGCTTGGATGTCTCAATTTACGTAATGCTTTTGCTTCAATTTGACGGATACGTTCTCTCGTTACGCCGAATACTTTCCCAACTTCTTCAAGCGTACGAGTTCGTCCATCATCCAAACCAAAACGAAGACGTAGAACATTTTCTTCACGATCTGTTAGTGTATCTAACACATCTTCTAATTGTTCTTTTAGCAATTCATACGCTGCATGGTCCGCAGGTGATGTTGCTTCTTGGTCTTCAATGAAATCACCTAAATGGGAGTCATCTTCTTCACCAATCGGTGTTTCAAGAGAAACTGGCTCCTGTGCAATTTTTAAGATTTCACGTACTTTTTCTGGAGCAAGATCCATTTCTTCACCAATCTCTTCAGGAGATGGTTCACGTCCTAAATCTTGTAATAATTGACGTTGTACACGAATTAACTTATTAATCGTTTCAACCATATGAACTGGAATACGAATTGTTCTTGCTTGGTCTGCAATCGCACGTGTAATTGCTTGGCGAATCCACCAAGTTGCATACGTACTAAATTTGAAACCTTTACGATAATCGAACTTTTCAACCGCTTTAATTAGACCCATATTCCCTTCTTGGATTAAGTCTAAGAAAAGCATACCACGGCCCACGTAGCGCTTTGCAATACTTACTACAAGACGTAAGTTTGCTTCTGCAAGACGACGTTTCGCTTCTTCATCGCCTTCTTCAATACGCGTTGCAAGTCGAATTTCTTCTTCTGCAGATAGTAAATCTACACGACCAATTTCTTTTAAATACATACGAACAGGATCGTTGATTTTAACCCCTGGTGGTACGCTTAAATCATTGAGGTCGAATTCTTCTTCCGATTTTGCTATTTGGCGATTATTAGGGCCTTCGTCGTTGTCATTGTCGCCAACTAAGTCAATCCCTTGTTCACCTAAATATTCATAGTATTCATCCATTTGATCGGATTCAATTTCAAATCCATTCATGCGTTCTGCAATCTCTTCATATGTAAGAACGCCACGTTTTTTTCCGAGCTCAGTGAGTTGTTCTTTCACTTGCTCAAGGGTCATTTCAGTTTCAATTTGTTTAGAACGAGCTGGTTTGTCAGCCATCTGTTCCCCTCCTTACGCGAGATACAAACATTCATTATACTAAAAATTTATCAAAAAAGCTATTTTCTCGCTTTTTGATTTTGTAAATATGCTACATAATATTTAGCAGCCTCTACAGGATCTGTCTTTTCCATTTGTTTTATCTTGAAGATGATTTCCATCTTTTCAAGTTTTTCTTGATGACGTCTAAGCGTCTCCAAATGGCCTTGTAACACTTCTTCTGTGTATTCTGGATTAATAAATTCATCCGTCGAAATATCAGTAATAATATTTTTCAACTTTTCATCAGAGAGCCAACTTAAAAATGTTCCGACTGAAGGTTCATTTCCCTTTTCATAATATGCGTATAGTTCATATAAAATCCCTTTATGTTCTTCTGTATGAAAATCTTCTATGTGGGATTCCATACGAACGGCCACTTCTGGACTTTGCAACATATGGTAAATAATTTCTCTTTCAGCCCTTTCAAAACCTGTTAACTTCGGTTTTGTTTGAACAATTTGAGACGGCTTAGAAACCTGCTTTACTTGTTTTTGTTGTACCTTTTGTTCTTTGCGATATTGGTGCAATTGATTCAAAAGTGTTTCCATTGAATACGAAAATTCTTGCGATAATGACTTCAAATATGATTCTGCCTGCATCGCATCCTGTAACAACGATAACTCTTTTAAAACACTTTTCACATACTCTTCTTTGCCCGACTCATCTTGCAAATTTTTCCCTAAACGCAAATGATTTATTTTAAAACCAACAAAACTTATACTTGATTTCACAAGATTTTCAAAAGCAGTTGTCCCATATTGTTGCACATATTCATCAGGATCAAGCTTATCTGGCAAGGATGTAACTTTCACTTGGCAACCAACTTGCAACAATAATTGCCCTGCTTTCATCGTCGCTTCTCGCCCTGCTTTATCACCATCATAGCAAAGAACAACAGTTTCAACGTTACGTCGCAGAAGTTTTGCTTGTTCTTCAGTTAAAGCTGTTCCCATTGTCGCAACAGCTTCTTCCACACCACTTTTTACCGCAGCTAGTACGTCGGCATACCCTTCAAAAAGGACCACTTGCCCACGTTTTCTAATAAACGGCCTTGCTTGATGGAAGTTATACAACAATTTACTTTTGTGAAAAATTGGTGTTTCTGGGCTATTTAAATATTTCGGAGTGTCATCTCCTAACGCCCTTCCACTAAACGCTATCACTTTACCTTGTAACGTATAGATTGGAAACATAACTCTTCCACGGAAGCGATCATAATGACTACCATCCTTCTCGCTTCTTATGAGAAGACCAGCTTGTTCCATACTAGACAACGATAAACCTCTTTTTTGTAAAATTTTCGTTGCTGCATCCCAAGCAGGTGACGCATAACCAATTTCAAACTTCTCAATCATCTCTTTTGTAATACCACGTTTTAACAAATACGAAAGTGCTTCATTTCCTTCTTCTGTATTTACTAATAAATGATGATAATACTTTTTTAAAAGTTCATGAGCCTGTTGCATGATGACAGTGTCATCAGATATGTCTTCTTGTTGTCCTTGCCCTGATGTATACTCTGCAACCGCAATTCCATTTCTTTCACCTAGCTTTTGAACAGCTTCGGTAAAAGCCAGTCCTTCCATTTTCATTAGAAAGGAAAATACATTTCCACCTTCTCCACATCCGAAGCAATGAAAAATTTGCTTATCAGATGAAACAGAGAATGAAGGAGAATTCTCACCATGAAACGGACAAAGGCCGAAATAGTTACGTCCCTGTTTTCTAAGTTGAACGTATTCACCAATCACTTCGACAATATCGGATGACGTCCGAATTTGTTCAACAACTTCTTCAGGAATTCTGTTCCCCATAACTCCATCTCCGTGTCGTATTTTGTATTCGATATAAATTGAAAAATTCCTTTATAATTCGACAATATTTTTTCTAAACTTATTAGAAAATGTTGTCGATCACGTTATCAAGCGATTTTGCAGACTCTTTTCTGCGTAACTTCGCAGATACGTACCTATTATATAAAATTGTATCCATTTGCTCATCTATTACAAATGTACCTCATGGGGACAATACATATGCACTTTTTCACAAGAAGACTAGCAAGCACCATATCCTATGTGATCACGAGATCTGTTTTTTTTGCATGTTGATACATATAAAGAAATCAACTTTTGCTTATTCAGCATCTACATAGATCCAAATTCCCTCGCTACTTCCTTAAACGATGAGCATACGATGTGACAAACAACATTTTGACATGAAATTTCGTTCCAACTCGCACAATTGTCAGCCTTCACAGTATATGCATCTGCATCAACTCATACCATATTGATGTTTTGCATATTTCTGTATTCTACATCCCTTCTGCGAATCCTTCCATAATGTGCGTTTTCTTGTATAGATTTTGTCGATTTAACGTAATTACATGTCTTTTCTTAAATCCTATCCCTAGTTTATTCTGAAAAATTAAAGTCTAAACGTAAAATATAGGTTTTTATCACAATTTTTTATTATAATATATTTTCTTCAACTACGCTACATATCCCTTTATTTTTTCATCTTCTATTTCAGGATAGCAGCCCCCTATCTTTAGCATAATAAAAAGACAGAAGAATATAAGTATAACCACTTCGCTATCATCTATTACGAAATCAGCAGGCACTGTGTTTCTCACGAGCGAAAAAAGCACATTCACCTTTGGTAAATGTGCTAAAACATTTTTTGGTTTTGCACTGCATTCACAATAATGTTAGCTGTTTCTTCAATCGCTTTGTTCGATACATCAATTACTTGACAATTTATTTTACTAACTACATTCTCAAAGTGATCAATCTCTTCTTTAATACGATTAATATTGGCATATGTTGCTCCGTCACTTAGTCCAAGTGATTTCAATCGCTCTTTTCGAATATGATTTAACTTCTCTGGCGTAATTTTCAAACCGAAGCATTTTTCTTTAGCCACTTGATATAATTCTTCAGGCGGATCTACTTCTGGTACGAGTGGTACGTTGGCAACTTTCAAACGTTTGTTATGAGCTAAATATTGAGAAAGTGGTGTTTTTGATGTGCGCGAAATCCCAATTAACACGATATCTGCTTTTAAAATACCACGTGCATCTCTACCATCATCATACTTCACCGCAAACTCAATCGCTTCAATCTTTTTAAAGTATTCTTCATCTAATCTACGAACAACACCAGGCTCATATCTAGGCACTTGCCCTGTAATTTCTTCAATTTGATCGATTAGAGGGCCAATAATATCATATGCCTCTACACCTTCTTTTGCAGCCTCTGTCACTAAATATTGGCGCATGTCAGGCTTTACTAACGTAAAACAAATAAGTGCTTGATTGCTCTTAGCAATCGAAATCACTTCTTTTAATGTCCCTGTATCTTCTACATACGGCACACGTCTAATATCAGGAGCAAATGGGAATTGACCCATTGCTGCTCGAACAACCAAATCAGCCGTTTCTCCTACAGAGTCAGATACGACATATACGATTTTATTATCCATTACATTACCTCACTTTAAACAAATTACACTTATTCGTTATTTACTAAGTTTACAAACGCACGTGTAATATTTGTTTTTGTAATTCGTCCAACCACTTCTAAACCTTGTTTCGTATCTTTTACAACTGGCATCGCATCAATCTGTCTTTCTATTAATTCCATCGCAATATCATATAAAGAATCTTCTCTACGACACATCGCAATGTTTGGCATCCTTGTCATGATAATATTAACCGGAAGTGAGGTTAAATCCTGCTTCCCTAAGCTAGCTCGTAATAAATCTTTACGAGATACAACGCCTACTAATAGAGTCGATTGATCTACAACGAATAATGTACCTACATCCTCTAAAAACATAGTACAAATCGCATCGTATACTGATACATTTTTATCAATTACAACCGGTCTAGATTGATAATCTTGTACTTTAATTTTCTTAACAGCTTCAGATAATAACTGCCCCCCAGTTTTACCCGTATAAAAATAACCTACGCGTGGACGTGCTTCTAAATAACCAGCCATCGTTAAAATTGCTAAGTCTGGTCTTAGCGTTGCACGTGTTAATCCCAATTGCGCAGCAATTGACTCCCCTGTAATAGGACCGTGATCTTTTACAATCTGAATGATATGTTCTTGCCGTTTATTCAGCTCTATGATAATCACCACCTTTAATGCACAACGAAAAAAGTTATACTATCTCTTAAATATTATATACTAAATATGCTATTCGAAAAAGAAAGGATGTAAAAAGGACCGTATACGGCCCCAAATTATATTTGAAACTTATCAAGTTGTTCTAAAAAACGTCTTGATTTCAAATAAATCCCGCAATATTCATCATAATATGTATTCAATACTAAACGCATTTGTTTTTTTGTGCTATCCTTCACTGATACATTGCCCAGTCTATGTAAATCGAAGTGGTAGAAAAGACGCAATAATTTATGAACGGCTTCCCCCACTGGTATACGATACTGATCTTGCTCAGCATGACGTGAGCACAGAAAACCGCCCTCCCTAACAGAGAAGGCGACAAAATCTGTTTCTTGATGACAAATCGCACATGTATCAAAGTACGGGCGCATCCCTAATACCGGAAGCATTTTCGTTTGATAAATTAATGATAATACTTCTGGATCAACACCCTCACACATATAATGCAACGTTTGATATAACATTTCAAATAAATATGGATTATGTTTTTTATCTTCTGTTGCTTTATCAGTTAACTCAACAATAAATGATGCATAAGCAGTTAAAAATATATCCTCGCGAATTTCTTTCATAGTTGAAATAATCTCGCCTTGTTGCAAAGTTCCAAGTCCAGATCCCATTTGAATAAGAAAATGACCATGTGTCATAAGTTGCGAAACAGATGCTAACCGGCTTTTCGGTTTTTTCGCTCCTCTTGCCATTGCACTTACCTTACCCAATTCTCTTGAGAATATTGTAACAATCTTGTTCGTTTCTCCGTAATCTGTCGTACGGATAACGATGCCCTCAA
The DNA here is from genome assembly GCF_055902415.1 of Bacillus sp. SSR7. Classification (NCBI taxonomy): domain Bacteria; kingdom Bacillati; phylum Bacillota; class Bacilli; order Caryophanales; family Bacillaceae; genus Bacillus; species Bacillus sp. SSR7. The sequence continues at coordinate 207,543 of NZ_JBVVXV010000002.1, read as the reverse complement.
CTTTTTGAAACATGTTCGTCACCATCCAAGGTTTGAACAAAACGGGTCAAGAAATTGGAGAGTCTAGATGCGCTAGCTCCTCTTCATGTTGATCCATCTCATCGTTTACGTCTTTTTCCATTTCTTTCAAAAGCAAATACGTCTCAATGCTTCCTGTTTTGGAGAAAAACTTCCAGGTAAAATCTAGCATAAGAATCCACCTTTCTCAATAAGCGTAGCCTATAAACCAATTTCCTTTGTTGTTATTAAATTGACCCATTTTGTCCATTTTCATGTGAGAAAAATTTTTCCTAATTTATCAAAACTCATAAAAACCAATAATCAGCGGATGAACAAAACATCCGCTGATTACAGCTTTACTCTATTTTAATACTCGTCTTCGCGGAAACCAAGGTCACGAAGCTGAGACATTTTATTACGCCAATCTTTTTGCACTTTTACCCATACTTCTAAAAATACTTTAGAACCAAGTAATGCTTCAATATCAAAACGAGCTCGCTTACCGACTTCTTTTAACATCTTCCCTTGTTTTCCGATAATAATCCCTTTTTGCGACGGACGTTCAACAACAATCGTTGCATTAATATAAACTGCCCCGCCCTCGCGTTTTTGAATTGCATCGATAACAACAGCCACAGAATGCGGCACTTCTTCACGTGTTAAATGTAGTACTTTCTCACGAATAAGCTCTGCAATAATAAATCTCTCCGGATGATCCGTTACTTGATTATCTGGATAGTATTGTGGTCCTTCCGGTAAATACTTTTTAATTGTACCAATTAGAGCCTCTACGTTATTACCGTCTAATGCAGAAATTGGTACGATTTCTGCAAAGTCATGTAATTTGCGATATTGATCAATTAGCTCTAATAATTGTTCTGGGTGAACTTGGTCAATTTTATTAATAACTAAAAATACTGGTTGTTTCGTTTCTTTTAACTTCTCGATGATGAATTCTTCACCACGACCAAAACCTTCGACAGCATTAACCATAAACAGAACGATATCAACTTCTTTTAATGTCGTTTGCGCCATCTTCACCATGAAGTCGCCTAGTTTATGTTTCGGTTTATGTATTCCTGGTGTATCAATGAAAATTACTTGTGAATCATTTTCTGTATATACGCCTTGAATTTTATTACGAGTTGTTTGTGGCTTGTCACTCATAATAGCAATTTTTTGACCAATAATACGATTTAAAAATGTAGATTTCCCAACATTCGGTCTGCCAATAATAGAGACAAAACCTGATTTATAACCTTTTCTATTCATGTAAATCCTCCGCTAAAAATGCTCCTGGTAACAATTCTCCGACTGTTGTCTCTTGAACGTCACCATGTAAATTTGATAGGTATACTTTCGTATCCTGTTTACATAATTCTACCATAACTTGTCGACATGCTCCACAAGGAGGTACTGGACGCTTCGTATCCGCCACAATCGCGATAGCTACAAACTCTTTATCTCCTTCAGAAACCGCCTTAAATAAAGCTGTTCTTTCTGCACAGTTACATAAGCCATATGACGCATTCTCAACATTACATCCACGATATACTTTTCCATCCTGTGTTAATAATGCTGCACCTACTTGAAATTTAGAATATGGTACGTACGCTTGTTTACGCGCTTCGATTGCTTCTTGAATTAATTGTTTACTATTCATATTCCCGCATCCTTCCTGTTCACAGCTGTGAATAGATACACTCTCTTATTAAAGGCCTTTACGGCACCTTCAAAGCTTAATAAAAGCTTTGGAATGCAACTATACCACATACGGTAAAAAGATAATAGCACCAATTATAACGGCTATTATCGCAAACAACAAAACCGCTCCTGCTGCGACATCCTTTGCGACTTTCGCAAACGGATGTATATCAGCAGTCGCTAAATCTACTGTTTTTTCCACAGCCGTATTTACCATCTCTAAGCTCATTACAATTCCTATTACAATAAGTAATATCATCCACTCTACTTTCGTAATATGGAAATAAAAGCCGCAGCATATAACAATGACTGCGGCTACATAATGAATTTTCATATTTCGTTCATGACGAAGACAAAAGAATACACCTGCTATAGCATATCCAAAACTATCTATAAGTTTTCCTTTTTTCATCGTCCTAATCCAAATGCTTCTAAAATTTCTTTTTGTCTTCCAAACATTTCTTTTTCATCCTCTTCTGTCATGTGGTCATAACCAAGCAAATGTAAAAAGCCATGTAACGCTAAAAAGCCAAGTTCACGATCAAAAGAATGTCCATACTCTTCAGCTTGTTCTTTCGCTCTCGGAATAGAAATAATAAGGTCACCTAACATACGCGGCATTTCTGCGCCCACAATTTCCATTTCCCCTTCTCCCATTTCTTCCATGGCAAAGGAAATGACATCAGTAGGCTGATCTTTATCTCGGTAATCACGATTAATCTCGCGAATGCGTTCATTATCTACAAATGTCACTGATAACTCCGCACCATCCTCTATTTTTTCCATTTGAGCTGCTTTTCCTAATATCTCACGAATTAAATTCACATATTCTTCTTTCACTTCTTCTGTTTCATCAATGAAATCAATTAATAAACTCATTCTTTCTCCTTTTCTTCCGGTGGTTCCGGATATGTAATACGCGAATGGAAAATACCATTTAACGTTTCACATAACGTTTTTCCAACGATTTGTAGTTCCTTAAATGTCAAATCACATTCACTAAATTGCCCATCTTGCAGGCGATCTTTAATAATACTTTGTACTAAATTATTAATTTGCTCTGGCGTTGGATGATTCATAGAACGTACCGCCGCCTCAACACTATCCGCAATACCAACGATTGCCGATTCTTTAGAAGTTGCTTTTGATCCCGGATAACGGAACATCTCTTCTGTATATTTTTCTTTATCTTCTTTAATCGCCTTATAATAAAAATATTTAAGGAGCGTTGTACCATGGTGTTGTCCAGCAATATCAATAATTTCTTGCGGAATATGGTATTCTTCGAGCATCTTTACTCCATCTGTTACATGAGCAATGATAATATCTTTACTCGTCACAGGATCTAATTTATCATGTGGATTCTCAATTCCCATCTGGTTTTCAATAAAGAATTGCGGTTGTACTGTCTTTCCTACATCATGATAATACGCCCCTACACGCGCTAATACACCATTTGCTCCAACTGCTTCACAAGCTGCCTCAGAGAGATTCGCTACCATTACACTGTGATGATATGTTCCTGGCGCTTCTAATAAAATTCTACGCAAAAGCGGATGATTCGGACTTGATAGTTCCATAAGCTTCATACTTGATACAATTCCAAGTCCACTTTCTAAATATGGTAATATCCCCATAGCCAAAACGGATGAGATAATTCCTGAAAGGGAAGCCATTAATAATTGCGTACCAATTTCAAGAGGTGAAAAATTCCCATTACGTAATAATAATAACGCCGCCAAGACGACTACATTTAAGATAGATACGAGTATACCAGCTTGTAAAATCATCGTACGACGATTTTTTTCTCTTAAGAAAATACTCACTGATAATGAACTTAATAACACATAAATACCCACACTATAATTCAGTGTACTTGTTACTCCTTCATTAAACATAATACTTCCGCACACAGAAAAAATCATACTTGTTAAAAATACAAATCGATCGCCAATCATTAGTTTTACAAGTATCGTCCCCATCGCAACTGGGACAACATACGCAATTCCTGCATATTCAAGCTTTTGAAACAAACTAATAATTTTCATTAAAACAATCGTGATAGACAAAATTGTAATATATGCTAAAATGTACGGTTTGTCTTCTCTTTTCCGCTGTAAAAATACTTCAAACTGTTTATGCATAAAGTATAGTAACACACCAATGAGCACCGCTAATCCAACATAAGGCTGAAAACTATTACCTTTCTCTAATAAACCGACTAATTTCAACTGATTATACATATCACTTGAAATTGTTTCACCTTCTCTAACAATAACTTGTCCTTGAAGAATATAAACAGGTGGAACTAAATCTTCTTCTGCTTTCTTCTTCTCTTTCGTTACAGCCGGATCATAGAAATAGTTTGCTGTAATCGCATATGATCCTAGCGCATTCACAGCTTCTTTCAATCCGCTATTCACATTCAGGCTTTTCATTTCATTAACAAATCGCTCTTTCGCTGCCATTTCTTCGGACATTTTAATATTTCCACCCATGATAACGCTAACAGACGTTAAAGCCGCATTCTTTGCTAATTCTAATTGATCCGGTTCTGCATTAATAAAGTATAATAAATTCTCATCCGATAATTCCTTCGTTAAATTAGATGGCAACTTCTTCTTCAACTTTTCTAATTTATTCGCATCGGTCATCTTTTTTTGCTCTTCAGGTCCAGCAGCTTTCATCTCCTGAATTACTTCATTCACCTTAGCAAAAACATCATTTACAATATCTACTCTATTTTGTTTATATTCACTTCTATATGTATATTGATCCCCGACTTTTTGAGCGGCCTCTTGTTTTTTTCTTTCCGTTATAACCTTATCTTCAATTTTAATAGGAGAATGAATTGTTTTTTTCGCAATAGAATACATATCAACATCTAATTGCTCTGGTTTCACATTATTCATAAGTGCAAAAAACAGCACTGCTCCTAATAAAACGTAAGAAATCCAACTTAGTTTTTTCGAATGTTGTAAATTACGAAACCACTTAGAAATTTCTTGAGATCTTAACATGATTTCAATACCTTCTCCTCTCTAGAAATAAAGTGAAACTATTTATAGCTTTCATTTCTTCTAGCCAACGATACTTTTAGGTAACATTTTTATACACCAGTACCTATAGTTTATTTCTCTTATCTTTTATGATAGTAAAAAATATGCCGTTCGCCAACCTTAATACAAAAAGAAATGATCCTGACAAATAGGATCATTCCATTTTATCATATGCCTCAATAATACGTTGTACCAGTGGATGCCTTACAACGTCCGTTTGTTCTAACGTAATGAATGAAAGACCTGATACACCAGATAAAATGTTAGAGGCTAGCGTAAGCCCTGATTTTACCCCTTTTGGTAAGTCTACTTGTGAGGGATCCCCCGTAATAACCATTTTAGAACTAAAACCTAATCTTGTTAAAAACATTTTTATTTGTGCACCCGTTGTATTTTGCGCTTCATCTAAAATAACAAATGAATCATCGAGCGTACGTCCTCTCATATAAGCAAGAGGCGCGATTTCAATTACACCTCTCTCCATCATACGCTGCGTATATTCTTGTCCAAGAATATCGTGCAGAGCATCATACAATGGACGTAAGTACGGATCTACCTTCTCTTTCAAATCACCTGGTAAAAACCCTAAACTTTCTCCAGCTTCTACAGCCGGTCTCGTTAAAATGATTTTCTTTACATACCCTTGCTTTAAAGCTCTTACAGCCATTACTACAGCTAAGTATGTTTTCCCAGTCCCGGCAGGTCCTATTCCAAATACAATATCATTTTTCTTCATTGCATGAATATATCTTCTTTGTCCCATCGTTTTTACACGAATGGATTTACCTTTTGCCGTTTTAAAGATTTCTTCTTCATATAACTCTTCAAATTGAGCAATTTTTCCTTGTTGTGCGAGCTGAATTGCATACGCAACATCTCTTTCTGTAATTGACACACCTTTTCGAATAACAACAAGTAATTGCTGTAAGATTTTTTCTACGAGTGTCACATTTTCAACTGCTCCAGATACATGAACAGTTTCACCTCTAGTTACAATCGATACATTCAGTTCCCGTTCAATTACTTTCAAATGAGCATCATTAACTCCAAAAAGAGCGATTGCTTCGTTAGTATTTTCCAATTGTTGGTTTATTTCTACTAATTGTTCTGCCATTACTCAGTCTCCTTGAATATCGGATTCGGATATCGGTTGTGGCTCTGCAATATTTTCAATCACAGTATAATGCAAAGTGACTTTTAGTTGATCCGCCTCAACCTCTTTACTCAAAATCTTATCACTTACAATCATAGCATGTTCATCCAATTTTTTCTTTAGTTCTTTTTCAGCCATTTCTTTCGCTACTTTCATTGCCTGTTTTTCTGTATATTCTCGGTTCGCCTCTTCCTCTTCCCGCACTATATCTTTTTCATATGCAATCGGCAGTGTAAAACCAAATAATTTCACATCATGTTTTACACTTTCCGTACGGGAGCGCTTATACTTATCATGCTGAAATCCCCATATTTTTATTTTCGTACTCCCAAATGTAAGATAATGCTCATTATACGTATTACCAGTATATACTTGAAATTGCGTCTTGAGTGGTACATTCACCTCAGATGTGTACCACGTTTCTCCATATACAATACCTTTCGCCGAAACAATCGTTGGACTCTCCTCATTACCGTATATCCCTGATACGAGAAGCTGCCCTTTTTCTACATGATCATTTTTTAAAACGACTGGTTTTCCAACTTCAACAAATGTTTTTGTAACAATCGCTTCTTTTTTTGCCACTAAATTTTGCGGCCTTTGTTCCTTTTCTTTTTTCGGCTCATTTTTTTCAACAATTTTAAAATGGTACGTCGTTCCCCTTACTTCTAGTCCTGCCCAAGTAATCGCATTAATATTGTCCGTCAAATGACGTTGTACATCTTCTACACTAGGCATTTGGAATTGTAATTTTCCTTTTTTAATACCCATTTTGTCCAATTCTTTCATCAATATATATTCTGTTTCAGGTTTCGCTCCTGTAATTTCAATTTTCCAAACCATATTCGATAATGCAATCATACCAAAAAAGAAAATTAAAAACCCAATTAAGAATCCACTATTTTTAATTAGGCGCTTATTCCAAAAAGGAAAACCGTAACGCCCAATAAAATATAGTTTACACTCATTTTTTCTATAAATTGGCTTTATTTTTTTCACATCTCGTAATAGCATACAAAAGACTAACGTTTCATCAGCGATTTTCTTAACGTCCCAAACTAATAATTTTCTACGCACACATTCGTTAACGAACCGTTCCGCTCCTCTACCTTCAATTCGTACCTTTACATATCCAAGCCACTTTATAAACCATTTATTTTTCATCTACTACCTTCACTACCTTTCCAAAAGTAGACACACTACTTTTCACTTTAATTAGCAAAATAGCTCGTACGAAAATGAAATAAAGAGTTTTATTTTCCATAAATAGCGGGATAAACTACATAGTAGGGGCAAATCATTAGAATAAAGAAGAAAAACTTCACATACGGAAGTTTCCCTTACTTCTCTTTCTGTTCGTCTTCTAAAAACGTCACTTGCTCAATTATCCCTTCAAGCAAAAGTTCTTCCGGAAGGATTGTTTTAATAACAAAGGACTGCCCCTTAATTAATAACTGACCATGCTTTAACAACAATCTTACTTCTTTATCTGAAAACACTAATAAACCTCGATGATTTTCTATATAGATATGCACTTGCCCAACAAGCGTGATCCGAGGTAGATCCATTAGCACATCCACTGGCAGGTCTATTTGCTTCGTTAACCAATTCTTCATTTGTTCTAATTTTTTCATCCCAAAAGACCCCCTCTCATCCCATATGTATGAAAAAAGAGCTTGTAATATCACGTCCAAACTGAAAAAAAGCATAAAAAAACGTCTCATACGAAATGAGACGTTTTTTTATGCTAATAGCTGGATAACCAGCTTATTCACAAGCGATCCATCTGTTTTACCTTTTACTTTCGGCATAACAGCAGTCATCACCTTACCCATATCTGCTTTAGAAGTCGCACCAACTTCAGAAATAACTTGCTTGATTATATCAACTAGCTCTTCTTCCGTTAATTGCTCCGGCAAATATGCGCTTAAAATCTGAATTTCACTTTGCAGTTTATTAACAAGGTCTTCACGACCAGCTTTTTTAAATTCAAGGAGGGAGTCCTTATGCTGTTTTACTTCACGAGCTAAAACTGTTAGTTCCTCTTCTTCAGTAAGAGTATGCTGTAGTTTAATACCTTCATTTTGTAAAGCAGCCTTAACCATACGAATGACGGTTAATTTTTCTTTTTGTTTATTCTTCATCGCTTGTTTCATATCATCGTTTAAACGACCGAGAAGACTCATAACTTACACCCTCTCTTAGAATTTACGCTTTCTTGCCGCTTCAGATTTCTTCTTACGTTTTACACTTGGTTTTTCATAAAACTCGCGCTTTCTTGCTTCAGCAAGTGTACCAGTTTTAGAAACCGATCTTTTAAAACGGCGAAGTGCATCCTCCAAAGACTCGTTTTTACGAACGACTGTTTTTGACATTCTCTTTCCCTCCCTCCGAAACATCACACTTACATACTAACTTCAGCATGCAAAAAGAAACACTTCTTCAGCATGTCTTTTACGATTATAATACATTTTATCACTTCAGGTCAACTATTTGGCAGAATAAAAGAAGAATAGATGCTCTTCCTTTTTCAAAAACTATACAGATAGCTGCTATCCTTTCCCCTGAAGGCAACTATATTTTTGTCATTACACTTTTTTTCATGCAGGAACGTACGAAACAACTACTCATTTCGTACATTTTCAGTACTTAACTTCTCCACTAAAAAAGAAAGCATGCAAATCGTTTCCGTTTGCATGCTTTTTTATCCCGATTGGCGCGGGCTAATAATCAGCGGGAAATGAATCCCACGCTGATTAAAGTTTCACTTTATGCGCTTGCTGATTCCTTTTTCACATCATCTTCAAGGACACGAACAAATTGCGCTTCGTTATATGGATAACCAGCTTTTGTGATTTTTACTTTCACTAGTTTACCGATTAATTCTTCTGATCCTTCAAATACAATTTTCAAGTAGTTATCTGTATAACCTACATATAGGCCTTCACGGTCACCCTCTTTAAATTGTTCTTCTGGAATAATTTCAAGTACTTCTCCTTCAAACTGTGATGCATACTCTTTCGCTAATTGATTAGATAGTTCAATTAAACGGTGAACACGATCATTCTTCACATCTTCAGGAACTTGATCTTCCATACGCGCTGCAGGTGTTCCTGTACGTTTTGAGTACGGGAATACGTGTAACTCAGAGAAGCGATTCTCTTTAATGAAATTGTATGTTTCCATGAATTCTTCTTCTGTTTCACCTGGGAAACCAACGATTACGTCTGATGTAATCGCAAGACCTGGTAACGCTTCTTTCAAACGATCTAAGCGCTCTTGGAAAAATTCCATCGTATACTTACGACGCATACGCTTTAATACAGTATTAGATCCAGATTGCAACGGAATGTGTAAGTGACGTACAACTACTTCAGACTTATCTAACACTTCAATTACTTCATCTGAAATCTGACTCGCTTCAATAGAAGAAATACGAAGACGTTTTAATCCATCTACTTCCGCTTCCATATCACGAAGTAATCCAGCTAAGTTATAATCTTTAATATCTTCACCGTACCCACCTGTATGAATACCTGTTAATACGATTTCTTTATAGCCTGCATCTACTAATTGCTGCGCTTGTTTAATAACTTCTTTCCCATCGCGAGAGCGCATTAAACCACGCGCCCAAGGAATAATACAGAATGTACAGAAGTTATTACAACCTTCTTGTATTTTTAAAGATGCGCGTGTACGGTCCGTGAAGTAAGGTACATCAAGTTCTTCATATACACGTGTTTTCATAATGTTACGCACAGCATTAATTGGCTGACGCTCTTTACGGAATTCTTCGATGTATCCTAACATCTTTTCACGATCTTGTGTACCAACTACAATATCTACACCTGGAATCGCCATAATTTCCGCTGGAGATGTTTGTGCATAACATCCTGTTACACAAATAACCGCATCTGGGTTTTGACGAACAGCACGTCTAATAACTTGACGACTTTTCTTATCCCCCGTATTCGTTACTGTACATGTATTAATAACATATACATCAGCTTTCTTTTCATATTCAGTTCTTTCATATCCACCTTGTTTAAACAATTGCCAAATGGCTTCTGTTTCATAGTGGTTTACTTTACAACCTAACGTATGGAACGCAACAGTTGACATTGATCATCACCCCATCAATTCAAAATGATACGAAGCAGCACTTAACGCGTATAACGGCGCCGTTTCTGTTCTTAAAATTCTTGGTCCTAAACTACATGGTACAAATTTATGTTCACGAAGCGCTGTAATCTCTTCCTCAGCCAAACCGCCTTCTGGGCCAAATACAATCAATAACTTTTGACCTGGTTTCATCATCGTTAAAGCTTTCGCAAAATTAGATTTCTCCCCTTGTTTCGCTTCCTCTTCGTAAGCAACAAGGCAAACATCATACTCACCACTCATTGACAGCAATTGTTTAAACGATGCTGGGGCGTGTACTTCTGGAATTTCACTTCTATGTGATTGTTCCGCAGCTTCTTTCACAATTTTTCTTAAACGCTCAACTTTTTTATCAGCTTTTTTTGCATCCCATTTTACGATAGAGCGAGATGCTTGAAATGGTAAGAATGCAGCTGCCCCAAGCTCAGTTCCTTTTTGAAAAATTAACTCTAGCTTGTCTCCTTTCGGCAGTCCACTTGCAATCGTCACGAAAACAGGAAGTTCACTTGACGCCTCTACCCATTCTACAATAGCCGTATTAATAAATTCACTGGTAATTTCATCAATTGAACATACGGCTGTTTTTCCGTTTACACAGCAATAAATGTGATCTCCAGCTGACATACGCATTACTCTTGCGATATGATGGACGTCATCACCTACAATGCGAATACTTGTCTCATTTACATATTTCTCTTCTACAAAATAACGTTGCATATAATCACCTTAGTAGAGTTTCGTTCCTTTCGTAAGCCAATACTTACGAAAAGAACGAAACGTTATCATTTTTCATATAACAAACGGCAAGTCCCTCACCTTATAGTGAGAGACTCCCCTTTTCATTATAGACTAAAATCTATATTACGCATTTCGTGCAATAATTGCTACCCAATCTTCCATTCGTAACACTTCTTCAATTGTAAATCCAGCTTTTTCTAGCGCTTCAGAAATTACTTTTTCCTTCGCAGCAATAATGCCCGATGTAATAAATAATCCGCCTGACTTCACAACTCTCGCTGCATCTTCAGGGAATAATAAAATAATTTCTGCTAATAAGTTAGCTACGATTAAATCAACAGGACCTTCAATATCTTCTAAAAGACTATTTTGTCCAACAGATACAATATCATCTGTTTTATTTAAACGCACATTCATTTCTGCACTTTCAACCGCAACCGGATCTAAATCATATGCTTGAACAGAAGACGCACCTAATTTTGCTGCTGCAATACTCAGTACACCAGAACCTGTTCCTACATCAATGATAGTATCACCTTGCTGTACTGTTTTTTCTAAAGCACGGATACACATCGTTGTTGTCGGATGAGTTCCCGTTCCAAATGCCATACCCGGATCTAATTCAATAATTTTTTCTTCCGGAGAAGATGGTGTATATTCTTCCCAAGTCGGCACAATTGTGAATGTATCAGAAATTTGTACTGGATGGTAATATTTTTTCCAAGCAGTAGCCCAATCTTCTTCATTGACTTCGTTAACGGTAATATTTCCAGTACCAATTTCGATGTCGTAAGATGGAAGCACATCAATAGATGATTTTACACCTGCAATCGTTTCATGTAAAGAATCCGTTTGCGGGAAATATGCTTTTATTAATACACCTTCCGCCGGATACTCATCTGGGTTCAATGCATAAATTTCACCATATTGTTGCTCGCGCTCTTTCGTCAACTCTGCTGGATCCTCAATTGCAACTCCACTAGCACCAGCCTCATGTAAAATATGAGAGACAGCTTCTACTGCTTCTTCTGTTGTATGAATACTAATTTCTGACCATTTCACAATTTACCAACTCCATTTTTTATTTCCATTATTCCCCTTTGAAAGCACGTTTAAGCTTTCCGAATAAACTATCATCCTGCTCTTCTTGTCCCGCAAATTCACGCAATAAATCTTTTTGATGTGAAGTTAATTTCGTCGGTACAACAACACGAACGACTACATATTGATCTCCTTGACCATATCCACGTACGTTCGGAGCACCTTTCCCTTTTAAGCGGAATTCTGTTCCTGTTTGTGTTCCTGCTGGAATTTTCAGCTTCACTTTACCATGAACAGTAGGAACTTCCACTTCAGCACCAAGTGCCATTTGCGCGAATGTTAATGGCATTTCGCAAATAATGTGATCTCCTTCACGTTCAAAGAATTCATGATCTCTTACATGAACAACAACATATAAATCTCCTGCCGGTCCGCCATTTACGCCCGCTTCACCTTTTCCAGATACACGGATTTGTTGACCATTATCGATACCCGCTGGAATTTTAACGTTGATTTTTTTACGTTTACGTACTTTACCAGAACCGTGGCATGTCGTACATTTTTCTTTAATCATTTGACCAGTTCCTGAACAATGACCACAAGCTTGACGGTTTACGATACGACCAAATGGTGTATTTTGTTCTACACTTACTTGCCCTGATCCTGAGCAATGTTTACATGTTTCTTTTGAAGTTCCTGGTTTTGCCCCGCTACCTTTACAAGTATCACATGGATCTTCTACCGGAATCTCGACATTTAATTCTTTACCAAAAATCGCTTCTTCAAAATCTAAAGTGACTTGATATTGTAAGTCAGCACCTTGGCGCGGAGCATTTGGATCACGACGTCTGCCGCCACCGCCGCCAAAGAATGAACTAAAGATATCTTCAAAACCGAAGCCACCGCCGAAGTCTCCTCCGCCAAAGCCACCGAAACCTTGATTTGCACCAGCATGACCAAATTGATCATATTGCGCACGCTTTTGGTCGTCGCTTAATACTTCGTATGCTTCTTGTACTTCTTTAAACTTTTCAATTGCATTTTCTTCTTTACTTACGTCTGGATGGTATTTTTTAGCCAAACGACGATACGCTTTTTTTATTTCATCTTTTGAAGCACCCTTGCTAAGTCCAAGGACCTCATAATAATCTCGTTTACTCATAAATTTACAACCCCCGAATCTTTCACATAAACGTAATTTTAACACCGAAAGAAAGTGCTTTGCAACAAAGTTTCCTCACTTACAGTATGCAAAGTAAAAAACTTAAGACCCTCACACATTCCTTCTCATTCGTGAAAAAAGCCAAAGCCAAGGCACGCTTGACTTTGACTTTTTGTCATCTTACTTATTTATTATTACTTATCTTCTTTTACTTCTTCAAACTCAGCGTCTACTACATTGTCTTTCTTCGCGCCAGCATCTTGTGCTCCTTGTGCACCTTCTGCTTGCCCTGCAGCTGCTTGAGCTTGCTCGTATAATTTAACAGTTAATTGTTGTACGATTTCTTGTAAAGCATCTTTTTTCGCACGGATTTCCTCAAGCTCGTTCTTCTCAATCGCAGCTTGTAATGCTTCTTTCGCTTCTGTTGCTTTTGCAACTTCAGCCGCATCCACTTTACCTTCTAAATCTTTTACAACTTTATCAGTTTGGAATACAAGTTGGTCAGCTTCGTTACGAAGTTCAACTTCTTCCTTACGTTTTTGGTCAGCGTCAGCATTTGCTTCTGCTTCTTGTACCATACGTTCTACCTCTTCATCAGAAAGACCTGAAGAAGATTGGATTGTAATAGCTTGCTCTTTGCTTGTTCCTAAATCTTTCGCACGTACGTTAACAATACCGTTCGCATCAATATCGAATGTTACTTCGATTTGTGGAATACCACGTGGTGCTGGTGGAAGGTCTGTTAATTGGAAACGACCTAATGTTTTGTTGTCAGCTGACATTGGACGCTCACCTTGTAATACGTGAATGTCTACTGCTGGTTGGTTATCAGCAGCTGTTGAGAATACTTGTGACTTACTTGTTGGAATTGTAGTGTTACGCTCAATTAATTTCGTGAATACGCCACCCATAGTTTCAATACCTAAAGAAAGTGGAGTTACGTCTAATAATAATACGCCTTCTACATCACCAGTAAGTACGCCACCTTGAACTGCAGCACCTAATGCTACAACTTCATCCGGGTTTACACCTTTATATGGTTCTTTACCAGTTTCACGTTTAATAGCTTCTTGTACAGCTGGGATACGAGTAGATCCACCAACAAGGATAACTTTATCTAATTCACTTGGAGCAAAACCAGCGTCTTTTAATGCACGGCGAGTTGGCTCTAATGTTCTTTCAACAAGACCTGCTGAAAGCTCTTCGAATTTCGCTCTTGTTAATGTTAATTCTAAGTGTAATGGACCAGCAGCTCCAGCACTAATGAATGGTAATGAAATTTGTGTTTGTGTTACACCAGAAAGATCTTTTTTCGCTTTTTCAGCTGCATCTTTCAGACGTTGAAGTGCCATTTTATCTTGGCTTAAATCAATGTTATTTTCTTTTTTGAACTCAGCTACTAAGTGGTCAATAATAACTTGGTCAAAGTCATCTCCACCAAGACGGTTGTCACCAGCAGTTGAAATAACTTCGAATGTTCCGTCTGCTAACTCAAGGATAGATACGTCAAATGTACCGCCACCTAAGTCATATACTAAGATTTTTTGCTCTTCATCTTGTTTCTCTAAACCGTAAGCAAGCGCTGCTGCTGTTGGTTCGTTAATGATACGCTCAACTTCTAAACCAGCGATACGACCAGCATCTTTCGTTGCTTGACGTTCTGCATCGTTGAAGTATGCAGGTACTGTAATAACAGCTTTCGTTACTGTTTCACCTAAGTATGCTTCAGCAGAAGCTTTTAGGTTTTGTAAAATGATTGCAGAAATTTCTTGAGGTGTATAATCTTTACCTTCAACTTCTACTTTGTAGTCTGTACCCATATGACGTTTAACAGACATGATTGTATTTGGGTTTGTAATTGCTTGACGCTTTGCAACTTCCCCAACTTGACGCTCTTCATTTTTGAAAGCTACAACAGAAGGTGTTGTACGGTTTCCTTCTGGATTTGGGATAACCTTTGGCTCTCCACCTTCCATAACAGCTACACAAGAGTTTGTTGTACCTAAGTCAATACCGATAATTTTACTCATGGCGAATCCTCCTACTTTTATGTAAATTATTGATTTACTTTTACCATTGATGGGCGAATCACACGGTCTTTTAGTTTATAACCTTTTTGGAATTCTTCAACTACCGCATTTGATTCAAATTCACTGTCTTCCACTTGCATAATAGCTTGGTGTTCATTAGGATCAAACTGTTTACCAACAGCTTCAATCACTTCAACACCTTCTTTATTCAACGCTTCTAGCAATTGACGATGCACCATTTCCATACCTTGTAACAAGGATTTCGTTTGCTCATCAGTTGCTTCCACTTGCATCGCTCTTTCAAAATTATCAAGAGCTGGCAAAATATCTGAAACTAGACTTTGTGCTCTATATTTTTCAGCAGCCTGTTTATCCATTTGGACACGACGCTTATAATTTTCAAAATCAGCTTGTAGACGTAATGTGCGACCTTCCGTTTCCGTTAGTTTCACTTGTAACTCATCTACTTTTTCTTGTAAAAGAGCAGCCTCACTTTTTTCTTCTACAGTTTCTGCACTGTTTTCTGGCGTGACAGCTTCTTCAACTTGCGCTTCTTTTACTTCTTCTACCACTTGTTCGTTACGCTCTTCCACAATATTCACCTCCTTAAAAGGTATTAGGTACTATGTTAAACACAATTACCTAAGCATTATATATTACACACAGCAATGAAAAGTTCATCACTTGAGCGAATGTATTACTCTTATTTACTTTTTAAGTCCATCTGTAAATTGTCTCGTAAATAACTGTAATAAACTAATTACCCGAGAGTATTGCATTCTTGTCGGACCTAAAATAGCAATTGTTCCAAGCTGTTCTTCTCCAATCGAATATGTTGCAGAAATCAAACTACAATCTTCCATGGCTGTCGCAGAGTTTTCCCTACCAATTTTCACTTGAATACCTACTTGTTTATGACGCAAAATATCATAAAACTCAGCTTCGTTATCAATCATTGTCAGCAAGGATCTTACTTTGTGAATGTCATGGAACTCTGGTTGCGAAAGCATATTTGCTTTTCCTCCAAAGTATATCTTTTCCGATAAAGGAACTTGAAATGTACCATCTAACATTTTTATTGCACTATCGTAATTATGAACATACCCGCGCAATACCGTAACAATCTCCTTAAAGATTTTATTATGGAGTTCCGACATTGGTACGCCCGATAGCTTTTCATTTAAAATATTAACCATTTTTTCTAAATCTGATAAATCAACAGATTCCGGAACGGTAATCGTTTTGCTTTGTACATGCCCTGTATCCGTTACAATAATAGCGACTGCAGTTTGACGATCAAGCGGAACAATTTGTACGTTTTTAAGTTTATTTGTGCTTAACTTCGGTCCAAGAACAATGGCCGTATAATTTGTAAGCTCTGATAAAATTTGAGCCGATTGTTGTGCAATCTTTTCAGCTTCAAAAATTCTTTCAGCAAATAAATCTTTAATTTGTACAATTTCATCTTTCGGTAAGTTTTGCGGCGCTAAAAGATGGTCTACATAAAATCGGTATCCTTTTTCAGAAGGGACACGTCCAGAAGAACTATGCGTTTTCTCAATAAATCCTAGTTCCTCTAAATCAGCCATTTCATTTCGTATAGTAGCTGAACTAAATGTAATTTCATCTTTTTTAGCCAACGTCCTTGACCCAACAGGTTGCGCTGATCCAATAAAGTCATCAATAATTGTTTGTAAAATTAAGAGCTGACGTTCCGTAAGCATCTCATCATCACCTCTGTTAGCACTCTTTGTCTTCGAGTGCTAAATCTATTAATAACTTACCAAAATTGACATTCAATTGTCAACGGAAACGTCACGAAATAATGAAACTTTTTCACGTTAATGGAACATTTAATTAGTCAATCAAAAATGATTGGAATACTTCATTCCCTAATAATTTTCCTTTTCGCGTTAAACGAACATATCCATCGCTCTCTTCAAGCAATCCTTGTTCTCGGTTGTTTTGTAACTGCTTCGCGAAAACTTGATCCATTTCCATATTAAATTTCTTTTGAAACGCTATTTTAGATACACCTTTTGTTTTTCGGAGTCCTAAGAACAACTCTTCTTCCATTTTTTCTTTCTCCGTCACCACATGAACATCTAAATACGGAAATCCGGTTTCATCGATCTTATTGAAATATTGCTTGAGCGGCCCTACATTTTGGATACGTTCTCCATTTACATAACTATGCGCTCCAGCTCCAAATCCATAATACTCTTCATTATTCCAGTATGTGAGATTATGTCTACTTTCATTATTACCTTTTGAAAAATTACTAATTTCATACTGGGTATAGCCGTGTTTCTCCATTTCATCCATTACCATTTCGTACATTTTCGCCTCATGGTCTTCACCTGGAAGTCTTAATTTCCCTTTATTCATTAAGTTATAAAACACAGTTTTCGGTTCCACAATTAATGAATATGCAGAGAAATGTTGTACACCAAGCGTAAAAGCAATATGTAACGTTTCTTTTACATCTTCTATCGTCTGTCCTGGCAAAGCATAAATAATATCTACATTTATATTTTTGAAGCCCACTTCCTGCGCTTCTCTAATTGCTACAAACGCATCTTCTCTCGTATGCTTGCGTCCAATTTTCTCAAGTAATTCATCTCGAAATGTTTGCACACCAAAACTAATTCGGTTCACTCCACCTTCTAGCAATACATTTAATTTCTCTTTCGGCAAATCACCTGGATTCGCTTCAAATGTTAATTCACAATTCGGGGCAAACGGACGTAAACGACGATTTATAATATCTAATAATTTCTTTGTCTGTTCCATATTTAATGCTGTTGGAGTTCCCCCGCCAACAAAAATCGTTTTCATACTATCAAACGGTACCTTTTGAACTGTATTGATTATTTCTTTCTCTAAATACTCTAAATATTGATCGACCGGCTGGCGTTCAATAAACACTTTATTAAAATCACAATAGTGACAAATATGCTGACAAAACGGAATATGAATATATGCAGCTTGCACCAAAAATAACTCCTACCTTTCTAAAAAGAAAACCTCCGCGCTCGGGAGGCTTCTTTTACTTCTCTAACGTATTACGAATTTGTTCCATTCGCATTTTTCCCCAATCATACATCATTTCAACGATTGGTAAAAGCGACATGCCTAATTCCGTCATATAATATTCCACTCGCGGAGGAATTTCTGGGTATACTGTTCGATCAACAATCCCATCTTCCATTAACTCTTTTAATTGGTTTGACAAAACTTTATGAGAAATGCTCGGAAATAATCGCTGTAATTCACTAAAACGATGAGGCCCTTCCACACCAAGATGCCACAATATTACAACTTTCCACTTTCCACTAATAATAGAAAGCGTCAATTCCTTTTCACAATTAAAATTGCCATTTTGTATTTTTTCTTGAATATCTTTTCGAATATTTTCGGACATTAACAAACTCCTAACTCTATATGAACTAAAAAGCTCTCTCACTATTGTAAATGAGAGCTACTCAGATGTCTAAAAAGTAATTATACATAAAAAAGAAGCCGCATAAACGACTTCTTTTTTTATTCCAAATATTAGTTGTCATCCATTTTCAGTACAGCCATGAATGCTTCTTGCGGTACTTCTACAGAACCAACAGACTTCATACGTTTTTTACCTTCTTTTTGCTTATCAAGAAGTTTACGCTTACGAGAAATGTCACCACCGTAACATTTCGCAAGTACGTTTTTACGCATCGCCTTAATTGTAGAACGCGCTACAACTTTGTTTCCGATCGTCGCTTGAATTGGCACTTCGAACTGCTGTCTTGGAATTAATTCTTTTAATTTTTCTACGATTACTTTACCACGGTCATACGCTGAATCACGGTGTACGATAAATGATAGAGCATCGACTTGCTCAGAATTTAAAAGAATATCCATTTTCACAAGTTTAGATGGTTTGTAACCAATTAACTCATAATCAAATGATGCATATCCTTTCGTATTTGATTTCAACTGATCGAAGAAGTCATATACGATTTCTGATAATGGAATTTCATATGTCAATGTAACACGCGTTTCATCTAAATATTGCATATCAATAAACGTTCCGCGTTTACCTTGGCAAATTTCCATTACAGCTCCAACATAGTCATTCGGAACCATAATTGCTGCTTTAACAAATGGCTCTTCAACACGATCAATTGTCTGTGGATCCGGCATATTAGACGGGTTATCGACAATCATGTCTTCACCATTCGTTAAGAATACTTTATAAATAACGCTTGGCGCTGTTGTAATTAAATCAATTTTAAATTCACGTTCAATACGCTCTTGGATAATTTCCATATGAAGAAGTCCTAAGAATCCACAACGGAAACCAAATCCTAGCGCTTGTGATGTTTCTGGTTCAAACTCAAGTGCAGAATCGTTTAACTCTAATTTTTCTAACGCATCACGTAAGTCATTGTAACGTGCAGAATCAATTGGATATAAACCACAGAATACCATCGGGTTTAATTTACGATAACCTGCTAACGGCTCAGCTGCCGGACGTTTCGCGTGTGTAATCGTATCACCAACGCGTGTATCACCAACATTTTTAATCGATGCTGCTAAGAAACCTACATCACCTACTGTTAACTCGTCACGTTGCGTAGTTTTCGGTGTAAATACACCTACTTCTGTTACTTCAAATTCTTTTCCAGTTGCCATCATGCGTACTTTATCTCCAACTTTTACCGTTCCATTTACAACACGGATATACGCAATTACACCGCGGTATGGATCGTATAAAGAGTCAAAGATCATACATTGTAACGGTTCTTCTGAATCACCTGTTGGTGCTGGCACTTTTTCAACGATTTGTTCTAAAATCTCTTCGATACCAATCCCAGCTTTTGCCGAAGCAAGTACAGCTTCTGATGCATCTAATCCAATTACATCTTCTACCTCTTGGCGTACACGCTCTGGGTCTGCACTTGGTAAGTCAATTTTATTAATAACCGGTAAAATTTCTAAATTGTTATCAAGCGCTAAGTATACGTTCGCTAACGTTTGCGCTTCAATACCTTGCGCTGCATCTACTACAAGAATCGCACCTTCACAAGCCGCTAAACTACGAGATACTTCGTACGTAAAGTCGACGTGTCCTGGTGTATCAATTAAGTGAAGAATATATTCTTCGCCGTCTTTTGCTTTATAGTTTAATTGTACTGCGTTTAATTTAATTGTAATACCACGCTCACGCTCTAAATCCATAGAGTCAAGCAACTGAGCTTTCATTTCACGTTGTGTTAACGCGTTTGTTTTCTCTAAAATACGGTCTGCTAACGTTGACTTTCCGTGGTCAATATGAGCAATGATAGAGAAATTACGAATTTTGGACTGTCTTTTTGCTCTTTCTTCTTTGTTCATCTATGTTCTCAACTCCTAATAGTCTCGCCAATATACACTAGCACTGATTATATCAATAGAGCAGCAAAGATTCAATGAAAACTCGTGCTGCTTACAATACAAATCATTCTATTTATATCTTATGCGAACAAACCATAAGAGACAAACCTTTTTCAAATTAAAAAACGGCTGTCTTACAAACCTGTAAAACAACCGTCCTCCGTTTGACTCTTAACTAAAAATCCCTTTTACTTTCCCAACAACTATATCTGTTCCAAACTTTGTTATTTCGTAGGCAACGCTTGCTATCGCCATACCCATTCCTTCTACAATATTAAAACTTTTTAAGCTTTCTAATTGTTTTTGTTTTTCAGTAGCGGAAAACGAACCTTCCAAAGTTTCTGATTCAGCAGCCTCACCTTTTGTTCCTGTCATATGAGCGATTTGTTCATACGACATTTGCTGATAACCTTTCATACTTTTCAATCCATGATTTGCAAGTGCCACCCCCGCTATTACCATAAGTAAGCATATAGCCACACTACATATACATAAAAGCCAAAAGCGGCTTACATGATTATCCTCACTTCCCATCAATGTGTATATGCTCCTGTATTATCTTGGTCAATTTGATGATGCAGCGCTGCATTTAAACCACTTGCTATTACATTTGCCATATCCTCTATGAAGGCATCCACTTCTTTTGGGGTCACCATTAAATTATGACCAAGAGGAGATAACACTTCATAAATTAATTTTCTCTTCTCTTCATCTTCCAGTGTACCTACAGCACCTAAAAACATATTCCGGCTCTTTTCATCCGGCATATCCTCTTCTGTTAATTTTTTCTTTTCTCCAAATGTAAAACCAGCCGGTAACAAAGATCGGGAAGGTTTGTTTCCTTCTTTCATCTCCCGTCCAAAATGTTTCAAAATAAAATCAATTGTATCGCTTGTAATCGAAACGGCATCCACCACAGTCGGAACACCAATTGCGATAACAGGAATACCTAATGTTTCTTTACTGAGTTCCTTACGTTTATTCCCAACACCCGATCCAGGATGAATTCCTGTATCAGAAATTTGTATCGTACTATTTACCCTTTCAATAGAACGAGCAGCTAATGCATCAATTGCAATGACAAAGTCTGGCTTTGTCTTCTCAATGATTCCATAAATAACATCGCTAGTTTCAATTCCTGTAATCCCCATTACCCCCGGCCGAATTGCACTAACAGGCCTAAACCCTTCTTCTACACTTTCAGGCTGCAATTGAAACAAATGTCTCGTTACCAATACATTTTCTACAACTATCGGTCCAAGCGCATCCGGCGTTACATTCCAATTTCCAAGACCAACAATTAAACAACTCGCTTCTTTCGTAACGCCAACCTCTTCTAAGAAATAAGAAAATTCTTTTGCAAAAATACGCTCTACTTTTTGTTGCAACTCCGTATCTTGTTGACGTATACCTTGCACTTCAAGCGTTAAATAATTTCCAGGTTTTTTACCCATCGATTCAGAGGCAGCTTCATCAATTGTAACTTTTGTAATGGTAATACCTTCTTCTTCCCTCTCTTTTACAATAACGCCTTGTATCCCTTTTTGCTCTTCTTGACGCTCTTGCAGTATTTGATGCGCCTCTACAGCAAGGTCCGTTCTAACACTATATTTACTTAAATCTAATGGTTCTTTCATCGTATCTCCTCCGTCATTCATAGTAAATATCGTTAGATTTCCCAAAGTTATATAAGGTCATTCTTTCCTTTACGTGAAATTTCATAGATATACTATTGCAATTCTCTTCACCGTTTGATAGAATATCACTTGTTCTATGTTAAGAATCGAGTCATTCGATTGCACCAGGGAGGTGAAAAGTATGGCAAACATCAAATCTGCTATCAAACGCGCTAAACTTAGCGAAGAGCGTCGTGCACATAACGCTTCTATCAAGTCTGACATGCGTTCTGCTGTTAAAACTGTAGAAGCTTTAGTTACTAATAACGATCTTGAAAATGCTAAAGAAGCTTTCAAAACTGCTTCTAAAAAACTTGACAAAGCAGCTCGTAAAGGTCTTATCCACCAAAACGCTGCAGCTCGTCAAAAATCTCGCTTAGCGAAACAAGTAAACGCGTAAGGCGTTTAAAAAACGATCCATTCGGATCGTTTTTTTATATACAAAAAAGTTCACGTTCTTAGCACGTGAACTTTTTTGTTTTATCACATATGATTTAACCGCATTAAGAAAAACTCAAGCACAAGTTTCTTATCCATTTTTCCCGTTTTCATACTATAATCAGCTTCCGCTAATTCTATTATCACTTTTTTTAATTCTTCAAAAGAGAAAAACTTCGTTTGATTCATCGCTAATTTTACACGATATGGATGCACACCAATATGGGACGCAATTTGATTTTGGCCGTAACCACGCTGCTGTAACTCTTTCACTTGATGCAGTAAACGGAATTGACTTACTAGTAACGCAAGCAATTTAATAGGTTCCTCCTGCTGCGTAAATAATCCATCCAAAATTTGCATCGCACCTGCGATATCTTTTTTTACTACTTTTTCTGTCAAAGCAAACACATTTTGTTCAACTGATTTTGGCACAAGCTCTGCAACAAGTTTCGGTGTAATGTCTCCGCCCATACCGACATATAACGTTAACTTGTCCATTTCCTTCGCCAACATCGTTACATTACTTCCCACAAGCTCTAACAACAAACTAACAGCTGCATGATCAATATGCACATGCACTTCATCTGCCCGAGCAACAATCCACTTCTGAACATCCTGCACTTGCATTGCATTCGCTTCTACTACATCCGCTGTTTTCTTTAATAGTTTTGTAATTTTTTTTCGTTCATCCAGCTTTTCGTAAGGCGCAACAAAAACAAGAATAGAAAAGGGAGAAGGTTCCCCGATATATTCTTCTAAAATTTTTATATTTTGTTCTAACTTTTCTTTTTGTGAAGTTAAAAAGAGTGGTGATTTTATTAATAGCACTTTACGTTCTCCGAAAAAAGGAAGTGTACGTGCATCCTCTACTACATCTTCTAAATATGCTTCTTCTAAATCATATGTCACAACATTAAACTCGCGATCTTCCTCTTCAAGCGCTTCTGTTGTAATAAGCTTTATCGTTTCATTTATAAAAAACGCTTCTGTTCCATACAGTAAATATAACGGAGCAAACTGCTTCTTTTTAATCTTTTTATGTATATCACTCATACTTTTTCCTACTCCCTAACTTGGCAATATATATTTATACTAATGCCCTAGCTTTTGTTTTACAAGTACAAAGGAACAGGCAATATAACCCGTCCCTTTATTTATATTAAACGCCACGCAATAAGCCCCGGGTTTCTTATTGGTGTGCGGTAATCACCTTCCCTTTATTATTCGCAATAAAAATTCGAGTATAAGTGCCAACTGTTAACATGCTTGGAAACAAAAACTCACGTTACTTCATGATCTAAAAGTAGTAAAAACGCTATATTTCTCTTCATATAGAAATTGTAGATTTTTTTCTGACAATATTTTATACTAAAGTGGAATGTTGGGGAGGGATTCTAAATGAATGATTTTGAACAAAACGTTCAAAGTAAACGCAATGACGCTATTGATTCAGGGGTAGGATTTATCGTCTCATTTGGTTTTTTCGCAACACTTTTCATCATTGCAACTGTTATTAAATTTATCGGTTCTTAAAGACTGCTGCTTACTGGCAGTCTTTTTTATCTATTATGTGTTTCATCATATGTGATTTTGCTGCGAAAGGTTCCGTTTTCCCCTTTAAAAACATAGGAGATAGCCCCTTGCTTATCCGTACGCCATATTTCAATCCCCCTCTTCTCAAAACGCTCTATAACATCCTTATGAGGGTGCCCATACCTATTACGCTCACCGACAGAAATAATCGCTATATTAGGCTGTATGACGCTCAGAAAAGGTGTTGTAGATGACGTATTACTCCCATGATGAGCAACCTTTAAAACATCCGCTCGCAACTCTGGATACGTAGCTACTAAAAACTTCTCTCCTTCTTCTTCTAAATCACCTGTAAACAACCACGTTAGTCCTCCTAATTTTGCCAACATTACAATTGAAGCGTTATTTTCACTGCTCTCCTTTCCTGTTGGCGCTAATACGAAAAATTCCGCTCCATTTATGCTCCAACTTTCTCCTTCTCTCACTTCTCTTATTTTCACTTCCTTTTCTAAAGCCTGTTTCTTTACTATTTTTTCTAATTCCGCATCTTGTTCCTTTCGGCCAAATACAACTTCTTTTACGGTTATATTTGATAATAACTGTTGCGCAGCACCTATATGGTCCGCATCTCCATGCGTTATAATTAATTTATCGATCTTTTTAATACCTTCCTTTTGTAAATAAGGGATCAAAATATCATTTCCGACAGAAAATTCATGCTTTTTCCTTTGCCATTCTTCCTTGTTCGGACGAATTGTTCCACCAGTATCAATAAGGTAAATCTCTTGATCATACGGGAGGCGAATTAATATTGCATCTCCCTGTCCAACATCGAGAAAGGTAACACTCCCACTTTCTCGAAAATACGGATATACATAATGACATGTACTAATAAAAAGAAATACACCCGCAGATATAAACAGAATTCCCTTCGCCATTCGCCTTTCCCAAACCATCAATATACTAATAATACTCACGCAATATAAGGCTACAAGAAGGATAGGTGTTTGTCCGAAATTCAGACGGGTAAATGGTAATTTTTCACAATAACTTAAAAAATCATTAGAAAGATTCAAACCTATTGATAGTACATTCGCAAGCCTTTTTGCAAGAAACGGGATGATCGGTATACATATCAAAATAACAATACTACACGGCAATACAACGAGAGATAAAAACGGAACGTATAGGATATTTAGAAAAATACTATATGGAGAAAAATAACCGAAGTGATATAACAAAATCGGAGTACTAACGAGCTGTGAAATGAAAGAAATATAAATAGAATTTCGAATTACTCCATTGCCACTCTCTAGTAAAAGCGGGGCAGATAAAAGTAAAGCAAAACTACCGACGAAAGAAAACTGAAAGCCAATATTAAACACGAGATACGGATCAAATATAAGCATACATATAGCTGTTATACTTAGAGCATCTAAGCTAGATAAACGAATAGAACACATAAAAGCAATTAACATGAAAACTCCTGTTATAGAAGCTCTTATAACAGATGGTGACGCTCCTGCTAAAATCATATATATAGGAATACAGAAGATAAGACATACTGTTGCTACCTCCCTTGTCACACCGCTTCTTAGCAAAATAAAATACACGATTACCATTAATAATACGATATGCGATCCTGAAATCGCCAACAAATGCACGAGACCGAATTGTTGATATTGCTCTTCAACTTCAAATGTCATTTGTTGTCTATCACCAAATACTAATGCATTTATAAAAGCGCCTGATTGCTCTGGAAACATTTCTGTAACTTCTGAGATTGCTTGTTGCCTCAAAAGAAGAATCCATTGCACGAGTGACAACGATGTTTTATGGCATTCAGAAATATATGTAGCGTCCATTATGAAATGAATATTTTGCTTATATAAATAATCACGATAATTAAACCCATGGAAATTCCGAGCTATTTGCGGTTCTTTCCTCTCACCTTCGAATACACATGATACTCCTGCATGTAATTGTCGCATTTGTTTCTTTTCCGAGGCTGATTTCATTTTGTAACTTAACTGCACTATATTTTTATTCTGATCTTCAACTTGAAATGAGAGGCGATCGCCGTTAATAAGAGGTGTAGTATGTATCACTCCTCTTGTAGCTTCGTAGGACTCTCCCAGAGGCTTGTTTTGCCCTTGAACATACGCGGTGTACATAGCGCCACTAAAACACGCTATCATACAATATAAGAAGGTTTTACGCGAAGTACGATATAAACAAAAGAAAACATATATAACGAGACAACAAGTCAGCAATACAACTGAAGAGGAGAAGGCAATTGCAATCCCTATTATAAATGAGATTGCAACATAGCCCCATTGTCCTTGCAACTCATACTCACTCCTTATAGCATCATTTTTGCTTTCGTGAATACACGCTGTAATTCTTCCATTGATAAGTTCTCTTTTTCTAAAGATGCAAATAGTTCTTTTAACTCCATATGACGTTTTTGATCCTCTAATGCTGCAATATCATATTCTAGCGGAACGTGTTTCACCGTTACATTCGCTTTTTCAAATAACTCTACGGCATACGGATGATTTTTATAATCCTGTGCATAATAAACTGCTGTAATACCACTTTGAATAATCGCCTTACAACATTGTAAACAAGGAAAATGCGTAACATAAATTTCAGCTTCCTCCGTTTTCACGCCAAATTTTGCACACTGTAATAAAGCATTCATTTCTGCATGAATTGTACGAACACAATGATTATCAATAACGTAGCATCCATCATCTATACAATGTACACCACCTTTAATTGAACCATTATATCCACCAGCAATAATTCGTTTATCACGAACGATTGTCGCTCCTACTGCAAGCCTTGTACATGTACTACGCAAAGATAACAAATGGCTTTGCGTCATAAAATATTGATCCCATGAAATTCGTTCCATATTCTTCACCTACTTTTTTGTCTACTTGTAGTGTAGCGAATGAAGAAAAACTTCGTCAATCTTTTACGGAATAATAATTTGATCTTTTATTTTCTCCAAAGACTTCACACCAATCCCATCAATCTCTAACAAATCTTCTATTTTTTGAAACGGACCATGTTCCTCTCGATATTTCAAAATACTTTCTGCTTTCCGAGAACCAATACCTGTAATTTTTTCAAGTTGTTCTTTAGAAGCTGTATTTATTTGAACTTTTCCCTCTCCCTTTGAAACAGCAGCTACTTCTTGCACTTGTTCGTTTTTATTCGGTACGTAAAGAATCATTTGGTCTTGTACCATTTGTGCTAAATTTACTTTCATCCTATCTGCCTCAGGCAAAAAACCTCCTGCTTTTTCAATAGCATTCTTGACCCGGTCCCCTTCTTTCATTTCATACACTCCCTCTTTAACAACAGCCCCTTTCATATCAATTACAATTATTTTTTTCTGCTGCTTTGTATCGGATATTTTCGGTTTATTTTTCTTCTCTATATCTTTCTCTTGAGCATCCGTTGCAATAACTGATCGCTCTGTATGCTCATTCGTTTTCCAGAAAATAAGAAAAAGCACAGTTCCAATAATAGCAACTAATCCTAACCATTTCTTTGGAAAATCCCACATCATTTTTCACCTCTAATCATAAATTTATAACATCATTCATATTGTTTAGGAGAACGCTGTTACGAAGGAGGGATGAAACATTGAACATAGGAATTATAGGGACAGGAAACATGGGGAATATACTAATCGATGCATTTTTAGAAACCCGTGCTGTCAAACCTTCGTGCCTTACGATCATTAATCGAACGCCCGCCAAAGCATATCATATAAAGGAAAAACACCCTTCTGTTCATATAGCCAAAACTATTGATGAGGTAATCGAACGATCACATCTTATTTTTATTTGCGTAAAGCCGATAGATATATACCCGATCTTGCAAAAATACGCTAAACATTTTTCTGATGAAAAGTGCTTAGTTTCTATCACAAGTCCAATATCTCCATCACAATTAGAGACACTTGTACCTTGCCATGTTGCCCGTATTATTCCGAGCATTACAAACCGCGCCCTGTCCGGCGCATCACTATTTACATTTGGAAGTAACTGCTCTGAAGAATGGCAACAAAAACTATTTCGCTTATTCAAAAACATTTCTACTCCCCTTGTAATAGAAGAAGATATAACGCGCGTTTCATCTGATATAGCAAGCTGCGGCCCTGCATTCTTTAGTTATTTATTACAATGTTTCATTAACGCTGCTGTAGATAAAACAAATATTACACATGAAGAAGCCACTACTTTAGTAAGTGAAATGGTCGTTGGAATGGGGAAACTACTCGACAAAGGGATTTTCACTTTGCCTACTTTACAAGAAAAAGTATGTGTGAAAGGCGGCGTTACAGGAGAAGGTATTCGGGTTTTAGAAGAACATGTTGGAGATATGTTTCATAAATTAATCGAGCGGACACACGAGAAATTTGATGAAGATTTAAAATGCGTTGATCAGCAATTCAATAAACACACATAATAAATACGTCATCGTCATTCCAAATCCTTTTTATAAACACTTAATTTTTCACATTACATTTTCACTTAAACTAGTACTTTCACAATTCACGTATATCATCTTCTTATTATCCTAGAACTAAAATTACAGCTTCTTCATAAAACAAAAGCAACCTTCCCGGTTGCTTTTGTTTTATCCGTTTTTCTTCGCCATGAAGAAAATACGCTCTGTTTGTTCTGTAACTTCAAGTCGCTCAAAGTCACCAGTTACACGAAGCACTGTAAAACCAGCTTCTTCAAGCCATTTCGTTAACTCTTCAACCGGATATGCACGTTGTACGTGACATTCATCAAAACGATGGTACACATCTTCTTCTGGGTCTTGAACAAAGAATGTTAAATCATGTTCTACACTGTTTGAATCTTCACCAGGGAAGCAATTCCAAATAAGAGATATTTCTTCTCCATTCACTGTGTATGTTTCATTTTGAAATACATGATGTATTTTATATAAAGAATGTACATCAAATAAAAACAAACCATCTTGACGTAAATGATGAAACACTCTTCGGAATGTTTCTTGCACTCCATCTTCTTGCAATACATAGTTTAATGAATCACAAAAGATCGTTACACAGTCAAACTCACCGGGAACATCAAGCTCTCGCATGTCTTGTTGGTAAAAAGGAATAAAATATCCTGCCTCGCCTAGTTTTTGCTGTGCGACTGCTAACATTTCTTCCGAAAGATCGACACCGATTACATCGTAACCCTTTTGTACAAGCGGAAGCGTTACGTTACCAGTACCGCATGCTACATCAAGAATCTTCGCCTCTTTCACATCCGCTTGCTGTAAGCTTTCCTCTGTGAATTCCACCCATTTATCATAAGGGACATCATTCATTAGTTCATCGTACAGCAACGCAAATTGCTCGTAGTTCATTGGCCTAACTCTTCTGTAATATCTTCACGTGGCACATCGCCCCATAGACGCTCTAAATTATAGTGATTACGCTCATCTTTATGGAATACATGAGCAACTACATCTCCAAGGTCAACTAATACCCAGCGAGCTTCATCAAAACCTTCCATACGTTGTACGTCGATTTGGAACTCGTGTGCTTTCGCTTTAATTTCACGTGCAATTGCTTGCACTTGCTTATCTGAGTTACCGTGACAAATAATGAAATAATCTGCAATTGGTGAAATACCTTGCATATTTAGGACAACCATATCTTCTGCTCTCTTATCATCAGCCGCTTTTGCTGCTAATACTAATAAATCTTTATCTTTCATTTACTCATTTCCTCCTTGATAACTGCATTGTATGTTTGGAATGTTAATGGATAAATCGTTTGATCTTTTTCCATTAAAAATTGAATTGTTCTCTTTAACGCAAATAATAAAGCTTGATCTATATCCGTATATGCGAGTTTACGAGCTTCCTCCACCCCCGGAAACTTTCGCCCAGGCTCAATGTAATCAGCTACATAAATTACTTTATCTAACATCGTCATTTTCTCATGACCACTTGTATGATATGTAATAGCTTGCAGGATTTCAGGATCCGTAATGCCTACTTCTTTTTCTACTAAGTATGCCCCAACAGGTGCATGCCATAACTCTTTGTTATAACAAAGTAAATCTTTCGGCAAACCTTCACTTTTAATGATCTCTTCCATCTCTGAAATCGCTCTACACTTCGCATAATCATGGAATATAGCTGCAACTTCAGCCTTTTTTTCATCCACACCGTATAACTTAGCAAGTTCAATTGCTGTTTCCATTACACCAATTGTGTGTATATAACGTTTTTCATGCATTTGTTGTTTGACAATATGAAGTGCTTTCTCACGATTCATACAACCCATTCCTCTCGATATATACCTGTACTTTTTCAGGAAGTAAATATTTACATGTTTTCTTCTCTTTATATCTCTCACGTAATAAAGATGAAGAAACTGCAAACTCCGGAATTTCCACAGTGGTGATAGGATAAGGTGTATGCAATGTATACCCAGGTCTTGCAACCCCAACAAACGTTAC
This sequence comes from Bacillus sp. SSR7, assembly GCF_055902415.1. NCBI lineage: Bacteria > Bacillati > Bacillota > Bacilli > Caryophanales > Bacillaceae > Bacillus > Bacillus sp. SSR7. The sequence continues at coordinate 176,915 of NZ_JBVVXV010000002.1, read as the reverse complement.
AAGATCAAGTAACGCTTCAATGTTATACCACTTCGGTAAATACTCAACCATATCTCCACCAATAATAAAGTGAAACTGCACATCCGGATGCTTCTTCGTCAATTGTAGCATAGTGTCATACGTATAAGATGGGCCATTCCTGCTTAGCTCTTCTAAACAAATAGAAAAATGTTCCTCTGCCTCAGTCGCAAGCTCTAACATTTGTAAACGACTTTCTACACTTGTAATATTTCGCCCTTGTTTATGCGGCGGAATTTGGTTCGGTAAGAACCATACTTCTTCTAAATTCAAAGCGTGAAATACTTCATTTGCAATGAGCAAATGTCCATAATGTGGCGGATCAAATGTACCGCCAATGATGCCAATTTTCCTCAAAAGAAACGCCCCTTCCTTTTACGTACAGCAACTCTCTTCTGTTAGGAATGAAGAGAGTTGCTATTAATAAAAGTTCAATTGGTTTCGCTCTCTACATCATTACGCATCAACGATAAAAATAGCGCATGCTAATCTTTTTATCGAGGAAGCTTAATTTGTTTATTTTCTCTTGACTCTTTGTATAAAACGATTGTGCTTCCAATTACTTGAACGATTTCAGCACGTGCACCTTTTGCAAGTTCTTCTGCAACTTCACGGCGATCGAATTCACAGTTTTGTAGCACACTTACTTTAAATAGCTCACGAGCTTCTAAAGTATCTGCGATTTGTTTAATCATATTTTCATTTACTCCGCCTTTTCCCACTTGAAAAATCGGTGTTAAATGATGTGCCTGTGCACGTAAAAATCTTTTTTGTTTTCCTGTTAACATATATGTTAGCCTCCAAGCTTTCTTATAACTAATTGTTTCATTCGTTCGATATTTGGCGTGTACCCTGTCCACATTTCAAATGCAAGCGCTCCTTGATAAACAAACATATCAATACCATTTTGAATCAGTGCACCTTGCTCTTTCGCCTCACATAAAATTTTCGTTTCAAATGGGTTATAAATTATATCTGATACAATCGTTCCCTTTTTCAACGAAGAAATTTGTAACGGCGTATGTTCGATGCGTGGATGCATACCTATTGTTGTCGTCTGAATGATAATATCATAATTCTCTTGTTCTTCTGTTGCTTTCTCTAGCGATAGAGCAACAGAATGAACAGTAGCCGTACATGCAGCAATAAGTTCTTTTGCCTTATCTACTGTACGATTCGCTACATCAATCTCTTTCACACCTACATCAGCAAGTGAAAAATAAATAGCTCGACTAGCACCACCTGCGCCAAGCAATAAAATACGTTTCTCTTGAAGTGGTTCACTACTAATTGACTGTAGCGCTCGGACAAAACCAATTCCATCTGTATTGTGGCCAATCAATTTTCCATCCTTATGAACCACCGTATTTACTGCACCAATTTGTTTTGCTAGCGGGTCAATCTCATCCAAATAATCCATAATCGCAACTTTGTGCGGAGTTGTTACATTAAATCCTGAAATACCTAACGCTTTTAAACCTCTTACTGCTTCCCCTAGCACTTCCTCTTTAACAAGAAAGGCATGATAATGGGCATCCATATTCAAGTGTTCAAATGCATCGTTATGCATAACGGGTGATAATGAATGTCCAATTGGATTTCCGATTACACCATATAATTGTTTCATAAATCCCTCTCCATATTAAATTAAAGATTTACGCAATGAAACACTTACTCCTTTTGGTACGTGTGCAACAATTTTTGCTCCCGGTTCGTTCACAGTAACCCATCCTAATCCAGAGAATACAACATCCGTTTTTGGTTCACGAATATTAAACTCGTATTTCACTAGCTCTGGCATATTTTCTAATTCTTCTGGTGTTGGCGGGCTTAGTAAATCCCCTGCATGATTTTTATACAATTCATCTGCTTTCTCAAGCTTTGTACGATGGATTGTTAAACGATTTGAGAAGTGACAAGTAAATGCACGACGACCGCCACTTACGTAATCAAAACGTGCCAGTCCGCTAAAGAACAATGTTTGTTCTTCATTTAATTGGAATACCATTGGCTTAATTTCTTTTGTTGGTGTAATAAGCTTTAAGCTTTGTTTTCCAACATAATGAGCCATTTGATGGTGGTTAATAATACCTGGCGTATCATATAAAGAAGATTCTTCGTCTAACGGGATATCAATTAAATCAAGCGTTGTTCCTGGGAAATGAGATGTTGTAATTACATTTTCAGTCTCATCACTAAATTCTTTAATCATACGATTAATGAATGTTGATTTCCCTACATTTGTACATCCAACAACGTAAACATCTTTTCCGCCGCGGTAATACTCAATCGCATCTGCCAGCTCAGCAATCCCTTGTCCCTTTGCTGCACTAATTAAAAAGACATCTTCTGGCTTTAATCCTAGCTGCTTTGCACTATAGCGCATCCAATGCTTTACTTTATCATGTTTTACTGACTTAGGAATTAAATCAGCTTTATTCCCAACAAGTAATACTTTATTATTTCCCACGAAACGATGTAAGCCAGGTAACCAGCTACCATTAAAATCAAAAATATCTACAATCTTAACTACTAACGCATCTGATTTTCCAATACCGTTTAGAATACGTAGGAAATCATCATCTGTTAATGATACATCTTGAATTTCGTTATAATGTTTCAATCGAAAACAACGTTGACAAATGACTTGTTCTTTTTCTAAAGATGAGGCAGGAGCATATCCCACTTCATTTTTATCTTCTGTTTGAATTTCTACACCGCAACCAATACATTTAATTGTTTCAGTCAAACTTTATTCCTCCCAGTTAATTAAACCTTTTTTCTTCATGTTTCTCATAATTCTTCGTTCAATTTTTCGATTAAAGCGCGTTACTAATCCGTCCGTTTGTGCTACTGGTACAACTAAAATTGTATGAAGTCCAACTCGGTTTCCACCTAGCACATCCGTTAGTAATTGATCTCCAATTACTACAACTTCATCTGGCTGCAACTGCATCTCTTGTATCGCACGCTTAAACGCACGGACAAATGGCTTACGCGCACTATGAATAAATGGAATGCCTAATGGATCAGCAAAGTCTTTCACTCGTTGCTCATTATTATTTGAAACGACCGTTACTTGAATGCCTTGCTCTTTCATTTTCAAAAACCATTCTTCAAGTTGTGGCGTTGCATTTGGACGATCCCATTCAATTAAAGTGTTATCTAAATCAGTAATAACACCTTTAATTCCACGTTTTTTCAAATCTTCTGGTTGAACATGATATACATTTTTCACATATTCATTTGGTAAAAATAGTTTCAATTTCTTTCACCTCTTTGAGGAGTTTTCATAAAAATTTTTCGACAACATATTTCGATATATGGCCTGTGGATAAAATTGTACACATTTTCCACATTAATTTTTCAGTCAATTTGGAATTTACTAACAATCTATACACATTTTATCCACCTAGGTTTGTGGATAACCACTCGTTTGTGACTGTCATATTTTTTTGGTACATTAAATGCAACAACGAATCAATCCTTATATTATTAGGAGGTGACTCACCTTGAAAACAAAACATATGGAACAGTTATCTACTGAGTTACTCACTGAGTCTTATTATAAAGCAAAAGAACTAAAATTAAATCCCGACTTCATTTTACTTATAAAACAAGAAATTATTAGACGCTCATTAGAGGACAAGCTTGTCAAATCGTCTTGATTACATATAAAGTGAAATTTCAAGTAACTAACTTGTAAAAAGAGCCATCCTGCGATGGCTCTCGAATAAACAAGTACTCCCATCTAGGGAATTTCATCATTACGCATCTTTGTCCATAAATCTTGCTTACAGTTATGAAATCTTTTTTACTTATGAGCCAATCGAGTAGCAATCTTTTCACCAAGGCGAAGCTCTTGTCCACTCTTCAATTCTTGCACTACTTCTATCATATCTTTTTCAAACAATAACACAACTGTTGAACCGAATGTAAAGTATGCCATTTCTTCACCTTTTTGAACAGTGTTTCTTTCATGCAGCAGCTCAATACTATTTACAAACATAGCTCCTACTTTTACAAGCGCCATATGTTCACCGTTACTATTCACTTCTGTAACAGAACGATAATTTTTTGACAATGGTTCTTTCCCGTATTCCATACCAGCTGCATTTACCGGATATGATTTTCTACCGAGTACAAATCTTTCGGTCACAGAACCAGAAAGCGGACTATGAATACGATGATAATGACTTGGGCTTAAATAAATAACCATGTATGTACCACCTGCATATCGCTGTGCACGTTCTTCATTACCTAGCATATCCACAATCGAATAACGCTTGCCTTTAATATCAAATGTTTTTGTGTCCTCAATAGGACCGTGATCAGCAAAAACACCATCAACAGGACTAACGATACTTGATGCATCTGTATCAATACTACGCTTTCCTTCTTTTAGCTTACGCGTAAATAATTCATGCAACGTTCTATATTCCTTCAAACCCTTTTCCATCTCATCTTGATTAATTTGAAACACTTTCGCATACGATGGAATAATGATAGAGCTTAAACGAGATTGTGCAAATTTACGTAATATATAAGAAGTAAAACGACCATTTGTAAGTTCTATCATAAGTCGATATAATGTACGTCGCAAATTGCGGAACCTCCTAATCAGTCTATAACTTTAGCTTCCCCTTCTTTACCTTCTATATCATATGTAAAATTGGTTCTTATTCCCACATAACATATAGAACTGTTTCAGTATACATGCGGAAAACTAAGTATGGTATTATTCTTAAATTGTTTAGCACCTTCTAATATTACAGATAGAATCCGTCATTTTCAACAGTGAACATGGATTTCTTCTGAACACAACTCTTTTTCTTTCCTTATTTACAAAAAGAAAAGCAGCCCATTTTAAAACATGGCTGCTTGCAATGTACATTATTCTTTTGCTTTTTTCTCTTTCTCTGCTCTTACAAATTCATGGAACATTTTCATTAAAGCCCGCTTTTCAATTCTTGATACGTAGCTTCTGGAAATGCCAAGCGCTTTTGCAATCTCTCGTTGCGTTTTCTCCTTATCAAGCCCTAGTCCAAAACGCTTCACGATTACTTCTTTCTCTCGTTCGTCTAAAATATCGATATACTCTTTAATTTTTTCTAACTCCATACTAAGCTGGATCATATCAATTACATCTTCAGACTCTGATTTTAATATATCAATAAGCGATATTTCATTCCCCTCTTTATCTTGCCCGATCGGATCATGAAGTGAAACGTCCTTTTTTGTTTTCTTTAATACACGTAAATGCATCAAAATTTCATTTTCAATACAGCGTGCTGCATACGTCGCAAGTTTTGTTCCTTTTCCTGCCGAATAACTCTCGATTGCTTTAATGAGCCCGATTGTACCAATTGAAATTAAATCTTCTGCATCTTCCCCTGTGTTTTCAAATTTTTTAACGATATGAGCTACAAGCCGTAAATTATGTTCAATTAACAGATTCCTCGCTTGAGCATCACCTTGCTCCATTAACTCTAAGTACTTTCTCTCATCGTCTGATGATAACGGCTGCGGAAACGCATTGTTCTTCACATAAGAAACAAAAACAAACACTTCTCGAACCATATATCCAATTGCGGCGAATAGACTCAAACCTTTCACCTCCGCCAAAATAGTGGTCTTTACTAAGTGTATGTGGGCGTAAGGTTGTTTGTGTCTGTACAGTTTATTTATAAAACTCAACACTTCCAACATTTAAAATATTTTATTGTTATATTATAATTATATAAAATTGTTGTTTATATATGAATATGCTATTAAAGGGGACACTATTCATGCTTACATTAGACCGATTATTAAATGTAACAATTTATTTAGGGGTATTTTTACTTTTCATTTCGTTCATTACTTTTGTTATTAAGAGAGGACCTGATTTATTATTTTTTCAATTTGGAATTTCTTTATTTTTAGGAGCTCAAATTATAATTGGAATGATTTTTTTTCATAACTATGGTTTCTCCTTTCACTCAAAACTAGAACTACTTATCTTTATTTTCTATGTAATTGGATTTATTACATGTATACTACTGTTCTTTCACTTTCCAAATTCCTATCGAATTTTTTTATTAATCTGTAGTTTTTTATTTTTAACTGTATCCAATTATTACTTTAAAGAAATAATGAATTTTAGCAAAAAAATTCCAAAGCAACATAAAACTTTTTTAAGTACACAAGAAGAAGACTCTTTCCCAAAAGAAGTCCATAAATTTTCAGAGGATTACAACAACATAATAAGGAATGATTTTTATGAAATACCGATGATTCCCACTGAATTACAGATTACAAGCAAAAAAGATTCTTCCCATAGTACATCTTTCTTAGTTGAACTTAATAATATGGAGGATGAAATTACTGATGACTCTGTACAATTAACTCCATCAGACCGTTTTTATATACTGTTAAATACACAAAAAACAAAAATATCAAAAATAGTATATGAAGGGCGAGATTTTTTCACATTAACAGTCACACTAAAGGCTCTTAATTTACAGCAGGAACCAGAAATTCATAATATGTTTTTAGAAATAGATAAACGTAGAGCAATGAATCTTCTTGATTTCGAAATTAAAGCCCATTCTAAAGAATGGAAAGTAACATTTAAAAGTGATAGTTCTTCTTCCAGTCTCCCTATCACATTTACTTTTGAAAAACGAACAGGCAAATTATAAAAATAAAAAGAGTTATTTTCTTTGAAAAATAACTCTTTTTATTTTACTTGCTCAAAATTTTCTCCCCCGTATGCGCATCAATATAACGAATTTCCCGACTACAACCGAAGGATTCTTTATGATTTTCATCCGTTGTTTGTTTATACAGCAATTGATATACCGTTTCCTCTACATCATGATCTATAGACCATTCTAATTTAACTCGAATACCCCCTCTGTATATTTCTAATGCTTTTTCTTTTGTTACTTTTGGTGTTGTTTCGTATGTGAGTAATTCTTTTATACGATTGCTAGGCTCTCCAGAGTAGTGCATCACTGCACCATTTTCTGTATTAATGTTAATCATAATATATTTTCCCTCTACTTGAATGTCATTTACATATATTGAAAAGGAAAATCTCTCAATTCCATCTTCCACTTCTTCACGTTCCTCCCAAAGACGTAAATATTGTGTGATATCTGGAATAACTTGTTCCAAAAATCGAAGTGCTTTTTGTAAACATTCCTCTCTAGACAGTATTTGCTTTACTTCTTTATCGTCTGTCAGTTTTATAAAACCAGTTAATTCATTGGTAGATTTATCAATCATAATGCAAACAAAATTATTATATTTTAACATCGATAAATGCTTCTTAAAAAATTCATTCATTAAATATGGATTTTTTTCTTCTTTTTGTTTCTGTAATTCCTCTTTCGGAACAAATTTCATCCTTATTTCATCAGCATCTTCCGTCTCAGCTACTTTTGTAAAACTTTCTTTATGCCAGTCAAGCAAATCGAATATAACATCTTGCCGGCTATCTTTTTTCGTTATTTCAACAGCTACAGTTGGAGGCAATTTATAATGATCTGGTCCAAACAAGTCTTTACCTGTACTTGCATCAATAAACGCATGACTTGGATCTGGTTCATATACAAGACGGTACCCTTTTACTTCTTCTCCATTTTCATACTCACATGAAGAGTGTGTTAAATCTACAAATACTAGTCTCATATCTTGTCTAGCTTTCAAACTTTCTAAGACGACGTTCTCCTCAACAATGTCACTTGGCCATAACGGTTTTTTCTCTATAGCTTTTTGTCCATTATAATGAAAATGCATCACATCACCTAAAGGATGCACTAGCACAACACACCCCGTATTCGGCAATGGACAGCTATTCACTTCCTGCATATAATTTACTTCTTTCCAACCGCGCCAATCATCCTTAACAGTTACATATGTATAAAATTCAGATTCTTCTTTTGTATATTTTTTTAAGAATGTATTTGCAATCTCTCTTGCTTTATTCTCGTTTATCGCTTCCTTACTGCTCGAAACAGCTTTTTCATCCTCTATCCTAAAGTCAATTAAATTATCAGTATGTCTATTCAACGTAATCTGTATTGTTCTCTCCCCATCCCCTTTATGTTCCCACCATAATAGGTGATATGGGTCATCCACACCTTCTTGATCATCTACAACAAGCCTATAATCATCTGGAATGTCAATAATATGAGCCACTTGCTCTTTTCTTTCTTTATCTTTTTGATTCATCATACCGCTCCCTTTATTACAATTTAAGGTAATTATAACAAACAAAACCAAATAAATATAAACAAAAAAGAATAGAGATATCTCTATTCTTCTACTTCGTTTCACGATGTAACGTTACTCGCTTTAATCGTGGACAATATTTTTTTAGTTCGATGCGCTCTGGATTGTTTCGTTTATTTTTTTTAGAAATATAATTACGATCACCGCACTCCGTACAAGCTAATGTAATATTTACACGCATATGCAATTCTCCTTTCTTTTAAAGATCGCAAACTAAAACGTAATGATTACGATTTAAATATTATATAACTTCATTTTATTTGTCAATTGCAAAATAAAAAGGTTCTAAATAGAACCTTTTTATTTTTAGTACTTTATACTTTTTATTAAAATGTCTCATATGTAACAAACTCACTAATCGGTTTTCGATATCCTCGTGGTCGAGTTTTAGTAGTATCACTTTTTCCTATCGTAATCATTAAAACAGGTACTACATGCTCTGGCATATTCAATTCACTTTGTACTGCTTTTTCATCAAAACCGATCATTGGACACGTATCATATCCATAATATTTAGCTGCGTACATAAAAGTCATCGCACTTAACGAAGCATTTCTAATCGCTTCTTCTTCCATGAAGCGTTCTCCTTTTCCTTCATATAACCCTTTCGTTTGCCTAATTGTATCTTCATACTCACATTCATCAATCATCTTTAAAACCTTCATACCGAAATAAATATTTTCGACATTTTGGTATGCTCTCTTGTCACCACAAACAAGTATTACCGCAGATGCACTCGATACTTTATATTGCCTAAAAGCTAACTCTTTTAATCTTTCTTTGCGCTCTTGATCACGAATTACAACATAATGTGTATGTTGCAAATTGTAACAAGATGGAGAAAGCTTTGTTAGCTCAAATATTTTTTTAAAATCCTCATCTGGGATTTCTATTCCTTGTACAAATTTCATTGCAGAACGTCTAGCAATTGCTAATTCTTCAAAATTCACCGTATAGCCCCCTAATAACCATAAATTCAAATATACATTAATTTATACAATTGAATAAATCAAATGAAAACACTTTAAATTATGGATAATAATGATGATTTACAAAAAAAAGACAAAAAGCTGAAACAATTAGTTCATACGAAATTCACACGAATCTATTACTATAGGAATTGTACATAGTGAACTTATTAACAATTACGTTTATTTATATAGAATTTCACTTGAAAGGAGTTGAAAGTATGAAAACTAAATATCGTTTTATGATCTCATCATTTGCTGCTTGCGCCTACATGATTTGGTGTTTAGTATAATAACAACCTCACTTGTAAATAGGAAAAGGTGTGTATATAAATGGAATATAATCAATCAACAGTTAACTACTGGAAAGCTTTTGTACTACCATATACATTTGCTTTAGAAGAGTTAAAAACTAAATTTGAAATTATGAACCGGGAAGCCCAATTTTTAGAGGATTACAACCCGTTTGAACATATAAAAACAAGATTAAAACAACCTGAAAGTATTATTAAAAAACTTGAACGTAAAAATTTATTACCGACAGTTGAAAATGCGCAAACGCATTTACAAGACATCATCGGCATTCGTATTACATGTTGCTTCGTAGAAGATATCTATCATTTGAAAGAAGTCATTCAAAAGCGTGAAGATATGGAAATCATAGAGGTAAAAGATTATATCGCTAATCCAAAGGGAAACGGCTATAAAAGTTTACACATGATTATTAAATATCCTTTATCACTGAATTCTGGTACAAAAGAAGTGTTTGCAGAAATTCAGTTACGTACGCTGGCAATGGACTTTTGGGCAAGTTTAGAACATAAACTTTATTATAAATATGAAGGGAAAATACCTGAGTATTTAAAAGATGAACTACATGATGCCGCAATGAAAGCTGAAGATCTTGATAATAAAATGGCAACCATTCGCCAAGATATTGATGATATCGAAGCATGCTCAAATCAAATTATGTTACCACTATAAAGTGAAACTTTAATCAGTGGGGGTGTTCATCCCCCACTGATTATTAGCCCACACCAATCGGACGTTAACGGACAGCCCGACCCCCACCTAACTTCTTTGCTCCAACTGAATTTTGAGGTGTGAGTTTTACTGTCCGTTAACGCGGGATAAAAAAGGTTCTCGCCAATGAGAACCTTTTTGTGCTATTTACGGAAAGTTTCACTTTATTTCTTCTCTATCGTGCGAACCTCTTCAATTTTCCAGCCATCCTCTTCTTTTCCAAGTGCATACTGTACTTTCTTCTGAAGAGTGACCTCTCCATCTGTTTCCTTTTCTTTTGTTTCAACAACAACATACCCTGCTTTACTAGCTTTTATTTCTATATGTTCCAATTCAATTTTCTTATTTCCTTTTTGAAAAGCTGCTTCTTTTTGCGTTTTTAAGTCTTCAGCACTAGGCATCTTCTTTGAAAACAACTCCATATGTTCAGCAAGATTTTTTTCATTTGTCGTCCGTACAAATTTCTCCATAACATCTTGAATCGATTTCTCTTCTTCTTTCGTTATTTGTACCTTTTCCTCAGCTTTTGTAGTAGTAGATTTTTGTTCCATCTGATTCTCTTTGAACTGACATCCAACTAGCAATAATACACCTATTAGAAGAGATCCTATCCCTCTGAAAAAAGCTCTCATCTTCCCATCTCCTAAAAAGAAAAGTGAGGCATTTCGCCTCACTTTCATTTATAATTAGCGTCTTCCTTTATTCGGATCGCCACCGCCAACAATATCAAAGACACGTTTAGCGATATTTGTATTCTCTTGAACGCCAGAGAACAAGTATTTACCAGGGCCAAATGCATATACGTTTACATCTTCTCCTGTATGTCCGCCTGTTGTCCATCCTGTAACCGAACGCTTATTGAAAATATCTTCAATTGCATTATCAATCTTTGTTACATCTTTTGAAGGAGCAATATCATTTACCGCTTTAATTTCTTCTGGTGTTAATTGTAAATCAATATATTTTTTCAATGTTTCTTCTACATTTGCACCTTTTGCAATCTCATTTGCCATGAAGTCTGGTGTGCGTTTCGCAGCTTTAATTGGCTCTACTTTAAAGTTATACTCGCCATTTGCACCTAAAGATAATCCGCCAGTAGCATGGTCTGCCGTTGCAACAACTAACGTATTTTTATCTTTTTTGGCAAACTCAATCGCTGCTTTAAATGCTTTTTCAAAGTCTTCCATTTCACTCATTGCGCCAACGATATCATTATCGTGTCCAGCCCAGTCAATTTGACTTCCTTCAACCATTAAGAAGAAACCCTTTTTATTTTTGTTCAAACGCTCAATTGCTGCATTTGTCATTTCTTCTAATGAAGGTGTTTTATCAGTACGGTCAATCATTTTATCTAAACCGCCTGGCGCAAATAAACCTAGAATTTGATCATTTTTATCATTTAACAATTGATTACGATCTGTTACATAGCTATAACCAGATTTCTTAAACTCTTCTGTAAGATTACGATCTTTTCTAACAAAGTTATTTACACCACCGCCAAGCATAACGTCTACTTTATGCTTCCCTTTAATTTTCTCATCAAAATAATCATTTGCAATTGCGTCCATATTTTTACGACTAATGTCATGCGCACCGAAAGCAGCTGGTGTTGCATGTGTAATTTCAGAAGTAGCAACGAGTCCCGTTGATTTCCCTTGCTCTTTCGCTTGTTCAAGAACAGTTTTCACTTCTGCTTTATCGTTATCAACTGCAATTGCCGCATTATATGTTTTAATTCCTGCTGACATAGCTGTTGCTGCAGATGCAGAGTCAGTGATATTTTCATGTTCATCTTCCGGGTATGTTTTTTGTGTTCCTACAAGATGTTTATCAAACTCTGTAGATTCCATCTCAAAAGTTTTTGGATTATCTTTCATATAACGATGAGCCGTCATATATGAAGGGCCCATACCATCCCCAATTAATACAATGACATTTTTAATCTTTGCATTGCTTCCGCTCTCATCTGCACTCACTTCACTAGAACGTGTAAAATTCCATGTTGCCACCGAAGTAACTGCTAACGACGCCACAACTGCAAATGGCCATGCTTTTTTCACAAACTTTTTCACTGTCTTGTCCCCCTAATTAGGTTATTCATTTCCCACTATCAAATTTAATAGAAGACTGTTAAGAGAAAATTAGTTATATGTAAATTTTTTGTTAACTTATGTAAATATCAGTTATAATTTGTATAACTTTGTCTGTTCATATCAATCATCTTCCCCTTTACAATCAAAATATAAACAAGTTGGATTTCCTTTAACGTAAATCTCTTATTTAACATTTTCAATCTATTTGTATGAAAATTAATAGAAATGTGGTGAACATGTATGAAAATAATAAGGCTAGATGAAACTTTTATTTTTGATTTACTCGACCTGTGCAAATCTATTGGGTGGTTACAAAATAAAGCATTTATGAAAAAACAATTCGAAATGTACCTTTCTCTCGGTACACTTGTCGGTTATATGCATGAAAATAAACTGATTGCAGCTGGAGGCGTATTTCCTTTTAAAGATAGGTTTTCTACTATTGGTATGTTAATCGTCCATCCTAATTTTCAAGGCCGAGGCATCGGGCGTATTTTGCTTAATCACTGTTTAGAACACACTCATACAAAACAACCTATTGCACTTATTGCAACAAAAGCTGGCGAGCCTCTTTATACATCATGCGGATTTCAAACAATAACGACGATTCATCGTTTTGAAAAACAAACTACTAAGACACATATCACTCATACAAAACAAATAAAAGAAAAAGATCTTATATCGCTTATTTCCCTCGATCAAATTACAACTGGCGCCGATCGTTCTTTACTTTATTCATTACTATTACCAAGAACGAGCCACTCTTTTAAAATTGAGAGACATAACTGTATAGAAGCTTTTTCCTTATGCATACAAAAAGATAGTATATTATGTATCAATCCACTTATCGCCAAAAGAGAAGAAGATGCTATTCAATTACTACAAAACATATGTGAATGTTGGAATGGCACAGTAAGAATTGATGTCCCACATTCACAATTTTCATTTCGCAAATTTCTTCAAATAGAAAATTTCCAAGAAACGCTCCTTTCACCTCTTATGATAAAAAATGGTAGCGAACTTCCTGGAAATCGTAATATGCTATTTGCTATGATAGATACAGCGTTATGTTAGAAAGGGGACACCTCATTGAAGCGATTTAGCTATTTTATGGTAGGTTGTCTTACTCTTACACTATTAGTAGGATGTAGTGCAGCAGAAAAGCCAGTAGAACAAGTAAAACAAGTTAAAAATACACTTACAGCAAAACTAGCTACCGAGGAAAAAATGGTAGAAATAGATGGTCAAACCATTTACTTCAAAAAGATTGGTAATGAAAAACCACCTTTACTTATGATCCATGGATTTGGAGGATCATCAGATGGTTTTCAAAAGATTTACTCAGACTTAGCAAAAGATCATACAATTATTTCTGTAGATGCTTTAGGATTCGGGCGCTCATCTAAGCCGATGGATTTTTATTATTCTTTCCCAACTCATGCAAATTTGTATTATAAATTAATGAAAAAACTAGGTTACGATTCGTTTGCAATATTGGGCCACTCAATGGGCGGAGAAATTTCTCTTAATTTAACATATTTATATCCAGAATCCGTTACCCACCTTATTTTAACTGATGCTACGGGCGGTCCTCATACACTCGTTAATAAACAAGGATCACCAAGACCACAGTTGTCGACGGATTTAAATACCGTTTCTGCCATTGCAGATTATGATGAGAGCAAAGTGAAATTTAAACGTAATGATGAAGAGCATTACAATAAAATGAAATTATGGCCTAGACGTCTTCAAATCAACGCAAATGAAATAAAACAACCGACCTTAATTATATGGGGAAGAAATGATAGTAGCGTTTCGTGGAAAGAAGGAGAAACGTATCATCAATTCTTAAAAAATAGTACTTTCCATATTATCGAAAAGGGTTATCATGCACCGTTTCGTCAAGAGCCACAAGAATTTGTAGGTTATGTAAAAGAATTCTTTAAAAACAATCCGATACAAGCTGAAAAATAACATAAACGGGTATCTCATTTTGAGATACCCGTTCTCATATATTAAGCAGCTTGCTTTTGGCGTTTTTGAGTTTTTGATCCTAATACTTTTGGGATAACGAAGCCGTCAATTCCAAATTTACCAGCATTCATACCAGAAACCAGAACGAACATCGATAAGATAACCATTTCAGGATTCACTCCAATTGACCCACTAAACATATAGGAAAAGTTCATTACAAGGCCGAAAAAGACCGCCGTTTTTGTTAAACAGCCAACAATTAAACCAATTCCTACTAAAACTTCTCCCCATGTTACAAGTGTATTAAATAGATCAACGTTTGGAATTGCAAAATCTTGTAAAAATGATGCCCACCAAGATTGAACAGCTGGTTGTGCTCCTTTAGATTTTTCAATTGCACCTTGTAAATAACCCGTTGCATCGAATCCTTTTCCTTGTAGTTTACCGATTCCAGCCATTAACCATGTGTAACCAAGATATACTCGGATTACTGCTAGCACAAAAGAAACTGCTTTGTTTTCTCTTAAAAATTGAATAACCATATCTTCCTCCTAAAGTTGTAATTAAGTTAGTTACAGTAAATATAATAACATCAGTTACTTATTTTACAAACGTTAATTATGAATAATTCGTGACATACGTATAAAATATTACAAGCTAACGTTTATATAGTAACTTTTATTACCTGTAAAAACTTGAACATATCATACCATAAGTGATAATCATTTTCATTGAAAAAATGTAAAAAAAGTGTGAGTTAAATGTGAAACACATTCATTCGAATATAGAATAAATGTGTTTCACACTACTTATAGAATCGAAATGTACGTGTCTCCTCATCAATTAAACTCGCTTCTTGAAAAGCATCTTCTAACGTTTTTTCATGGTTAATAAGCCCGTAAAATAAGCGTATTGTAAACATAAGTGCTGCATTCCCATCTACATAATCTATTGATCCAATGTACGATTTTACTCCACTACGTAAAAAAGATTCTGCTAGTTTTTTCTCCCCTAACGTACACCCACTATTTACAATATGTGTATTATGCAATTTTGCATATTTATAAATTTCTGCTGAACCAAAGTATCCCTGCGGTTCATCTTGTTCATATATACCTTCACCTAACTCTTCCATGACAAACTTTCCTTCCTCACCATGAAAGCAAAAGACAACATAATTAATATCGTCATATAAACCCTTTCCAGACAGAATCTCGATGAATTCTTTCGGTCTACCAATCCAGTATGTTATAACTTTCGCCCCAAAATATTCAAGTGATGCTCGGATTGATTGCGCCTCTAAATCAGAATTAAAGCCAACTACTAGTGCAACATTCAACATACACCCTCCATCCTTTAATTAGATTTCATCAATTACACTTTCAAGGGATACATCCATTTCATATATACCCGTTTCTTGCAAAAAATCCGACCTAGTTAAAACGACATTCTGTAAATATTGCCTATATGCTGTAATTGTTCCGTCGTGAGATACAATGCAAATTCTTTAAGCGCCTAGCTCACAACACCAAAGAAGAAATTCATCTACGATTTGCTGAAAACGATTCTCTGAAATAGTATTTATACCTTCCATCCATAGCTGTTTATTTGTACTTTTCTCTATCGAAAAATGTGGAAATAAATTTGTTATTACCCCCTGATCTACTATGTGGTCACATTGTAATGTTTTTGCTCCTTCTCGATAAGGAAAAATACGCGGGGATACATATGGATGGACGATTTTTTGACAAGCTCCCCTCTCACTCCATATCGCCGCCGTTTGTAAAGTTCTGAGTGTAGGGCTAGCGATTAATATATCCGTTTCTTGCAAGGGTACATTGCATTGAAGTAATTTAGCCTGATTCCTTCCCTCATCTGTTAATGATGGATTCAACATTTGTAAACTTGCCGGCAAATCTTTTGTATGTTCTCCTTCACCGTGCCGAACAAAGACGAGTTTCATGCCCATCCTCCTCTCAATATGAAATCCTCTTACATATTTCTTCCCTATTTGATCCTTCATTCCTGCTATATACAAAACCGATATGTAAAAAATATTTGACACAATAAATTGGAAAACATTACAATTATATATGTAAAAAACTTTTTACAATAGAGATGAGAAGCATACATATGAAATGGATAACCATCTTAATTGGCATGATTATATGGGGATATATAAACGGATTTTTTAGCAGTGATAAAACTGCTAATCCTTGGATTACAGATGATGAACGTGAAACAAAAATTAAACAGAAAGCAATTATTGCAAGCTGGTCCGGTGTTTTTATGTTTTGTACCATTAACCTCTTAAACAAATGGTTAGGTGTAGAAACAAACAATACATCACCTTACTTACCATCTTCTATCGCAACTATCTTAAAAGAAAATATAGAGTTACAAATTTTATTTATGCTATTTATTACGTATGGCATCTTTTACATATACTACCGAAGAAAATTAAGCGCTTAACTTTTTATCTCATGATTGTCCTCCTAAATGGTTATAGTAATTAGGACGAAATGAAAGGAGCGATAGAAAAATGAGTAACTCGAATGAATTTTTAGATACACTGCATGAAAAACAAGCAAAAGATGAACAAAATAGAAAGCGTCAAGGGAACGGAAACCCAGCGAAAAAGAAGCCAAATAAAACACATAAATAACAATAAAAAATCTGCCTAAAATTATCTTTTAGGCAGGTTTTTTATTCTCCTTTCACCGAGATAACATGTTCCCAATTCCATTTCTCGTAATACCACTCTGGTACATCTATATTTTCAATCCACTTCATTTCATGCTTTCCATCTTTATGAGCAAGCCATACATCCGCTTTCTTACGGTCTGAACGTATCCATATTAATTGATTACTCTTATTCATGAAGAGCGGATGATAATCTCCTTGCCTATGAGGTGGCTTTGTGATTCGATGTTGTTCGTCGCTTGTACTATCGATCTCATATAAAGATGGTAGTGGTCTTTTTTCTGGTGGAGTTTCTATCCCCGCCTCTTTTGCTCGTGAAACGATAATTACGTTATCGTTCTTCCATGTAAAATCCCAATCGACATATCCTTTCGGTGTAAATGTGTTCTGCTGAAGTGCTGGCAATTCTTTTACTTTTAAATGTTTATTCTCTAACGCAACTCTCCCGCTTCCTTCAATATAGGCCAATATATTGTTGGCTGGCGCCCATTTGAACCATTGTGTGTTTAATAACATTTGATCTACCTTTTCAAAACGACTACCATCTGCGCGAACTAAGCAAAGCGTATTACTATCAGCTGACCATGAAGCTGTCGGTACTGCTAAAAATGAAATCCACTTTTGATCTGGTGACCACTTAAAGCCACTTGCAACTAGCGCTAGGAAATCATCATGTTCATTTGGTAATGCATACAAATGCTTCATTTTATGAGGGTTCATATGGGCATCTTTTTGCACTTCATATAGCTGAGCCCCTGTCCATCCTGTTGGAAGTAAGTGTGCTTCAGAGGATACAAAAAACTTCTTTCCATCAGGATACCATGCATAATCACCTACACCAGCTGAGACATTTTCAAAATCAGTATTCTTATTTTGAACGTCAAATGTATTTAGTGTATTCGCAAATACAAATGCAATTACATTCTCTTTCGGTGACCATTGATAATTTGATGCTTCAGATTGCAATGGTCTAACTTTCTTTCCATCTTCCAGTCGGTACAATTCCAATGTGTTTTGCTTCTTTCCTTTAGCATAGGCAATCCACTCTCCATCATGTGACCACTTCGGCCCTGTTATGTACTCTCCTTTTGTAAGTTGTTTTTCTTTCCCACCAACCTTTATCCAAAGGTCATGATGACGAATAAAAGCTATTTTCTCTTCATTATTTTCCGCGCTAACAATAGTGATTGAACATAAAAACATAAGTAACACTGCACTACCACTTACTATGAA
Source organism: Bacillus sp. SSR7 (assembly GCF_055902415.1). Lineage (NCBI taxonomy): Bacteria > Bacillati > Bacillota > Bacilli > Caryophanales > Bacillaceae > Bacillus > Bacillus sp. SSR7. Next base: position 158,623 of record NZ_JBVVXV010000002.1, on the reverse strand, counting down.
CCGTTTCATAACACCCCTCCATTTCCCTCATAGCATTCCTCAATGTCCACCTACAATATGTAAAAAATACCCATTCGACATAATCAGAAAAAATTTCCCAAGAAATTTTAAATTCATAGAGGATTGGTATGAATTATGTCGAAAATATAGTTTAGCTAACATCCGATTATGTAATTCGAGATACATTTGTAAGATAACTTTTCTGAATATTGTCGCTTTTTATCGAGGGGAGTTTCAATGAAAAAAACTACATCTACACTATTAAGTATGGCGCTCGTCTTTTCCAGTTTTGGAGCTTTAAGCGCACATGCTGAATCACTGCAAAAAGAGAAGCAATTTAGTCCACAACTAAAAACAACGATTGAACAGTGGGGAGAAAACAAAATTGCACAAAATGTTGAAACAAAAACATCAAAAGAAATTTCTGTCATTGTAGAATTGCAACATGCTCCACTCGCTTCACAAAGTAACATTCAGCATGCTCCAGATTTACAAAATAATCATGCACAGTCTTATCATGCCCAGCTTAAAAAAGCACAAGAAGATACGACTAAGAAAATAAAAGAAAAAGCACCTAGTGCAAAAATTAAAGAGGTGTATAATACGTTATTTTCCGGATTCTCTATTTCAGTTCCTGGAGATCAAATTACCGCTCTTGCTTCTTTACCCGAAGTAAAAGCAGTCTATCCGAACTTAACATATAAATTACATGAAACATCAAAAAGCGCTACTAATGAAGAAGCATGGAATTTAAAAGACCCATCTGGTAAACCGCTTGATGGAAAAGGTATGAAAGTAGCAATTATCGACTCTGGTGTAGACTATACACATCCCGACTTAAAAGCAAATTATATCGGTGGATATGACACAGTTGATGAAGATAACGATCCAATGGATGGTAACGTACATGGTACTCATGTAGCTGGAATTATTGCTGGTAACGGAAAAATTAAAGGTGGTGCTCCAAATGCTTCTATTCTAGCCTATCGTGTAATGAATGATAGTGGCACTGGTACAACAGAAGATATTATTCAAGGGATTGAGCGCGCTATTCAAGATGGTGCTGATGTGTTAAATCTATCACTCGGTCAAGATTTAAATGTCCCTAATCAACCTGTAACAATGACGTTAGAACGTGCAGCAAAACTTGGTGTTACTGCAGTCGTTTCAAATGGAAATGATGGACCAAAGCCTTGGTCTGTTGATGCACCTGGAAATGCAAGCAGCGTTATATCAGTTGGAGCATCTACTGTTTCTATCCCGTTTCCAACGTTCCAAGTAGCTGGTTCCAGCAAAACATATCAAGGGTTACCGTTATCAAAGTCCGATTTCCCAATAGGAAATGATTCCCCTCTTGTATACGTTAGCTATGGTAATCCAAGTGATTATGCAAAACAAGATGTGAAAGGGAAATTTGCACTTGTTTTACAAGGTACTTCTAGTACGTTAGTAAAAGCAGAACAAGCGAAACAAGCTGGTGCAGTTGGTGTACTATTAATTTCTAATGAAAAAGAAATCAATATTATGCCTGAATACTTTGCACGAGAAAATCTAGCTCTTCCAGTTATGCAATTATCAAATGCAAATGGCGAAGAGTTGAAAAACTTAATTACAAAGCGCAAGAAAAATATAAAAATTGGACAGCCAGTTCCAACTGAATTAATTGGTAACTTTAGTTCTAGAGGACCATCACAAGGTAGTTGGCTTATAAAACCAGATATCGTTGCACCAGGAGTACAAATTACGAGTACTGTACCTAGAGGTGGCTATGAGTCTCACAACGGAACCAGTATGGCTGCACCTCAAGTAGCTGGAGCGGTTGCCCTCTTGCGTCAAATGCATCCTGATTGGACGACAGAGCAATTAAAAGCATCGCTTGCCAATACCGCAAAAACTTTAAAAGATGTGAATGAAAATACATATCCTGTTATGGCACAAGGATCTGGTTTAATTAACATTCCGAAAGCAGCTCAAACAGATGCGTTAGTGAAACCAAACAACGTAAGTTTCGGTCTTATTAAACCGAATAGCGGCAAAGTAAAACTAACACAAAATATTACGTTACAAAATCTTTCTAGCAAAAAGAAAAACTTTTCAACTCGTGTTGAATTATTAGATACAAAAACAAAAATCCAGACTTCTTTCCCTTCTTCAATTAGTTTAAAAGCAAATAGTAACATCGAAAAACCTTTTACTATTACTGTAGATAGTTCCTTACCACAAGGAGTATATACAGGAAATTTGTATGTAAAAGAACAAGGGAAAACGGAAGAAATGCGTATTCCATTTACATTTAGCATCGATCCAAAAGAATACAAGTGTATTGACGGCCTTGAAATCATTAATTCTACTTTCAGTCCAAATAATGACAAAATACTAGATGACAACCTAATCAATTACTATTTAGTTACACCAGTTGAGGACATAGCGTTTCATGCTAATTTAATTACGAAAGACCGTGTGACATATCAAGGCATGGTATATCAAGGTAAAAACGAAACACCTGGCTATAAATCTTTCAAATGGAATGGTACAAGAGCAGACGGATCTCAGTTGCCTGATGGCTTATACCAAATCGAAGCTGTTGCGTCTAACTCTGGTGGAGAAACAAAGCAAACAGGAGCTGTATTTATCGATCGAACAGCACCTAAGTTAACTTATGAAATTGATCAAGAAAATCTTATTATTAGAGGAAACGTTGATGATATTCTACTAGATTGGATGACAGAATCTGGTTGGATTGCACCTGGTATTCCAGTGAGAATACAATATGAGATTAACGGAAATGGTGTATGGGAGAGTGCATTCTTAAATACGTGGGAGAAAAACTACGGAATCTATTTTGATCGTAATCAATTACAACAAGGAAAAAATACAATTCATATCGTTGCAACAGATGCAGCTGGAAATACATCTAATTTAAATGTTGATTTAGATGTGAAATAAAGTGAAACTTTAATCAGTGGGGGTTTCTTCATCCCCCACTGATTATCAGCCCTCACCAATCGGGCTTTTATGGGCAGCCCGACCCCCACCTAACTTCTTTGCTTTCGCTGAATTTTGAGGTGAGGGTCTTACTGCCCATTAAAGCGGGATAAAAAATTATTGTTGACAATTTTTTTAATATAGTTTTATAATACAAAACATAGTTTAGTTGAACGAATTATATATCGGCTTTGAAGGAATACCAGTAGCGACTTATATCCCTGTCTCAGAGAACTGATGGTTGGTGCAAATCAGTACATATACAAGCGTGAATTACAATTCTGGAGCTTCTTTCCCGTAATGCTTTTTATGCATGAAGAGAAAGACGGATCTTTCCGTTATCTTAAAGTGAGTGGTAAACAATTACTTGTTTACAAATAGGGTGGTACCGCGATTTTTATCGTCCCTATCGGATTTCCCGATAGGGACTTTTTTGCGTCCATCCTTTTACATAACTTCATAATATACGCGTTGAAAGAATCGCAGTAGTATCTTATATCCCTGTTACAGAGAGCTAATGGTCGGTGGAAATTAGCACATATATAAGTATGAATTACAATTCTGGAGCTTCTTTTTCGTAGTGCTTATAGGCATGAAGGAAAAGACGGAGTTTTTCCGTTATCATTAATTGAGATGTAAGTATAATTTCACTTACAAATAGGGTGGTACCGCGATTCTTTCGCCCCTATCGGATTTTCCGATGGGGGCTTTTTCTATTTCTCACAGAAACAAATGTTAAATAATTCCGAATCTTATGATAAAATTTTATAAGCGCTTACAATTTTGAAAGGGGGTGATACAAGCTATACGAAACCGATACTTAATTTTATTTAAAAAAAGGAGGATGTCTAAATGACAAAGAAAACAGAAATTCCATCGCATTTAAAACCATTCGTATCCACACAGCACTACGATCAATACACACCGGTGAATCACGCTGTGTGGCGTTACATTATGAGACAAAATCATAGTTTCTTAAAAGACGTTGCTCATCCAGCCTATGTGAACGGATTACAATCATCTGGTATTAATATAGATGCAATTCCAAAGGTAGAAGAAATGAATGAGTGTTTGGCACCAAGCGGCTGGGGTGCTGTAACGATTGACGGCCTTATTCCTGGCGTAGCCTTCTTCGATTTTCAAGGACACGGATTATTACCAATTGCAACAGATATTCGCAAAGTAGAAAATATCGAGTATACACCAGCTCCAGATATTGTACACGAAGCAGCAGGACACGCACCTATTTTACTTGATCCTACATATGCAAAATATGTGAAACGATTTGGACAAATTGGTGCAAAAGCTTTCTCTACAAAAGAAGAACATGATGCATTCGAAGCTGTTCGTACATTAACAATTGTAAAAGAAAGCCCTACTTCTACTCCAGATGAAGTTACAGCTGCTGAAAATAATGTACTTGAAAAACAAAAGTTAGTTTCTGGCTTATCAGAAGCAGAACAAATTTCACGTCTTTTCTGGTGGACAGTGGAATACGGATTAATCGGAAATATAGATGCTCCAAAAATATATGGTGCTGGTCTCCTTTCTTCTGTTGGCGAAAGCAAACATTGCTTAACAGACGCTGTAGAAAAGGTTCCATTCTCTATCGAGGCATGTACAAGTACAACTTATGACGTAACAAAAATGCAACCACAACTATTTGTTTGTGAATCATTTGAAGAATTAACAGAAGCACTTGAGAAATTCTCTGAAACGATGGCCTTTAAAACAGGTGGTAAAGAAGGATTAGAAAAAGCAATTCGCTCTGAAAATCATGCAACTGCTGAGTTAAATAGCGGGTTACAAATTACAGGTACATTTACCGAGACAATTGAAAACGATGCAGGTGAATTAATTTACATGCGAACGAGTTCGCCAACAGCATTAGCAATTCACAATAAACAGCTAGCGAATCATTCTACGTCTGTACACAGTGACGGGTTTGGAACACCAATTGGATTACTCACTGAAAATATTGCATTAGAAAATTGTACAGATGAACAATTACAATCATTAGGAATTACAATTGGAAATAAAGCAGCCTTTACTTTTGCAAGTGGTATTCATGTAAAAGGAACAGTAACAGATATTGTAAAAAACGATAAAAAAATTGCCCTTATTTCCTTTATCAATTGCACAGTTACTTATAACGACCGCGTTTTATTTGATGCTTCATGGGGCGCATTTGATATGGCTGTTGGTTCAACAATTACTTCGGTATTCCCAGGTGCCGCAGATGCTGCAGCATTTTTCCCAATGAATGAAGAAATTCAAGAAATTCCTGCTCCACTTGTACTGAATGAACTTGAACGTATGTATCAAACAGTTCGTGATATCCGAAATGAAGGTATTTTACACGACGCACATATCGAGCAATTAGTGGCAATTCAAGAGGTCTTAAACAAATTTTATGCGAAAGAATGGTTACTTCGCCTTGAAATATTAGAATTGCTTTTAGAACATAACAAAGGGCACGAAACATCAGCAGCATTATTACAACAACTTTCTACTTTCACAACTGATGAAGCTGTAACACGTCTTATTAACAATGGTCTTACGCTACTTCCAGTAAAGGATGTGAAAAATGATGCTACGATTAACTGAAGAGGAAGTTCAAGAAGAATTATTGAGGTTAGATAAATGGGTAGTAAAAGATGAAAAATGGATTGAAAGAAAATATATGTTTTCCGACTACTTAAAAGGAGTCGAATTTGTCTCTGAAGCCGCCAAACTATCAGAAGAACATAATCACCACCCATTTATCCTTATCCAGTATAAAGCAGTCATTATTACTTTGTCATCTTGGAATGCAAAAGGTTTGACGAAACTCGATTTTGAGCTTGCGAAGCAATTTGATGAACTATTTATCCAAAATGAAAAAGCTATTATAAGAAAGTAAAAAAAGAGAAGCCTTTTTTAGGCTTCTCCTTTAATTTTGAAATGGATACAATGTCCAAATGGATCCTCTACTTGTAATATTCCATCTTTGTACGTAGCAATCTTGCCAATATTTTTTAAGCTTTCACATACTTGCTCTTTTTGTTTTTCATTTGCTAATACAATTGTGAAATATTTCAAGCCAACAGAATTTGGCATTTGCGGTAGTATCCCTTCACCTTGCCACGTATTTAAACCGATATGGTGATGGTAGCCACCTGCCGATACAAAGAGCGCCCCATTACGGGCTGGGATCGTTACTTCAAAGCCAAGACCATCCACATAGAAACGTTTCGCTTCTTCCAAATCAGCTACATGGAAATGAATATGCCCCATCACAGTACCAGCTGGAAACCCACTCCATGTACTTCCTTGTTGCAATAATTCTTCACCAGCTAACGGGTTACTAACAAATGGTAGCTCTCCATTCTCATCACGCCAAACTTCTTTTTGACGATCATGATAAATTTCAATCCCGTTTCCATCTGGATCAGCTAAATAAAGGGCCTCACTAAAGTAATGGTCAGCTCCGCCGTGCAGTGGATAAACCATTTCTACAAGATGACGAAGGATATTCGCTAAATCCTGTCTGCTCGGTAATAAAATTGCGTAATGATATAAACCCGTTCTCCCTCTTTGCTTTGGTAAGGCTTCCTTCTTTTCTTCAATGATAAGGAGTGGTTCGTTATTTTCATTCCCAAATGTAACGACCATTTCATCTTCTTTTAGTACTTTCATACTTAGTACTTCTGTATAAAACTCTAGTGATTTCTTTATATTTGATACATATAAATGAACAACATCAAGTGTTGTATCGGGATGAAGTTGAAAACTCATCTTGTTAGCCTCCCATGTAAATTAGTTCTTCTTTGACATTTTCTCTTTTAAGAAATTATCTACAAAACCATCCGCTTTCGCAACAAATAAGTACGCACCCATTGCTAACAATGCAAGCTCTAATTCGAAGCCAGGATTTTTTCCATCTCCTAATAAACCAGCTGACCATTTTACTTTTACAATTGCTCCAACCATAACTAGTGCAAATAATAATCCAATATATCTTACACCTAAACCTAGAATTAATAATAGACCGCCAACTAATTCAACTGTTGCTACACCGTATGCAAGTCCTCCTGGTAAACCAATGCTTGTGAACCACCCTGCAATATTGTCAATCCCCGATTGGAATTTTGTTAAACCGTGCATAAAGAACGTTATCCCTAACACGATACGAATAATTAAGTTACCAATATGTTGATTCATTTCTTTCTCTCCTTTATAGTTTCCTTATACAAAACTTTTATTTACATTACAAAACATACACTAATTTTTTTTATTCGTCAATTCATTTTCACTGGGAAAATATATATTTTTTTTGCTATGATACAAATAGTTGTTTATAAAAAGGAGCTTGATTTTATGAATATTGGTTCTGCAATACGTGAAATCCGTCAGCGTAGAGGCATAACAATCGCACAAATTTGTGAGGGAACAGGTCTTTCTAAAGGGTTTATGAGTCAGGTTGAAAATAATAAAACATCACCATCTATCTCAACTTTAGAAACGATCTCCAATTTTTTAAACGTTCCTCTTCCCTATTTATTGTTAGAACAAAAAGATCGATTGAAAGTTGTAAAAAAGGTAGCGCGTAAATATAGTGTATACGGAAAAGATGAACAAAGAATTGAACATGTTGCAGAGCAAGGTGGCCTTCGCTTAAATCTCGTAGAAATCCCTGCTGGGTTTCCGAAAGAAAACACACCAAATGCCCATGAAGGGGAAGAATGTCACCTTGTATTACGCGGAAAACTAGAAGTTCAACATGGAGAAGATATTGCAATTGTAGAAGAAGGGGATTCTTTCTCCTGGAATGCATGTGTTCCTCATATCGTTCGTAATATAGGAGAAGAAACTGCATTATTACTCATCTCTAGTCATGCAGAAAATCGAAAACGTGTTTATTAAATAAAAAAGAAGCCTGTAAATCAGGCTTCTTTTTTATCCCCTTATAACTCCATAGCTTGTCCCAACTAGTACAGTCTTTTCGTGTTGATTGCGATAAACTGACTCGATTGAAACCTTTTTGTATCCTTCCATCTGTTCAATATTTGTTAAAGTTAATTCACAAGTGATCGTATCTCCTGTAAAAACTGGTCTAATAAACTCACTTACTAATTCTCTTGCTATGTAATGTAATTCTTCGCCTACTTTCGTTCCAATACTAGCAGTCAATAAACCATGAACCATTAAACGTCCATTTTCATCATATTCCATATGATGCCTACCTTTATCTCCTGTAATATTTGCAAATTCAAAAACTTCTTCCTCAGTAAATCTTCTTTCATATTTAAATACATCCCCAACTTTTATACTCATTTTTATCCCCCTAATAATAAACAGAATTTTCTTTCATTTTATCATAAAATGAGTCTCAATTCATTTTCTATTATAAAAAGAATGAAAAATACTTATAGCTGTACTATTTTTTGCTTTTCGCTCCTTTACCGATGCCCATCTCTTTTTGCAGCTTGGTATCCATAGTACGCACATGTTCCATTTCTCGATAACTCTCTCACCTCAAAACCACAACTTCTATAAAAATCAAAATTACTTGCAGAAGTATGCGCAAACCAGTCACCATGTGGCAATTTTTGCAAACAAAGAGCGACAAGTTTCTTACCTAATCCCTTCCCTCTATATTCACATTTCACAACTAAATTTACTATGTTCGCGACCATGATTCCATCCGAAATGACTCTAACCATCGCAATCATCTCTTCTTCATCCCAAATTGTGAATGCCCATGTTGAATTTTCAAATGCTATCGTGAATTTTTCAATTTGCCAAGAAGGGATATTATCATTGCTCCAACCGGCATCTTCGAATAAAGTCTTAATTGCATATGCAGGTACACCATTCGTTCCCTCACGAATAATAAGTCCATTATGATAAATGTACATGTAATCCCCCCTTTATTTTTATATACCATTCTTCAAAAGATGCCATTCACCTTTTTTCATCCAACGCGCTTAATGGAATAAACGAGAACATCCATCCCATGAAATGAAGTTGTTTTCTCATAACTAAGTCCTGTTTTTCTAGCAACAAAGATGGAGGCGGGGTGATCCGGATTAATAAGAGAAATTAATTTATTCATTCGTAACGCTTGGAAGCCATAATCTCGAAATGCTGCCGCTGCTTCTTTCGCATACCCTTTTCCCCAATACTGAGGTAGTAACCAATACCCAATTTCAATTTCCTCTTTTCCATCTATTTGCTGCTTTACTAATCCTGCATGACCAATTCGTATTCCCGTTTCCTTTTCAATCAATACAAATAAACCGAGACCGTTTTTATAGCTAGGAATCACCCACTCTTCCAAACTTTTTTTACACTGCATATATGTTTTTAACGTCCCATTTCCAATATAGCGCATTACCTTCTCATTTCCCCATAATGAAGCGTAGAACTGTAAATCATCCATTGTATATTTGCGAATTTGTAAACGACCTGTATGAAACATCTCTGCACTCCTTCCCACGAATTTGTACTTACCTACACGAGCATGTTTTGGATATATACTAAATGTTACTATCTATTATAAAGGAACTAAATAAGAAATACAGAATATTCAATCTCTAAAGAATTTAAAAAAGGCAGTAGACAAATATTGTCTACTGCATCCATATCATAACTAGCATAAAGAAAACTACAATTGAGGGGGGTGTAGGATTTTCAAATACACTAGGTACTTATCCCGTTCTAACGGGCGGTAAACTTTCCAATTATATGAAAGTGAAAAGTTTACCGCACATAAGAACTTTGGCGGTCATTAAGAAAGCACCGTTAAGTAGTCAAATACACACTGTGCTTTTTCTCCGCCCATTCGTGCATGTTGAAGAAGAGAAATGCCATGGGGGCCAGATGCACGTAATGCTTCTGGTTGTGCTACTAAAATAGCTTGTACAACTTCTAATTCTCCAAGCATAGCGGCCGCGAAAATATCCATTCGAGCACCCTTTTCTAGTAAATAGAGAACAATATCTTTACGACCTACATGCGCGGCTGCTCCTAACGCACTTTCCCAATCTGAGCCGCCCCAATTGTAAGAGGCATGAAGTAAACTTGGCGATTCAGCTAACAGTTCTTGTACTTTTTCTAAATCTCCGTGAGCTGCCATAACAAATTCCCTTACTAACTCAGTGGTAATACATTCTTCTGTTCGCATCTTGCTCCTCCTTTTTTAGAAATTCGTTTTGGTGTAAAAAATGGCTTGTCGCTTTCTTGAAAAATATCTACATCTATGCCAAATACATGCTGAAACATTTCATGACATAACACTTCTTCTGGTATACCGTCATACTGAAGCTGCCCTCGCTTTAATACGAGTAAACGATCACTATATTGAGCCGCTTGGTTAATATCATGTAAAACCATTACAATTGTCATGCCAAATTCCTCATTTAATCGTTTCACAAGTTCCATTACTTCCAACTGATGAACGATATCTAAAAAAGTTGTTGGCTCATCCAATAATAAGACGTTCGTACGTTGTGCTAGCGTCATTGCAATCCAAGCACGTTGTCTTTCTCCTCCTGATAAAGATTGTAAAAGACGATATTCATACCCTTCAAGATTTGTAACAGACAATGCCCAATCAACAATTTCTTCATCCTCTTTATTTAAACGATATCTCCATGATTTATGAGGGCCTCTTCCAAATTCAATTAATTCTCTCACTGTTAAATCTAATTGATGATCATGCATTTGTGGTAACATCGCTAATTGCTTCGCTACATCAGCACTTTTCATCGTATGAATACTTTTTCCATCTAAAACGATATCTCCTTCGCTTTGTTTAAGTAGTCTTGCCATTAAACGAAGCAAAGTAGATTTCCCCGATCCATTCGGTCCAATTAAACTAACGACCTCTCCAACTTTAATATGTACATTCATATTTTGCATTTGAAATCTTTCAGAATGTGCGTAAAACACTTCATTAACGAAAATCACGCTGTTTTCCCCCTCTATGAATTAAATATAAGAAGAACGGACCACCTAAGAAGGATAGTAAAATACCGACAGGTAATTCAATTGGATCGAACCAACTTCGAGCTATCGCATCTGCGAAAACAAGTAATATACCTCCGCCAAGGCATGATAATGGCAGTAAATATTTATAGTCATTTCCAACCAATAAACGTAACATATGTGGTACGACAAGGCCGACAAATCCAATAAGACCAGAAACACTAACTGCTATTCCAGCTAATAATGTGCTTACTACTATTAAATAAAAACGGCTTCTCTCCACGTTATGACCTAATAATTTCGCCATTTCATCCCCAAGCATTAATACTCGAATATGCTTAATACCAAAGAAAGCCAATACAATAGCGAATATTGCATAATAAATAATCATGTTTAAATGTGCCCAACTCACGCCACCAATGCCACCCGCTAACCACGGTAATACGGATTGTACTTTGTCACTATGTAATAACATTAATGCTGACGTCGCTGCACCAATTAATGCATTAATTGACACACCTACTAAGACAATTCTTGAAGGTGGTGCCCCTTTTTGCCATGATAAAGCATAAATGATCATCGCCGTTATGAAAGCTCCTAAAAACGCACCGAGTGGTAAAAACGCCATATGCTGAGGGAATAAAATCATAATTACAATTGCGACAAGGCCTGCTCCAGATGACACCCCGATGATACCAGGGTCTGCAAGAGGATTTCTCATCACCCCTTGCAGCAGTGCGCCAGATGCAGCTAAACATGTTCCTACTATAAATCCAACGAGCACTCTTGGTATACGAAGGTCCCATACAATTCGATGAACTGTCGAACCTTCATCTTGTATCCCTGTTACAATATCTCGTAAAGAAAAGGATAAGCTTCCTGCGAAAAGGCCGTAAAAAAGACCTAAAATCGTTAATAGCACTAAACTAACTGCTATGATCCATCTTTTTTTCGCAAAAGGATGTTCCTTTTCCCTTACTACTTCACTACTTTCCATACTTATCATTTCCTTACATCTTGTATACTTTTATACATAAAGTCCATCGCTTCTGTAACTTTTGTTCCAGGATTTGATCCAAATAAGTCTGGTGGCAAAATAACTACTCGATTTTGTTTTACTGCATCTAAATTTTTCCACGCTTCATTTTTCATCATTTCGCCTTCAAATGCTTTTTTAACGCTATTTGGATCTCCATGTGTAATTAAATAAATCACATCAGGATTCGCCTCAATAATGCGTTCTACACTTAGCTGTGCATATTGCGGATATTCCTTCATTTCTGGAAAATCAGCTGCAATATTTTTCCCACCTGTTTTTTCTAAAATATCACCTGATAAAGAGGTTGGTAATGCTGCTAAATAAGTACCAGGTGCTCCATACACTAGCAATGCTTTCACATCACTCTTTTTCTCATATGTCTTCATTTGATTCGTAATTTTTTGGTTAAGTTCTTTCGCTTTATCTTCTTTCTTCATTATCGTTCCGTATAGTTCAATATTCTTTTGAATATCTTGTACAGAATTCGCAGAAGAAATCATTACTTTCGTTCCTTGCCCTTCAACCGTTGGAACATTCTTTTGGAACCCATTATTAGCAATAAGTACATCGGGCTTTAAGCTAGCAATTTGCTCAAAATTCGGCTGATGTGCATTCCCGATTACTTGTACTTTCTTTATATCCTCTGGAAGAGTTATTTTTGCATCCGGACGACCCACTATTTTTCCGCCTAAAGCATGAATAATATTCATGTCTCCCATACTTAATGTTGCAAAACTCTCTGGCACTTTATCGAATGTTACCTTTCTTCCTGACAGGTCGGTAACTTCTATTTTCTCTTTTCCTTTTTCTGTTTTTGTTGCCGCTGCTTTTTCGTCTCCTTCTGCACTGCAACCTATTAATAAGAAAAAAACAGATAAAATCGCTGTAAATAGCGTAATAGATTTTTTCATTCTTCCACCTCTAATTGATAATGATAATCATTAACTACTATTCTACTTTAATTGATAAGGATTATCATTGTCAATATAAAACGCATACATTTTCTAGAAAAAAAAACAAAAAGCGTTACAAAAAAGATTCCTTCTTTTTGTAACGCACTATTTACCAATATTATTCACATTCGTTTCTCTCTAACTCGTCTCGCATCACTTTCACACGCTGAAAGAAAAAGAAAGATAAACTTAAAAATATAACGATGCTCCCCATCATAACAAAAAATTGTATCGTTTCTTTTGCTCCAGTCGGAATCAATAAACCAACCATTAACAATGTACTTACAGCGAGAAGAAGTTGTCCGAACCGAGTATAATCTTCTATTTTCCCTTGTAATTCCTTCATTATATTCTCACTCCTCCATTTCACTGTATCATATTCTATTACACTGAAAGACAAGTAAATACAGCCATTCTGGGAGATGTTTTCCAAAAGAAAAAGAGCCGCTTTATTGCGACTCTTTTATAACCATTACTCACCTTTATATGCTTTCATATAAATTTCTTTCAGCTCTGAAATGAGAGGTAATTTGGGATTAGCTGTTGTACATTGATCTTCAAAAGCTCTTTCTGCTAATAATCCAACAACCTCTTCAAATTGGTCTTTAGCAACTCCTTGTCCTGCAATACTCATATTTATATTTAAACTTTTTCCGAGCTCAATAATTGCTTTGACAAGTGATTCCACACCTTCTGCAGTCGAACTTGCTGGAAGCCCGAGCATTCTCGCAATATGTGCATAGCGTTCATCGGCTACAAAGTGCTCATATTTTGGGAACAATGCGTGTTTTCTTGGCTTAATAGCATTATACCGAACTACGTGCGGCATAAGAATTGCATTCGCACGCCCATGTGGAATATGAAATTCTGGTCCAATTTTATGTGCTAAGCTGTGATTAATACCTAGAAAAGCATTTGCAAATGCCATTCCTGCGATTGCAGAAGCATTGTGCATTTTTTCTCGTGCTTCTTCATCATTTCCATCTTTAAATGCTCTTGGTAAATATTTAAATACGAGATCAATGGCCTTTAATGCTAATCCATCTGTATAGTCATTTGCTAAAACAGACACATACGCCTCGATTGCATGCGTTAATACGTCCATGCCAGTGTCTGCTGTTACATGTGGTGGTACTGTCATTACAAATTGTGGATCAACAATTGCTACATCTGGCGTTAATTCATAATCCGCGAGTGGATACTTTATATTATTTTTCTTATCTGTAATAACCGCAAATGGCGTCACTTCTGATCCTGTTCCAGATGTTGTTGGAATGGCAACAAACTGCGCCTTACTTCCTAATTCCGGATATTTACATGTACGTTTTCTTATATCTAAAAACTTCTGTTTAATTCCATAGAATGTTGTTTCTGGGTGCTCATAGAAAAGCCACATCCCTTTTGCTGCATCCATCGCTGAACCACCACCAAGTGCGATAATTACATCCGGCTGAAAACTTCTCATCATTTCCGCCCCTTTAAACACAGTTTCATCTGATGGATCTGGCTCAACCTCAAAGAAAACTTCAACTTTCACATCATTTGCATGTTTACGTAAATAATGCGAGACCGTATCTACATATCCGTGCTCAACCATTCCTGGATCCGTTACAATAAATGCACGTGAAATGTTAGGCATATTTGCTAAATATGCTGTCGCATGTTTTTCAAAATAAATTTTTGGTGGTAATTTGAACCACTGCATATTCTTTTTTCTATTTGCCAACCTTTTTATATTTAATAAATGCGTCGCTGTTACGTTTTGAGAAACCGAGTTTTTCCCGTAGGAACCGCAACCAAGCGTAAGTGATGGAGTAAATCCATTATATATGTCACCGATTCCACCTTGTGATGAAGGGGCATTTACAATAAGGCGGCAAGCTTTCATACGTAATCCAAATTGCTTTTGCACTTCTTTATTTACAGAATGGATAACTGCTGAATGTCCTAAACCACCGAGGTTTAACATTTCTTCACAATATGTAAATCCTTCTTCTAATGAATTTGCTTTTACACAAGCTAATACTGGACTTAACTTCTCACGAGATAGTGGATATGCGGCTCCGATGCCTTGTATTTCAGCTACAAGCATTTTTGTATTTTTAGGTACAGTAATTCCAACTAATTCGGCAATATACTGTGCTGATTTCCCTACAATATCACTATTTACTGCACATGTATTTTCATTAATAACAAGCTTTTCTAATTTACTTCTCTCTTCCTCGGTTACAAAATAACAATCATTTTCAATCATTTCTGTTTTCACATCATCATAAATTTCCTTGTCTACAATAATTGCTTGTTCTGATGCACAAATCATACCATTATCAAATGTTTTAGATAAAATCAAATCATTAACCGCTCGTTTTATATGCGCTGATTTCTCTATATAACATGGTACATTACCAGGACCTACACCTAGCGCTGGTTTTCCAGTAGAATAAGCTGATTTCACCATACCAGCCCCTCCCGTTGCCAAAACAAGCGCCACACCTTCATGGTTCATTAATTGTTTCGTTGCTTCGACAGAAGGTTTTTCAATCCACTGAATACAATGTTTTGGTGCCCCCGCCTTCACCGCTGCATCGTATACTGTTTTCGCAGCTGCAATAGAACAGTTTTGTGCGGAAGGATGAAATGCGAAAATAATTGGATTTCTCGTTTTTATCGCGATTAATGCTTTAAACATTGTTGTCGACGTTGGATTCGTTACTGGCGTTACCCCAGCTACTACACCAACAGGTTCAGCAATTTCTATCATCTCTTCGTGAGGATCCTCGTGAATAATCCCTACTGTTTTATCTTTCTTTATGCTATGCCAAATATATTCAGTAGCAAAAATATTTTTAATGCATTTATCTTCGTATACACCACGACCTGTTTCTTCAACAGCCAACTTCGCAAGTGGCATATGTTGATCAACACCTGCTAATGCCATTTCATGAACAATGTTGTCAATTTGCTCTTGTGTAAAACTTTCTAATGCTTGTAAAGCCTTCCGACCGTTATTCACTAACGTATCTATCATCTCTTTTACTTCCTGCATTTCATTTACAACTTTCTCTTTGACTACCATGTAAATTCCTCCTATTCTGCTATCGTGGACTAAATAAGACCCTACAGGTCATAATTAGTCCCGATTAGTGCAAAAAAAATAGAATTGCTTTCCTACATGAACCTCATTGTTTGTGAAATATTTCACAAGATTGTTCGTGAGTAACACTTCATGAATTCAATATACATGAAATCATTTCATTTGTGTATGTCTATTTTGTGAAATATTTCACAAAATAATGTAGTAAAAATGCACTGCCTATACTAGCAGTGCATTTTTACTACGCTAACGCTTGTGCTAAATCTTCAATTAAATCTTCTCCGTCTTCAATACCGACAGAAATTCGAATTAATGTATCTGTAATTCCTAATTCTTTGCGACGATCTGCTGGGATTGATGCATGTGTCATTTGAGAGGGGATAGAAATTAAACTTTCTACTGCTCCTAAACTTTCAGCCAGTGTAAAGTATTGTAATTTCTCAAGTACTTTATTTAATGTTTCTTCGCTATCTACATCAAATGAGATAATAGCACCAAATCCATTTGCTTGTTCTGTTGCCAGTTCATGGTTTTGATGTGACTCAAGGCCTGGGTAATATACTTTATTTACTTTTGGGTGGTTATTTAAAAACTCAGCAATTGCACGTGAATTCGTTTCATGCTCTTCCATTCGAATTCCTAATGTTTTTAAACCACGAAGTAGTAAGAAACTATCTTGCGGGCCAAGAATGCCGCCTGTTGAGTTTTGTACAAAGTGAAGGTCTTCTGCTAATTGCTGGCTATTTACAACTACTAGACCTGCAACTACGTCACTATGACCTCCTAAATATTTCGTTGCACTATGAAGTACAATGTCTGCTCCTAAAGAAATTGGCGACTGCCAATATGGCGTCATGAATGTGTTATCAATAATTGTTAATAAATCTTTCTCTTTAGCAAGAGTAGATATTTTTTTAATATCAGTAATTTTTAGTAATGGATTCGTTGGTGTTTCTACATAAATCGCTTTTGTATTTGGACGAATCGCTTCTGCAACTTCCTCTAAGTTTGTTGTATCTACAAATGTATGCTCAATACCGAAGCGGTTTAATACTTTCGTAATCACGCGGTACGTTCCACCATACACATCATCTGTTAAAATAACGTGGTCACCTTTTGAGAATAGCATAATTGTAGCTGTAATGGCAGCCATTCCTGAACCAAATGCAAAACCAGCATGACCGTTTTCTAATACAGCGATCATTTCTTCTAAAGCTGCACGTGTTGGGTTGCCTGTACGTGAATATTCATATCCTTGATGCTTACCAACTGCCTCTTGTTTGTACGTACTCGTTTGATAAATCGGTACATTTACAGATCCAGTTGAAGGTTCTCCTATGCGAATACCATGAATTAACTTTGTCTTTGCTCTCATTTTTTATTCCCATCCTTTGTATATGTCTTTACTTAAATAGCGCTCACTACTATCAGGAAAAATCGTTACAATATTTGTACCTGGCGCCGCTTTCTCTGCTTCAAGTAAGCTTGCATGAAATGCTGCTCCTGAAGAGCTTCCAACGAGAAGACCTTCTTTTTGCGCTAATTCTTTCACTCGTAAAAATGCATTTCGATCAGAAATTGTATGAATTTCATCAAAATAAGATGTTTTCAAAAATGGCGGGATGAATTCAAGGCCAATCCCTTCTGTTTCATGTGAGCCAGCTTTACCACCATTTAAAATAGATCCTTCTGGTTCCACAATAACCGTTTTTATATCTACATTTTTTTCTTTCAAATAAGATGCAGTCCCCATGAATGTACCACCAGTTCCTGCTCCTGCAACAAATATGTTAATCTCTCCATTAAGTGCCGACCAAAGTTCAGGACCTAGTGTTTTGAAATAAGCACGAGGGTTTGCTTCATTCGCAAACTGACTTGGAGAGTATGAATTCGGTATGTCATTTACTAACTCTTTCGCTTTTGCTATTGCGCCTGTCATTCCTTGCTCAGTCGGTGTATGCACGACCGTTGCACCTAGTGCTTTCATTAATTCTTGTTTTTCAATACTAAATTTCTCTGGTACACAAACAATAACGCGCAAATCATGTTGTAACGCTGCAAGTGCCAGTCCAATACCAGTATTTCCAGCAGTCGGTTCAATAATTGTTCCGCCCTGGGTAACAAGCCCTTTTTCGAGCGCATCTTCGATTAATTCTCTTCCTAAACGATCCTTAACGCTTCCACCTGGGTTATAAAATTCAAGCTTCGCAAATAAACGGACCCCTTCTGGAAGTGAAAAACGAGTAATCTCTACAATTGGTGTATGACCAATTAGCTCATGAACTCCACGATATACATTCATCGTGTTCTCCCCCTTATTTGCCAATAAAGAAAAGGCAACTGTATGTATTTTCTTTATATGAGACAGTTGCCTTTTTGTTACATTACTTTAACTCTTCTAGTACTTTTACGATAAAGTTTGTAGAATGAAGAGCTGCTTGATCTAAAAATTGATCAAATGAAACATTTGATTCTTTACCAGCAATATCAGAAAGTGCACGAATGATAACAAACGGAACTTCATATTGGTGGCATACTTGTGCAACAGCTGCTGCTTCCATTTCTACTGCATAAAGGTTTTCAAATTTATCACGAATTGCTGCAACTCGGTTCGGATCACTCATAAATGAATCGCCTGTTGCAATCATACCTTTTACAACTTGAATATTTTCTTCTGCCTGCATACATTTTTCAGCTAATGCAACTAATGCTTCATCAGCTTTAAATCCAGGCGGCATTCCTGGTACTTGCCCATACTCATAGTTAAATGCTGTTACATCTACGTCATGGTGACGAACTTCTGTTGAAATAACGACATCCCCAACATTTAGAGAATGATGGAATCCACCAGCTGAACCAGTATTAATTACTTTTTCAGGCTTATATCTTTCTAATAAAATTGTCGTTGACATCGCTGCATTTACTTTACCAATACCAGACTTTAACAAGATTACTTCATGTCCTGCTAATTGTCCTTTCGTAAATTCACAACCCGCAACCGTTTCTGTTTCTGCTTGTTCTAATTTATCACGTAAAATACGTACTTCTTCTTCCATTGCTCCAATTACAGCAATTCTCAATCTAATCCCTCTTTCTATTGCTTAGTTGCCTCCATCACCCACACGAAATGATTTAATCTCGTAAACGTTACATGGAAGCCATTGTTTTCAAAAATAGTCTGCATAACTGGAATACGTGTATAGTATTCCGTTTGCAAATCGTTTGCTAACTGATGAAAACCTCTTTGTTTTGCTGCTTCAACAGTTTTATCATATGCATCTTGATCTGCAAATATCGTATCAGCAAACACTATTTTACCACCTTTGTTTAGCAATTGACTATACTTCGCAATCGCTACATTTTTTTCATCATCTGTTAAATGATGAAATGCATAGGTGCTTACTATGGTATCAATTGAATTTGGGACTTCAAACGAAAGAAAATCACCTTCTGTAATAGAAAACTCTTTTGGCAATTTCTCTTTTGCAATCATGCGCATTTCACGTGACGGTTCTATACCGTAAACTGTGCGGCCAGCAAGTAATAATTTATTTGTTAAATTACCAGTACCAACACCAAATTCTAATACGTTACCAAATGACTTGTTAACTACATCCTCTAGAATGTCCTCATAATGAGCGAAAACTTCTTTATATTGTATATCTTCGCCTTGTACAAATGAGTCGTACGTATGAGCCCACTCATCAAATAAACCATTAAATTCTGTACCCATAAAAATTCCCCTTTTTCTTATCGGTTTTATCAGTATGATATTCCCTCTTTCTAAAAATGTCAATTGAAATGTACATGGTATTTCCTTCTTTTCTTTGTTACACTATAGTTGATTACATAGGAGAGGGGCCGTCTTCATGTCATTTACCTTTGAAATGTTAGAAGATAAAGTAGAATTTTTTGAAGCGGGAGACTTAGCTTCTTTAGAACGAAAAATCAGTGAACAAATCGATAATAATAAAGCACTTATGCTTGAAGTTCATCACATCTCTCATCAAATGGTTATGGATCCTGAAAGTAAAAGACCATATTATAGCGCGGTTGTTCATTTTAAATTAAAGAAATTACGCTAACTAAAAAAAGAGAAGCTCCTAAGGAGCTTCTCTTTTTTTAGTTTAGGGTTTGAACAAGTACTGGTTTCCAGCCCTCATTGTCTACCCAATCAATATTTACATAATATCTTTTACCTGTTTGTTTATCCTGTACGTTTCCGTAAGCTTTATTCTTACCGTTATTTCCGATTCGATGAATAATTAATTGCTCTACTGGAACATCAATTGCAGCTGAAATCGCTTGATTCATCTCATTCCAATCTGCTGTACCTTTTTTAAACGTCATCGCAGGTGTTGCACCTTGCTCTGTGCCTACTGGCTTCCAAGAAGGTTTCGTATAAGCGTCAGTTGCCTTTGACTGTGTTTTTTCAGCTGGTATTTTCTCGTTAGCTTTCGCTTCTTCTTCAGCTTTTTTCTGTTCTTCTTCAGCCTTTAGCTTCTCTTCTTCTTTCTTCTTAGCCTCTGTTTTCTCTTGTTCATTCTTCTTCGTCTCTTCTTTGCCTTTAGCTTTCTCAGACTTATTCTCTTTCGTTGTTTGCTGAGCTACCTTTTTATCGCTAGAAGACGCTTGCTCTTTCGTGTCAGGAACAAACAATTGGTATGCTACAATAGCTACTGCTACTAGTACAATAGCAATTGCAATATTTAAAACACCGTTTTGACGACGTTTTTGTTGTTTCTGTTGGAATCTAGATCCTCCTGCCATTCTTCAAACCTCCATGCAGTTTTTCATACTTGCTATTGTAACATTAAATCTAGAAAGGTTGAACATTTACAATAATATTTTCATGAAATGAAAACATTTTACTGTGAATTGCAAGATTACTTTTCATTCTCAAATCTATAGATTGATTCTACGATAGATTTGAAAATAGGTGTAACTTTATTTACATCGCTATTCGTTTCTATATCCACGACAACTAAAGCATACCTTGGATTTTCATATGGAAAATAACCTGCAAACCATCGATTCTCTTTCGTTCCTTTTCCTGTTTGTGCTGTCCCAGATTTTCCAGCGACACTTAGTGGTAACGACTTGAATGCTGATCCTGTGCCTTTCTCCGTTGTTACAACGCTCCTTAATAACTGTTGTAATGTTTTCACTGTTTCATATGAAAGCTGTTTTCCACCTAATGTATGGTCTTCAAATGTATAAAAATTCGTTCCATTTTTATACATTATTTTTTCAACAGCTTTCACTTCCATCTTTTCTCCCCCTCTAGCAATCGTCGCCATCATATTTGCAATCGCTAGAGGTGACATACGTACATCTTTCTGTCCAATTGCTGTTTGCGCTACCGCTTTTTTACTATTCTTATTTCCTTCACTCCCCCAAATCGTAACACTCTTCTCCTCTGGCATTTGCTCAAAATGAGTTGTATGAAATACAGAACCTCTCCATCCAACCTTCTCAGCGCCTCCTAAAGCCGCTACATAAGTTTCTAACACCATCGTATCCTTTTGTATTAACTCATTGCCTAACTCTGAAAATGTCCTGTTACAGCTTCTAGCAAAGCTCTCTTTAAAACTAAGTGTCCCCATCTTAACTTGTGGGTGATCTTCACCATATAAATCTTTATTACAATTAAATACGCGATTAAAAACATTTTCATTTTGATCAATCGCTGCCGCCGCAATTATTGTTTTAAAAACAGAACCGGGAAAATGTGGTGTTAACATTTGATTTTCAAGTGTAGTTTTATATAAACTCTCATCTTTCACCTGTAAAGATGGTTTGCTAACCATTGCTAAAATTTCATTTTTCTTTACATCAAGTAGCACTACTCCTCCCTTCTTAATTTCACTTGCTTCAACTACTTCTTCTGCTTTTTTCTGTAACTCGTTATGTAAAGTAGTTTGAATCGTCACTGGATAAAACGGATTTCCAGGCGATGTATATTTCGCTTGTTTTCCAAAAATCGGTTCTCCTTGCCGGTCCACTTGATACAATACTTTTGCCTCTCCATCGGTCAAAAGAAATTCATCAAAAGATTGCTGCAATCCTGAAATGCCAATCGATGTTTGTTTTGAAATTTTTCTTACTTCTCCGTATCGTTTTTGAAATTCTCGTTCATTCTCACCCACATCACCAATTAAATGATTCATCACGCTAGTTTGCCGCAGACGAACTTCAGCTGCTACAATGCCTAATACATTTAATTGATTCACCTTCTCCATCTGCTCTCGTTCCAAGCGAAGTGGTTCATTTCCTCTTTGCAGGATAAATGCACTTTTCTTATGTTTCATTTGACTTTCAATCTCTTGTCTCGACATACCAATGATATGCGAAATTTTCTCCAACATGTCATTTTTTAATTGTAGAAATGGAAAAACAATTAAAACAGGATACTTTTTCTCACCTATCTCCTTACCATTACGATCTATAAAATGGCCGCGTCCATCATCTACCGTAATGGATTGCGTCCGTTGTGTAACACTTTTTTCAATTAAATTAATCTTATGATCCGTAAATGATTCCGTATCTATAATTTGTATTTGAATTAAACGACAAAGTAACATAAACATGACACATATAAAACAAATTAAAACAATTGTAATTCTCTGTTTTATTTTCATAAAAAAACACCTCGTCTACTATAGTTTGGACGGAGTGTTTCATTTTTTATACAAATAAAGTGAAACTTTAATCAGTGAGGGTTTTGTTCATCCCCCACTGATTATCAGCCCGACCCACACCTAACTTCTTTGCTTCCACTGAAGTTTGAGGTGAGGGTCTTACTGCCCGTTAATGCGGGATAAAATTCTACAGAAAAAAGATTCTCCCGATAGGAGAATCTTTTTTTATTTTACAGAGATAATCTCTACTTGCATTTCTCCACCTGGAGTTTGGATTGCTACCTTTTCGCCAATTTGCTTACCTAATAAGCTTTTTGCGATTGGAGAATCGTTAGAAATTCTTCCTTCAAATGGATCTGCTTCTGCGCTACCTACGATTGTGTAAGCTTCTTCATCTCCATCTGGTAGTTCTTTAAATGTTACTGTTTTACCTAATGTAACAACTGTAGATTCTTCACCGTTATCTGTAATGATAACTGCGTTACGAATCATGTTTTCTAATTGTGTAATACGTCCTTCTACGAACGCTTGCTCATCTTTCGCTGCATCATACTCAGAGTTCTCAGAAAGATCTCCGAAGCTACGTGCAATCTTAATGCGCTCTACAACCTCTTTACGTTTTACCGTTTTTAAATCCTCAAGTTCGTTCTCTAGCTTTTGCTTACCCTCTTGCGTCATAGGGTATGTTTTTTCTGTTGCCATATTTTCCACTCCTTTTATATACCAATCCCCCGAAAAAAAGAGGAGTTCCATATGAAAACTCCCCCGCTTATATGTAGAGCGGAGGTTTCTAGCACGCCTGTACTAGCGGAGTTGTCACATACAACCCCGTATTCCCAATTCTTCTTTATATAAAGAAGATATGTATGGAAAGTTGATATAAATATGCCCTCACCTAAATATAGATGAGGTTGCATGTTTCATTGTATTCGATAGGAAGGGAAAAAATCCCTTCCTATCGTATATCTTTTACTATGCTATTACAAATTTACTTTTTGTTCAAGAATTGTTGCAATTTTTGTAACCATAATATCAATTGCAACATGGTTTTGTCCACCTTCAGGGATAATAATATCCGCAAATTTCTTAGAAGGCTCAATAAATTGATTGTGCATTGGACGTACAACATTTACGTATTGATCAATAACTGAATCCATCGTACGACCACGTTCTTTAATATCACGCTGCATGCGGCGTAAAATACGAAGGTCAGCATCTGTATCAACGAATAACTTAATGTCCATTAACTCACAAAGACGCGGGTCTTCTAAAATAAGAATTCCTTCTAAAATGATTACATCTTTCGGCTCAACTGGAATAATTTCATCTGAACGCGTATGCAATGTATAGTCATATACAGGTTTATCTACTTGTTTATATGCAAGCAACTGCTGCAAATGTTCAATTAACAAATCATTATCAAACGCTAATGGATGATCATAATTTGTTTTTAAACGCTCTTCCATTGGTAAATGGCTTTGATCTTTGTAATAATAATCTTGCTCTAAGATTAAAATGGAATGACCTTTAAAATGGTCAAAAATCGCTTTCGTTACACTTGTCTTACCTGACCCTGAACCACCAGCAATTCCAATTACAACAGGCTTATTCGTCCCCATTCGACTATCACTCTTTCTTATTGAAGTATGCTTTTGCGCATCATATTATTCACATACACTGGTTGATCCACTTTGAATTTCACGATTTGCAACGGATGTCTCGCTGCATCTAATTCGTTTCCATCCTCATCCCAAATTTTCTCCACCGTTTGCGTAAAGTTTTCTATTTCTGGCCCAAAGAACTCCACTTCATGTCCTGGTTTGAAATGATTACGTTGCTCAATCGTTACGATGCCCGTTTCTTCATTATAATCTAACACTAAACCAGCGAAATCATACGTTGTTTTCTTACTATGATTTCCAAACATTTGCTCTTGATGTCCTGGAACCCCTTCAAAGAATGCAGGAGCTGTATCACGATTTGCACATTTATCAAGCTCATCTAACCATTCTTGTTTAAACTCAAAGTTATCCGGATCCGCACAATATGCATCAATTACTTTACGGTATACTGTCGCTACAGTCGCTACGTAATGGATTGATTTCATACGTCCTTCAACTTTTAAGCTATCAATTCCAATTTCAATCATTTTCGGAATTGATAAAATTAAATTTAAGTCTTTTGGACTCATTGCAAAGTGAGCATCTTCTTCTTGGAATAGAGGAAGCTCTTTTGCATCTTTATGTTGTGATACTGTTTGAACTAAATCATAGTCCCAGCGACAAGATTGACAACAACCACCACGGTTAGAGTCACGCGCTGTCATATGGTTACTTAGCGTACATCTTCCTGAATATGCGATACACATTGCACCATGGACGAATGCTTCAATTTCAATATCCACTTTTTCTTTAATCTCTTTCATTTCTTCATAGCTTGCTTCACGAGCTAATACAAGACGATGTAAACCTTCTTCTTTCCAATACTGTGCTGCTTTCCAGTTGGATAGTGATTGCTGTGTGCTTAAATGCACCTCAACAGAAGGCGCTACACGTTTACAAGTCTCAATGATAAGCGGATCAGCAACGATAATTCCCGTTACGCCAGCTTTTTCAATCCCTTTTAAATATTCCTCTAGCCCGTCCATATTTTCATTATGTGCAAAGATATTTGTTGTTACATATATTTTTGCTCCATATTTCTTTGCAAATTCCACACCTTCTGCCATTTCTTCCAGTGTAAAGTTACCTGCATTTGAACGAAGACCAAATTCTTGTCCACCTAAATATACAGCATCTGCCCCATAATGGATAGCTACTTTTAATTTTTCTAAGTTACCCGCAGGGATTAACAGTTCAGGTTTCTTCACAATAACGCGTTTGCCATCGATCACTCGTGAAATTTCTTGTACAGTCATTTCCTACACCCTCCTCGTTTAGTAAACCGTCTCTTTAAAGAAGAATCCTGTATCTAACGGACGATTCACCGGTTGCATTTCTTCTATCTCTTTATATAAGTCGTCTTTCACGTCATAATACGCATCACGATCTTCTACACATAAATCAATTGCTTTACGGTATTTCTTCGTTACCTCAATAATGTATGCAGAGCTTTTTAGTACACCATCAACTTTTAAGCTATCAATTTCAGCATCAATCAGCTCTTCTAACTCATCGATGAAACAAATATCATTTGGACTCATAATGTGAGTACCATTTTCATCTTCATAAATTGGATATTTATTGTTACGCTCTGGGTCATATAAGAACATATTCTCTTCATATTTTTTCTTTTCGATGTCAAGATGACGTCCTTGATACTCAAAGTAGTTTCCTACTAACGAACGCTTCGATTGGAACATACAAGTCATACCGTGAATTTGCACTTCAAGTTCCACTTCAGCATTTTCTTTTAATTCAACAATTTCATCTAAGCTAAGCTCGCGAGCTAATACAGCACGTTTTGCTCCTCTTTGTCCCCAGTAGTTACAAGTAAACCAGTTTGTTGCTGTTGTTTCTGTATTCCAGTGCAATTGCATATTTGGCGCTACTTCACGAACCGCCATTAATACTGCTGGATCTCCGAAAACAATTGCATCTACATGTACTTCGTTTAAAAATGCAACATAATCTGTTAATTCTTCTACTTTATCGTTGTGGAACATAGCGTTCATTGCTACGTATACTTTTACACCATTTTCATGTGCAATCTTCACAGCTTGTTTCACATCTTCACGTGAAAATTCCCCTGCTAAACGTAAACCAAATTTTTGTTCACCGATCATTACCGCATCTGCTCCTGCTTTCGCAAGAGGTTCGATATCCGCCACCGCTTTTGGCGTTACTAACAATTCTGGTTTCTTCATACCTTGGTCACCCTCTCTTTTTACTAACAGCTACTCCATCACCAATTGGGAAAATCGTTGTATCATATCCTTCATGGTTCATAAGCCATTCATTGTACGTCTTAATACGACGGATTAAACCACGTGTACGTCTGTTTTCAATTTTCTCTTTTGTCGTTACAAGGCCATGGTACATCACATTATCTGAAATAATTACGCCACCAGGATTTAATAACGGTTCATATAAGTCAAAAAAGCGACGATATTGTCCTTTTGCTGCATCAATAAAAATAACGTCAAATGTTCCATGTTCTTCTACTTGCTCGCCTGTTTCTAACGCATCACCGTAAATAACGGAAATACGCTCTTTAACTGGTGAACGTTCTATATATTCAAGTGCTTTTTCATATCGCTCTCGATTGCGCTCAACTGTCACAATGCGAGAATTTGGAATAGCTTGCATCATACGAATACTAGAATAGCCAATTGCTGTACCTAGCTCTAAAATGCTCTTCGGTCCAATTAAACGTAAAAATTGCAACATAAATTCCATTCCAAGTCGATCCATAATTGGCACATGATTTTCTTTCGCATAGTCTTCCATTTCAAGAATTAACTTATCTTTCGGATCAATAAATGATAATAGGTACTCGTTAACTGCATCCTCCATAATGGTCCTCCTTATTTACATGGAGAAGTGCCTCTATGACGTCTTTTCACACATAGAATGCAATAAAAATACAAGCCAGCTTCACCCTTAGCTTGTACGTCCCGTTTTGATATTAAAAACGATTCTTCTGCCAGTTTTTAACCCGATATATTTTACCACAAAAAAGAGGGATGCGCGACCTTTTTCGCTACCCCTCCCCATTTCACTGTTTTTTCGTAATATATTTTTGCTTTAGTGCATTATGCTCTTCCAATGTTTTCGCATAGTACACTTCACCAGTTGGTGCAGCTAAGAAATAATAATAATCTGTTTGCGCAGGCTCTAACGCTGCTTCCACTGAATGTTTACCAGAGTTTGCAATCGGGCCCACCGGCAATCCTTTCACAACATACGTATTGTACGGTGAGTTTATCTTTAAATCTTCGTATAATACACGTTGTTTATGCTTTCCAAGTGCATATAATACCGTTGGATCCGTTTGTAGAGGCATACCTTTTGCTAAACGATTATAAAAGACACTAGAGATCTTTTGACGATCTGTAAAGCCTGTTGCCTCTTCTTCAATAAGTGAAGACAATGTTAAAAGCTGATGAACATCCCAGTTTTTCGCTTTCATTTTTGCCTCATTTTGAACAATGATTGCATTCGTTTTTTCCAGCATTGGAATGAGAATTTCTTCTAACGTCGTATCTTTTTTATAGAAAGAGTACGTCGCAGGATATAAATAACCTTCTAATGGATATTTAATATTGCTATCAAAGATTTTATCGGTTAACAACTTTGGATACTTCTGCTGCATTTTTTGAATAAATGCTTTATCGTTTAATTGACGCACAACATCATCTTTATTCCACTTTAACTCTGTCGCAATTGACTCTGCAATTTCGGTTACTTGTGCTCCTTCTTTTATCGTCACTTTATAAAGAGCTGGACGATGTACATTACCAGATGACATTTGCTCAATAACATCTTTTGCACTCATTGAAGGATTTAATAAATATGTACCCGCTTGTAAATTTTTAGATTTAGCCTTTGTATAAAAACTAAAAACTGTACCGTTTTTCACAGCACCTTTTTCTTCTAAAATCTCACCAATTTTACTAGTAGATGATCCTTTCGGAATTTCTACTTCAATCTCTTTTTTATTCCCGCTATCAACTGGTCCTAATGCGGATGAAATATACGCATAGACTGAACCACAAACTAAAAGCAGTGCAATTATCGAGAATAAAACAATGCGTCTACGCTTCTTTTTCACTTGATTCTCTACCAAAACTCTTCCTCCTTATTCAATTGTAGGCCATATGTACATCTTTCTATACAACACGATGAAAAATCACAATACATTTACCTATCATTTTTGACAGATACTTTATTTTCTACAATCCGTCTCATTATACTACAAAGGATTGCGCAGTTTCGACAAAAAATCTTTCATTTTACATATAAAAAAGGCGGACGATATACCGTCCACCTTTTCAGTACTTATTATTCAGCTTCTTGCTCATCAGCTAGAGTGTTAAACATTTCTTGTACCATTTCCCACTCTTCTTCAGATTCGATTGGAAGTAAAGTTCCGCCCTCTTCTTCATTTTGCTCATAAGCCATTGCATCATAAATTTGGTCTCCATCTTCGTCTACTTCACCGATTGGAGAGAAGACTACGTATGATTTTTTGCCAAATTTTTCAGCGTCAAAAGTGAAAATAATTTCACATAAATGTTCGTTACCTTTTTCGTCTACAATTGTAATTTGATTTTCTTCCATTTTGGTCACCTCTTATTTACTATCTAAAAATCCTTGTAAGATTACGACTGCAGCCATCTTATCAATTACTTGCTTTCGCTTCTTACGGCTTACATCGGCTGAAATGAGTAGACGTTCCGCTGCCATCGTTGACAAACGCTCGTCCCACATTACAACGTCTAATTGTAACAGCTCTCGTAGGTTTTCTGCAAATTGTTGGCATGCTTCACCACGCGGGCCAATTGTACCATTCATATTTTTAGGTAAACCTACTACTATCTTGTCCACATCATACTGTTTTACTAACTCAGAAATGCGGTCAAAACCAAATTGACCTCGTTCTTCATTAATCTTGATGGTTTCAAGCCCTTGTGCTGTCCAGCCCATTTCGTCACTAATTGCAACTCCGACTGTTTTTGTACCTACATCTAAACCTAATATCCGCATAAATTACTCCTCACGATGATGTTTCAAGTAAGACTTCACAAGCTCTTCAATTAATTCATCACGTTCAAGCTTGCGAATGATGCTTCGCGCATCTTTATGGCGAGGTATGTATGCTGGGTCTCCACTTAATAAGTAACCGACGATTTGGTTAATCGGATTATAGCCTTTTTCTTGAAGTGCATCATACACAGTTAAAAGTACATCATTTACATGGACACTCTGTTTTTCATCTTGAATGCTAAACTTCATTGTTTTATCAAAACCGTCCATTTCAAGCACCTCACTTATATAGTAAGTATAGGGAGAAGAACTTCTCCTCTCCCTACCATTGTACACTACTATCTCTTTATTTTGAAACAGATTTAACGTACTCTTGTACAAATGCTAAAGCTTCCTCAACTTGCGCTGGGTTTTTACCGCCCGCTTGTGCCATATCAGGACGGCCACCACCGCCACCGCCACAACGAGAAGCTACTTCTTTCACAAGTTTACCAGCATGGTATCCTTGGCTAATTAAATCTTTCGTTACGCCAGCTAAGATGTTTACTTTATCATCATTTACAGACGCTAATACGACAACTGCAGATTGTAATTTATTTTTTAGGTCATCCATCATCGTACGTAAGTTGTTCATATCTGCAACATTTACTTTTGCCGCTAATACGTTCACGCCATCAACTGTCATTACTGAATCAGTTAAGTTTCCAGCTTCAATATTGCTTAATTTCGCTGCAAGAGATTCATTTTCTTTTTGCAGTTGTTTCACTTCAGCAAATAGACCATCAACTCTTGTTAAAATATCTTTCGGATTTGTTTTCATTTTTCCTGCTGCTTCTTTTAATAAACCTACTTGATCGTTCATTAATTCATAAGCAGACTTACCAGTTACTGCTTCAATACGACGAGTTCCTGCACCGATACCAGACTCAGCAACGATTTTGAAAATACCGATAGAAGCTGTGTTATCAACGTGACAACCACCGCAAAGCTCTAAGCTATAGTCGCCAACTTGTACAACGCGTACAACATCACCGTATTTTTCACCGAATAATGCCATTGCGCCCATTTCTTTCGCTTCTTCGATTGCTTTTTGAGAAATCTCAACATCAATACTTTCCCAAATTTTCTCGTTTACGATACGCTCAATTTTTTCTAATTCGTCAGCTTGTACTTGACCAAAGTGAGAGAAGTCAAAGCGTAAACGTTCAGAAGTTACAAGAGAACCCGCTTGGTTAACGTGCGTTCCAAGTACGTCTTTTAACGCTTGGTGTAGTAAGTGAGTTGCTGTATGGTTCTTCACAACGCTACTACGGTTTTTCGTATCGATAATAGCTTTTACAGCCGCATCTTTCGTTAATGTACCTTCTTCAACTACAACTTTGTGCAAGTTTTGGCCGTTTGGTGCTTTTTGTACGTCTTTTACAAGAACTTTCACGCCGTCAGCAAGAAGGTAACCACGGTCTGCAATTTGTCCGCCGCTCTCAGCATAGAATGGTGTTACATCAAGCATTAATTGTCCTTCTTCACCTGCTTGCAAGCTGTCTGCGTATTCACCGTTTTTCACAAGTGCAACAACGTTACTTTCTGTTGCAACCGTACCGTAACCAACGAACTCGCTCGCTACTTTCACTTCTCCAAGGACACCGCCTTGAACTTGCATAGAATCAACGTCTTGACGAGCAGCACGTGCGCGCTCACGTTGTTTTTCCATTTCATTTTCAAAGCCTTCATGATCAACTGTCATACCAGCTTCTTCTGCATATTCTTCTGTTAATTCAATTGGGAAACCGTATGTGTCATATAGACGGAACGCATCTACTCCAGAAATAACAGTTGTTTTTTCTTCTTTCGCTTTTGCAATAACTTCAGCTAAAATTGCTTCACCATCATGAAGTGTTTCGTGGAAACGCTCTTCTTCATTTTTCACAACTTTTGCGATGAAATCTTTCTTTTCAAGTACTTCTGGATAGAAGTCTTTCATTACTTCTCCAACAACCGGTACTAATTCAAACATGAACGGACGGTTGATGTTTAATTTCTTAGAGTAACGAACAGCACGGCGTAATAAACGACGTAACACATAACCACGGCCTTCATTAGATGGAAGAGCACCGTCACCAACAGCGAATGTTACTGTACGGATATGGTCAGCAATTACTTTAAACGCCATATCTTTTTCTAAGTCACCATTACGATATTTCTCACCAGAGATTGTTTCTGTTGCACCAATCATTGGCATGAATAAGTCTGTGTCAAAGTTTGTAGGCACATCTTGAACGATAGATGTCATACGCTCTAGACCCATCCCTGTATCGATGTTTTTCTTAGGAAGTGGTGTATATGAACCATCTGGATTATGGTTAAATTGAGAGAATACAAGGTTCCATACTTCTAAGTAACGCTCGTTTTCTCCACCTGGATATAATTCCGGGTCACTAAAGTCATTACCGTAAGCTTCTCCGCGGTCATAGAAAATTTCTGTATTCGGTCCACTTGGTCCTTCACCGATATCCCAGAAGTTTTCTTCTAAGCGGATGATGCGCTCTTTTGGAACACCCATTTTCTCATTCCAAATTGTGAATGCTTCTTCATCTTCTGGATGGATTGTAACGGATAGTAATTCTTTATCGAATCCAATCCATTTATCGCTCGTTAAGAATTCCCAAGCCCAAGTAATTGCTTCTTCTTTGAAGTAATCACCGATTGAGAAGTTCCCTAACATTTCAAAGAATGTATGGTGACGAGCTGTTTTCCCTACGTTTTCAATATCGTTTGTACGAATTGATTTTTGAGCATTTGTAATACGTGGATTTTGCGGGATTACACGTCCATCAAAATATTTTTTTAATGTTGCTACACCACTGTTAATCCATAGAAGAGATGGATCTTCATGTGGAACTAGTGATGCACTAGGTTCTACTGCATGTCCTTTTTCTTGGAAAAAGTCTAAAAACATTTGACGAATTTGTGCGCCTGTTAGTTGTTTCATTGTATTTTCCTCCTTAAATATAAAAAACTCCCGCCCCTATAAAAGGGACGAGAGTTAACTCGCGATACCACCCTAATTATGAATTGATTACTATAACAATCAATTCATCACCTCATGGTGCCGTAACGTGGCAAGACGGCAGTGATTAGCTGCTCTCAGGATTAGCTTTCTGTTACCCTTCATTTAAAGCTTCTTTCAGCCATATGGAAGCTTCTCTCTATAAATGGACTGTAACGTACTTGTTCCGTCATTGATTTAATGTATTATATGACTAAATATAATAGAATTCTCTTAAGTTTGTCAATGTAGATAATCATTTATATTATATCAATTACTTATTAATCATAGCTATTCTATTATTCATTCTTAACTGCCTTTTCATATATTATGCATGTATGAATAAATTGTACTACCTCTACATACTTTTCTGAATATTTATTTTTTGTTATAATTAAATTATTAATAATAAAGGAGCGCTTATAATGACAACCTTATTGAACAAAGCTAAAAATATGTTAACGACTGATGAAACAATATTGTTTTACGTAGCCTGTTCACTAGATATATTTATTTATCGTTCCGTCGCAAGGTCAGGCCTGTTAATTTTAACGAACAAACGCCTCTTCTTTTATGGACCAGATGTAAGTAAGAACCCATTATTTGAAGAGTACTCTTTCGCAAAAATTTCTAATCTAAAAGAACAAAAACGCCTTTTCAGCAATCAAATTATATTTATGTACGATAATGAATGGAAAAAAATAAAACATATTCAAACAAATGATGTAAGCTCTCTCGTTCAAAAATAAACGAGCAGCTCTCTAAATAATGATAGCCCTCTACTTTTATAAGTAGAGGGCCTTCCTATTACACATCTTCTTTTTTCCAAAGAGGCCTTACATGAACGATCAC
Organism: Bacillus sp. SSR7; assembly: GCF_055902415.1. Taxonomy (NCBI): domain Bacteria; kingdom Bacillati; phylum Bacillota; class Bacilli; order Caryophanales; family Bacillaceae; genus Bacillus; species Bacillus sp. SSR7. Next base: position 125,335 of record NZ_JBVVXV010000002.1, on the reverse strand, counting down.
TGTACGAATGACCGCTAAAATAGGAACTGATATTAATAATCCTACAATTCCTGCCACTTCTCCCCCAACTAATAATGCAAGCATAATAATAACAGGATGCATGCGAAGCGACTTACCAACGATATAAGGGGATAAAATGTTACTTTCTACGAATTGCAAAATAGCAATTGTAATCCCCGCTTTAATGAGTAAACTTGTTGATACCGTTGCTGCAATCATCAACGCTGGAATCGCCCCTAAAATAGGGCCAAAGTATGGGATTATATCTGTTATCCCGATGATGATGCCAAGTAATAATGGATATTTCATACCGATAAACCAAAAAGAAAGAACCGATACTCCTCCTAATACTAAACAAACGAATAACTGTCCGCGAATATAACTTCCGAGTGACTTATCAATTTCTTTCGCCAACATTTGCCCCGTACTCCGCCACTTACTCGGGACTAGTTTCCAAAAGATATGATAAAACTCGCCGTAATCTTTTAATATGTAAAATACAATGAACGGAATTAAGAAAATAATGAGTAACGAATCTAGTACACCACGAGCTGTGCTCATCACTTTATTTAAAAGCGCTTGTATCTTCGTCTCTACTCCGACAAAAATTTGTTTCACCTTTTCATGAATAAATGACGGGAAATTCGCTGTTTGTTCTGTAACACCATCCATCCAAGAATCATACATTTTTGTAAACTGCGGGAATTGTTCATTGATTTCTTGTAATTGCTTAATCACAACCGGCGTTCCTTTATAAATTCCATAACCAATCCCGCCAAAGAAAAGGATGTAAATGAGCAAAATAGCGAGTGTGCGCGGCATCCCTTCCTTATGAATTTTTTCGATTAAAGGATGCAATAAATACGCAATAAAACACGCAATAAGAAACGGTGTAATGGCCACTTTACATACAAAAATTATCGGTGCCCATAGCGGCTTAATTTTTAAAAAGACGAGCAGACAAAGAAATACAAGTAACAATAATCCTAAACGATATATCCAAATGATTTTAAGATTCTTCACACGAAAAACCTCCTCCACCTTTATTTTGAAAATAAATAGGGTAGGTTATGTGCAAAAGTTTTAAAATCTTTTCGTGCAGACCATACTGTTTTGTAAAGACGTACATATACATAACATAACAAGGACAACCATCCCTGAGAATGCAGCGTGAAACAATATAATCAGGAGGGCTCATAATGGTTTTATTTATGCTCGTATTATCAGCACTTTTTATGATTCTTGAATGGGTTTGTATCGGATTTGGTATTTGGAAAGGTTTCTTTATTCGTTCCTCACGAAAAGAAAGAGCGAAGCAATTATTTCATTACGGCATGCTTGGCGTTGGATGTTACGGTCTATCTTATCTCTTCTCTGAAATTGGACTTTTATATTTGCATACAAGTGCATAAAAAAACTCCCTTATGATGAAGGGAGTTTTTTACGCTTATAAATAAGATTTAATCATCTTACGTGCTTTTTTCATATTACGTTTTGAAAATACATCTTGTTTGCGAGCATATTGATATGCTGCCGCTCCAACACCTAATGCGATTAATGAATTGCGTAGATTCAAAGTAAATCCCCCTTTTCGTTATCCGATCGTTCTTTCATTCTCATCAAATAAATCATCAAGAGAGCTTAATGAACCATCTTCTTCTACTTGATGCGTATGGATTTTCCCCTTTGAAACCGATAATTCGATATAACAATTCCAGCAATAAAATTGGTTGACACCTATTTTTCCAATGTCTTTCCCTTTGCAATTTGGACAAATGAACATATGGCTTTCATCTCCTTACAGTCTCCCAGATTCTATTCGCCATTATGTCCAAACCGCATTCATTTATACATTACTGGAGCCTTTCAACGTTATACGTTTGAAAGTTTCACTATATAATTTCACCTTGTTACATGAAATCATACGGTGAAATGTTTTCCACGTCCATTTCTTCGCCATTAACTGTTACCATCTGTACTTCTCCTTGTGATTCCTGCAAGCGATTAGCTAAAGTCGTTTGACGCATTGCATCATCAAGGCGATTTACACCAGACTGGAAAGCGGCTTCCTCCCCGCAAATAATAAGGAACTTCTTACTTCTTGTAATACCAGTATAAATTAAATTACGACGTAACATACGATTATAACTTTTTACTATCGGCATAATCACAATCGGAAACTCACTGCCTTGTGATTTATGAATCGAACAGCAATAGGCATGTGTAATTTGATTTAAATCCGGCTTTGTATATGTTACCTCAATTCCATCAAATGAAACGATGATCATATCTTGTTGCTCAACGTTTTCTTTCGCATAAAACACCGAAACAATTTCTCCGATATCACCATTAAACACTTGGCTCTCAGGCTGATTCACGAGTTGCAGTACTTTATCTCCTCTTCGGTATACAACATCACCGTAAGCAATTTCTTTACTCTTTTCCCTTTTCGGGTTAAACACTTCTTGCAACGCTTCGTTTAATACATTAATACCGGCCGGTCCACGATACATCGGGGCCAATACTTGTACATCTCTTGCGCTAAATCCTTTTGTCTTAGCATTTTCACAAACCTTTTTAACAACCTCAACAATTTGAGCTCCTGTACAGCCGATAAATGAACGATCTTTTTGATTTTGCGCTAAATCTGGCGGGAGTGTTCCATTTTTTATCGCATGGGCAAGTTGAATAACTGATGAGCCTTCCGCCTGACGATAAATTTCAGTAAGCTTTACTGTTGGAACTGCACCTGCATTCAATAAATCTTTCAGCACTTGTCCAGGTCCTACAGATGGCAATTGATCTTCATCTCCTACAACGATAACTTGAATGTTCGTGGGCAATGACTTAAATAGCTGATTTGCAAGCCAAATATCAACCATTGAGAATTCATCAATAATGAGCAATTTCCCTTGTACCGGATCCGTTTCATTACGCTGGAAAGACCCTTCTGGCGTCCAGCCAAGTAAACGGTGAATTGTACAAGCTGGAAGACCTGTTGATTCACTCATTCGCTTCGCTGCTCTTCCTGTTGGGGCCGTTAATAATATCGGAAATGGATTATCATCACTGTATTCATTCGGATTTAACGATAACCCGTGAAGTGAAGCATACATCTCAACAATTCCTTTAATAACTGTTGTTTTCCCTGTTCCTGGTCCACCTGTTAATAACATCATCGGTTTATGAAGTGCCGTTTGAATCGCTTCTTGCTGAAACGGTGCATATTGTACGTTCAGTTGTTCTTCAATTTCACCTAATGTTTTTAACACTTCTGCTTCTGGAAATGAAGGTATTTCTTCTTGATTCATAAGCCTGCGAATAGACTTTACAACACCTTTTTCAGAGTAGAACAGCGTCGCTAAATACACTCGCTCTTCTTCTATGATGACTTTCCCTTCACTTTGCATCATTTCAATACAGCCTACAACGTCTTCCTCAGCCACTTTTCCTTCTTGATTGTTTAAAAGTGACATCGTTTCTCTTACAAGTTGATCTTTCCTCATATAAACGTGACCAAGTTGCAGTGAAACATTCTCTAACGTGTAAAAACATCCTGCGCGTACACGGTCGTCGTGATTACCCGATATCCCTAACGCACGCCCTATATCATCCGCTCTTCCAAAACCAATCCCGTCCACTTCTTCGATAAGTTGGTACGGGTTATTACGAATCACTTCTAATGTCATCTCTTTATATTGCTGGTAAATCTTAATAGAAAGTTTCGTTCCAAAACCGTAGCCATTTAAAAAGCTCATTACTTTCTCTAATCCTTGATGTTCAACAATTGTCTCATATATTTCCTGAGCCTTTTGTTTATTAACAACACCATTTAATGCCTCAGGGTCATCCATAATTTTAGAAATAGCATGTTCTCCGAGATGATCTACAATTTTTTCAGCTGTACGCTTTCCTATTCCTTTAAATAAATCACTCGCTAAATATTGCACCATACCGGCTTTTGTTTGTGGCAATTCTTTCTTAAATGTTTCAACCATATATTGTTTTCCATACTTCGGATGGTCTTTAAAATGACCTGTCAATGTAAACACTTCATCTTCGTGCATGCGGGGAAAATGACCGTTTATCATTACTTTCTTTTCGTCGTACGTTTCATTCGTTTCAATGACTTTCATACTGACAACGGAATAGAGGTTTTCTTCGTTGTGGAAAATGGTATGAAGAACTTGCGCTTTTATAAACTTTTTCTCTTCCTCAAACAAATCCATTGCATGTTGATTTCCCATCTTTCCTCTCCTTTCCGAATTCGTTTCACTTTAATGAGCAGTACATCCCCCACCTCTTTAGATGAGGGATAACTACCCATTAAACTATATTTTCATCTTATTCAGCTTCTTGCTCTAATAAACGAACACCATTACCAGCTAAAAAGTGATCCGGCTGAATGTCAGTTGCTTTCTTAAATAAAGCAAGAGCCTTCTCGTTATTTTCTTCAAATACGTACGCAACACCTAAATTATAATACGCATCCGCATGCTCTTCATCCATTTCTAATACCTTTTCAAAGTAAGGTTTCGCCTCTTGAATATGTTCTAGTCGCGCAAAGCAAAGTCCGCACTGGAACACAGCTTCTACATCGTTTTCATCTAATTCTGTTGCTCTTTGTAAAAACGGCAGTGCAAGACGATCATTTCCAAGTTGCACATGTGTAATACCTAGCATAAATGTTACATCAGCTGATTGTAATCCAGCTTGCATCGCTTGTTCAAATACAGCTTTCGCCTCTGCGAATTGCTCTTGACCGTAATATACATTTCCTAATCCGTAATAAGCAGCCGCAGATTTATCATCTAGCTCTAATGCACGTTTATAAAATAAAACTGCTCTCTCACTGTCACCTAGTACATCTAATAAGTTCGCAAAATTAACGTATCCAAGCGCATCTTTCGGATTTTCTTCGATTGCTTCTGTGAAATTTTTAGCAGCTTCTTCCCAGTTTCCTTCTTGCATATATTGAATACCTGTTTCAAGTTTGTTTGACATGTCCTTCACCTCTACAACAAATTATAACAAAGAATGTATTTTCTAAGCGAACGAAAATTCGCCTTATGTAAAAGAAACCTCTAACCGCGAATCGGTAGAGGCTTCTCGTTTTATCCTAAATAATCCAATTTCTTACCGCTACGGTACACTTCATCAATTGTAGCACCGCCTAAGCACTCATCTCCATCATAGAAAACAACTGCTTGTCCTGGTGTAATTGCACGAATTGGCTCGTCACAAAGAATACGAACTGTATTTTCATCAACGATTTGAACCGTTACTTTATTGTCTTCTTGACGATAACGGAATTTCGCTGTGCACTTAAATTCTTTTTCTTTCGCTTCATTACTTACCCAGCCAACATTCGTAGCAATAACTTCATCACCATATAGAAGTTCGTTATGGAATCCTTGATCAACATATAAAATATTTTCTTTCAAGTTTTTCCCAACAGCAAACCACGGATCACCGTTACCACCAATACCAAGCCCATGACGTTGTCCAATTGTATAGTACATTAAACCGTCATGCTTCCCTTTTACTTCACCAGATAATGTTTGCATCACACCTGGTTGTGCTGGTAAATAGTTACTTAAGAAATCTTTAAAGTTACGCTCACCAATAAAGCAAATACCAGTACTATCTTTCTTCGCCGCTGTCGCTAAACCAGCTTCTTTCGCCATTTCACGAATTTGTGGTTTCTTCAGTTCACCAAGCGGGAACATTGTTTTTGATAATTGCTCTTGGCTTAATTGATTTAAGAAATACGTTTGGTCTTTATTATCATCAACGCCGCGAAGCATTTTATATTCGCTGTCCATATAAGCAACGCGTGCATAATGGCCTGTCGCTACATAATCAGCACCAAGGGCAATTGCATGCTCTAAAAATGCTTTAAATTTAATTTCTTTATTACACATTACATCTGGGTTTGGTGTACGACCAGCTCGGTATTCATCTAAGAAGTACGTAAATACTTTATCCCAGTATTGTTTTTCAAAGTTTACTGCATAATACGGAATACCAATTTGGTTACATACTTCGATTACATCATTGTAATCTTCTGTTGCTGTGCAGACACCATTCTCATCTGTATCATCCCAGTTTTTCATAAAAATTCCGATTACATCATAACCTTGCTCTTTTAATAAAAGAGCCGCTACAGATGAATCGACGCCACCGGACATCCCAATGACAACGCGTGTTTCGTGAGGTAGTTTGTTCATCATGTCACCTCCCATGCTAATTTTGTGTTAATCGCTTCACGATTTTCACTGTTTCGTACGCCGCTTTCTCAACTTGCTCTTTCGTATTTCCAAGTCCGAAACTAAAGCGTACGGATGAACGTATTTGATCGGAGTCTTTTCCGAACATCGCCACTAATACATGTGATGGATCAATCGAACCAGCTGTACAAGCCGAACCACTTGATACTGCAATGCCAGCTAAGTCTAAGTTTACAAGAAACGGTTCAATGTTCATTCCTGTAAAACTAATATTAAGCACATGTGGTAAGCGATATTCTAAGTTTCCGTTTACCTCGAAAATAATTTCTTCATTTTTGAAGACAGATACCATTATATCTTTAAACTCTTCATATTGGGCATTTTTTTGCTCACGAGTTTTTTCAGCTAGCAAAATTGCATGTTGCAAACCAACGATACTCGGCACATTTTCAGTACCAGCACGGCGTTTTCTTTCTTGCTCCCCGCCTATTAATAACGGTTCAAATTTCACATTTGCACCAGCGTATAAGAACCCGACACCTTTTGGTCCGTTAATTTTATGGGCTGAAATTGATAATAAATCAATACCAAACTCTTTCACATTAATTTCTACTAAACCGTAAGCTTGTACCGCATCTGTATGGAAATAAGCTTGATGCTCTTTTAGCAGCTTACCTATGTCCGCAATTGGTTGCATCGTCCCAACTTCATTATTCCCAAACATAACGGATACGAGAATTGTCTCTTCTGTTAATGCCTTTTGTATGTCAGAAACTTGAACGCGTCCTGTTTCATCAACAGGTAAATATGTCACTTCAAATCCTTCACGCTCTAACAATTCACACGTATGCAAAATTGCGTGATGTTCAATTTGTGTCGTTATAATGTGGTTACCTTTATGACGGTTTGCACGCGCTACACCGATAAGCGCTAAATTATCAGCTTCCGTACCACCGCTCGTAAATATAATTTCACTCGGATTCGCATGAATGCTACGTGCACATGCGCGTCTCGCCTCATCTACTGCATGGCGCGTTTGACGTCCATAAAAGTGAATACTAGACGGGTTTCCGAATGTTTCTGTCATATATGGAATCATCTTTTCGACCACTTCTGGGTGAGTCGGAGATGTCGCAGCATGATCTAAGTAAATGCGTTCCATTAAATCTCCTTCTTTCCAAATCGTTTCACAAGGAATTAAATGTAAAACATATAGCCCCCGTGATTTTCTTCCTCATAACGTACTAAATCTTCTAACGTTGTACTATCTAACACTTCTTGCACCGCATCACGAACACGCATCCATAATTGGCGTTGTGCTGGTTCTTCTTCTTCTATCATTTCTACAACGCTAATCGGACCCTCTAATACACGGATTACATCCCCAGCTGTAATGTTAGCTGGTTGATCAGATAATACATATCCGCCATATGCCCCGCGCGTACTCTTTACTAGACGAGCATTACGAAGTGGTGAAATTAACTGCTCTAAGTAATGTTCCGATAAGTCATGTGCCTGCGCAATTGATTTTAATGAAATCGGACCTTCACCAAACTTTTTTGCAAGATCGATCATAATTGTTAAGCCGTAGCGGCCTTTCGTTGAAATCTTCATCTATTTTGCACCTCTTTTCAAATTTTCACTTCTATTGGTTATATCTTATTTATAAAAGAACACAATTTAAAATCCTATGAAATTATAGCATAATATAGTATTATAAGAAATTTCAACTTGTGTATCAAAATGATAACATAAAATCACATTGAAAAACTCGGAAATTATTACAATTGAAAGAAAAATGAAAATATTCATATACATTTTTCCCACAAAACATCATCCTATTTCAAATTCCACTAAAAAAAATGATACGATAGAAAGAGATTATACATTAAGGGAGACGGTAAAAATGAAACAACCACTCGCACATCGAATGCGCCCTACAAATATTCAAGAAATTATCGGACAACAACATTTAGTTGGTGAAGGAAAAATTTTATGGCGAATGGTCCAAGCAAATCATTTTCAATCTATGATTTTATATGGCCCTCCAGGCACTGGAAAAACATCCATCGCGAGCGCAATTGCAGGAAGTACCGGAACCCCTTTTCGCCTATTAAACGCTGTTACTCACAATAAAAAAGATATGGAAGTTGTCGTACAAGAGGCAAAGATGCATCGACACCTCGTTTTAATTTTAGATGAAGTACATCGTCTAGATAAAGCAAAACAGGATTTTCTATTACCTCATTTAGAAAGCGGGCTTCTTACTTTGATCGGTGCAACGACGAGTAATCCGTTCCATGCTATTAATTCTGCTATTCGAAGTCGTTGTCAAATCTTCGAATTACACGCATTAACAGAAGACGATCTTTTAATTGGCTTAAAACGAGCACTTGAAGATAAAGAAAAAGGTCTTGGAGAATATGATGTAACGGTTACGCCTGAGGCATTACATCACTTCGCAAACGCATCAGGCGGAGATATGCGTTCCGCTTATAATGCGCTTGAACTAGCTGTTTTATCTAGCTTTACAACTGATGACAAAGCTGCGGAAATTACGCTAGAAATCGCTGAAGAATGCTTACAAAAAAAGAGCTTCGTTCATGACAAGGGCGGAGATGCTCATTATGACGTATTATCGGCATTTCAAAAATCGGTGCGCGGAAGCGATGTAAATGCAGCACTTCACTATTTAGCACGCCTTATTGAAGCTGGTGACCTGCAAAGCATCGGTAGACGTCTTCTTATTATGGCATATGAAGATATTGGACTTGCTAGCCCACAAGCTGGACCACGTACGCTAGCAGCTATAGAATCAGCTGAACGCGTTGGATTCCCAGAGGCACGCATACCACTTGCAAATGCCGTTATTGAGCTTTGCCTATCACCAAAATCAAACTCAGCTTATAAAGCACTTGATGCTGCATTACACGATTTACGTAACGGGCAAACAGGCGACATCCCAAGTCATTTAAAAGATAGTCATTACAAAGGTGCCGAATCACTTGGAAGGGGCATTGGATACTTATATCCACACGACCATCCAAATGGCTGGGTACAACAACAATACTTACCTGATAAAATAAAAAACAAACAATATTATAAACCGAAAACGACAGGGAAATTTGAGCAAGCACTTTCTACTGTATATGAAAGATTACAAAGTTCGAATAAAACGAAAAATAAAGGGTAACATAAGCGAAAACGTCACCATTATGGAGGCTTCGCTTATGAAAACACGTCAAGATGCATGGACAAAAGAAGACGATCTCCTTTTAGCCGAAACTGTTTTACGACATATTCGCAGCGGCAGTACACAAATAAAAGCATTCGATGAAGTTGGCGATACATTGAACCGCACTTCAGCAGCTTGCGGATTTAGATGGAATGCTGAAGTAAGGCCGAATTACGAAGATGCGGTGCAACTTGCAAAAAAACAACGGAAAGAATTAAAGCGCTCTGAAGCTAAAATAGAAAAAGATCAGTTCACGAAAACGAAACAACTCGTAATCGACGCTGAGTTTTCAGAAGATATTGTACCAAGTAAACAAGAACTTACAATGCAAAATGTCATCTCGTTTTTGCAAAACTTGGAGCACAATAATCCTTCACTCGCAAAGTTACAAACTGAAAATGAAGTATTACAAACTCAGCTCACTTCCTTGCAAAAAACGAATGATGAGCTCGAAACTAAATTAGCTGTACTCACAAAAAAACAACAAGCAATCGAAGAAGATTATGCAATGCTCGTTAGAATTATGGATCGTGCTCGAAAACTCGTTTCAGTTGAAGAACAAGAAGAGCAGATTGCGCCCATTTTTAAGACAGATCAAAATGGAAATTTAGATATTATTTATTCTGCAGAGAATTAAAAAGGATGTCACCTAGCCTAATTTTCCGGCTAAGTGACATCCTTTTTTTGTTTCTTCGGTGGATAGCATATTGTTAAATGAAATTATATCGACGATTTTTCGAATATATCTATCGTAACTTACAATATATCAACGATTTTTTAATTATATTGACTATTCGACAAGGAATATCGATTTACCGACAAAAATTGACGAAGTATCCCTCCCTTTCATACAAGGAAACCCCTGAAAAAATTGGATATTTTTTACTTAAACATTGCTATAAACATATATGTTTGAAGGGAGATGGTTACTATTTCATTAATAGTCTTCAAAATAACACTCGGTGTTCTCGTCCTAACTTTAGCTCTTTTCACCATTAACAGTTTAAAAAAGACGTCCGCCTATACATCAGATAAATATGATCATTACTTACTAGCCTTACTTACATTTGAACTAGTAGTAATACAAATATCCCTATTTCTTTAATACTTATAAAAAAAGCATATATCCGAAATGGATATATGCTTTCACTTTATTCTTGTCCTACACGCTTCACTTCTACGTTTTTAATACGTTCACGTACAACGTGACTTGCCATAATTAAGCCTGCCACAGATGGTACGAATGCATTTGATGAAGGTGGTAATTTCGCTTTACGAATTTTTGCATTTTCGTCTGGTACGATTTCTTTACGTACTTCTTCACGAATTACGATTGGGTTTTCGTCAGAGAAGACAACTTTTACACCTTTTTTAATACCCTCTTTACGAAGCTTCGTACGAATGACTTTCGCAATTGGATCTGTATGTGTTTTAGAGATGTCCGCAATACGGAAACGAGTTGGGTCCATTTTATTTGCTGCACCCATACTTGAGATAATTTTAATTTTACGACGTAAACATTGTTTAATTAAATGAATTTTGAACGTAATTGTATCAGATGCATCCACTACGAAGTCTAAACCGTGCTTAAAGAACTCTTCATATGTTTCATCTGTATAAAACATTTCTAATCCAATTACTTCACACTCTGGGTTAATGTCTGCGATACGCTCTTTCATTAATTCTACTTTTGAACGTCCTACAGTAGATACTAAAGCGTGAATTTGACGGTTTACGTTTGTAATATCTACAACGTCTTTATCAACTAATACGAGACGTCCTACGCCAGAACGTGCTAACGCTTCAGCTGCAAAAGAACCTACGCCGCCAATTCCTAAAATACCGACTGTACTATTTTTTAATATTTCAAGTCCTTCTTTACCGAAGGCTAATTCATTACGTGAAAATTGATGTAACATTCAGCTCTACACTCCTATTACAAAAATGGTCTACCATGTATTCTAGCGTTTTTCCGACTATTTGTATAGAAAAAGTTATAGAATTCCTAAAAATACATATTTCGAAAATGAAAACATAGTGTAAACCGGACTTTTTCAACTTCCTTTCAATACAAGTTTAAAAAGGAGGATTTAGAGAACCGAGCAGATCGAGGCGCTGAAGCCAGGAAGAGCGCAGTGTAGAACTACTACTCGAGCACCGGACTGGCGATGCAACGATGTGATGAGACAGTTATCTAAACCGGACTTTTTCAACTTCCTCTCAAAAAAAGTCTAGATGGTATTAGTATAACCATCTAGACTTTATTCTTACTTCTCTTCTTTCAAGCTTAATTTTAAGTTTAACTCTTCAAGCTGTGCTTCTGCAACTGGGCTTGGAGCTTCTGTTAATAAGCAGCTTGCGCTTGCTGTTTTCGGGAATGCAATTGTATCACGAAGGTTTGTACGACCTGCAAGTAACATAACAAGACGGTCTAAACCTAATGCGATACCACCGTGTGGTGGAGTACCGTATTCGAATGCTTCTAATAAGAATCCGAATTGCTCTTGTGCTTCTTCTTGTGAGAATCCAAGTGCTTTGAACATTTTTTCTTGTACGTCACGCTCGTAAATACGAAGTGATCCACCACCAAGCTCATAACCGTTTAATACAAGGTCATATGCTTGTGCACGTGCTTTTTCTGGTGCTGTTTCTAATAGTTCAACATCTTCACGGAATGGCATTGTGAATGGGTGGTGAGCTGCGAAATAACGATCTGCATCTTCATCGTACTCAAGAAGTGGCCAATCCGTTACCCATAGGAAGTTAAATTTACTTTCGTCAATTAACTCAAGCTCTTTACCTAGACGTAAACGAAGTGCACCTAAGCTATCTGCAACAACGCTCTTCTTATCTGCTACGAATAATAATAAGTCGCCAGCAGTAGCTTCTAATGTAGTCATTAACACGTTTGCATCTTCTTCACCAAAGAATTTCGCGATTGGTCCTTTTAAGCCGTCTTCTTCGACTTTAAGCCAAGCTAAACCTTTTGCACCGTATACTTTTACAAATTCAGTTAATGCATCAATGTCTTTACGAGAGTATTTGCTCGCAGCACCTTTTGCATTAATTGCTTTTACTTGTCCGCCGTTTTCTACAGCACTTGTAAACACTTTAAAGCCACAACCTGCTGCAAACTCAGATAAGTCTGTTAGTTCCATTTCAAAGCGTGTATCTGGCTTATCAGAACCGTAGCGAGCCATTGCATCAGCATATTTCATACGAGGGAATGGTGCACTCACTTCTACACCTTTTGCATCCTTCATAACTTTCGTCATCATGCGCTCCATCATATCTAAAATTTCATCTTGTGTTAAGAATGAAGCTTCGATATCGATTTGCGTGAATTCTGGTTGACGGTCTGCACGTAAATCTTCGTCACGGAAACAACGTGCTACTTGATAGTAACGCTCAAATCCGCCGACCATAAGAAGCTGTTTAAATAACTGTGGAGACTGTGGTAATGCATAGAATTCACCGTCATGTACACGACTTGGTACTAAATAGTCACGAGCTCCTTCTGGTGTGCTCTTCGTTAAAATTGGTGTTTCCACTTCTAAGAACTCTTCTGTGTCTAAGAAGTTACGAATTGTTTTTGTTACGTCATGACGCATTTTGAATGTGTTAAACATTACCGGGCGACGTAAGTCTAAATAACGATATTTTAAACGCACATCTTCTGATGCATCTGTATCATCAGCAATAATAATTGGCGTTGTTTTTGCTGCATTTAATACGTTTACTTTCGTTGCTTGTACTTCAATACGACCAGTTGCCATATTGTCATTAATTGCGCCTTCACCACGCTCAACAACTGTACCTTCCACGTGTAGTACGTATTCGCTACGAATTGTTTCTGCTACTTCTAGCGCTTCTTTTGATGTTTCTGGGTTAAATACAACTTGTACGATACCTGTACGGTCACGTAAGTCGATAAAGATTAATCCACCTAAATCACGGCGTTTTTGTACCCAACCTTTTAATTGAACTGTTTGTCCAACTGCTTCTACTGTTACTTTTCCACATGCATGCGTTCTTTCAGCCACTGTAAGTTCCCCCTATATTAATTTCTCTGCTACGTATGAAGCAAATACATCTAATGCTACTTCTTCTTGTTCGCCTGTTGCCATATCTTTTAAGTTAATGATGCCTTTATCTAGCTCATCTTCCCCTAATACAGCTACAAATTTCGCTTTTAGACGATCTGCTGATTTAAATTGTGCTTTCATTTTGCGGTCTAAATAATCTTTTTCAACTGATAATCCAGCTTTACGAAGATCAAACGCAACTTTTGCAGCATGGTCTTTCGCTTTTTCACCAAGCGCTACAACGTAACAATCAATGCTATGTTCAATTGGTAATTCAATGTTTTCAGCTTTTAGCGCCATAATTAAACGTTCAATACTCATCGCAAAACCGATACCTGGCATTTCTGGTCCACCGATTTCTTGTACAAGTCCGTTGTAACGTCCACCACCGCTTAATGTAGTAATAGCACCGAAACCTTCTGCTTCACTCATAATTTCAAAAACAGTGTGTTGGTAGTAGTCTAAACCACGTACTAAGTTCGGATCTTTTTCAAATGGAACATCCATCATCGTTAATAGCTCTTGAACTTTGTCATAGTATACTGCTGAATCTTCATTTAAGTATTCTGTAATAGATGGTGCCGTTCCCATTAATTCATGGTTACGGTCCTTCTTACAATCTAAAATACGAAGAGGGTTCTTTTCTAAACGAGACTGACAGTCAGAACAGAACTCACCGATACGTGGCTCGAAGTGTGCAATTAACGCATCACGGTGCGCTTGACGGCTCGCCGCATCACCTAAGCTGTTTAATACAACTTTAATATTTTTTAAGCCCATGCCGCGGTAAAACTCTACAGCAAGTGCAATTACTTCTGCATCAATTGCAGGATCGTTACTACCGATTGCTTCAATACCAAATTGTACGAATTGACGATAGCGGCCTGCTTGCGGTCTTTCGTAACGGAACATTTGACCGATATAATATAATTTCGTTGGTTGTGTTGCGTCACCGAACATTTTATTTTCAACGTAAGAACGTACAACAGGTGCAGTACCTTCTGGACGTAATGTTAAACTACGCTCTCCACGATCTTGGAATGAGTACATTTCTTTTTGTACGATATCTGTCGTATCACCAACACCACGTAAAAATAGCTCAGTGTGTTCAAAAATTGGTGTACGAATTTCTTTGTAATTGTAACGACGGCAAATTTCGCGTGCTTGCCCTTCTATATACTGCCATAACTCAACAGTGCCTGGAAGAATATCTTGCGTTCCGCGTGGGATTTGAATAGACATATTCAGTTCCTCCTCAAATTGTTTTAATCTTAATAAAAATAAAAAAACTCCCGCCTCTACTGTTTGAACAGTAGGGACGAGAGTATTATACCCGTGGTGCCACCCTAATTGAAGCACGTATGCTTCCACTTTTTTAATAACGCTTAAATGTGCGTTCATCTCTACTAAGCGTATACGCCGTTCAAGTTGAAACCTCTAGAGTGTCATTCAATCAGTCATCATGTAGAAATGTTTTCAGCCTAAGACATTTCTTCTCTTTCCATGTGTGTCTCATTTACTCTTCTCTATCAACGGTTATATTCATATGTAAATATAAAATTACTATACGTTTGTTCAGTAGGATTGTCAAGTGCTCTAAGAGCGTTCAATCTGCTTCTTTAGACGCTTTACATCTTGAAGAGAAATGCCAAACTCAGAAGCAAGCTCCATTGAAGTATTGTTTTGCTCTTTCGAAATAAAATCATGAAAATTTACGTTAAACAGTTGATTTGCACCATTTGTAACAGAATGCCCTTTTTCATTCATACGCATACGTATATCCCTCACATTCAATATGGATGTTTTACTTTTTATTGTTCCATATTGAAGAGAGAGTTATACATAACTGAAGCAGCTATTAATTCAAAAATAAGAATCCAAATAGCGGAATAAATGAACAAAACATACAACAATGTATAAAAAAGAGAGGATGATATCACCCTCTCTTCTTAAACAACACTATTTACTTTCCACAATGAGGGTCACCGGACCATCATTGATTAAAGAAACATCCATCATCGCTCCGAACTTCCCTGTTTCTACATGCAATCCTTGCTTACGAACTTCTTCATTAAAGAAATCATATAAACGCTCTGCATAGTCAGGTTTGGCAGCATCCATAAAGTTTGGACGTCTGCCTTTGCGACAATCTCCATATAATGTGAATTGCGAAATTGATAGAACTTGTCCTTCTACATCGAGTACAGAATGGTTCATCTTTCCGCTCTCATCTTCAAAAATACGTAAGTTCGCAATTTTTTCTGCGATGTAAGTTGCATCTTTTTCTGTATCTTCATGCGTAATGCCAACTAGTAATGTTAAACCGAACGGAATTTGTCCTACGATCTCACCGTCTACTGTGACAGACGCTTCTTTTGATCGTTGTAAAACAACTCTCATCTTTTCTACACTCCCTATTAATGCATCATGCGTCGTACTGCATAAATTTCTGGAACACGTTTAATGCGTTCTACTACTTTTTTCAGGTGTTGTAAGTTACGAATAGAGATTGACATATTAATTGTCGCCATCTTATTACGGTCACTTCTACCCGAAACGGCCGAAATGTACGTTTTCGTCTCTGTAACAGCTTGTAATACTTCGTTTAATAAACCACGGCGATCGTAACCTGAAATTTCAATATCAACGTTATACTCAATTTCTTTTTCAGGACTACCTTCCCACTCTACTTCTAATAAACGTTCTATAGCTTCTTCTGTATGAACATTTACACAATCACGGCGGTGAATTGATACGCCTCGGCCTTTCGTAATATATCCAACGATATCATCACCAGGTACTGGGTTACAGCATTTTGATAAGCGAATTAATAAATTATCCGCACCGCTTACTTTAACGCCAGAATCCCATTTTCGAATTTTCATCGGTTTACGAACTTCTTTAACTTCAACAATCTCTTCTTCTTCACGTTGCTTACGGAACTTGTCCATTAATCGCGTAACAATTTGTGATGCAGTGATGCCATTATATCCAACTGCAGCAAACATATCTTCTTCATTTGCAAAGTTGAATTTTTCAGCAACACGTTTTAAATTGTCAGGAGCTAACACTTCTTTCATCTCATACTCTAGGCTACGTACTTCTTTCTCAACAAGTTCACGGCCTTTCTCAATATTTTCATCTCTACGTTGCTTCTTAAAGAATTGACGTATTTTGTTTTTTGCATGAGATGTTTGAGCTAGTTTCACCCAATCTTGACTTGGTCCATACGAATGTTTCGATGTTAAAATCTCAATAATGTCACCTGTTTTTAATTTATAATCAAGTGTCACCATTTTCCCGTTTACTTTTGCACCAATTGTTTTATTCCCAATCTCTGAATGCACGCGATATGCAAAGTCAATCGGAACAGATCCAAGTGGTAGTTCCATTACATCGCCTTTCGGTGTAAAGACGAATACCATGTCAGAGAATAAATCAATTTTTAACGACTCCATAAACTCTTCTGCATTAGAAGCTTCATTTTGCCATTCTAATATTTGACGGAACCATGTAAGTTTCTTCTCTAATGTGCCTGTTGTTTCTGCTGTTTTTCCTTCTTTATACGCCCAGTGTGCCGCGATCCCGAATTCTGCAATTTCATGCATTTCTTTCGTACGAATTTGCACTTCAAGTGGATCACCTTTCGGCCCAATTACAGTCGTATGAAGAGATTGATATAGATTTGCTTTCGGCATTGCAATATAATCTTTAAAACGACCTGGCATCGGCTTCCAGCACGTATGAATAATTCCAAGTACTGCATAACAATCTTTAATACTATTTACAACGACACGTACAGCTAATAAATCGTAAATTTCATTGAACTGTTTATTTTGCAGTGCCATTTTACGATAAATACTATAAATATGTTTTGGTCTTCCAGAAATTTCAGGTTGAATTGCAACTTCGTCTAATTTCTCACGAATACCAGTCATTACTTCGTCTAAATACTCTTCACGTTCTGCACGTTTACGCTTCATTAAATTTACAATACGATAATATTGCTGTGGATTTAAATAGCGAAGTGACGTATCCTCTAGCTCCCATTTAATAGTACTAATTCCGAGTCTATGTGCTAAAGGTGCAAAGATTTCTAACGTTTCATTTGCAATGCGACGCTGCTTCTCTTGAGGCAAATGTTTCAATGTACGCATGTTATGAAGACGATCAGCTAGTTTAATTAAAATAACTCGAATATCTTGAGCCATTGCAATAAACATTTTGCGATGGTTTTCTGCTTGTTGCTGCTCATGAGATTTATATTTAATCTTTCCGAGCTTTGTCACACCATCGACAAGCATAGCAATTTCTTTATTAAATTCCCGTTCAATATCTTCTAAAGTAATCTCTGTATCTTCTACTACATCATGTAAGAAACCTGCTGATACTGTAGCTGGATCCATGTGTAAATCAACTAAAATACCTGCAACTTGAATTGGATGAATAATGTACGGTTCACCCGATTTTCTATATTGTTCGCTATGCGCATCGCGTGCATATTCATAGGCACGTGCTACTAGCTCAATATCTTCATCCACTAAATATTGACTTGCTTTCTCGAGTACCTGTTCAGCTGTTAGTACCTGCTCATTTGCCATCGAATCACCTTTTATTGAAAATTGACTTTATCTTAATTAAATAGAATAAATTATATTCTATCATTATAACCCAATGATTGTGAATTGTGAAAAGGAAAAGATTTTACTGACATTTCACCATAATTTTTTGTTCAATTATACAAAAGTACCCGCTCCTCTCCAAGAGATTCACGGGTACTTTTTATCACCGTAGTTTTACTATATAGTGATTAGTATTTTTCTAATACTAATACATCGTAACCATCTAACATTTTACGACCATCTAAGTAAGTAAGTTCTACTAAGAATGCAATTCCTGCTACAACTCCGCCTAGCTCTTCAACTAACTTAATTGTCGCTTCAATTGTTCCACCTGTAGCTAATAAGTCATCTGTAATTAATACGCGTTGACCTGGTTTAATTGCATCTTTATGGATTGTTAAAACGTCTTTACCATATTCTTTACCGTAGTCAACAGTAATTACTTCACGTGGTAATTTTCCTAATTTACGAACTGGCGCAAATCCTACTTCTAATGCATAAGAAACTGGGCAACCGATAATAAAGCCACGTGCTTCTGGTCCTACTACAAGGTCGATGTCTCTCTCTTTTGCATACTCAACGATTGCATCTGTTGCTGCTTTGTATGCTTTACCGTCGTTCATTAACGGTGTAATGTCTTTAAACACGATACCTTCTTTCGGATAATCCGGTACAATTGCGATATGTTGCTTGAAATCCATATTTCTGAATCCTCCTCAGATCTAAAAGGTTTGTAAATACAAATCCTTTACCCTAACTGTTCTACTTCTTTATGATTACGAATCGTTTCAAACCATGTATATAGTTGCTGATATGTGCTATAAACCAATTCTTTTTCTAATTGTAAGTGGTTCATTTTCTCACGATATGTGTTCGATTCAATTAAATCACGCTTTTGTTTTTTGTCTGCCATAAAAATGACGCCATCTTTTATTGTAACAAATTCTAACTCAAAAAACACCTGTGTCATGAAATTTACTGTATCTTTTGACCAACCTTTATGCTGACATAGTTGCGCTCCATATTGCCTTAAAGAAAATGGTGATTTTTGGCTCAAGAACGAATAGTACCATTTAAAGTGTTCTCTCGTTGGAACAGTACTAAATAAATGATTATTCTCTTGATAAAATAGTGTATAAATTCGCGACGGGAACCCCACTTTAAATAGCTCTCGTAATTCATCTGTTCCTTTCGGTAAATCAAGGAACACGATGTATTGATCATCTAATTCTGTTACTTCTGATGCATGCATCATATACTCTTTATAGTCTTCTAAAGAAAATTTATTCAATACCTCTTCAGAAAAATACACCATCGTTATTTTTTCTTTCGGAAGCTCTGCTATATTTGCTTCTACGTTACGCATACTACGCCAATCAAATAATTGCCATGCCTCTACCGCAATATCTTGTACCATTAATTGCGGCTTCTTGAAATTATTCCATTCATTAATAGACGCTTCCCCGATTACAGATACTTTTGCAACTGGAGAAATTTCTTTCGCATACGCACCAAATCCAAATCCAATTGTATCCAGTGTTGCTTGTCCATCACGAAGAGCCATTTTTAAATGTGAACCGTCTGATCCGATTGCACGAATACTTTCTAACTCCGCATCTTTCACTGCAATACGTGGCTTTGGATTTCCAACACCAAATGGTGCTAACTTTTGCATATCTTCAATTGCTGCAAGTGTTACGTCCTCCACTTTACAAAATGCATCGACAGCTGTAATTGGAATAAAATCTTCTTCTGTTAAAATTACCTCTGCTTGCTCATTTAAACGGCGGCGTAATTCATCTACATCATTCATATGTAGCGTCATTCCCGCTGCCATCGGATGTCCTCCGAAGTGTGGCAATAACTCTCTACAATCTGACAAGTTTGCAAACAAATCAAATCCTGCAATACTACGCGCTGAACCTTTTGCTGTTTCTTTCACAGGATCAATGCATAATACAATCGTTGGACGATAAAAACGTTCAACTAATTTAGAAGCGACAATTCCAATTACACCTGGATTCCATCCTTCTTTTGCAAGCACTAATACTTTATTGTCTTCAGGCGGGAAATTCGTTTCCACTTCAGCGATAGCTTCTTCTGTAATTTGCTTTACAATATCTTTTCGCAGTTTGTTCAGCTCATCAATTTCTTCAGCCAGCTCTTTCGCTTCTTCGGGATCCTCTGATAATAAAAGATGTACAGCCGGCGTAGCATCCTCTAAACGTCCAACTGCATTAATACGCGGTGCGATTGAGAAGCCAATACTCTCTTCTGTAATTTCACTTTGCGAAACGTTAGCAACTTTAAATAGCGCCTTTAGTCCAATATTTTTCGTCATGCGCATATGTTTTAAACCGCGCTTCACTAGCAATCTATTCTCACCATGAAGTGATACTAAATCAGCCACTGTACCAATTACTGCAATTTCTAATAAATGTTCTGGTACACGGCCGAGTAGTGCATGCGCAACTTTAAACGCAACACCAACGCCCGCTAAATAGTGAAACGGATACACACCGCCATCTAATTTCGGGTGAATAATCGAAAGTGCTTCTGGCAATTCTGGTGGCGGCTCATGGTGATCTGTAATAATTAGATCTATCCCAAGTTCCTTCGCTACTTTCGCTTCATGTACAGCTGCGATACCAGTATCGACAGTAATAATGAGTGAGAATCCTGCGCTATGTGCCCAACGAAATGCGTCTTCGTTTGGTCCATATCCTTCTGTAAAACGGTTTGGAATATAAAATTCTACATCTGCACCTAATTCTTGCAAGGCAAGATATAACACAGTCGTACTACTTACTCCGTCCGCATCGTAGTCACCAAATATTAATATTTGCTCTCCATTTTGAATCGCCTTATTTACACGTTCTACCGTTCTATCCATTCCTTCTAATAAAAATGGATCATGAAATTCTTGATTTTCTGTATTTAAAAAATCTAAAATCTTATCTTCTGTATCTAGTCCTCTACCGAGGAATAACGAAACGACAAGTGGTGATAATTGTAATTTACTTGCTAATTCACTCACTCGCTCGCCATTATATTCTTTTTCTTTCCAACGCGTCTTCGGTTGTAACACGAAATCACCCCTTAACCTGTTCATTATACAAGACAGATTAAGGGGTGACAATATAATGCAAACTACGATGCAATATCTATATACTAAAATGTTAATAATGTTTAATTTGGAGAATACGGATTTATATGTACAAACACATTTTGTACGTTATCTTGTTTCATAAGCGTTTCTTTCACATGCTTTCCGATGCGATGCCCTTCTTCTACAGTAATGTATGGATCTACAGAAACTTTAATATCAACAATAACGTAATGACCATGTTCCCTGGCGTATAAAGAACCAATTTTTTTCACACCATCTATTTGAAGTACTGCTTCTCTAAGCGGAATAACATCTTCCTCATGAAGAACATGATCAAGCGTTGCATGAATTGCTTCTGCCCCAATACTCCATGCCATTTTTGCAACAAGAAGTGAAACAAATAATCCTGCAATTGGATCGGCATACACAAGCCAATCTAACCCGAACTTACCACCAATAATCGCTGCACAAATACCGATTAAAGCTGCAATTGAAGAAAATACATCTGAACGGTGCTCATATGCATTTGCAATAATTGCATCACTATTTACCTTTTTCCCTAATCGAAATTTATATTGAAACATTCCTTCTTTCACAACAATCGAAAGAACGACAGCAAAAATCGTAATCCCTTTCGGTGGTTCTAGTTCCTGCGAAAAAGCTTTTATGGACGAAATCGCTATCTCGATTCCCACAATAAATAATAATACTGCAACAATAATCGCTGAAATCGATTCCGCTTTACCATGACCATACGGATGATCTTCATCGGGCGGCTGCTTTGCTGCTCGTAACCCAAACAGTACAGCTAGTGAACCAATTACATCTGATGCAGAATGCACCGCATCTGCTAATAGCGCTTTACTGTTTCCAATATAACCAATTACCGCCTTTACAATCGCTAATATAATATTACCAACGATCCCGACAATAGCACCAAACTCGGCCTGTTTAAAACGTTCATCTTTTTCCATAATTAAAATCCCTTCTTTTCTTAACCTATCTTTTTATCCCACTTTAATGGGCAGTAAGACCCCCACCTCAAAATTCAGCGAAAGCAAAGAAGTAAAGTGGGGGATCAACTGCCCATAAAAGTCCGATTGGTGAAGGCTAATAATCAGTGGGGGATGAAGAAAACTCCCACTGATTAAAGTTTCACTTTATTGTAACAAAAACAGCGATACCATCACCACTTTCTTCCATTTTATCATTTCAAAGTAACTATCTTATTGTATCCACAAACGAAAAAAGAGATGCCTCATAAAGAGACATCATCTTTTTTATACTTGCGGTTCAGATTCTACTTTCTCAACCTTTTTCTTGTTTTTGCCCTTTTTCAAACGACGGTTTTCAAGCATTAACCAAATTTGAGAAG
This sequence comes from Bacillus sp. SSR7, assembly GCF_055902415.1. NCBI lineage: Bacteria > Bacillati > Bacillota > Bacilli > Caryophanales > Bacillaceae > Bacillus > Bacillus sp. SSR7. The sequence goes on along the minus strand of NZ_JBVVXV010000002.1, from coordinate 102,679 downwards.
CAACGAAAACAGAAGAATACGTACCTACAACTAATCCAACAAGTAACGCAAACGAGAAGTTACGTAGTGACTCACTACCGAAGATAAGCAGTGCAATTACTGGGAATAACACTGTTAATACAGTATTAATCGAACGACCAAGCGTTTGACGAATACTCGCATTCACAATTTCTTCTAAGTCTTTTATATCGCGTACTCGTTTTTTCTGTTTGTATAATTCACGGTTTCTATCGAATGTAACGATCGAGTCATTAATAGAATAACCGATGATTGTTAATACCGCAGCGATAAACGTTAAGTCTACCTCTAATTGGAAAATACTAAATATAACAATCATAACGAATGCATCATGTAATAATGCAAGTACTGCAGATAATGCATACGTAAATCGGAATCGAATGCTTACGTATAAAATGATAACCGCAGAAGCGATTAATACTGCGATAAATGCATTTCGTGCAATTTCTTTACCGATTGTCGGCGAAACTGTACTTACGTTTGGATCTGTACCATATTTATCGTGGAAGAATGTTTTTGTTTTCGCAATTTCATCTTTTGATAAAACACCTAATGTACGAACTGCAAATCCTTTATTGTCATCTCCAGTTGGTACAATATTTTCTTCCTTCACATCAATGTTCAATTCTTTAAAATCTTTATGAACATCAGACACAGTAACTGATTGTTTTGATTGCAAGTCGATACGTGTACCACTCGCAAAGTCAATACCAAGATTCAATTTGAAAATTGGTAAAATAATTGCACCTGCAATTACAACTACAATCGAGAAAACAAGGAATTTATGACCAATATTTACGAAGTTAATACGATCAAATCTTGTCGGTGGATGTACTACACCTTTTGTTAATGGAATAATATCCTTTTCCTTAACACCGAAGTAAGATGGTTTTTTATCGAAGTAACGGCTCTTTACAAGTAAACTTAGTAAGAAACGAGTACCGAATACGTTCGTAATGAAACCGACTAAAATACTTACGATTAAACTTGTTGCGAAACCTTTTACAGAGCTTGTACCATAAACGAATAATACACCAGCTGCTGCAAGTGTTGTAATGTTCGCATCTAAAATTGTCGCTAATGAGCGATGGTTACCAGCACGGAATGCTGACATCATTGACTTACCAATTTTCAGTTCTTCTTTTAGTCTCTCGTACGTAATAATATTCGCATCAACTGCGATACCTACCCCGAGCACTAATGCTGCAATACCTGGCAACGTAAGAACTGCATGCATCCAGTTAAAGACAAGTAATGTGACAAAAATGTATAGGCCTAACATAATAACCGCTACAAGTCCTGGTAATCGGTAGAATACAAGCATAAATAAGAAGATAATAGCAATACCAATCGCACTAGCGAAAATCGTTTGCTCTAATGCTTGTTGACCAAATTTTGCTCCAACAGATGTTGAATACATTTCTTTTAAATCAACAGGAAGTGCACCTGCATTTAATAAAGATGAAAGTTGTTTCGCGCTTTCAACTGTGAAGTTTCCACCTACAATAGATACTTCAGCTTGGTTAAATACTTGACTTACTGTTGCTGCTGATAAGAACTTCGGATTCGGTTTTGCAGATTCTGCTTTGTATGAATCTTTTCCTTCTTCAAAATCAAGCCAAATTACCATTAAATTCGTTGGTGGTGGCATTTTTGAAATTTTTTCAGTTACTTCACGGAATTTTTCAGCGCTTTTTAGTGTAAGACCTACGCTCGCACGGCCTTGCTCATCAAATGTTTGTTTCGCTCCGCCGCCTTTTAAATCCGTTCCATCCATAAGAAGATTATCATCTACATCGCGGAATGTTAATTTCGCTTGTGTTGATAACATCTCACGTGCTTTTTGCTGATCTTGTACACCAGCAAGCTGTACACGAATTCGGTCCTGCCCTTCGATTTGAATGTTCGGCTCACTTACACCGAGTGCATTGACACGATTTTCAAGAGCACCTACTGTACTTACAAGTGCGCTATGATCGATTTTATCACCTTTTTTGGCTGGTTTTACTTCATACAGAACTTCAAAACCACCGCGAAGGTCTAGTCCTAGACTAATTCCTTTTGCTATGTCTTTTCCTGCCGCACCAATTACTCCACCGATTAATAAAACGATGAGGAAAAAGGCGGCAATTCTCGTACCACGCTTTGCCATATGTACCCTCTTTCCGCTACTAACACTTCAAATAAATCTTTTACGATTCACTTTCACACGTGTGCATACGCCAGTTAGTAGACTTCCTTTCTATAATTTTGCTAGCTCATCACTAGCTGTGCCGGTAAGTTTTCACATTACCTACACTTTCATTATTTGTTTTTTCTCTTCACTACCTCCTTTATATATGATCTTAGACATAATTATTTCCTCATTATCAATACCTATCATTATACTGCAAAAGGAAGAACAAACCAATTGCAGTCGGTTATTTATTTTCATATTCATCAAATGACCAAAGTGGCGCTTGATATGCTTCAACAGTTAAATACGTCATATATTCATTAGCTGTTACTGTTAATACGTCATTAACTAATTCATACAATCTAACGTCACTGTCTATCTTCTTCCACTTTTTCATTTTAAGAAACTTCCAAATGTCATCATCTGTTACTCGGTCGTAGCCGAACATTTGGAACTCTTCTACTTTACTTTCTAAAACGACTTGTAACTGTCCGCGGTATGATTCTACCAAAGCCTCTCTATCTAACATATATAACATCTCCTTCTTATTTCAGCACGAAAAGTCGCTTTTAATCCCGCTCTATTGGACAGCAATAACTACTTTCAAGAGCACTCTCTTAAATGCTTGTCATTCTTGTCTCGTACGTGCATATAAATTATTGTAAATCATTCCACTGATTTTGAGAAGGTAGGAGAAGACCATGACGAGACAAAGCTTTTTAAAAGGCGCATTTATTTTAATGATAGCCGGCTTTATTACCAAAATTCTAGGATTTATTAATCGTATTGTAATGGCACGTATTTTAGGAGAAGAAGGCGTTGGCCTTTATATGATGGCCGTCCCTACATTTATTCTAGCAATTACATTAACACAAATCGGTCTTCCTGTCGCAATCGCAAAATTTGTAGCAGAAGCAGAAGCTGTGAATGATAAACAAAAAGTAAAAAAAATATTAACCGTATCATTAGCTGTTACATCCGTTATTAGTATCATTTTAACAATTGGAATTATGCTCCTCACACCTATTTTAGCAAAAACATTATTAACTGATGAACGGACGTATTATCCATTAATGGCTATTTTACCTGTCGTTCCTGTTATTGCTGTTTCTTCTGTTTTACGCGGCTATTTCCAAGGGAAACAAAATATGAAACCTAGCGCTTACGCCCAAGTTATAGAACAAATTGTCCGCATTACAATTATCGCTATATGTATTCAATTATTTTTACCTTACGGCGTAGAATATGCTGCAGCCGGCGCTATGTTATCAGCCGTTCTCGGTGAAGTGGCATCGTTATTATTTTTACTCACTTTATTCCATCGCGAAAAACATTTATCTATACGCTCTGGATTTTTCACTACTGTAAGGGAAAGCAAGGGGACATTCTATTCTCTTATGGATATTGCACTTCCAACTACAGGAAGTCGTTTAATCGGTTCCGTTTCCTATTTCTTTGAACCTATCGTCGTTATGCAAAGCTTAGCGATTGCCGGCGTTGCTGCCTCCGTCGCAACCCAGCAATACGGTATATTAAACGGGTATGCATTCCCGCTCCTTTCACTGCCAGCCTTTATTACATACGCTCTTTCTACAGCACTCGTTCCATCTATTAGCGAGGCAATGGCAAAAAGACAACATAAATTAGTAGAACACCGCTTACAACAAGCTCTTCGGATTTCACTCATTACTGGCGGATGGTCGGTCGTTATATTATACGTATTTGCTTCTCCTGTTTTAACCCTTATGTATGGATCGGATAGTGCAACAGCGTTCATCCAGCTTCTTGCACCTTGCTTTTTATTTCATTATTTTCAAAGTCCACTTACCTCTGTTTTACAAGCTTTAAACTTAGCACGTGCGGCCATGATGAATACGTTTATTGGTGCAATCGTGAAATTAATTGTTATTTTTGTACTAGCTTCAAGGCCAGAGTTTCAAATGATGGGGGTTGCCCTTGCAATTGCAGCAAATATCGTAACAGTAACATTTCTTCATTATGCTACTGTTTTAAAGAAAATTACATTTACCATTTACGCAAAAGACTATATTTTTGGCGGACTTGCCATCGGTATCGCAGGCTCCTTCGGTTTTTACCTTCATAAGTATATAGTTTTCTCTCATTCACTTGGCATACAAACACTATGGGAAATCACTTTAACAACACTCGTTTATATTGTACTCCTCTTCATTTTCAAGCTCATTCGAAAAGAAGAGCTAAGTCGTCTCCCTATCATTCGAAAACTTTCATTTTTGAAGTAAACGGGCTTACTATTTCGTATAGTAAGCCTCTAGTTTTCTTTCAAATCAACAAAAAATTGTCCATTTTGAAAACTACAGTATAAAATTTTTGTTACATCGTTATAGCCTAAGTTTTTTAATTTTTCAACGAGCCACTCATCTGTATGTTCAATCATTTGCAAATGATTAGATTGAATTTCTCCATCGATAATAAGGGGAAGCGTAAACTGCAATGCATCCTGCCCGCCTTTTTGTTTTTGAAAGACAGATAACTTCCCAGATGGTTCTAAAATAGCATATTCTACATCCCTTATATCTCCAACTCCCTGCTCCCTTAATTGCATCATTAAATCATCTATATTATAACGTTGCTTTCTCATCTTCTTTTCATCAATCTTTCCCGCATTTACAAGAATAGCCGGCTCACCTTCTATTAAATGCCGAAATCGTTGATACTTTAACGAAATAACTGACAAAATAATTTGTATACACATAAGAAAGGTCATCGGAACTAATTGGTGCCAAAGTGATTTATCGGTATTTTCAATTGCGACTACTGCCATTTCACCAAGCATAATGAATACGACTAAATCTAATACACTTAGCTCTCCAATTTCACGTTTACCCATAAGACGAAAAATAATTAAGATGATGATATACAACAGCATCGTCCGGCCAATGATTGATACCCATTCCATTTCTACATCTCCTTTTTACGTATAGACTCCCCTATAAAAAAGAAAATAGTCTAACTTAGGCAAAAGGAAAATATGCTTGTATTAAAAAGGGGGAATGTATAAATGGATGGAACGAAAAAATTATCAACTGCAATCGGCTTCGGTATCGTTATCCTATTAATTCTCGCAACAGTTACTAGCATGATTATGGCTCTTTTATTAAAATTTACAGATATGAATGAAGGAACATTAGCTGTCACTATTTTTATACTAGCACTTTTATCTATGCTTATATCCGGGTTTACTGCCGGCAAAAAAGCACAAGGGAAAGGTTGGCTAGTAGGCTTCACAACAGGACTTACATTCGCCATACTTGTTTTTCTAGTTAACTATTTAGGCTTCTCTCAAACTTTATCGAGCTCACAGTTACTTTATCAATTAGCATTAATGGGCGCGAGTACACTCGGTGGCATTTTCGGTGTAAATATGTCCAAACAAAATAACTAAAAAAGGCCCTGCACATTTCATGCAGGGCCTTCCTCATTAGTTTTTCACAACTTCACGAATCGCATTACGATCGAAAGTTAAATGTGAACCGCCAGATTTAATAACGATTTTCGTCTCATCTACTGATTCGATTGTACCGTGTAAACCACCGATTGTTACGATAGCATCACCTTTTGCTAACTCACTTTGCATTTGAGCAACTGCTTTTTGACGTTTTTGTTGCGGGCGAATTAATAAGAAATAGAAAATCGCAAACATCGCAACGATCATAACGATATTCATCATACCTGGATTCATCTTTTGTTCCTCCTTTTAAATTATGTATTAGAAGTTTTTAGCATTCGGTTTATTAAAGCCATACTGTTCAAAGAACTCTTCGCGGAAATCGCCAAGACGGTCTTCACGAATAGCTTGTCTCACCTGCTCCATTAAGTTTAACAGAAAATGAAGGTTGTGATAAGACGTTAAACGAATTCCGAACGTTTCATCACACTTCATTAAGTGACGAATGTACGCACGAGAGTAATTTTTACATGTATAGCAATCACAGTTTGGATCAAGCGGACCGAAGTCTCTTGCGAATTTCGCATTTTTGACAACTAGACGGCCTTCACTTGTCATACATGTACCATTTCGAGCGATACGAGTTGGAAGTACGCAGTCAAACATATCAATACCACGAATTGCACCATCGATTAATGAGTCAGGAGAACCTACTCCCATTAAGTAACGTGGCTTATTATCTGGAAGAAGTGGTGTTGTAAACTCAAGTACACGGTTCATAATATCTTTCGGCTCACCTACAGATAAACCACCTACCGCGTAACCAGGGAAGTCCATTGAAACAAGGTCTTTTGCACTTTGGCGGCGAAGCTCTTCAAACTCCCCACCCTGTACAATACCGAATAAACCTTGATCTTGTGGACGTTCATGTGCTTTTAAGCAACGCTCTGCCCAACGACTTGTACGCTCTACAGACTTCTTCATGTATTCGAAAGTAGCTGGGAATGGTGGACACTCATCAAATGCCATCATAATATCTGAACCTAATGCATTTTGAATTTCCATCGCTTTTTCTGGTGATAAGAATAATTTATCTCCATTTAAGTGGTTACGGAAGTGAACGCCTTCCTCTTCAATGCGACGGAAGTCACTTAAACTGAATACTTGGAAACCACCAGAGTCCGTTAAGATTGCACGATCCCAGTTCATAAATTTATGCAAACCGCCTGCTTCACGAATGATTTCGTGACCCGGACGTAGCCATAAATGATACGTATTACTTAAAATAATGCCAGAATCCATTGCTTTTAATTCTTCTGGTGACATTGTCTTAACTGTTGCAAGCGTACCAACTGGCATAAATGTTGGTGTATCAAATGAACCGTGCGGCGTATGTACACGTCCTAAACGGGCACCCGTTTGTTTACAAGTTTTAATAAATTCATAACGAATTGCTGTCATAATTTACTCCTTTTATTTGTTTCCCATTTTAGCGTGAGAGGCAACGAACATTGCATCACCAAAGCTAAAGAAACGATATTTTTCTTTTACTGCTTCATTATAAGCATGAAGTACATTATCTCTGTTTGCAAATGCACTTACAAGCATAATTAATGTTGATTTCGGTAAATGGAAGTTTGTAATTAAACCATCAATTGCTTTAAATTCGTAACCTGGGTACATAAAAATGTCTGTCCAGCCAGAAGCAGCACAAAGCTTGCCATCATGATCTGTCGCAATTGTCTCTAACGTACGAGTTGATGTCGTACCTACCGTAATAATACGTCCACCATTCTCTTTTACACGGTTTAATAATGCCGCCGTCTCTTCAGACATATGGTAATATTCTGCGTGCATATGGTGTTCTTCAATCGAATCAGCAGAAACTGGTCTAAATGTTCCAAGCCCTACGTGAAGTGTGATGAAAGCTAACTCAACGCCTTTTTGTTTTAACTTCTCCAGTAACTCTTCTGTAAAGTGAAGTCCTGCTGTCGGCGCTGCTGCTGAACCGATTTCTTTCGCATATACTGTTTGATAGCGATCGCGATCTTCTAGCGTCTCTTTAATATATGGAGGAAGTGGCATTTCTCCAAGTTCATCTAAAATTTCATAGAAGATGCCGTCATATGAAAATTCAAGCTGACGTCCACCTTGATCTGCAGTTCCTGTGCAAGTTGCTTTTAATTTCCCTTCGCCAAAAGAGATAACAGTTCCTTCTTTTACACGTTTCGCTGGCTTAACAAGCGTCTCCCACTTATCGCCTTCTTCTTGTTTTAAAAGAAGTACTTCAATGTGTGCGCCTGTATCTTCTTTCACACCATGCAGACGAGCAGGCATTACTTTCGTTTCATTTAAAACTAAGCAATCCCCCTCATGTAAGTAAGAAAGAATGTCTGTAAAATGTTTATGCTCAATATCACCTGTTTCGCGGTCTAACACCATTAATCTTGATGTTTCACGCTCTTCTAATGGGACCTGTGCAATAAGTTCTTCTGGTAAATGAAAATCAAACAGATTAATATCCATAACTATATCCACCTATTTCTTATTTGAATCGATTTATTATATACATAATAAAAGATAATACAATACTTAACACAATACATGTAATGATAGGAAAATAAAAGGTAACGTTTCCTTTTTTCACAAAAATATCGCCTGGAAGTCTTCCAATGAACTTCCAAGCTAAGCCAACAACGATAAGTAAGATACCTGCTGTAATAAGCAATTTTGGCATCTCCGTCATACTTTTGGCATCTCCATTCCGAAATGCTCATATGCAAGTGGCGTTACAATTCGCCCCCTTGGCGTTCGTTGTAAAAAGCCAATTTGTAATAAATACGGCTCATACACATCTTCAATCGTATGAGATTCTTCTCCAATCGTTGCCGAAACCGTTTCTAATCCAACTGGACCACCACGGAACTTCTCAATAATACCAAGCAATAATTTATGGTCAATATGATCTAGACCTAATTTATCTACTTGCAGTAGCTCTAATGCCATTTGTGTAATTTCCATCGTAACCGTTCCATTACCACGAACTTGTGCGAAATCTCGTACACGTCGTAATAAACGATTCGCAATACGAGGTGTACCACGAGCACGTCTTGCAATTTCTAGTGCGGCTAACGAATCAATTTCAACTTCGAATACTTCTGCTGTACGTTCAACAATCTCAGAAAGCTGATCTACTGTGTAATATTCTAATCTTGAAAGCACACCGAAACGGTCACGAAGCGGCGCTGATAATGCACCTGCACGCGTCGTTGCTCCAACTAATGTAAATGGCGGTAAATCTAATCGTACAGACCGTGCTGAAGGCCCTTTTCCAATTACGATATCAAGGCAAAAGTCTTCCATCGCAGGATACAATACTTCTTCAATTGATCTATGCAAACGATGAATTTCATCAATAAATAATACATCCCCTGGCTGAAGTGCTGTTAAGACAGCCGCTAAATCACCTGGTCTTTCAATTGCCGGTCCTGAAGTTGTTCTAACATTTACGCCCATTTCATTGGCAATAATATTCGCAAGCGTCGTTTTACCAAGACCTGGTGGTCCATATAAAAGCACGTGATCCAACGTTTCTTCACGCATTTTCGCCGCTTCAATAAACACCTCTAAATTATGTTTCGCTTTATCTTGGCCAATATACTGACGGAGTGTCTGTGGCCGTAATGAATATTCTAAATCCGCATCTTCATATGCAGACTCCCCTGAAAGGAGACGTTCGTCCATTATACTCACCTCTTACCATTTAGTAAAAGACTAAGTGCCTTTTTAATATACTGATCCGTCGTTAATGATTCTTTTAATAACTCTGGTACAACGCGAGAAACTTCTCGTTCCGCGTACCCAAGTGCGCGCAGAGCTTCCAGGGCCTCATCAAGCTCAGCTGACGAACCTTTCTTCTCATCAAAACGTTCTTCGTCTGAGAATAAATCAACAAATGCATCTGGTACAACGTCTGCTAGTTTTCCTTTTAAATCTAAAATCATTTGGCGCGCTGTTTTCTTTCCTACGCCCGGGAACTTCACTAAAAACTTCTCGTCTTCATGTTCAATCGCTTGAACGACCTGTCCTGTTTGACCAGAAGCTAATATTGCAAGAGCGCCTTTTGGCCCAATACCAGACACACCTAACAACTTTGTAAATAATAAACGCTCTTCACGTGTTTTAAACCCGTAAAGCGCCATAATATCTTCTCTCACATAATGATATGTATAGACACGGATTTCTTGCTTACTTCTTTGAAATACATACGGATTCGGTGTGAAAATTTGATAACCAATTCCATTATGGTCAATTACGACATATTCCGGCCCTACATACTCCACGTAACCTGTAACATATTCAAACAAAATACAATCTCTCCCTCTTAAATCATGTATTCCATTTTAACATATTTAATGATAGAAAAGCGAGACTGCCCCAACAAATGTTCTCTATTAGAAACTTCTGTTATTTTCCTACGAAAGCTTTCAATCCAATCGGAAAAGATATGCTAATTGATGAAATTGTAAAACAAATTTTAGATAAAAATAAATAAGAAAGAAAGCAGCTCACCATGAGCTGCTTTCTTTCCTATTCTGCACTGCGTATTGTTTCATTTTTTCAATTGTCTTCACAAAACCTTCTTTTGATTTAATCCGAATACCACGCTTCAATTTCGCGCGCTCATAACTCTCAAGCTTTTTCATATCAATTTGGAAGAAGGAATGAATCGCATTATCACTTTTCGGTACACCTTTAAAAATTTGTAATATCCCTTCCTCCGAAACACCAAAATAACCACTCGTCTTTAATAACGGAGAAATATCGTCAACTTTCTTTTGTAGTACGATTTGTACATCATCACGATCAACGAGCTGCCACTCTTTATACTGCTGTAAAAACTTTTCTAAATCCGCCACTTTTTCTGTAAAGATTTCCTCACTTACTCCGCCATCAACATACATACGCTCTAATAAAATTGTAACTTCAGGTTCTTTCTCTGTTACTTCTGGTACTGGCCCTTCCGCCTTTACATTCGTTTCATAAACGAAACAAAACATCATAACGAAAGCTTGCATCGCAATCAGTATCCATTTCATTTCCGTTCACCTCTTTTAGGCAAGATCAAACTTTCATTAGTAGCTTTTCCGAAAATGGGGGTTTTATCCCTAATTCATAGATTACTCTCATTAAGACTTATAGAGTCCAATGATTTCTGCCTATTTCGAAACATATTGATTACTTGAAAGCTTTTTTATATCTTTATTTGATTGTACCGTCGCTATATAGACTCCAATTAATACGATTGCCATTCCAACTATTTGTTGCCACGCAACAGCTGCTCCATATAGGACAACTGATATGCAAGTAGCTACAATAGGAGTTAGATTTAAATACATACTCGCTTTGCTTGCACCTAGCTCTTCTACTCCTTTATTAAACACGATATATCCAATTAACGTCCCGCATATGACCATATACAACATTTCTATCCATCCCTGTAAAGAAAACGTCCCAACCTTTCCCCATCCATCTTCATATAGAGAAAGGCCTGCTAAAAACACAGTACCCAATACCGTCATACTCATTGTAGTTAACAAAGGGGAGACACCACTCATAACTTTTTTTCCTGTTAAGCTATATAACACCCCGCAGATTAAAGCAGCTATAAATAAAAGATCGCCCTTATTAAATGACAAAGACATAAGTGTATTCATTGAACCACTCGTAATAACAACTATTACACCGATAAGAGACAACATTAAACTTATTCCGACTTTTATACTCCAAGACTCTTTAAAAAATAATATTGCTCCTAATGTTACAAAAACGGGCATTGTAGCAATAATAAGCGAGCCATTCAAAGTAGAAGTATAGTTAAGTCCCATAAAGAAAAAAACATTGTAGCCAAAAATACCTGTTAATGATACAAATAACAGCCCTTTCCAATTCTTTAATAACAAACTTGTATTCCACTCAGATTTCATAAAAACTATGCCCATTAAAATACAACCCGCTAAACCAAAACGAATTGTTGCCGCTGTAATCGGTGGAATTTCAGTAATAACATGCTCTGCTGTTGCAAAAGACCCACCCCAAAATAAAGGAACAAGTAACATAATGACATACATACGATTTATTTCTTTCATTCTTATTACCCCTTTCAACTAAATAAGTTTAAAAGTTTAAACTCGTTTACTTGTTAGTTAAAAAAAATTAATAATTCGATTCTATTGCTTGAAGTAAATCCTTCACCTGTTTTAAAAATTCCCCGGCTATTATAGAATAAAAAATTTCTTTTCCATGTCGATCCGCTACAATTAATTCTGCTTGCCTTAAAATTTTCAAATGATGCGAAACAGCTGGTCTAGAAATCCCCATTTTATCTGTTATTTGTGTTACATTCATCTGTTTGTTTTCTAATAACAACATAATAATTTGTTGACGATTCTCATCTCCTAATGCCTGAAATATAGGTGTTACAACCTGAAATTTCTCTAATACAACTTCTGTATTTCTACATTCAAAATTCTCCATATCCTATTCATCCCAACCTTATATATAACATGTAATATATTACCATTAAATAGTAACTCTTTCATGCACAATTGTAAATAACTTTATTTTCAGACTCTTTTTTCGATAAAAAAGGAAGATTGGACTCCTCCACTCTTCCCATTACATTCATATAAAATGAAAGACGCCTGCAAAGCAGGCGTCTTGATGCGTTTACGGCGAGAGACCAGGCGACCACATTCGCGTGTTTAGCACTTAAGCATATCTCTCGTCTTACGTAAATTAGCTCATCGCTTTGCTAATATAACATTAATAAATTATAAGTGCAACATGTTTATAAAAATATTTTATTTCCTCTTTCATCCAAACAAATTATATGTAAATTATAAATTGATAAATGCAATATATATGTTACAATTTATATAACAGCGAAATCATCATAAACAGGAGATGGATATTGTGAAAAAAATAATAGATGAACGTCTCATTCTGCAAACATTAAAAAATATACGTATTGCCTTTCTTTTTCAATCACTTGGTATAATTGGAATTTTAGGCTATATCGGATTCACTGAAGGACTAGATCAAATTACGAAATCTCCATTATGGCTATTATTTATTCTTACAACTATCGTACTTAGTTATTTACAATTAAGCGTTTCAATCGATGTAGAAGAAAGCGAAAAGAACATAAAATTAACTCCTTACTATAAACTTGTCTTACGCTCCCTTATCGTTGGGGTTATTATGACTATTATTTATATTATTTTCAGTCCAGAAAGACCTCTCTTTGAAGCTATTTTAACAGGCAGTATTCTCTTCATATGCTTTTTAGTATCTTACTCCGTTAGTTATTTTATAAAAAAGCGTCGTTTACAGGACAAAGATGAATAAAGAGGAAGGGCTACCCTTCCTCTTTTATTTTGCTATCGCACTGTACCAGTTAAACCGTAACGAATGTCTCGGAACATATTTCCTATGTCACGATTAAAATCGTTTGTCACTGTACCGTTACGTAAGCGTGTACTCATTGCATCGACACGAGTAAACATGTCATTTCTTACAGAAACATATACGTTTCTGTTTCCAACTTCATTTGCAACCGCTTGACGAATTTCGTTCGCCATCACCGTTTCATTTGTTACTGTGTTACGTGGTTTTACCGCAATCGCTACATCGTTGCCATATACAACTGTAGACACGCGGTCTACGTTATTCATACGTTTCACACGATTTGTAATTCTTTCTGCAGTTTTACCATCATTGTTAATGTATGAATTGTTCATTGTAATATTACGTGTTGGATGCGGATTAGCAATTTGACCGTTGTAATTTACATCACGGTAATAGTTGTATCCTGTATCGTTACGACCATTTCTATATGTTACATAGTCTGTATAACGATCGTTACGCGTCACATTATCATGATACTGATGTGTATCATTATAAGATGTACGCTCGTAATTGTAGTTACGTCCATCCATTGCATTGTTTTTTGGTGTACCACATGCAGCTAATGCACTAGTAACTAACAAAGAAGCAGCAATCACTTTTACTTTCGTATTCAATACAAAAACCCCCTCTGTTAGAATGAACTTCTCTTCTGAAAAGCTCCCTCTTATGATGAGTAACAGAGAAGGTTTTTACACTGTTAATATTTCACTGGGAATTTTCTAACATTCGTTGTGGTTCTTCTGTTTTGAGAACAACTCTACATACAAAAAAGGTGGGAATAACCCCACCTTTTTTAAACTTCTTCATCCTCTTCTTCTGAAACTGGCTCCCCAAATACATTCGGCGGATCTGGTTGATAATACATCGTTCCTGGCTGCGGTGCATATGCTGATTGAGTTGGTTGATAATATAAAGGATTCGCGTATTGTGGACCTCCAGGTTGCGGACTATATAGCCTACTCTCTCCTCCGCATCCACAATCCTCCTCTCCTTGCACGAGCGGCGGCATATTATTATCTATCGGCATCATATTTGGATTTGGCATAGACGTATATTGCGGTCCAAACGGTGCTCCTTGCTGATACGGCATTTGATATGGATTTTGTTGTTGATAATACGGATTCGGCGGCATCATAGGCTGTTGATACGGCATTTGATATGGCATCACATTCGGTGGTTGATTGTTATCCATGATTGGCATCATATTCGGCATTTGGTTATTATCCATGATCGGCATCATGTTCGGCATTTGGTTGTTATCCATGATCGGCATCATATTTGGCATTTGGTTGTTATCCATGATCGGCATCATATTTGGCATTTGGTTGTTATCCATGATCGGCATTATGTTTGGTATTGGGTTATTATCCATGATTGGCATTATATTGGGTGGTTGATTGTTATCCATAATTGGCATGATGTTTGGCGGTTGATTGTTATCCATAATTGGCATGATGTTTGGCGGTTGATTGTTATCCATAATTGGCATGATGTTTGGCGGTTGATTGTTATCCATAATTGGCATGATGTTTGGCGGTTGATTGTTATCCATAATTGGCATGATGTTTGGTGGTTGATTGTTATCCATGATTGGCATGATGTTTGGTGGTTGATTATTATCCATGATTGGCATGATGTTTGGTGGCTGATTATTATCCAACATTGGCATGATGTTTGGCACTTGAATATTTGGCGGTATTACTTGCGGAATAACTACATTTTCTTTCGATACATTTGGTGACACTATATTTCCTACATTTTCTTTCTTCACTTGCGGCGATACTATATTTCCTACATTTTCTTTCTTCACTTGCGGTGACACTATGTTTCCTATATTTTCTTTCTTTACTTGCGGTGATACTATATTTCCTACATTTTCTTTCTTTACTTGTGGTGATACTATATTTCCTACATTTTCTTTCTTCACTTGCGGTGATACGATATTCCCTACATTTTCTTTCTTTACTTGCGGTGATACGATATTCCCTATATTTTCTTTCTTTACTTGCGGTGATACGATATTCCCTATATTTTCTTTCTTTACTTGCGGTGACACGATATTATCCTTTTTCTTTTGCGGAGAAATGATGTTATTAGGTTTCATCTTAGTAATTTGAGGGGCAATTAATTCGCTTCCTTTTTTAATTACATCTGAAATTTTATATTCTTTTTTCGCTTTTATTGGTGGTTGCGGTGGCTGTGGTAGCACATTTACCGAAAACTTTGTATTTTCTTTTTCCGCTGGTTTTTGTTTTTCTATAACAGGTGGCTTTTGAATAACAGACGGTTTTTCAACTGGTTTTTCAACTGGTTTTTCAACTGGTTTTTCTTTTTGAATTGGCTGTTCTTTTTGCACCTCTTTTTGCGGCTTCACTTGTATTTCCTTCTGTGGTTTTACCTGTACTTCTTTTTGTGGCTTCACTTGCATTTCCTTCTGCGGTTTTACTTGCACTTCTTTTTGTGTTTGTTGCATAGCAGGCTGCTGCGTAATTGGTGCTGATTGATACGTAACTTCTTCCTCGTCTTCTATTCCAAGCGGCGTTGGCGTTGCTGCAAATTCTTTTTGTTGCACTTCTTTTACGTATTGTTTTGGAGGTGCTGAACCTGCTCCAGCATGCTGTTTTACGTGTACACTGTTTGATGGTACTTTAATTTTCATACCTGGCATAATTAAATCTGGATTGCTAAGTTGTGTATTTGTTTTTTTCAGCGTATCAAAATCCACTCCGTACTTTTTCGCAATTTTCCAAAGGGTATCCCCTTTTTGCACGATATGAATTTTCAAATTTTCCCCCTCCTGTATAACTTATCTATAAGTAACAAATCTCATGAAGTAACTCTTCCTACATAACGTTAACTTCTTTTCACTTTCATCACTTCTTCGATTTTCAATATCATTTGAAGTGGCATAAGCATAAAAAAATCACAATGATTTCTTCAAAACAATGTATGCCCATTTCGTTCTCGTTATGATTATATGTACGAAAAAAAGCAACGGGAATCCGCTGCTTTACACACGCTCTAACATACGATTTAATGCAAGAACTGCCTCTTCAGTCACTTGTTTATCTACGCTAATAACGTTAATTTCTTCCCCTTTTTCTATCGTTTCAAGTGCCCATAATAAGTGCGGCAAATCAATTCGGTTCATCGTTAAACACGGACACATAAATGGATTAAGTGAAACAATTTCTTTATCTGGATGTTGTTGAATAATTCGGTTCACTAAATTCATTTCTGTACCAATTGCCCATTTACTTCCGGGTGGAGCCGATTCAATCCTATCAATAATGTATTTCGTTGAACCTGCATAATCCGAAGCAGCTACAACTTCATAGCAACATTCCGGATGTACAATAATATTCATATCCGGATGATTTTTTCGGACATTCTCTATATTTTTCACTGTAAAGTTTTGATGAACTGAACAATGTCCTTTCCATAAAATCACCTGAATTTCTTCTATATCTCCATCGTACTCTAATGAATCAGTATGCGGATCCCATACTGCCATTTTATCTAACGGGATACCTAAGTCGTACGCTGTATTTCTTCCTAAATGTTGATCTGGTAAAAAGACGAGACGCTCTTTTTGTGTAAACGCCCAAGATACCATTTGTTTAGCATTAGAAGAAGTTACTGTTGCTCCGCCATTACGACCGCAAAACGCTTTAATTGCAGCCGTAGAGTTTACATACGTTAACGGAATCATCGTATCTCCAAATAATTTTGTGAGCTCTTTCCACGCTCTTTCTGTTTGTTCGATATCTGCCATATCTGCCATCGAACACCCTGCACGCATATCTGGCAAAATAACGATTTGATCATCTGTCGTTAACATATCTGCTGTTTCTGCCATAAAGTGTACACCGCAAAATACAATATATTTCGCCTCTTTATTGCTCGCTGCAACTTGCGCAAGCTGAAGTGAATCTCCTGCTGCATCAGAAAATTGTACCACTTCATCTTTTTGGTAATGATGGCCTGGAATAAATAGTGTTTCCCCCATTTTTTCTTTAATTTCACGAACCCGCTTTTCCATCTCTGCTGTTGACATCGTGTAATAACGCTCTGGTAACATCGTTTCAATCGGTTGTACTTTTTCTAAAATACTCATATTCCTTTCTCCCCCTCTAAGCCACTTTCCTTACGCCTCAATATTGAAACTAATATCAAGTGCTTTCACTGAATGTGTTAACGCTCCAAGTGAAATATAATCTACCCCTGTTTTTCCGTATTTCGATAAATCTTCAATGGTAATGCCTCCTGATGCTTCCGTAACGATGGCACTTGGTACAATCTTTGAAAACTCCCGAATCTCATCTGGCGTACGGTTATCAAACATAATAATATCCGCACCAGCAGCTACAGCTTCTCTCACTTGCTCCTCCGTTTCTGTTTCCACTTCTACTTTTACCATATGTCCTAATTTCTCTTTCACCGATGTAACAGCTTTCGTAATAGAACCAGCAAAAGCAATATGATTGTCTTTGATCATGACACCGTCATATAAGCCGAAACGGTGATTAAATCCGCCTCCGCATACAACTGCATACTTATCAAACATACGTAGCCCTGGCATCGTTTTTCGCGTATCACAAATGCGTGTATGGCTGCTATCTAAAGCACGAACAGCTTTATGTGTCATTGTCGCTATCCCGCTCATACGCTGGATAACGTTTAATATAACGCGCTCAGCCGTTAATAACGATGCGATTGGTCCTTGGACAGTTGCAATTATTTCGCCGTTTTCTACAAAATCTCCATCTTTTTTATGAAGCTCCACTTCAATTCTCTCATCAATTAATTTAAAACCTTCTTCAATGACTAAACGTCCCGCAAAGACCCCTGTATCCTTCGCAAGAAACGTTCCTTTTGAAAGTAAATTATCTGGAAAAATAAGCTGAGATGTTACATCTCTTTCTCCTATATCTTCTAGAAAAAATCGATTTAATGCTTCTTTAACCTTTATCGTATTCATAAAGCCCCTCTTCCTCTCATTACACAAGTTGTAGTTTTCTTTTCACTCGAATAATCTCTTTTTTTACGCTATTTCTATGTGGATAATCACTTCGATAATGGCCACCAATGCTTTCTTCTCTTTGCAAAGCTGATACGACGATAAGCTCACAAACTGTTAACATATTCATAATCGTTATCTCTTCATTTGTAAGAGCATCATGTTGCAATATCATATTTCGAACACCGTACTTACTAAGCCATCTCTTTGCATAAGATAAACTTTGTTCTGTTCGCACAATCCCAACGTATTTCATCATACATTCTTGTATTTCTTCTTTCGCCGGCAAATGATTCAGAACGATAAACTTCTTTTCCTTCTCAGCAAAGTTGTTCAATCTATCTTTTGTCGCTTTCGTTAAAAGATGCTGTCCTATTCTTTTTCCAAATACAAGACCTTCTAATAATGAATTACTCGCTAATCTATTGGCTCCATGAACACCGTTACAAGCTACTTCACCAACCGCATATAAATGTGGAATGGACGTCTCTCCATCACAGTTTGTTTTCACGCCACCCATATGAAAATGAGCACCGGGTACGACCGGAATGCACTTTTCATTTATATGAACACCATTCTTTTTACATAATGATGATACAGTCGGAAAACGTTCTTCGAAATTTTGGATGGACTCGATATTCAAATACACTTTTTCACCCGCTAAAAGCTGTTCATGAATCGCTCTTGCCACTACATCACGCGGTGCGAGATCATGATCTGGGTGTATACCCATCATAAAACGCTGTCCTTTTCCGTTTATAAGGACAGCTCCTTCACCACGGACAGCTTCAGAAACAAGGCCACAGCATCGCCCACCCGCATATAACATCGTTGGATGAAATTGTACAAATTCTAAATCTACTAGCTCTCCACCCGCACGGTACACCATCGCAAGTCCATCACCCGTAATTGTTTTGTCATTAGAAGTAAAGGCGTATAAACCACCAACCCCGCCTGAGGCTAGCACAGTATAATCTGCATCATAACGCTTCAGTTCCCCTTCACTATCTCGCGTTAAAACTCCAACACATTTTTCGTTTTCTATAATAAAATCAAGCACCATTTCCTGTTCCACTACCGTAACGTACGGAGCTACTTCTTGAATGAAATGCTCTAATAAATTCTTTCCTGTTGCATCGCCACCTGCATGTAAAATACGACGCTTTCGATGTGCACCTTCTTTTCCAAGATGGGGACCCGTTTCATCTCCATCAAATTTCATTCCATTTTCAATGAGATGATTCATTTCTTTTGGTCCTTCTTCAACTAAATAACGAACCGCATCTTCATTGTTATAATGACATCCTGCTACTAACGTATCTTCAAAATGATCATTCGGATTGTCATATGTAGCTACCGCTGCGGCAATTCCACCTTGCGCTAAATATGTATTATTATTACGATTCGTTTCCTTTGTGATAATAATCACATTCTTTTCGTGACAAATCTCTTTTGCAACACGAAGTGCCGCAACGCCACTTCCAATAATTAAGACATCTGCACTTGGCATAATTGTTGCCTCCTACTTTACACTTTTCAACTGTCTTGACACCTATATTTACATAGTTTTAAAATAATGACAAGAGTTTTTTTATAATTCTTATTTTCACTACCATTTAAAAAATAAAAGAAATGTAACTCTTACTAGAGAGAGGAACTTACATGATGATATATCTTGATTATGCAGCTACTACACCTATGAGCGCGGAAGCATTACAAACATATATGAAAGCAGCATCGCAATACTTCGGAAATGAACAAAGTTTACACGATATTGGAGGAACGGCCTCTTCTTTATTACAAGTTTGTAGAAAAACATTTGCTGAAATAATTGGCGGAAAGGAACAGGGGGTATTCTTCACGAGCGGTGGGTCAGAATCGAACTACCTTGCGATTCAGTCCCTTCTCAATGCCCAAAATAAGAAGCATATTATTACGACACCTATGGAACATGCATCCATTCGAAGTTATTTTCAATCCTTACAATCAAAAGGGTATACAATTACTGAAATTCCTGTTGATAAAAATGGACTCATTCGTTTAATAGATTTAGAAGCAGCTATTACAGAAGATACCATTCTAGCAAGTATACAGCACGGAAACTCTGAAATCGGAACCGTTCAAAATATCGCAGAGATCGGGGCACTTTTAAAAAAATATAACGTTTTATTTCATTCAGATTGTGTACAAACATTTGGTAAACTTCCTATCCATGTTTTTGAGATGGGGATTGATAGTCTTTCTGTTTCAGCACATAAAATATACGGACCAAAAGGGGTCGGCGCTTGCTATATAAATCCGCAAGTGCGCTGGACACAAATATTTCCGGGAACTTCTCATGAAAAAGGATTTCGTCCTGGTACAGTAAACGTTCCTGGCATCGCATCTTTTTTAACAGCAGCTGAGAATATATTAAAAAATCAACAAGAAGAAAGTTTACGTTTTAAAGAGTTACGATCCTACTTTTTAGAGCGATTACAAGCACTTCCTCTAGAAATTGAAGTAGAAGGTCATTCTACTTCTTGTTTACCACATATTATTGGGGTTACAATAAAAGGAATAGAAGGTCAATATACAATGCTAGAATGTAATCGCCGCGGTATTGCCATTTCTACCGGAAGTGCTTGCCAAGTCGGTAAACAAGAACCTTCGAAAACAATGCTTGCAATTGGAAAAACGTATGAAGAGGCAAAACAATATGTCCGCTTCTCTTTCGGACAACAAACAACGAAAGATCAAATTGATACTACTATTCATGCACTACACACAATTGGAAATCAATTTTATAGAGGTGTTAAATCATAATGAAACAAAATGAACAAAAAAAGATTTTAGGTGAAGAAAGACGACAGCTTATCCTTCAGTGGCTTCTCGCTGCAAATGAACCGTTATCTGGGAATGAGCTATCGAAAAAAACGAATGTAAGTAGACAAGTTATCGTGCAAGATATTTCCTTGCTTAAAGCACGAAACGAACCGATCATTGCGACTGCTCAAGGCTATTTATATTTAAAACCACAAGAGAAACAACAAGCTTTCGAACGCGTAATTGTATGCCAACATAAACCAGCAGAAGTACGTCAAGAACTTACAATGCTTGTTGACCACGGCGTTACAATTAAAGATGTAAAAGTTGAGCATCCTGTATACGGTGACTTAACAGCATCTATTATGGTAAGTAATCGCTTTGATGTAGAGCAATATTTACAAAAAATCGAAAACACAAATGCTTCCTATCTATCGCAATTAACAGACGGTATTCACTTACATACTATTGAGGCAGATTCAAAAGAAAAATTAGATGCTGCTTGCGAGGCACTAGATAAAGCTGGTTTTCTCGTTTATTAATGTAAAGCACAGAGTTTTTATAATTCTCTGTGCTTTTTTAATGCTATAATATTATAATCAATCGTAAAGGGGCTAACATATGGGAATTGAACTCGTTCACTTTAGCATTGGCAAACCGAAACAAATGAAATATAGCGAAGATAAAGCAATGATTACCGGTATATGTAAAGAACTTACCGAAGAAGCTTTCCTATCAAAAGATGGCTTCCTTGGTGATGATGTAGCAGATTTAAAACACCATGGTGGACCTGATCGTGCAGTTTGTGTGTACCCACACGAGCATTACGCACTATGGGAAGAGGAATTCCAAACAACGCTTCCAGCTTCCACATTTGGGGAAAACATTACCGTGACAAATATGTTAGAGCGTGATGTATGCATCGGGGATACATATCAACTAGGTGAAGCAATCATTCAGGTCACACAAGCAAGAGTACCTTGTAGTACGATTTCAAAACGCCTCGGCATTCCTGGCATACTGCCGCGCATTGTAGCAACTGGATTTACTGGCTACCTATGCCGCGTTCTTCAGGAAGGTACTGTACGTAAAGATTCAAAAATCAAATTACTAGAACGTCAACCGGGTAATGTTTCTGTCTTGTTCTCTAACGAAATTTATTTTCATAATAGAAAAGATAGAGATGGCATCGAAAAGATTCTTGCTGTTCCAGAACTAGCTGACGTTTGGCGTGGTCAATTAGAAGAGCGTCTTGCGAAGTTAAAATAAAGAATCCCACCATCTATAGGTGGGATTTTATTAATCTATCACACGGTATAACCTAACTCCCCCTTATAGCCAATAAGAAGAATAACTCCCCAGCACCGTAACAGAAAAACCAAGTGCTTCAAGTTCCATCGTTACGCCTGGCAATAATACGTCATCGTATGCTTTATCAACATCGATTAAGAAAAAGTAATTTCCAAGTCCTGTTTTCATCGGGCGCGATTCGATTTTAGATAAGTTTAATTTTCTCCATGCGAAAGCTGATAACACTTGATATAGTGCCCCTGCATAATCAGCAGGTAACGTTATCATAAGCGTCGTTTTCTCTCCGCGGTTTTCTCCATTATTTGAGAGTATTGCTTTCTTTTTCTTATGAAGCACTAGGAAACGTGTATGATTATTTTTATGTGTATGAATACTTCGTCTTACAATCGTTAATCCGTATTTTTCTGCAGCTGCTTCATTTGCAATGGCAGCGATTTTTTCTTCAGGATGTTCTTTCACATATTGCGCAGCAGCACTTGTTGATGTCATATCTCGAGCAGTTATCCCTTTTAATTCTTCATTTAAAAACTTATGACATTGGGCAATAGCGTGTGGGTGAGAATGCACTGCATATACTTCTTCCCACACTTCTGCATACTGCGGATGTACAAGTAAATGTTGCTGAATGGGTACTGTAATTTCTCCTACAATAGAAAGCGGCTGCTCATGCACGAGATAATCAACTGTTATATTCACTGAACCTTCTATAGCGTTTTCTAGTGGTACCACTGCATAATCTACATTTCCATTTGCAGCTGCATCCATACAGTCTGGAATCGTTCGATACGGTACATGCTCTGCTTCCGGAAAAAAACGACTCACCGCCATATTTGTAAATGTTGCTTCTGGTCCTAAATATCCTACTCGAATCATCGTCTTTTCCCCTCTTTTTCGTTTTCTTACTGTTATACCATACTTTTTTATATTCTTCTATGTAAATTTCGAATATTAAAAAAAGACTAGCATTTGCTAGTCTAAATGTTTCCTATATTCTCTTTGAGCAAAAAAGAAATAAACGATGCATGCAACAATATAAAATAGAATAAACAAGCCTACTTTTCGTAATGAACCATCCATAAAGATTGTATTATGAAATGTATATAACGCAACCGCACTATGCATACTCCCGACTATAATAGGCGCAAAAAATAGCATACACAATTGCCAGCGAGAAATCTTCCACACTTCTTCTTTCGTCATTCCAAGCTTAGATAGCGCTTCGTACTGCTTTCTATCTGATGAAATATTATGAAACCATTTAAAATATACGATACTACATGAAGTAAGAAAGAATAATATACTAATGAATGAGCCTACAAATAGAGTAATATCGCCGAACTCTTTCATATTCACATATAACTCCATATTACTTCGAAATGCGTTATTATCATCTTGTTTTATATGTTTCCGTAAAGCTTCATTTAATTTTTTCGTATTTTCGATATTTGGTAATGTGTATCCTCTATACATCATTTTTTCAGAATCCGGAACCTTATTTGCTATTCTGTCAAAATCTTCATCATTCATGACGAAAAACAGACCGTTAATGTGCGCAAGATGATAGTTAAATTGCACCCCTTCTTTCTGACCGTTAAATACGAATGGATACGTTTGATTCATTACTTGTAATTGAATCTCTTTTTGATTATATATATTCGAACGATTGTATTTATTATAAAAAACAAGTGTAACAGTTCCTTTTTTAGGATGATACGTTTTCTGTTTTTGTTTTCTTGCCTCCTGATTGTATTCACTTTCTTTAATGAGCGGCGCTACTTCTGCTTCTCCCTTGTTGGACTGAAAAGATGCATACACTCCAACAAAACTCATAAATTGAAAATCATCATATCCATATTGATGCAGTAATTGTTCAACCGTACCTTCCTCAAAGACTTCATGGGTAGAAACACCTTTTTCTATGTATGAAAATGAGTGTGCACCTCCATCTCGCCACATATCTTGCATGCTAGAAAAATATAAGAACACCGTACCTGTTGCTGTAACTACAAATGTCGTTGCCATAGAAAGCATAAAGAAAAAGCGACCATTTTCCTTCATTCGATGTGACAATTGATTCACTATAAATAAATACGGATATGTATACATAATCTTTTTATTTCGTTTAATCATTTCCAACAATTGGATTGCACCGTGTGTAAAAGAAAAGTACGTTCCGAAAAAAACAAGTATAGACACAGGGAAAAAATATAATCCTATCGTTTCCATTGTCACTTGTAGCGCTAACGCATATCCTGTCCCTAAACAAATAAAGCCGAATATACAAAGCCATATTGATGTTTTCTTCTCTTTTTTATCCGTTCGAAATTCTTTTAATAACCGAATGATTTTTATGTTCCATATACGTAAAGCACTTATAAAAGATAACAGAATAAAAACAACCATATATGTAATAAACGTTACCACAATCGCTTTCACGTCAAATATGACAGGGAGTTCTTTCGGAAGACGCATTAGCATGCTAAACACCATAAAAAAGAGTTTCAAAAAGATCATGCCAATCCCAATACCGAAAATATTAGCAAATACCCCGATCAACATTTGCTCGGTCATAATTACACCAATTACGTTAGATTTCGTTGCTCCCATTAACATATATAATCCTAATTCTTTTTTACGTGCCTCTATGAAAATAGAAGTGGAGTACAAAATAAATATGACGAAAAAAGAAATGATAATAACATTACATATAACAAGTCCCCAGCGTACGTTTTGATACCACAGTGTCTCCTGCATATACGGATGCACAATGACAGACATGTATGCAAAAGACGCAAATATTGCAAAGCAACTACTTAAGAAAAACACTTTATAATTACGCCAATTTCCTTTTATATTTTGCAGCGCTAGTTGCCGAATGTTCATCTATCGTCCCCCTATAACTTACTACATAGGCAAAAAGCTAGAGGTTTCTCTAGCTTTGCACGTGTTTCAAATATCCTCTTTGCGCGATTATAAAATAAATCGCAGAAGCTACAATGTATGCTCCAATTACAATCGCACCTGATTTCCATAAATCGAGATAAAGCATTTTCCCTAGCGTATGAAGAGCAAATCCACTATGAATAGCGCCGATTACAATTGGGATAAAGAAGATAACACCCATTTGTCGAATTGCAATTTTACGAATTTCTTTATCTGTCATACCGATTCTCTTTAACGATTTAAATTGAATACGATCTTGTTCTTTATCGTTAAACCATTTAAAGTATGTCATACTACAAGCAAAGAAGAAGAATAGTACAGCTACGAAGAAACCAATAAACATTGTAATTGCCCCTGATTCCCTTATATTTTTATAAGCGAACACTGAGTTATGCAATTCCTCTTGCTTATCTGGTGCAATTTCCTTTTTCAAATCTAACACAAGATCTTCTGTACTTTTCCAGTCTTCTATATAATAACCGTAATATTTTGTCTTTTCTTCATCTGGTACGAGCTTTGCGTATTCCTCAAAATCTTGATCATTTACAATGAGATATTCACTATCATTAAAAACAGAAAATGAAGTTGGCTGATTTAATTGAACAGACTGCGTTTGTCCGTTCATTTTAAATTCATACGGTTTCGCAAGATCTACCTTCATCATATCGTTCGCCATATCCGTTATGACCATCGTTGCACTACCAGGTGCATTATGAACTTCTCTAACTTGCTCTCTTTTTTGTTTACGTACTTCAGCGTTATATTCTTTTTCTGAAACAATCGCCATTGGCATCTCATGTTCACTGTTAAACATCGTGATTTTTTGAGTTCCAGGAAGTTTTACGTACGTTACTTCTCGCGCTTCTTCAAATCCGTGTTTTTTTATTAATTCTTTTGCTTTTCCTTCTTTGATGACATTATGCGTATGTATTCCCTTTTCCTCATACGAAATAGCATGCGGGGTACTAGTTACTGCCTTATAGCTCATATCTTCAAAGAATACATACAGTGTACCGACTGCTGAAGATACAACCGCCGTAATGATAGAAATTACAAATAGAAAACGAGCATTATCTTTCATTTTATAAATAAGATTGCTAAGTACGAACATATTTGGATATGTATAAAAAGATTTTTTTCGTTTTTGTAACGCCTTTAATACGACTGTACTACCTTGTGTAAACAGCAAATAAGTTCCGCCTATCGTCAGCCCTACAATCGGTAAAAACAGAATGATAAAATTCATAAATGTTACTTGGAAGCTAAGTACATATGCAACAATAATACATCCTATACCAACTATGCATAACCATGTAAATGCAAAAGGCTCTACTTTTTGCTTTCTTGCTTCTCTTAATAAATCAATAATTTGCAAGCGTCCTACTGTCCAAACGCTAAACAATGATAAGATTAAAAATAAAATAAAGTATACACCTGCTGTAATCAAAACCGCTTTACTATTCCATACGAGTGGAAGTGTTTTATCTATTTTCAATATTACGCTTAATGCTTGGAAGAATAATTTGGAACAAAGCATACCAAGTCCAATACCTACTACAATTGCAATACTACCTAACATAAGCTGTTCTAATATAATCATTCGGCCAAGCTGAGATTTTGTTCCGCCTATTAATGTTAATAGACCAAACTCTTTTTTCCTTGCTCGTAAAAATGTTGAATTTGCATATAAAATAAAGAGTGCTGAGAAGATGACTACAATATAATTCATCGATTCTAACCCTTTTGAAATCATCTCCCTCATACTAATATTACCGCCTACAACATCTGGATGATAAATGAAGGAAGCATACATGAAAAATACGACTATCGATAAACAACTACTTATAAGAAACGCTTTATAATTACGCCAATTTCCTTTTACATTATTAAGCGCGAGCTGGCGAAAGTTCATGATATTCTCCTCCTAGCATCGCAAGTACGTCCAGAATTTCTTGGAAAAAGGCTTGTTTCGTTCTTCCCTTATGTATTTCTGAGAAAATCTCTCCATCACGTATGAAAAGAATACGTTCGCAATAACTCGCCGCTACTGGATCATGCGTTACCATTGCAATTGTTACTTTCTTTTGTTCATGTAAGTCTTGCAACGCGCTCATTAATGATTTTGCCGACTTAGAATCTAAGTTTCCAGTTGGCTCATCTGCTAAAATTAACGTCGGTTCATGAATGATCGCTCTCGCAGCTGCTGCACGTTGTTGTTGGCCACCTGATACTTCATATACCTTTTTATTTAAAATGCCCTCGATATTTAAAAACTTTGCAATCTCAAGCACTTTTGCATCGATTTCATTTACAGATTTCTTCGCCATTACAAGTGGTAAAATGATATTTTCTTTAATCGATAACGTATCAAGTAAGTTAAAATCTTGGAAAATGAATCCTAAATGTGTACGGCGAAACTCCGCTAATTTTGCAGCACGCATTTGATTAATTTCTTCCCCATTTACAAGCACATGACCTGAAGTTTGCTTATCAATTGTTGCTAATAAATTTAAAAGCGTTGTTTTCCCGCTCCCTGAAGGACCCATAATCCCTACAAATTCGCCTTCTTCTATTTTAAAATTTATATCATTTAAAGCAGTCGTTGCTACTGAACCTTTTGATTGGTATACCTTCGTTAATCCTTTTACTTCAAGAACACTCATTTCTAATCCCCCTATGTGTTTTCTTCTTACATTTACTATAAGAAAAATAAGAAAAAGAAACGAGTGATTTCCCTTACAAAACGTTTTGTTACCTTACAGTTTTGTCATTTTTCTCATTAATGTATGATATTCTTCATCTTTTGCAAATTGGAACGTGAATGTTGTCCCTTCCCCTTCAGCCGATTGCACATACATACCGTGATGTAAATTATCACAAATTTCCTTCGTAATATATAAACCCATTCCAGTCGCTTCTCTCGTTTTACGGCCATTTACCCCTGTAAAGAATGGATCAAATATACGCTTTACATCTTGCTCTGGAATACCGATTCCATTGTCCTTAATATGTAATAACACCTTTTGATCTTTCTCTTCAATTTGAAATTGAATTTCCTTTTTTTCTGCTTCCGAAATTTTTGTATACTTAATTGCATTTACAACAATTTGCCCTATAGCAATACTGAGCCATTTTCTATCAGAGGCAACCATACAAGTATCTTCCTCAAACATCACTTTCGGAAATACAGACGATTGAATGAAGGACTTTCTATTTTCATTAATAATACCTCTAATGATATCTATCACATTTACTACTTCTACTTTATAATCTTTCGCAAACTGTTCTAACCTTGCCATATGTAACGCTAAATCTAAACCATTTAGTATGCGATTATTTTCTTCACGGATACTTTCAACTGTTGCTCTTGCTTCACGATGCTCTTTACCAAACTTCTGTAATAGCAACTCAATAACAGATACTGGTGTTTTCATTTGATGAATCCATTGGTTCATAAATATCATTTGCTGTTGTTCTTTTGCATGTTGTTTATGAACTTCATTCATATATTGCTGTCTTAATAGCGTAAACGATTCAACGACCATCTCTTGCTCTGCCGTATAAGAAGTATCAATAAGTAAGGAATCATGTAATGTATTTCCGCTAGTAACATATTTTTCGATCCTCTTGAAAAATACACTCCGTTTTCGGTAATCGTAAATAAGGTATACAGTAAACACAACTGTCCCTAATAACAGTCCGTATAACCACGTATTCCAATCAATAGATCGCTTTTCTAAAAGACTTTGCAACTGCAAAACGAGCCCAAATAAACAAAGGCTAACAATGTAAGAAAGAATTAAAGAAAAACGATCCATAAGGTAATTTTTAACCTTCATGCCCTTCGCCCCACTCTGTAAGAAGCGCATAACCATATCCACGTTTCGTTACAATTGCATTTTTAATGCCTAACTCCTCTAGTTTCTTCCTTACACGTTTCACATTCACAGTTAATGTATTATCATCAACAAAAGCTACCTCATCCCAGAGGGCTTCTAACAATTCTTCGCGTGTTACGTATTGATTTGCTTGTTTCATTAAACATTCTAATAAGTAAAATTCATTTTTTGTCAGTTCTGTTTGTTGCCCTTGCCACTCAACAACGTGCTGAGATGGGAATAACAACAGTCCATTTACACCTAAACAATCGCTTTCTGCCGCAGAAGCATACTCACCATATCCACGACGAAGTGCACTTTTCACTTTAGCCATTACAATGTCTAAATGGAATGGCTTCGTAATGTAATCATCTCCGCCATTTTCAATTGCCATTACTTGATCCATTTCCCCCGTTCTTGCAGAAACAAAAATAATTGGTGCATTCGATATAGTGCGGATTTGACGACACCAATAGAATCCATCAAAATACGGTAAATTAATATCAAGTAACACGAGATGTGGATTTACTTTTACAAACTCATCTTTTATATGTCGTAAATCACTCGCTCGAAATGATTGATAGCCATACCTTTCTAAATGCTCTTCTAATATTCCTGCGATTTTTTCATCGTCTTCTACAATTAATATTTTATACATGTTCGTTTTCTCCCCATAAAAAATTCTTATAAAACCACTCCTTTTCTATTATAAATTGAAAATTTAATTAGTGGGGATTTTTTCCTGTATGAATCAGACTTTTACAATATAAAAAAAGACTGCCATATTTCGGCAGTCTTAGTCGATAAACTCAAATTCATATTCAAGGATTTTTACAATATCTCCGTCTTTTGCACCACGTGCACGAAGGGCTTCATCAATACCCATTCCGCGCATTTGGCGAGCGAAACGACGTACAGATTCATCACGTGAGAAGTCTGTCATCTTGAATGTTTTCTCAATATCATAACCAGAGATAACAAACGTGCCATCACTTTCACGTGTAATTTCAAATTTAACACCTTCAGTATCAAATTTGTACATTACACTTGTATCAGACTCATCCGCAACTTCATGTATTGGGAATTCTGGTGTTGTTTCTATTAAGTTCGCTACTTCAAACAGTAAGTCACGAACACCTTGTTTCGTTACAGCTGAGATTGGGAAGATTTTTACTTCGTCTCCCACTTTCTCTTTAAATGCTTGTAAGTTTTCTTCTGCATCTGGCATATCCATTTTGTTTGCAACAACAACTTGTGGACGCTCCGTTAAGCGAAGATTGTATTCTTTTAATTCATTATTAATCGTTACGTAATCTTCATATGGATCACGGCCTTCTAAACCAGACATATCAATAACATGCACGATTACACGTGTACGCTCAATATGACGTAAGAATTGGTGTCCAAGTCCGACGCCAGCATGTGCGCCTTCAATTAGTCCAGGAAGGTCAGCCATAACGAAGCTGCGGTTATCACCAGTCTCAACAACACCAAGGTTTGGAACGATTGTTGTGAAGTGATACTCTGCAATTTTCGGACGTGCTGATGATACGACAGATAATAATGTAGATTTACCTACACTTGGGAATCCAACAAGTCCAACGTCTGCTAGTACTTTCAGTTCTAGAATGACATCACGCTCTTGACCTGGCTCCCCGTTCTCAGCGATTTCTGGCGCTGGATTCGTAGCTGTTGCAAAACGTGAGTTACCACGACCACCGCGGCCACCTTTTGCAATTACAGCCGTTTGCCCATGCGTTACTAAATCGGCAAGAATTTGACCAGTTTTTTCATCTTTTACTACTGTTCCTGGTGGAACCTTTACAAGTAAATCTTCAGATTTACGTCCGTGCTGCCCTTTACTCATTCCGTGCTGACCACGATCAGCTTTGAAATGACGTTGGTAGCGGAAGTCCATTAATGTACGTAAGCCTTCCTCAACAACAAAAACAACATCTGCACCTTTACCACCGTCGCCACCTGCTGGGCCACCTTTTGGTACATACTTCTCACGACGATACGCAACCATTCCGTTACCACCGTCGCCGCCTTTTACATATATCTTGACCTGATCTACAAACATTATTTCACCACACTTTTTTCAATTGGTTGTAATATAACTGAGACTTCTTCGTCTCTTACTGTATAAGAAATGGAATACCATTTATTGTTTTGGTTCGCAAGCCAATTCTGTAGTTCTTCTACACTCGTTAGCTTACCACGAAAATCAAAAAAGAAACGAGCATTCTCCGCGTCACATTCAATTGTGATACAAACATAATTTTCAACATATACGTCTAAACTATGCTGAAGCATTGAGAAAAATTGATTCGTCCATGTACATACAGTCTCATCTAAGTGAGATAAGTTATGTAAATTCCCTAATACTTCGTACTCCAATAAGCACGGCTGCTGTTTCCAATTATATGTTAAAATCCACTCTGAAAATAAAGGCATAGATAGCCCTATCAGATTGGATTCTTGTCTCGCTTCTTGGACAAAACGATCGATGAGACTATGAATTTCTTCCACTTTTCCAAGGGAAAGGTTTCCTTTCACCATCTGCATACGATTGAGCCAATCATGTCTTGAATGGCGCAATGCATCTATAATTGTCCATTTTTTATTCATTTAGATACCCCTTAATATAGAAAAACTCTAACCTGCACTCAGGTTAGAGTTTTCCGTGAGTTCTTATGCTTCTTGAGCAACAGGATATACGCTCACTTGTTTGCGGTCACGGCCAAGACGCTCAAAGCGTACTACGCCGTCAACTTTCGCGTATAAAGTGTCATCGCCACCACGACCAACGTTAACACCTGGATAAATTTTTGTACCGCGTTGACGGTAAAGAATTGAACCACCTGTAACCGTTTGACCATCTGCGCGTTTAGCACCAAGACGTTTTGACTGAGAGTCACGACCGTTCTTTGTACTACCTACACCTTTCTTAGATGCGAAAAACTGAAGATCTAATCTTAACATACGTTACACCTCCTGCACTTTTTCTATTAAACGGATATACTTTCCGTAATCAAGTTCGATCGTCTTAAGCGAAACAACCAATCCTTCTAAAAGTATTTGTGCTTTTTCTGCTGCATGAACGTCTAAATCATTAGGCAATTCATACGTTAAGAATCCGCCATCACTTCCGAGTTCAATAGTTGCCTGCACATTACAAAGTTCTTCCACTGCATTTATAGAACCAAACACAACCGCTGTAGTTCCAGCACAGACAAGATCTTGTCCATGTGGCGCATAATCGGCATGTCCAGTCATTTTAAATGATTGGATACGTCCTAATTTCGTGCGACTTATCGTAATTTTAATCATGTTAACCAGAATTAAGCGTTGATAGCTTCAACAACTAGCTTAGTGTAAGGTTGACGATGACCTTGTTTCTTACGATTGTTCTTTTTCGCTTTGTATTTGAAAACGATGATTTTCTTAGCGCGACCTTGTTTTTCTACTTTCGCAGTAACTGTTGCACCTTCTACAACTGGGCTACCAACTTTAACGTTTTCGCCACCAACGAAAAGAACTTTGTCAAAAGTAACAGTTTCACCAGCTTCAACATCTAATTTTTCAATGTAGATTGCTTGACCAGCTTCAACTTTAATTTGTTTTCCACCTGTTTCGATAATTGCGTACATACTTGCACCTCCTCTTAATTACTAAGACTCGCCAAAAA
Organism: Bacillus sp. SSR7; assembly: GCF_055902415.1. Lineage (NCBI taxonomy): Bacteria > Bacillati > Bacillota > Bacilli > Caryophanales > Bacillaceae > Bacillus > Bacillus sp. SSR7. The sequence goes on along the minus strand of NZ_JBVVXV010000002.1, from coordinate 69,940 downwards.
CGAGGTAGACATAAAATGCCTTTAGGGAACCTGTCTTGTGCGGTTGTAGCATATAGCCGTTTAGGTGCTATAAACTATAACATAAAGATGTTATCATGAATCATAGACGGTTGTCAATGAAAGTTCTACTAACTATTTTTTCCGCTCTACAATTTCTTTTTTACTTCCAAAACGGATAATTGCATACTTTTCGATCATATCATCTTTGAAATAAATTTCAAATGGAATATTTTTTTGTAATTCTTTTTGTAAAAATTGTTTTTGCAGTCCTTTAGGTGCAGAGATTAATACTGCCTCATCTTCTATATTACCATATGTGATTAGTTCTCTCTCTAGCTCATACGCAATCGTTTCATATGACATCACATACCCTGTCGCTTTGCACGGTGCACACTCTTCAAGTAATACGTCGCGTAAAGAATGTTTCTTACGTTTACGTGTCATCTCTAAAATCCCTAACTCTGTAAATCCGAGTACTCTTGTATATGTGCGATCATTTTGCATAGCAGCCATGAGACATTCTCTTATCTTTTCTTTATCTTCTCTTCTTTTCATATTAATAAAATCAATTAATATCATACCACCGATATCACGCAATCTTAATTGACGTGCGATCTCTTCAGCTGCCACTTCATTTGTACGAAGGACTGTATCTTGTAAATTTTGTTTTCCAGTAAACTTACCCGTATTCACATCAATTACAGTCATCGTCTCCATTTGTTCCACAATTAAATAAGCACCATTTGGGAGCCAAACAATTTTTTGAAGTGCTTTCTCAATCTCACGCTCTATGCCAAAATGGTTAAACATTGAAGATTTTTCATTATAAAAAGATACTTTTTCTTTACCGACTTTTTCTTCTAATTCTTTTACTATACTTCTTGTATCTACAACTACTTTTTCAATCGTTTCAATTGGATTCTCTTGAAATACACGATCTAAAAAGGTTGCCGGTCGATGGACTAGTAACGGTGCCTTTCCTTGGCCCTCTTTTCTTTTTAACTCTTCATATAACTGCTGTAATCTTTGCATTTCAGCTTGTATTTCTTCAATTTCTCCTTTTTCAGAAGCTGAGCGGAAAATATAACCTCCTGTCCCTTCTACTTCAATTTGGAGTAATTGTTGCCTTCTTTTATTGTTTTTTATTTTCCGAGAAACCGCACGCATTTCATCATATGGCATATAAACGACATATTTTCCGGTAAATTCTATATTTGCTGTCAATTTTGGCCCTTTCGTATCAATTGCCTCTTTTACAACTTGTACAAGTACCGCTTGTCCTTCATGTATATGATAAGAAGATGGTACATCATCGTACGAAAGATACGCATGTTTTTCTAAACCTATATTTACAAAAGCTGCATTCATTCCAGCAATCGTTCTTACGATACGTCCAACATAAATATGCCCAACAATCTCTTGTTCTTCATTTCGTTTCCATAAAAACTCAACAATTTTCTTCTTCTCTTCAATTGCAACGCGTTTTTCCGATCCAGCGTAGTTCATATATAACGTTTTCAAAATACTTTCCTCACTTTATAATCTTCTTTGCTTTTACAATAATAAAAGGTTAGTGCTAACGTCAACACTAACCGATTAATTCTTCAACAGATGAAGTTGTTCGTTTTTCAGTAAAATACGCATAAAGCAATTCATTTTCATCCAATGTGTAATGTTCTTTATATTTTCCGCGAACGATAATAGAATGCTTATAGCCTCTACGAAATTTTGTGAATATCTTATATAAATGATCTTCTGATTGCACCTCAATTGGTGCAATCTTTTCAATTCCTCTTTTGTTCCCATAATAACGTTCTAATAAAAAACGCATAAAGGCATACCGTCTTTGCTTCCATTCTTGATATAACGACACCGCTAAAAATATGAGTAGTACCCACATCATAATATTGTTACTATTCCAAAGTAACTGCCATCCTAGTATGACACTAAAAAAAACACATGATAATTTCATCATCTTTTCATGTGCTTGTAAATAAGGAAAACGATATGATAGTACGTTAAACAATACTTTTCCACCATCAAGAGGCCAAATAGGTAGTAAATTAAATGCTAAAATAATTATATTATTCCACATAAAGAAATAATATAATTCCGCATGAAGCCAACCAGCTTCAAACAACATATAGCCTACCGCCATCATCCAAATATGTTGAATTGGTCCTGCAATTACGACAACTAGTTCCTCTTTCAATGATTTATTCCCATGTTCCTCAAGCTCAGCCACACCACCAAACGGCAAAAGTTGAATCTTCTTAATACGCCAATTATAGTGTGCCGCTGCAAAAGCATGCCCAAGTTCATGGATGAGAACGATACAAAATAACAGTAGTAACTCTTTAAAACGTGCCGTGAAAATACCAATGACAATAATAACCCAAAACAACGGATGCACTGAAATCTTTGTTAAAACATCTCTATATTTAATCAAATGAAATCACCTGAATCGGATCAATAAATTTTTCGTCCTTTTTTATTGCGAAATAAAACTTACCATTTTTATTATTCGCATCATTATTCACTGTTCCAATTTTTTGTTTCTTTGAAACGTAATCATATAATTTCACTGACATATCATTTAAGTTTGCATACCATGACTCCGTACCATCTGCATGCTGAATTTGAACTGTATTACCAAGTTCCTCTTTCTTGCCTGCAAAAATAACTAGCCCTTCATTCACTGACTCAACAGTTGCATTTGTAGCTGTTTGTACAAATACACCTTGGCCATTTTTTTGAAACCCTTGCATCACCTTTCCGGAAGCAGGAATGGCATAATCTTTTTGCTGAATCGTTTCTTCTTTTTTCTCATTAGGCGAATAGAACACGAGCGGTTTTCCAAACTGTTTTTCGTACCATTTCGCTACAGTAGCAAACTGAAATTCTTCTTTCATCACTTTTTCTGTAACAGCTTTAGCACCGTCGAAAGAAACTGGTGCATTCTTATATAAAATAGCGACAGAAAGAACTAATATTGCTGATAACAATACTTTGAAGAAAAACACTTCTTTTCGAAATAAAGGATGAATTTCCTTTTCTCCATCTTCAATAAATACTGTTTCACTATCAAAATTCCCTCCAGCAAAATACTGCTCTTCCTCCATCCTTTCTTGCTCTGCCTTCCTCTTCGCAATCCGTTTTTTAATTTCTTCTACACGTCTATTCTTCATACTGTCTCCTTTCTTTCGTTAAGCTAATGTACATAGAAACAGTTGTATACAGTTTGTACATATGTATGAGCTAGGTATGGAAGATATTCGTGTGAAGAAAAAAGAAAGCACTCCGCAAATATGCGAAGTGCTTTTAACGGATTCCAAAGAAGTTTTTCACCTTTGTAAATACCGATACCTTTTCTTGTTCAAATGCTTGTAATGGGACATTCTCACCCAACAAACGTCTTGCAATATTACGATAAGCTAACGCTGCTTTTCCGCTCGGTTGCAACGCTACAGGCTCACCTGTATTTGTAGCACGAATAACTTCATCATCATCTTCGACAACACCAAGAAGCTCGATTGACAATGTACGTACGATTTCATCAACATCTAACATATCCTGTTCATGAAGCATATGACTACGCACACGATTAATAACAAGTTTCGGTGGTTCAATATCCTCTTTTTCTAAAAGCCCAATAATACGATCCGCATCACGCATTGAGGATACTTCTGGTGTCGTAACAACGATTGCTTTATCCGCACCAGCTACCGCATTTTTAAATCCCTGCTCAATCCCCGCAGGACAATCAATTAATATGTAATCATAATCTTGACGTAATACTTGTATTAATTCATCCATTTGTTCAGGTGTTACCGCTGATTTATCACTCGTTTGTGCTGCAGGTAATAAATAAAGATCATCAAAACGTTTATCTTTAATAAGAGCCTGAGGTAAACGGCAACGCCCTTCAACGACATCAACAAGATCAAATACAATACGATTTTCCAGCCCCATTACTACGTCTAAGTTTCGAAGACCGATATCTGTGTCAATTAAGCACACTTTCTTTCCAGATAACGCTAAGGCTGTACCAATGTTCGCAGACGTTGTAGTTTTACCTACACCGCCTTTTCCAGATGTAATTACTATTGCCTCTCCCACAGCTATACAATTCCCCTTTCTAACTTTGTTAAATTAGGTCTAAGATGAGTGAGAAGTTGCAGTCGATCGACAACAATGTGATTGTTCTCATTAATATACGCACATTCTGCCGCCTCCGCTCCGTCTTCTTTCTCTTCCGGAGCCCGCATTGCCACATCACTAATTCGAAGTTGCATCGGGTTCATAACAGATGCAGCGATTACAGCATCCGAATCCCCATAATACCCAGCATGCGCAATTCCTCTTAATGATCCTACGACAAAAATATTCCCCCCAGCGATAACCGTTCCGCCTGGATTAACATCACCAATTAACAATAAATTTCCTTTTACATGTAAAACTTGTCCAGAGCGAACAATTTTGGAAATAGGGACAATTTCTGTTTCTTCTTTCCAAGCTATTGCTTCCTCTTTCGTTATAACATCACTTTCAATCGAATCCACAACGAGATTCTTTTTATTACGAATTAACGTACGAATCTCTTCTTGTTGGACTTCTGTTAAATAACGATTTCCCACTTTCACATGCACTTCAATTAAAGAGCGTCCATCACCATCATAGTAATGAGTAGAAAGCTTTTCATCCAATTCCTTCAGTAATTCAGAGAATGAACAACAATCATCTAAATGAAGCGTTATCCCGTCTTTTGTCCCTTTTATTGTTACATTTTGTTGCTTTTTTTCTTCCACTAAAGTTCACCCCACCGATTCAATTCGACATAAAATTAGAAAATCCTTTTTTCTTTTTCTTCCATCGCTTTTGAAAGACGCACTAAATATCGTCTCAGTGGGAAACAAACTATCAATAAGAAAATTGCATTTAGCAATAAAGTAGACAGGAGACGATCTGTGAAAAAGACATACGCCGACATATGAGTACGTCCTAACAAAGTTAAAAATCCATACACATAATACTCTAATGCTGCAATGCTAGCTAGTACGATAGAGACAACAATAAATAAATTCAATTGTAGTACCTTCATCACACTATAAACTAAATAAGCTAAAATCGGATACGCAAAAATATATATACCGACAAGTTCCGTGTATACGGTATCAAATAAGAAACCAAATAATAGTCCGTAATAAATCCCTTGGACCGGACTGTAGTACACAGTAACAAAACATAACACTATGATAAAGAAATGAGGTGCTGCTATACTGTCTTTCCAAAAAACTGCTGTTGGAACAATAGTAGCAAACATATTTTCAAATAAAAAAACAAAAAGGAGCAAAAGAGGAAGAGCTGCTCTTTTTAAAATCTTCATCATCTCTTCTCCCCCTCCTATTCTAATGGCGCTGAAGGCGTTTCACGTTTCGCAACCATAATATGCTCTACGTCATTTAAATCAGCGGCAGGTTTTACATAAGCTGTTTTTGTTAAACCGTATGGATCCGGCTGAACATCAACGATTTTTCCAATTACAAGACCTTTCGGGAAAATATCACCAAGTCCAGATGTTACAACTAATTGATCTGCTTTTACGTCTGCATCAGAGCCAATCTTTGTGAAAAGAAGTAAGTGCTTTTCTTTGTCATAACCTTCAATCAATCCAAAGATTTTCTCATCACCTTGTACGATAGCAGAAACACGATTTGTTCGGCTCATAGAGCTTAATAACTCTACTGATGATGTAAACTGAGATACACTTTTCACTCGTCCAACTAAACCTTGTGGAGTTACTACAGCCATATCTTTTTTAATTCCTTGCTGTGCTCCTTTGTCAATACCAACTAAATCGTACCATTTATCTGGATTACGCGAAACAACAGTAGCTGGAATTTCAGTATATTGGCTATTTAACTCTTTTTTACCCGTTAACTCTTGTAACTTCTTGTTATCATCTTCTAATTGTTTTACTTTCCCTGATAGACCTGCATAATTGTCTAATTTTGCTTTTAATTCTTTATTCTCTTCATACGTGCGCTTTACATCCTCTACATTTTCGAAGAATCCAGCTACGTATTTCGCTGGCTTTTGGAATACACGTTCTACCACACCGACAGTGTCTTTAACAAACTGCTCTGGCCATGTTAAACTGTTCCGTTCTTTCAATGAGATTCCAATCAATGCCACGAGAAGAATAATACTAACTAACAAAACAATTAATCTTTTGTTTAAGAAAAACTGTGGCACGTTCACACCCTCTTAATTTCATTGATTTTTATTTTGCAATATTATCGAGCAGCAGTTTTGAAAAGATCGATATTGTCTAATGCTTTACCCGTTCCAATTGCTACGCAATCTAATGGATCTTCTGCAACAAGAACTGGCATATTTGTTTCTTCACTAATTACTTTATCTAAATTACGTAGTAATGCTCCGCCACCTGTTAATACGATACCACGGTCCATAATATCTGCCGCTAATTCAGGTGGAGTTTTCTCCAACGTATTTTTAACAGATTCTACAATTGCATCTACTGTATCTTTTAATGCATCTGCAATTTCTTCTGGTTGAATTAGCACTGTTTTTGGCAAACCACTTACTAAATCTCGACCGCGAATTTCCATAGGCTCAATACCTTCTGGCTCGCCTGCAGAACCGATCTCTAATTTTAATGCTTCAGCTGTTCTTTCACCGATCATTAAGTTGTAGCTTTTCTTAATGTACTGAATGATTGAATCATCCATATCATCACCAGCAACACGAACTGATTGACTTGTTACAATACCGCCTAAAGAAATGATTGCAACTTCTGTTGTACCGCCACCGATATCAACAACCATACTACCAGTTGGTTCCCAAACAGGTAAGTTTGCACCAATTGCTGCTGCAAATGGTTCTTCGATAGGATAAGCATCACGAGCACCAGCTTGACGAGTCGCATCGATTACTGCACGTCTTTCTACAGCTGTAATACCAGATGGTACACATACCATTACATAAGGCTTACGTGAGAAGAATCCATTTGATTTTTGAGCTTGTTGAATGTAATATTTCATCATTGTTGCTGTTGTTTCGTAATCAGCAATTACACCGTCTTTCATCGGGCGAAGTGCCACAACGTTTCCTGGTGTACGACCAATCATTTGTTTTGCATCGCTACCTACAGCAACGATTTGTTTCGTATCAGTTTGTAACGCTACTACTGAAGGTTCACGTAAAACTACACCTTTTCCTTTTACATATACAAGCGTGTTCGCAGTTCCTAAGTCTATTCCAAGATCGCGAGTAAAGCCACCAAATCCAAACATATTATTTATCTTCCTTTCTTGTTTTCACGGACTCATTTTTTCTTACTTTATATTATAAAAACAGTACGTTTTTTATATCTTTATCCTTTTTGTAGATAATTTTCTACAAAAAACTCATAAATCACATTATAAAACAAAATAAGTAAAAAGCATAGTCTTAAATATGACCTTTTTCCTTTAAACTCACGAATTTATGGTCACCTATTATAATATGATCGAGCACTTCAATTCCGATAATCCGGCCGCATTCTACTAAGCGTTTTGTTACTTCAATATCTTCTCGGCTCGGCGCGGGGTCTCCTGAGGGATGGTTATGAAGACATATGATAGAGGCTGCTGCACGGCGAAACGCTTCTTTAAAAACTTCCCTTGGATGTACAATTGATGAGTTTAAACTTCCAATGAAAATCGTTTGCCTATGTATAACTTGATTCTTTGTGTTCAAATATAGACATACAAAATGCTCCTGCTGCAGGAAGCGCATTTCTTCCATCATATATCTGGCGCAATCTTCCGGGCTTCGAATGCTGTATTTATTTTGATATTCTAACCGCACCATTCTTCTACCGAGTTCAAAAGCAGCTATAAGCTGCGTTGCCTTTGCAACCCCGACACCATGTATACTGACAAGCTCTTCTAACGTTGCATCTTTCAACATACGTAAACCATCAAAGTGATGTAAAATTTTATCTGATAACTTCAAAACTGTTTCTTCTTTAGAACCTGTTCTGAGTAACACTGCAAGAAGCTCCCGATTGGATAAACTTCCAGCTCCCTCTAACAATAAACGCTCCCGTGGCTGTTCTTCTTTGACAACATCACGAATACCGTTCATTTCTCCACCCCTTTATTTGTTCTCTCAAAGAAAATCCCATGCAGTTTTACGCATGGGTTACATCAATATTAAATTGTTTTAATTCCCGAACAAGACGTGAAATTGGTAACCCAACTACACTATAGTAGTCCCCTTGAATATGTTGAACAAAAATAGATCCTTTACCTTGAATCCCATAACTTCCTGCTTTATCCAAAGGCTCTTTTGATGCAATGTATGCGTCAATTTCCTCTTCTGTTAATTCCCAAAACGTAACTTCTGTACGCTCGTAAAAAGTGACTGTTTTGTCCTTTGCTATAATTGCAACACCAGTATACACTTCATGTGTTTTCCCTGATAATAATTGCAACATTTCTTTCGCCTCAGCCTCATTAGATGGCTTTCCAAGAATACGCGACTCATATGTAACAATTGTGTCTGCACCTAACACAATATGATCACTGTTATTTTCTGCTACCGCAGATGCTTTTTGCAGGGCAAGGGACATAACAATATCAGAAGGCGATGAATACGCACCAATCGTTTCTTCTACTTCACTTACAATAATTTCAAATGGCACACCCGCTAACTCAAGTAATTCCTTCCTGCGAGGTGATCCTGAAGCTAAAATAATTTTTTTCATATTTTCTCCTTCCTTTCTCACATGAAGCAGAATCATTTATATCAATCGTATCAAAGGAGTAGTTTGTCCACAAATAAAAGAAATATTATTTTCTCTAAACAAAATAATACTTCCTTACTAAAACACGATTATATTCCTGTCATAGAGAAAGCACTTTACTCTAAATTCAAAAGAAAAGAAAGAAGCATCTACACTTCTTCCTTCGTCATTTCATTATCCTATTATTTCACCTTTTGTGAAACAATTTTTTCGTATGAAAGTATACCATCAATGATAACTTGATTTAATTTCGCTAAAGATTCCTTATCACCTTTTCCGTCCTTCACTGTTTGCACAGCTACTGACGTGTACATATACAATTTCTTTGCTTCTTCCTGCTTCATACTTTTCCCTTCTTTTTCAATCGCTTTCCACTCTTTTTCGATTGCACTTATATCTTTTGCATTACCTTTTTCACTAGCTTGTACGCTAGAAGCATATTTTGCTAAATGAGTATATAATGGCTGTACTTTTGTTAAAAACGCCCCAACTTCTTTATCATCTTTCAGTAACGCTTTATCTGTTATATCCCAGTCCTTTTTCAATACGGAGACATTATCATTTTTATACTGCGTCATTAATTGGTTTATGCCTTGTTCATCGCCAGCAATACCAACAACTAATGCATACTTATCACCGCTCGGTTTTAAGGCTGCTACACCTCCATTACCTTTCCACTCTTCAAGAGCGGCCTGTCCCTTTTCTTCAGAAGAATAGATTCCTCCTTGAACAAAAAATAATTTCATTGGATCTAATGACGTTCCTGTCTGTGCTTTTGTTTTTTCCTCTTTTGGTGCTGGTGTTTGTTCTGCCGTTCCACCAACCTTTGATTCTTCCTTTCGCATCTGCTTCGAAGCTGTTACTTCACTTCCTCCTGTGGCACCTTGTCCTTTCAGTAACTGTAGCATCCCCATCCCAAACGTCGTACCAATAATAATTGCAGTTGCAACGATTGCAATTAACGTATTACTCCACTTCTTTCGATTTTTTTCCGTAGACGCTACTTTCGATTTTTGAAACGGAACAACGTTTTTTGGCCTTTCACTTTCTACTACCATCCAGTCAAATTCATCTTTCTTCTTCTCCTCATACTTCGCTTCTGTTCCATTCACTTTCACTGAGATCGTTCGTGATTGCTTGTCCATACACTCACACCTCACCTCTTATCGTTGTCCGCATCATATCATATTCATTTCACAAAAAAACGAGATATTTGTCAGAGGAATTCGCCAAATAACCCTATATATTTATCTTATATGTATGCATTTGACTTCATTTGTAGAACAAAAAAACTAGATAGCAAAGACTATCTAGTTTTTTTCGCGAATATATTTTCGAACTTCCGAAATGAAATAAAGAGAACCTGTTATGATAAAAACATCATTTTCTCCAAGCATTTCAACCTTCGTATCAATTGCCTCTTTCCAATTTTCAAAAACTAATTTTGACTCTTTCTTTGAATACGATGCAAGCTCGCCTGCTAAAATAGCACGATCAAAGGCGAATGTTGTAAAAATAATTTCATCGGCGATGGTTTCTAATTGACCTACCATATTGTGCAATTGTTTATCACCAAGGGCAGTAAATAAAACTATTACATTTTTAGCTTTGTAATGTGATTCTACCGTTTTCACAAGACTTTCAATACCTTCTGGGTTATGAGCACCATCTATAATAATATCCGGATTACTTTGCAGTTTTTCAAAGCGCCCCACCCAATACGCTTCCTGTAATCCAGTTCTTATTTCTTCTTCCTCAATTAAAAATGATAAGTATGTTTTTACATACATGACTGCCATAAGTGCAAGTGCTGCGTTTCCTACTTGATGGCTGCCTTTCATTGAAATTCGCACATCTTCAAAAGAGGCGAAAGGGCAAGTGAAATCGAACTGTTCTCCATCTTCGCTAGACTGTTTATGTAACGATGTAAAATGGTTGCCCATCTCGTATAAATTTGCATGATTTTCCTTTGCAACTTTTTGAATGACTTGCAGCGCTTCCTCATCTTGCACACCAGTAATAACCGGAACACCAGACTTAATAATCCCCGCCTTTTCATATGCAATTTCTCCTAGTGTATTACCTAAAATATGCATATGATCGTGACCGATATTCGTAATAATCGTGAGAACTGGATGAATCACATTCGTAGAATCAAAGCGCCCTCCAAGCCCTGTTTCAAATAAAACAACATCACAGAAATTAACTTTACCGAAATAACAAATTGCCATAACAGTAATAATTTCAAACTCAGTCGCTTCCCCTAAATCCGTCTCATCTAGTTTTTCAACGACTGGCTTTACCATCTTTACAAGTTCAGTAATCTCTTCATCTGCAATTGGTGTTCCATTCACACTAATACGCTCGTTAAATGTTTCAATGTAAGGGGAGGTAAATGTTCCTACCTTATATTTTGCATTTTCTAACATGTAACGCATATATGTTAACGTTGAACCTTTTCCATTTGTACCAGCAAGGTGAACACATTTTATGTGACGCTCTGGATTTCCGAGCTCTTCTAGCATCCATCTCATTCTTTCTAATCCTGGTTTAATACCAAATTTCAATCGACTATGAATCCAGCCTATCGCTTCTTCGTATGTATGTATCACGTATGCTTTCCCCTTTCAAAAGACAACCTTCATCATTCTATTATACGCAAAGAAAAGAGACTCACCAATATAGTGAGTCTCTAAAAAACATTTTTATTTCTCAAGATCCGCTAAACGTTGGCGAACTGCTTCGCGTTTTTCTAGGTAATCTTGCTCTTTCGCACGCTCTCCTTCAATAACTGCCGCAGGAGCTTTCGCTACGAAACCTTGGTTTGAAAGTTTCTTCTGTACACGTTCTACTTCTTTATCGAACTTCTCAAGTTCTTTCTCAAGACGCGCTCTCTCTTCATCAAGATTGATAAGATCAGCTAACGGTAAGAATAACTCTGCACCTGTTACGATTGCAGTCATCGCTTTTTCTGGTGCTTGTAAATCCGTTTGAATTGTTAACTCGCTTGGGTTACAGAAACGCTCAATGTAAGAGCTATTTTTCGTAAGCTGAGCAAGTACAGCCTCATCTTTTGCTTTAATTTGCATTTGAACTTTTTTGCTCATTGGCGTATTAACTTCTGCACGGATGTTACGAACAGAACGAATGATATCAACTAGAAGGTGCATTTCTGCTGCAGCTTCTGCATCTTGTAAATCTTCGCGTACTGTTGGCCACGCTGCTACTGTAATAGATTCGCCTTCGTGCGGTAAATGTTGCCAAATCTTCTCTGTTACGAATGGCATGAATGGGTGTAATAGACGCATTGTTTGATCTAATACGTAAGCTAAAATAGAACGAGTTGTTTTCTTAGCTGCTTCATCTTCACCGTATAGAGGAAGTTTCGCCATTTCAATGTACCAGTCACAGAAATCATCCCAGATGAAGTTGTATAATGAGCGACCAGCTTCACCGAACTCATATTTATCCATGTTACGTGTTACGCTTTCGATTGTTTCATTTAAGCGAGTTAAAATCCACTTATCTGCAACTGATTTTTCACCAGTTAAATCGATTTCTTCATATTTCATGTCATCCATGTTCATTAATACGAAACGTGATGCATTCCAAATTTTGTTAATGAAGTTCCAAGTAGATTCTACTTTCTCCATGCTGAAGCGTAAATCTTGACCTGGTGCACTTCCTGTTGATAAGAAGAAACGCATTGCATCTGCACCGTACTTCTCGATAACTTCCATTGGGTCAATACCGTTACCAAGAGATTTACTCATTTTACGTCCTTGCTCATCACGAACTAAACCGTGAATTAATACATCTTTAAATGGACGCTCGCCTGTAAACTCTAACCCTTGGAAAATCATACGAGATACCCAGAAGAAGATGATGTCATAACCAGTTACTAGTGCATCAGTTGAATAGTAACGTTTGAAGTCCGCTGCATCTTCATTTGGCCAACCAAGTGTTGAGAATGGCCATAACGCTGAACTGAACCATGTATCAAGTACGTCGTTATCTTGATTCCAATTTTCAATATCTGCTGGCGCTTCTGTACCTACGTATACTTCACCAGTTTCTTTATGATACCAAGCTGGAATGCGGTGTCCCCACCATAATTGACGAGAAATACACCAGTCGTGAATGTTTTCCATCCAACGTAAATATGTGTTTTCGAAACGATCTGGTACGAACGTTACTTTCTCTTCTTCTTTTTGTTGAAGCGCTACTGCCTTCTCAGCAAGTGGAGCCATTTTTACGAACCATTGTGTTGATAAGTAAGGCTCAACAACTGCACCACTACGCTCACTATGACCTACTGAATGCATATGAGGCTCGATTTCTACTAATACGCCGGCTTCTTGTAAATCTTGTACTAACGCTTTACGGCATTCGAAACGATCCATGCCGTTATACTTACCAGCTTTTTCGTTCATCGATCCATCTTCGTTCATTACTAAGATACGCGGTAAGTCATGACGGTTACCTACTTCAAAGTCATTCGGGTCATGGGCTGGTGTAATTTTTACAACGCCTGTTCCGAAATCTTTTTCTACATACTCATCAGCAATAATTGGAATCTCACGACCCACGATTGGAAGTGTAACTGTTTTTCCGATTAAATGCTTGTAACGATCGTCTTCTGGATGAACCGCTACCGCTGTATCACCAAGCATCGTTTCTGGACGAGTTGTTGCAAGACGAATGTGACCAGAACCATCTGTTAACGGATAGTTCATATGGTAGAATGCACCTTGAACTTCTTTATGAATTACTTCGATATCAGAAAGAGCTGTGCGTGTTGCCGGGTCCCAGTTAATAATATATTCACCGCGGTAAATTAAGCCTTTTTCGTATAATTGAACGAATACTTTATTAACCGCATCAGATAAACCTTCGTCTAATGTGAAACGTTCGCGAGAATAGTCTAGTCCTAAACCAACTTTCCCCCATTGTTGACGAATGTGAGAAGCGTATTCTTCTTTCCATTCCCATGCTTTTTCAAGGAATTTCTCACGGCCAAGATCGTAACGTGAAATACCTTCTTCACGAAGTTTCCCTTCTACTTTCGCTTGTGTTGCGATACCCGCATGGTCCATTCCTGGAAGCCACAATACATCGTAACCTTGCATACGCTTCGTACGAGTTAAAATATCTTGAAGAGTTGTATCCCAAGCATGACCTAGGTGTAACTTACCAGTTACGTTCGGAGGTGGAATTACAATTGTATACGGTTGTTTCTTCTCGTCTCCTGTTGCTTCAAAATATTTGCCTTCTAGCCACCACTGATAAAGGCCTTCTTCAACGGACATATGATCATATTTAGTTGGTAAATTCTTTTCCGTGTTTGACATTATTTTCCCTCCTTAAAATAAAAAATGCCCCTCATCCAAAAAAAGGACGAGGGACATCGCGGTACCACCTTTATTTACAAACAAATTCAGGAATTTGCTTATACTCTTAATTTGATAACGGACAAATCCGTCTTTTCCTAATGAGAACTATTCCGTTCAGAAAAGATGCTCCAGGGCTACCTTCTAACATAACTATCTAGAGAATCTCCCAGCTAATGATTCTCCTCTCTGAAGACGTTTCTTGTTATACTCTTCCCCTTCAAGGCATTTATATGATTGTTAATTATTATATACAATAGTGTAAAAAACGAAACCTTATTCGTCAAGATAAATTTAAGACTACAGCTTTTTGAGTAAAAAAAGAAGATAAGTAGCAGCCTCTACTTATCTTCTTATCCGTTCCCTTGCTGGGCAGCTTGTAATTGCGAAAGGAAATATTCTATATTACTAACGAGCCAATGCGCTTGTTGCAAACTCTTTACTCCGAGAAGTTCATTTTCCTCATTACGCCGCTCTCTTCTTTTCTTATAAGACTGGATTTGCCGAATAAATTGCGATGGATACGTCATATACGCAAACATGAGTAGTTGCTCTTCTTTCGTAAAAGGGAAATTTTTTTGATACATTTGATACCATTCAAACCGATCACTTCGCGCAATTGGATATGTGTTTAACGACCGAGAATAAAACCCTACAATATCTTGCACAGGTGTTGCAAACTTCGATTTTTCTAAACTAATAAAATAGCCATTCCGTTCATAATCAAATAAAAAATGATTAAGCGATACGTTACCATGTACAAAAGTAATACGTGTTTTTTCTTTTTCTTTCATCGCATCGTTCCACTCATTTAATTGCTTCGTTGCAAACTCACGCGCCCTCATTACGTGATGATAGTACGTACAATATTGCAATTCAAACGGAGACATATACCACTTCGCTTCAGATTCTACAAGAAACTCTTCTAACATCTCTCCATCATTTTCCCAGCGATCGGATATATTTGTATAATGTTTTTCTAAATCCTCTTCTGTATACGTTTCTTCTTTTACTGTTTTTTGGTGCAACGTTCCGAGAGTCTGAAACATTTTATGGTATTGATCATTATCCTCGCCGTTCCCTTCCGCACGCTCTAACCAAGGCATTAAATAATAATTATACGTACCATCACTTAAAATATAATTTCCGTCCGTCGCATGGTATATAGGTACATAATTTGAAAAACCTTTCTCCTTCAAATATTGAATATGATGCAAAAAGTTATTCCGCTCTAACTTCCTGCCTTCTATTTTCTTGAGCGCATATGGACCTTGATTCGTATAAATTTTCGTCACACTTCCGTGCTCTTCCATATGCTGCGTATCCAATTTATATTGCCTTACAATGGGTTCATAGCGATTTCGTAATTCCATATCCATACGAATAACCCTTTCTATTCAAAACATAGCCTTTAGAAAAATAAGTGAGTGAAAACACTCACTTATTTCGCTTTTGCTCTTGAAACAGGAATATAAATAATTTGTCCTGTAGTTAAATATATATCTTCTGTTTGATTGACACGGTATAAGTTTTGTACAGATGTTTCATAGCGTTCTGCAACAGATTCGATCGTATCTCCTTCTTGCACAAAATACATTCTTAACTTTGTAAATTCTTCTTCCGGTTCTTTCGTAAATAATTTCGTTAAATAAAGCGCATTTTCATCCCGCTGTGAATACGTTTCCTCTTCTTGTACTTCTTGTTTTTTCGCTTTTTCTTTCTTGAAGTCTTTTCTTCCGAACAATTCAAATTGCGGCGTTGTTTCTTTCTCCTCTTCACGCTCTACAAATTCATGTTCTTCTATTTCCTCTTCTTCTACTTCCTGCTCTTTTCTTTCTTCTAGTTGGAACGGTTCAAATGCGTAATCTTCCCACTCATCTGATTCCTTATAGGCTGGCTCTTCGACTTGTGGCGTTGGTCTAGTTTCATGCTCTTGCGCAGAATCATCCTCTAACTCAGCATACGCCGTTTCTTCCTCTTCATCCTCAATTCTTTCTTCATCACATAAACCTGTAATAGATATATCCGCTAATAATTGTAAGCAACCATTTTCCTTTAGTTCATAATCAAATTCCTCGATAGATACATATAGTTCTTCAATTACTTTCACACGGTTTCTTGGGATTGATATTTCAAGCGGGAAGGAATGAACAAGTTCATTAACCCCATCTTCTCTTGTTTCTACATAATCAATGGACTTCGCTGGCGATAGATCTCTTAATGAATAAGCTGAATCATCTTTTCGTGCAACATACTCTCCCGTTAAATCTAATTGCCCTCTCACAATTACCTCATGATCAAGCTCTTCTATCTCAACGTCTGGATCTAACGAAATTGACAAAAGTTCTTCGACTTCCTGTCCTTTTTGGAACCAAACAGATTCTTTTAATGAAAAACGTAATGAATGATCTGTTGCCACTTCTTTTCCCCCTCCCAAACTATATGTCATTACAGATTTATGTACGGAAAGCTGACTTTATGAATAAAAAAAATCGCTCCCCTTTTGAAGAGCGATTTTCTTTATTCAATTAAGCTTTTAATTTTGACATTGCAATTTCAGCCGCTGCAATTGTCGCCTCAATATCTGCATCACTATGTGCTGTCGATAAGAATAAACCTTCAAATTGGGATGGCGGTAAAAATACACCTTGTTCTACCATTTCACGATAGTAAGCAGCAAAGAACTCTAAGTTTGAAGATTTTGCTGCATCGTAATTAATAACTGGTTCATCTGTAAAGAAGATACCAATCATAGAACCCGCACGATTGATATGATGCGGAATGCCATGTTTTTCAGCCGCTTTACGTAAGCCAGCTTCTAACATTTCAGCTTTACGCTCAAATTCTACATACGATTCTGGCGTTAACTGTACTAACGTTTCATAACCTGCTGCCATTGCTAGTGGGTTACCTGATAAAGTACCTGCTTGATAAATTGGTCCGCTCGGTGCAACTTGGCGCATAATTTCTGCTTTACCACCGTATGCTCCTACCGGTAATCCACCACCGATTACTTTACCTAAACAAGTTAAATCAGGTGTTACACCGTAATAACCTTGTCCACAATTATAAGCAACACGGAATCCTGTCATTACTTCATCAAAAATAAGCAATGCACCATTTTGCTCTGTTACTTCACGAAGACCTTCTAAAAATCCTGGCTGCGGAGGAACAACACCCATATTCCCTGCTACTGGTTCTACAATGACACAAGCAATATCATCACCGAATTGTTCGAAAGCGTATTTCACACTTTCTAAATCGTTATACGCTACTGTAATCGTATTTTTCGCTACACCTTCTGGTACACCAGGGCTATCTGGTAAACCTAGCGTCGCTACACCAGAACCCGCTTTAATTAATAACGAGTCACCATGACCGTGATAACAACCGATAAATTTCAAAATTTTGTTACGCCCTGTATAACCACGAGCTAAACGTAGCGCACTCATTGTCGCTTCTGTTCCAGAGTTAACCATACGCACAATCTCAATTGATGGAACACGCTCAATAACAAGTTTCGCTAATTTATTTTCAATTTCCGTTGGGGCACCGAAGCTCGTACCTCTTTCAGCAACAGCTTTTAAAGCCTCAACAACACGATCATTTGCATGACCATGAATTAAAGGCCCCCATGATAATACGTAATCGATGTATTCATTTCCATCGATATCATATACTTTAGAGCCTTTTCCACGCTCCATAAACAAAGGATTCATACCGACAGACTTAAAGGCACGAACTGGGCTATTTACGCCACCAGGCATTAAATCTTGAGCCTCTTCAAACGCTGCAATCGACTTATCAAACTTTTTCATTATTTAGCGCCTCCTTCTTGTAACCATCTTGCTGCATCTTTCGCATGATACGTAATAATTAAATCTGCTCCTGCGCGTTTCATACTAATTAATTTTTCAAGTACAACTTCTTTTTCATTAATCCAACCATTTTGCGCTGCTGCTTTAATCATTGAATATTCACCGCTTACGTTATAAGCAACGACTGGTAAGTTAAAGTTATTTTTCACATCACGAACGATATCTAAGTAAGAAAGAGCTGGCTTTACAATTAAGAAATCTGCCCCTTCCATTACATCTGATTCAGCTTCACGGAATGCTTCCATACGGTTCGCTGGGTCCATTTGATATGTTTTACGATCACCAAATTGCGGTGCACCGTGCGCAGCATCACGGAATGGTCCGTAAAATGCTGATGAATATTTCACAGCGTACGACATAACTGGTACATGTCCAAAACCATTTTCATCTAATGCGTGGCGAATTGCTGTTACGAATCCGTCCATCATGTTTGATGGCGCAATAATGTCCGCTCCTGCTTTCGCTTGACTTACAGCTGTTTTTGCAAGAACTGCAAGAGACTCGTCATTTAAAATAATACCATCTTCAATTACACCGCAATGACCATGGCTTGTGAATTGACATAAACATGTATCCGCGACTACTACTAGATCAGGGAATTCACCTTTAATTTGCTGAATCGCACGTTGCACAATTCCATGATCACAATATGCTGATGATCCAACTTCATCTTTTTCAGCAGGTAAACCAAATACAATAACAGAACGAATACCTAAATCAACAACTTCTTGCATTTCAGCTTGCAATAAATCTAAAGATATTTGATATACGCCTGGCATAGAAGGCACTTCATTACGAACATTTTCTCCTTCTAATACAAAAATAGGGTAAATAAAATCTTCCGTATGTAAAAACGTTTCACGCACAAGCGCACGCATGCCTCCGCTTTGTCTTAAGCGACGATGACGATTAAATTGTAAAGAGTTCATAGATTTCTATCCCCATTCTTTTATTTTATAGATTCACAAACACATTGTAGTAATGCTTCTACAGTGTACTCTTTCGGCATAATAATATGCGGAAAATAAAGGCTCGCCTCTTTTTCCGTAATAGGCCCTATACAAGCAATTGTACATTTTTTTGTCCATTCTCTCCAGTTTGTCCCCTCAAGTAAACGAACAAAACTCGTAACAGTTGAAGGGCTCGTAAATGTAATAATGTCCACTTTTCCTACTTCTAACGCTTCTATAAGCTCTTGCTTTTTCTCTACATTTTCTTTCGTACCATACACGATAAGCTCATCTAGAGAAACACCCATTTCACGAAGCGCAACTGGAATTACGTCTCTTGCTAAATTCCCTTTCGGAAATAAAATGCATTCGTTTCCACTTAATTTTTTTCCAAACTCTTCTGCAAATACTTCTGCAACAAATGAAGTTGGAACAAAATCCACTTGATAGCCTCGCTTTTCTAACTCTAACTTTGTTTTCACACCTACTGCAGCAATTTTAGTCGTTACAGGTAGCTTCTCTCTCAAACGATCTAGAAAAAAAGCTACCCCATTTTTACTCGTAAAAATAACCCAGTCATACGAATGTAACTGCCCTGCTATATGTTGAATTTGCCTATGAGACATACCTTCCATACGCAAAAGCGGAATTTCCAATGGAATTCCGCTCTTTTCTTTCACCGCTACACTCATTTGTTTTGCTTGATGCTGGGCACGTGTAACCAATACCGTTTTGCCAGCGAGAGCGTTCATACTTATTGTTGCCCCTTATTTGCAGCAAGAATAAGTTCTTTTGCGCCTTGTTTTATTAAACGGTCCGCAGCCTCTAATCCTACTTTCTCTGGATCAGTTCCTACTACTGTCTCTTTCAATAAAACAGAACCGTCCATAGACCCGACAAGAGCTGTTAATTCGATTGCATCGTTTTCTGCAATGGTTGCATATCCTGCGATCGGCACTTGGCATCCACCTTCAAGTTTATGAAGAAATACGCGTTCTGCTGCCACTGTTTTTTCTGTTACTGCGTCATTCATATGCGCTAGCAACTGCAGTAAATCTTTATCATCCTCACGACACTCAATCGCTAATGCACCTTGTCCTACAGCAGGTACACATAACGTCTCATCTAAATGTTCTGTAATAACTTCATTATCCCAGCCCATTCTTTGTAATCCTGCTGTCGCTAAAATAATTGCATCATAATCTTCTTCTTTTAATTTGCGTAAACGTGTATCGATATTTCCACGAATCCACTTCACTTGTAAGTCTGGTCTCGCAGCGAGTAGCTGTGCACTACGTCTTAAACTACTCGTACCTAAAATAGCGCCTTCTGCTAACTCTTTAAACGACGCTCCGTTTTTTGAGATAAAAGCATCACGAGGGTCAACACGCTTTGGTGTACAACCGATCATTAATCCTTCTGGAAGTACAGCCGGCATATCTTTCATACTATGTACAGCCATATCAATTCCTTTCGTAAGTAGCGCATGTTCAATCTCTTTCACAAACAAGCCTTTGCCACCTACTTTTGAAAGAGTAACATCTAAAATAACATCGCCTTTTGTGACGATTTCTTTCACTTCAAATTCATATGGTAAACCTAGCGCTTTTAACTGATCAATAAACCAGTTTGTTTGCGTTAATGCTAATTTACTCTTTCGTGACCCTACAATAATTTTGCGCATAATTTTCTCTCCTCATTATAAATACCAAAAGTGGAAGTTGGATAAACTGCTTAATAGAAAAATATTAATTAGCATTACGAGAAATGCCCCGATGTTCCACTGCACAATTTTCTTCCCTTGTAACACATCTGCCGCTCGTAAATATAGGCCAGCACAATATACAAATAGAACGACAAAAGACCCAATTACTTTCGTATCATACCAATGGAAATTGTCCAATTTTGTATATCCCCATATGCATCCTAATAAAATAGCTAGTAAGAAAAATGGAACAGAAAATAAATTTAATCCGTAAGACATCGATTCTAGCTTCGGTAAATTCCCTAACCTTCTTAATCTCGCATTCCATTTTTTCTTTTTTAATAGGCGATATTGCAATAAATACATAATAGAAAAAATGAACGATACAGTAAAAGTTGCATAAGAAATAATAGCCATACCGACATGTACGTATACGAGCTCCGAAACTAATTGCTCTGCAAGTACCGGCGACATCTTTCCAAGCGGCGTAAAAATAGAAAAAGCGCTTACGCCAAATGCAACAACATTTGTAAAAAAGACTAAAAAATCGATTCTCATAAATCGATTAATGACTAACGACATCGTAATCAATAGCCAAACATAAAAATAAATCCCTGATAATAAAGTTAAAAGAGGGTTCGTTTCTGAATCTGTAGCTCTAAGCAACATAAAAATAGAATGCAGAACCCATACAATCGAAAGTAACCAAAAAGCAAATCGGTTCGCCTTTCGGTTACTTTGGAAATAATCTATAAAATATAAACTAATGCTACAAGCATATAAAATAATTGCAATATGATAAATAATACTGTTATTTAAAAAACTCATCCGATCATCCTTCCAAATTATAAAGATGGAACGGATGGTGTCCACGCTCTTTTATGTTCTACTTCTTCCGCACGACTCTCTACGTCTTCCATTTCTAAATCGAAAATCTTTGCAAATAACGCTAATTTTTCGTCTGCTCCCTCTTCAGCAGCTATTTCTTTCGCTACTAAAATTGGGTCTTTTAATAATTGATTAATAATACTTTTCGTATGCTTACTAATTACTTTTCTCTCACGATCACTAAGATTTGGTATTTTTCGTTCCAGACTTTCCATCGTTTCACTTTGAATAGCCAGTGCTTTATCACGAAGAGCTGATATTAACGGAACGACACCAAGTGTACTTAACCACGTTTTAAATAAAACAATTTCCTCTTCAATCATAAATTGAATTTTCTCTGCTTCTTTCAAACGCTCAGCACGGTTCGCTTCTACTACTCCTTGCAAATCATCAATGTCATACAAGAAAGAACCTTCTAGCTCATCGATTGCTGGATCAATATCACGCGGCACTGCAATATCAACCATAAATAATGGGCGACCAGAGCGCATTTTCTCTACCTTTGTCATCATCTCTTTCGTAATGACATAATCCGATGCACCAGTTGAACTAATTAAAATATCAGCTTCTAATAATGCACACTGTAATTCACTTAAAGGTTTTGCATGTCCCATATATTTCTCAGCCATTATTTCTGCTTTTGAAAGCGTTCTATTCATGACTGTTACTTTACGAGCACCACTTCCATATAAGTTTTGCAGTGCAAGTTCACCCATTTTACCCGCACCAAGAATAAGCACGTGACAATCTGTTAACTCGCCGAATATTTTTTTCCCTAGCTCCACAGCAGCATAACTAACAGACATCGCACTTTCACCAATTGTCGTTTCTGAGTGAGCACGTTTCGCTAATGTAATGACTTGCTTAAACAATTCATTAAAAATTGTCCCTGTTGCTTTTACTTGCTGTGCTTCTAAAAAGCTATCTTTTATTTGACCTAAAATTTGCGTCTCTCCAACTACCATAGAATCTAAACCGCACGTTACGCGGAATAAATGATCTATTGCACCATCTTGTTCAAAAATAGTTAAATATGGTGCGACTTCTTCTATTTCAAGCTGAAACCAATCAGCTAAAAACTTCTTAATATAATACCGTCCCGTGTGTAATTGATCGACAACAGCATAAATCTCAGTGCGATTACAAGTTGATACAATGACATTCTCTAACACGCTCTTTTGATTTTGTAATGTCGTCATTGCTCGCTCTAGCTCTGCTGCCTGAAATGTGAGTTTCTCACGAAATTCTACAGGGGCTGTTCGATAATTTACACTAACAACAAGAATATGCACGCAGCATGTCCCCCTTCACCCGTTTTATCACTTTATCTACTATCATAATACAACTTTCCTCTTATGAATCTGACAATCGTGTGAACAACCGATTATTTTTTTATTTATTCTCCGTATGTAAGAAAGGAGATTCAGTAAAACGAATAAAAATTTTCTACTTTATAATGATTATAAATTAATAACTCTATTTGTACGTTACCAAAAAAAGCCCTCATAATCAAGTGATGGAAACTATTCCATATGAATTATAACATCATCTTTCCTATCTTCTTTCATCATGAAGGAAAATATGTATGATTGTTCCAAATTGTAGCACGAACTTTCTCAATACAATGTATTTGACATTGTATTTCTTTTTCGTTATATTGGTTTTACAAAATTAAATTGTTCACAACTTAATAAGAAAGGAGTTATGTATGGTAGATAATTCTTTACATCTAGATAACCAACTTTGTTTTTCTATTTACGCCTGTTCTAGAGAGGTTACACGCTTTTACCGACCGTATTTAGAAGAAATGGGCATTACGTATCCACAGTACATTACTTTACTCGTACTATGGGAGCAAGATGGACTTACAGTAAAAGAAATTGGAGAACGTCTATTTTTAGATTCCGGTACGTTAACACCTATGTTAAAACGAATGGAATCATTAAACCTTGTAAAACGCGTTCGTTCCAAAGAAGATGAGCGAAAAGTGTGTATTGAATTAACAGAACAAGGAAAAGATTTACAAGATAAGGCTTGTTCATTGCCGACAACGATGGCAACAAATTTAGGAATTACAGAACAAGAATATCGTTCTTTATTAATTCAATTAAATAAACTAATTGAAACAATGAAAACAATTAATGATAGAAAAGGGGAATAAACATGGATAAATTATATACTGCTTCAGTAACTGCTACAGGTGGAAGAAATGGAAAAGTAGTATCAGATGATGGCATATTAAATCTTGATGTAAAAATGCCGAAAGCACTAGGTGGTGCAGGCGGAGAGGCAACAAATCCAGAACAACTATTTGCTGCTGGTTATGCCGCTTGTTTCGATAGTGCATTACAACTTGTTATTCGTACAAAACGTGTGAAAGTAGAAAGTACAGAAGTAACTGCTCACGTTTCTATCGGAAAAGATACAGATGGTGGTTTCGGCCTATCTGCTGTACTTGATGTACATGTCGCTGGCGTTTCACATAGCGAAGCACAAGAACTTGTAGAAGCCGCTCACGGTGTATGTCCTTACTCTAAAGCAACACGAGGAAATATTGAAGTTACATTAAACGTACGCTAAAAGTGTATAAAGAAAAAAAACGCGCGACATTCGTCACGCGTTTTTTGTTTTTGTCATTTTATGAATTGCTTTCCACGCTTCTTCTTTTCCAAGTCCTGTTTCAGAAGAGAATAGAACAATTTCATCGCCAATTTCAACAGCAAGTGTTTCTTTTACAACTTTTAAATGTTTTTGCCATTTCCCTTTCGGAATTTTATCAGCTTTCGTCGCAATAATAATGGTTGGAATTTCATAATGCTTTAAGAAATCATACATCATCACGTCATCGCTTGTTGGTTTGTGACGTAGATCAACTACTAATACCGCTGCGTCTAATTGCTCACGTGTTGTAAAGTACGTTTCAATCATCTTGCCCCATGCTGCGCGCTCTGATTTAGATACTTTCGCATATCCATAACCTGGAACGTCAACAAAATGCATCATCTCATTGATTAAGAAAAAGTTCAACGTTTGCGTTTTTCCTGGCTTAGAAGAAATACGTACTAACTTTTTACGATTTAAAATTTTATTAATAAAGGAAGACTTCCCGACATTTGAACGACCTGCTAATGCAATTTCTGGTAAATCACTGTCTGGATATTGTTCTGGTTTCACAGCACTAATTACAATATCTGCTTTTGTTACTTTCATTGTTTCACTCCTACTAATGCGTGCTCCAATACTTCATCTAAATGAGATGCAAGCACAAACGTAAGATTTTCTTTTACGCTTTCTGGAATATCATCTAAATCTTTCTCATTTTCCGCTGGTAAAATAATTTTAGTTAAACCTGCGCGGTGAGCACTTAATGTTTTTTCTTTTAAACCACCAATTGGTAATACACGGCCACGAAGTGTAATTTCACCTGTCATACCCACTTCTTTACTTACAGGAATACCTGTTAGTGCAGAAATAAGTGCCGTTGCCATCGTAATACCTGCTGACGGTCCATCCTTTGGAACTGCTCCTTCTGGAACATGAATATGAATATCATTTTTCTCATGGAAATTCGGGTCAATTTGAAGTTCTTCTGCACGAGAACGAATATAACTAAACGCTGCTTGTGCGGATTCTTTCATAACATCCCCAAGTTTCCCTGTTAAAATTAATTTCCCTTTACCTGGCGCTACAGAAACTTCAATTGCAAGCGTATCCCCACCTGCTGCTGTATACGCTAAACCTGTCGCCATACCAACTTGGTCTGTTTTCTCGGCTTGCCCATAACGGAATATGTGCTTACCAAGTAAATCAACAACATTTTTCTCTGTTACTACAATACGCTTGCGTTCTGCTGTAACGATAATTTTTGCTGCTTTACGACAAACTTTTGCAATTTGGCGCTCTAGCGTACGAACACCAGCCTCACGTGTATAATAGCGAATCATTTCAAGAAGCGCTTCATCACGTACTTGTAAATTACCTTTTCGTAAGCCATGCTCTTTTAATTGTTTCGGCAATAAATGTTCGCGAGCAATGTGAACTTTTTCAAGTTCTGTATAGCCAGCAATCGAAATAATTTCCATACGATCAAGCAATGGGCCTGGAATACTTGAAAGTGTATTTGCAGTTGCTACAAACATAACCTTGGATAAATCATATGGTTCTTCAATGTAATGATCACTGAAGTTATGGTTTTGCTCTGGATCTAACACTTCAAGTAATGCTGCTGATGGATCTCCACGGAAATCGTTAGACATTTTATCAATCTCATCTAATAAGAAGACTGGATTAACTGATTTCGCCTTTTTCATACCTTGAATAATGCGCCCTGGCATTGCTCCAACATACGTACGGCGGTGACCACGAATTTCAGATTCATCACGTACACCACCAAGGGATACACGGACAAAATTACGATTTAATGATGTTGCAATGGAACGCGCTAACGAAGTTTTTCCGACCCCAGGAGGTCCTACTAAACAAAGGATAGGTCCTTTTAATGAATTTGTTAACTTCTGTACCGCTAAATATTCAAGTACGCGCTCTTTCACTTTCTCAAGACCGTAATGATCTTTGTTTAAAATCTCTTCCGAATGAGCAAGATCAATCATATCTTCTGTTGCTTCTGTCCACGGAAGTGCTAATAACCAATCGATATAATTTCGAATTACACCGCTCTCCGCAGAACTTGCTGGTAACTTTTCATAACGATCTAATTCTTTCAGTGCAGCCTTCATTGTTTCTTCAGGCATTCCTGACTGTTCAATTTTCTCACGAAGTTCTTCAACTTCCCCGCCCTTGCCTTCTTTATCGCCAAGTTCAGTTTGAATCGCCTTCATTTGCTCACGTAAGAAATATTCTTTTTGCGTGCGCTCCATTGAACGTTTCACTTTTTGTCCAATTTTCTTTTCTAAACTAAGTAATTCTTGTTCATCTTGAATAATTGAAATAAGTGTATGTAATCGTTCTTTCACAGATATGATTTCTAAAATCTCTTGTTTCTGCTTCGTTTTAATTGGCAAGTGAGAAGCAATTAAATCCGCTAATCTTCCTGGCTCTTCTACATCAGCTACTGTTGCAAATGTTTCATTTGAAACTTTTTTCGAAACTTTAATATATTGCTCGAAATGCTCCAGTAATGTACGCATAAGAGCTTTCTCTTCTAAATCAGCTTCCACTTCTTCCGTTATCGTTTTAATAGAAACCTGCACTACATTTTCTTCTTCGATAAACTCTACTACTTCTGCTCTATGTAAACCTTCTACAAGGACACGAAGCGTACCGTTAGGCAATTTTAACATTTGCTTCACTTTCGCCACTGTACCTACACTATATATGTCATCTTCTTTCGGATCATCGATATTCATTTCTTTTTGCATTGCTAAAAAGATAATATTTTCATCCATTGCCGCCTGCTCTAGTGCTTGTATCGATTTATCACGTCCTACATCAAGATGCAGAACCATCGTTGGATATACGAGAACGCCTCTTAATGGTAGGAGGGGCACGATTCTTTCATTCGTATTCATACTAGACATAGCACCTCCATAATAAATTAAACTCCTGTTCAACTATTTTATATTACAATACATCTAGATGCAATTGCAGAGATTCTCTGCAACTGTAAATCCCTCTTTTTTCTCCCTTATAAAAAGAAAAAAGACTCCGCTTAAGCATACAAACTTAAACGAAGTCTGGCAAATACTATTATCGTTCATTCTCACATTGATTGTGCATCTGTTTCGTCTATCGTAGTATGTACATCAAGCTCTCGATGTATATTTTCCTGTATAAACGTTAGCTCAAATACTTCCTTCAACTTCCGAACAGGAATAATTTCAATCCCTTTTATTGTATACAAAAATGGTTGCATGTTTTCAGCAGGAATGATAACTTTCTTAGCTCCTGCCTTTTTCGCAGCTTTTATTTTTGCGTACACACCACCGATAGGTTTCACTTCCCCGTGTATACTTATCTCACCAGTCATCGCTACTTCATTATTCACATACGTATGATGCACTGCTGAATACACGCCTGTTGCCATAGCAATTCCCGCCGAAGGCCCATCAATCGGGATACCGCCTGGAAAATTAATATGTATATCGTACCCTTCTGGCAACACATCTAGAGATCGAAGTACGGTTAATACATTATCTACAGAACCTTTCGCCATACTTTTACGGCGAATTGATTTCGTTTGACTACCAATACTTTCTTCTTCAACAATTCCGGTAACATTTACCGATCCTTTATCTTTCGCCTTGATTGCCGTTACTTCAATTTCTAATAATGCACCTGTATTTGGTCCGTATACAGCAAGTCCATTTACAAGACCGATTCTCGGAATAGGATAAATATGTTTTTCATACTTCGGTGTGAGCTGACTAGAGTGCACAACCCACTCTATATCTTCATCTTTAATGAAAGGACGTTCTTCATTTATTGCCATTCCAGCAGAAATTTGTACAAGATTAATCGCTTCTCGTCCATTTCTCGCATACATCCCAATCATTTCAATACCATTTTCACCGATTTGCATTTCCACTTTGTCAGCCGCATTCTTCGCTACTTTTTGAATTTCTTCTGTATCTAACTCACGGAAGAACACTTCTAAACAGCGCGACCGAATAGCAGGAGGGATCTCCTCTGGCGAGCGTGTCGTCGCCCCAACTAAACGAAAATCGGCTGGTAAACCTTTTTGAAAAATGTCATGTATATACGTTGGGATCATCGTATTCTCTTCACTATAATATGCACTTTCCAAAAACACTTTCCGATCTTCTAGTACTTTTAACATTTTGTTCATTTGAATCGGATGTAGTTCACCTATCTCATCAATAAACAAAATACCACCGTGAGCATCTGTTACCGCACCTTTTTTCGGTTGTGGAATACCTGCTTGCCCCATCGCACCAGCACCTTGATAAATTGGATCATGCACCGAACCGATTAAAGGATCTGCAATACCACGTTCATCAAATCGAGCTGTCGTCGCATCCAGTTCAATAAATGTTGCATTTGTACGAAATGGAGATTTTGGATTCCGTTTCGCTTCTTCTAATACAAGACGTGCTGCCGCTGTCTTTCCGACACCTGGCGGACCATATATAATCACATGTTGCGGGTTCGGACCACAAAGAGCCGCTTTTAACGACTTAATCCCGTCCTCTTGCCCTACAATATCTAAAAAGGATGTAGGACGCACCTTTTCCGCAAGCGGCTCTGTTAAAGAAATCTCGCGCATTTTACGAAGCTGTTCTAATTCTTTTTTTGATTCTCGATCAATTGAAACTTTTTGTGTTCGCTGATTTCGAAGTAAATGCCAAAAATACAATCCGACAATTACACCAAAAACAAGTTGAACAAGTAAAAATATATTTGTCCAGCTCATCATTTATTTCCTCCCGCAATGTTTTATCTCTTAGTATTTCCGCGGAGGAACATAGCTAAACATAAAGAAAAACAGCAATTATAAAAATTGCTGTTTCTCTTTCGCATTATGCAGATGTTTTTGTATCAAGTACAGTACCGTCTTGTAACACCAATTTTGGCGGTGCATTATCAGCTACTGTTTCTTTTGTAAGAACACACTTCTCGATATCTTTACGAGATGGAAGTTCGAACATTACATCCAGCATTAAGCCTTCAATAATAGAACGAAGTCCGCGAGCACCTGTTTTACGTTCAATTGCTTTTTTCGCAATTTCAATTAGTGCGCCTTCTTCAAACTCTAACTCAACATCGTCAAGCTCCAATAATTTTTGGAATTGCTTAACAAGTGCATTTTTCGGTTTCGTTAAAATATCAACAAGAGCATCTTCATCAAGCGGCTCTAGGTTTGCAATAACTGGAAGACGACCGATAAACTCTGGAATTAAACCAAATCTTAAAAGGTCCTCTGGTAATACGTGAGATAAAACATGCTTCTCATTTACATCAGCATTTTTCTTCTCAGAACCAAATCCAATTACTTTTTCACCAAGACGGCGTTTAATAATTGGCTCGATGCCATCAAACGCTCCACCACAGATGAATAAGATATTCGTTGTATCAATTTGAATAAACTCTTGGTGCGGATGCTTACGACCACCTTGAGGTGGAACGCTTGCTACAGTACCTTCTAAAATTTTCAGAAGTGCCTGCTGCACACCTTCACCAGATACATCACGTGTAATTGATGGATTTTCGGACTTACGTGCCACTTTATCAATCTCATCAATATAAATGATTCCTTTTTCCGCTTTCTCTACATCATAATCAGCTGCTTGGATTAATTTTAGTAAGATGTTTTCTACATCTTCCCCAACGTATCCAGCTTCAGTTAAAGATGTCGCGTCCGCGATTGCAAATGGAACATTTAAAATACGCGCTAACGTTTGTGCCAGTAATGTTTTACCACTACCTGTTGGCCCGATAAGTGCGATATTACTCTTCGCTAATTCTACATCATCAATTTTGCTGTTAGAATTAATGCGTTTGTAATGGTTATATACCGCTACCGCTAGTGCTTTTTTCGCGTTATCTTGTCCGATGACATACTCATCTAAGATTTCACGAATTTCTACCGGTTTCGGTACATCTTTGAATTCTACTTCTTCGTCTTTCGCAAGCTCCTCTTGTACAATTTCAGTACAAAGCTCGATACACTCGTCACAAATGTAAACACCTGGACCTGCAACTAATTTTCGAACTTGCGTTTGTGTTTTACCACAGAAAGAACATTTTAATTGCCCTTTTTCATCATTAAATTTAAACATATTTTCACACCCCTTACAAAGTGCTAACCTCTTGCCTTCGTATGTACACGATAAATGTATCGTATGTAAATACATATTATGTCACTACGTGGCGAGAAATACAAATAATATGACTAGTTATGTACAAATAAAAAGTTTTTAAAACTTTTGAAATATGTATATTCGACTCATTAAGGAAGTTTTCCTTCTTCATCGAAAAGTTTTATAAATATATTTCTATATTTATAAAACAAGGCACGATTAAAATCGCGCCTTGTTATTTTATTATGCAGCGTTTTCTACTAAGAAGTCTACAGCTTTACGAACTTTAAGATCTTCAGCTAAAGCGTCTACGCTTCCAAGAGCTTGCTTGATAGCGTCTACTGGCATACCGTACATTTCAGCCATTTTTTCAACTTCTGCAGTTACTTCTTCTTCAGTAACTTCGATGTTTTCAGCTTCAATGATAGCTTCAAGAACAAGGTTGATTCTTACGCGTTTTTGAGCGTCTTCTTTCATTTGCTCTTTTAACTTGTCAGCATCAGTACCTGTGAATTGGTAGTAAAGCTCAAGGTTCATACCTTGTTGGCTTAAACGTTGCTCGAATTCACGAACCATACGATCTAACTCAGTGTCGATCATAGCTTCTGGAATATCGATTTCAGCGTTAGCAGCAGCTAATTCTACTACTTCGTCACGTACTTTGTGCTCAGCTTCGTGCTTTTTGCCTTCTTCTAAGTTTGTGCGAAGTTTTGCTTTTAATTCATCAAGAGTTGCAACCGCTTCGTCAGCTTCTTTAGCGAACTCGTCGTTTAACTCAGGAAGTTCTTTTGTTTTGATTTCGTGAACTGTTACTTTGAATGTTGCTGGTTTGCCAGCTAATTCAGCAGCATGGTACTCTTCTGGGAATGATACTTCAACGTCTTTAGACTCACCAGATTTAAGACCAATTACTTGCTCTTCGAAACCTGGGATGAATGTACCAGAACCGATTGCTAGAGAATAGTTTTCGCCTTTTCCGCCTTCAAATGCTTCGCCATCAACGAAACCTTCGAAGTCGATTACAGCTGTATCACCGTTTTCAACAGTTCCTTCTTCTTTAACAACTAGCTCAGCTTGACGCTCTTGTAAAGATTTTAATTCGTTCTCTACATCTTCGTCAGTTACAGTTGTTTCAACTTTTTCTACTGCTAAACCTTTGTACTCACCTAATTTAACTTCAGGTTTCACTGTAACTTTTGCAGTGAAGATAAGGTTAGCATTTTTTTCGAACTTCTCGATGTCGATTTCAGGATGAGCAACTGGGAAGATACCAGCTTCATCGATCGCTTCACCGTATGCTTTTGGTAAGATGATATCTAAAGCATCTTGGTATAAAGATTCGATACCAAAGCGTTGTTCGAATAACGGACGAGGCATTTTTCCTTTACGGAAACCTGGTACGTTGATTGTTTTTACTACTTTTTTGAACGCAGCGTCGATAGAGTTGTTTACTTCTTTAGCATCAACTTCGATTGTTAAAACGCCTACGTTACCTTCTAATTTTTCCCATTTTGCAGCCATTTATTCTTTCCCTCCAACTATAATAATGTATGCACATACCTCTATAGATTAAGATCTTCATTATCTCTTTTTTGAAATAACAAAAGTACAAATAATCCTCTAGCAAAAGCTTTCAGATATAATGTTCCAATCTACTAATTGCC
Source organism: Bacillus sp. SSR7 (assembly GCF_055902415.1). Classification (NCBI taxonomy): domain Bacteria; kingdom Bacillati; phylum Bacillota; class Bacilli; order Caryophanales; family Bacillaceae; genus Bacillus; species Bacillus sp. SSR7. The sequence goes on along the minus strand of NZ_JBVVXV010000002.1, from coordinate 37,876 downwards.
TAAAAGACAACTACGGTATATTTTGTTCGAGAATAATATGAAACATATTAAGTAAGAGAATTACACTTCTCTTCTCTTACAAACAGGCAGATTTCTGCCTTTTGCAACCCTTACATTATAACATAGAATATGCTCGTTTCAAGAACCGAACGATTCTTTTTCATAATTATACGGGCAAATATCCTTCTCTTTCAACACGTAATAACCATTGATAGGCAATATGAAACTCTTCTAATTCAATATTATACGCTGTCATAAGCTCTTCTTCATTAATAGTCAATCCGAAACGCTTTCTACCAATTCTCTCTAAAACAGCAGCCCAAATCTCCACTTTATCCATTAATAGAGCGAATGGGAAAATGCTAATTTGCAATTCTTTCCAATATGTAACCATCGCATCAAATATATCGGGATAATTTTGCTCTAATCGACTTGATAATGTATGTATAATGTTATCGGATTGCTCCTCATTATGACCTGTAAATGCTGGAATTACCTTGATCGTATTTCCAAACTTTTCTACCTCTATCTCTTCTTCTATTTGATTTTCTATCATTTTATATAAAATAGAAGTTTTCAAATAAGGATGCTGTTTTTCGTCTACTAAAAATTTCTTTAAAACAGGTAATGCAAGATCTAAGTCTTTTAACGAAAGTTGCTGAATCGCTCTTAGCTTTTGCCCAAAGTTTTCTCCAAACATTTCATTAGTAAATTCATCTAATTCAAAATTCGAATCGACTAGTGACGTATCTACTTCATTTAACATACCTTCTGCAAATAAAGCGAGCTGTGCTAATTTTTCCTTTTGTTCCGGCATTATATCTTTCGTTTGCAAAACTTTTTCAACGGTTTCAATTACGCCTTCATAATCATTTGTTTGAACTAAAATTGTCACATACGTTTCAAGAATATCACCAAATAATACAGCTCCTGTTTCCAGTAACTGTTCACACTTCTCTTTTGCTTCTTCCATATGCTTTAATTCTAACAAACAAATAACCGAAGCTAGTTCCGTTTGTTCCGTTTCTGCATTATACTGACGTAATATTTCAAAGCAGCGCAATGCATCTTCGAATTTCCGCTCTTTCAGTGCTAAAAAACCTTCATCAATATAGCGCTCTGATAGCTGCGGAAACAATACGACCGTATTTTCTTTTTTATCCATACGTCCGCCTCTTTTTCTAGATTTTAATTATCTTTAAAGTAAATATATCAAATGAGTAATGAGAACACAACATCTCAAAACCCTTTGTTTGAAATATGAAAATATTTAATTTTTATATTTCAATATAAAAAAATCCTTACTTAAAATGTAAAATGTACAAATAAAAACCCTCAGCGACGAAAGCAGAGGATTTATCATTAATGGAAAGCTTTTATAATAGTGGGGTATATAACAAGGGTAATAATTTGGAGAACAATAATTGCCATAACAATCATGCTACAATAGAAGATTGGTTTACTTCGCTTCATTAAAAACATAATGATGAGCATCGTACAAGCAAACAAACTTAAGAAGAACAAACTCGTCGTCGAACTAAGTATACCACTTGGGACAAAGAACAATAACACTACACTACAAGTACCTATAATTCCAAATAACCATTCCATTCATTCACTCATTCCCTTTCCCTCTCATGGTAGTTTCCTCTACGCAATTAAATGTTTTACAACATCAACTACATACGTTAATTTCTCATATGCTACAAATCCAAAAGCAACTGTTAAACCCGTTACGATTAATCCCTTCATTATTTCTTCCTCCTCGTTTTATCGTTGTTACCTTCATTATAGAGGATTAACAATCTGTTACCATCGAACTACCTTACAGTTACCTTACAGAATTGTAAGATTTCAAACGCACAAGTAAATTTAGCAGAGCAGTTTAAAGAAATGAACGAGATTGTCCTTAACTGGCTTGTTGATACGAAGAAACAATATAATGTGAAAGATTATGGTTTTGTATTTGAGAAATTTATTAATAACTAATTTAAAATAAACAAAAAAACCTTGTTATCAAAAAATAACAAGGTTTTTTAGCGTCCCAGGAGGGGTTCGAACTCTCAGTCCGCTCATTTCCGTACTATTTTATATATTTTGATCGCAGTCTTAATATATCTTCTCCTTCACGAATGCCTGCTGATCCCTTCCTCACATTTTTTACGACAGTCCAGTTCGGGTTAGTTTCATCACCGATGTTCTGTACTGTAAAGTTGCCATCACCATATTTCCGGTGACCTTCTGCCAATTTCTCCGTTAAATCATTCTCATTTGATCTCGCCATCTTTGCGCCATCTCCCTTTTTTATACAACCTTCTAACCAATCACAGGTCTAGTCAATTGGAGATTATCGTTTTCCGCTTCTATTCATTGTAACACACTAACAGGGATAAGTTTCGATAACGGTTGCTCAATCGTACTAGGGCGGGTAAAAAGTTTTATAATATTGTAAGTGAACAGTTAGGAGAATACGATGTACGACGCGTTATAGAAGGTGTTGATCCCGACACTGGCGAAAAACTTTCGTGGCGGGAACGCACTGGCGCTGGCGTCATGGTTTTTGCGGGTCTTACTCCGCTAGGTAAAGGAATAAAAGTAGTTAAAGGTGCCAAAAAGGTAGCTGATGCCATAGATACTGCGAAAAAGATAGACAAGAGCGCGGAAGCAGTAAAAGCCCAAAGACAGGGACAAATAGGAATAAATCAAGCAACTGGGAAAGCATTTGAAAAAGAAGTAGATACAGTAGTAGAACAAATAACTTTAAAGACTAATAAAACAGGGACAAAGACAAGGCTTGATTTTCTAGGGGCGAATAATGATTTAGAAGATATAAGAATAGTTGAAGCAAAGGGTTCGCCAACTGCTCCCCTTACTAAAAAACAAAAAATTGCGATTCCCGAAATTGAAGAACACGGCGCAACAGTTGTAGGTAAAGGAAAACCACCATTTGTAGGCGGCACGGAAATACCTCCAACTAAAGTTGAAATTAGAAGAAAACAATAGATAAGAGGTGTTTTTATGTCTTTATATGAATTAGAAAAAGTTGACTTTATGGGCTACAATCAAGAAGAAAAAATAGCCTATTTAGTCATTGCTGATGAATTAGACTGGACTGATGAAGAAAAACATATTGAGTTACTGCAAGAAAAAATCAATTTGTATTTGGGCTTTATAGAAAGTGACGAGGTTTACGAAAGGTATCCTGAAGTAAAAGGGTATGGTTTTGTTATTAAGATATTCGGGAAATATCTTTTTACTGAATGGGGCAAAGAATTTTTAGAAAAGGTTGATGAAGTTCTCGTTGAAGCTGGATACGGTTTTCAATACGTGCATAAACCATTTGATGAGCCTGAACAAACAAATAATATAACTGACTAGCAAAGGGCGTTTTTAAGCGCTCTTTTTAATGCACTTTAATCTGTTAATCTGTTAATCTGTTGCATATACTCATTATCATATATCCAGTTATAATATTTTCACACCTTTTGCACATACATCAATTTGTAGACAAACAAAAAACCTTGTTATCAAAAGATAACAAGGTTTTTTTAGCGTCCCAGGAGAGATTCGAACTCCCGACCGTACGCTTAGAAGGCGTATGCTCTATCCGGCTGAGCTACTGGGACATGGAGCGGGTGAAGAGAATCGAACTCTCGACCAGAGCTTGGAAGGCTCTTGTTTTACCACTAAACTACACCCGCATATGTTATTTTATTTTCACTCGTTAGCGCCGTTTCCCTATCGACAATATTTATTATATGTATAACCATACATAAAGTCAACACCTTTTTTAAAAGAGGATAATTTTTCTTATCCTCTTTTAAAAACTGCTTGTTCAACTAGCTGCCCGTCTAGTGTTTCAAAACGAACTTCCATTTGATTTTCATCCATTTCTAATAAAGCAAATGTCTTTTCTACACGCTGACGCGGTAATAAAATACTGCCTGGATTAATAAATAATACGCCGTCGATCAATTCCGCACCTAATACATGAGAGTGTCCGAAGCATGCAACTTGCGCCCCTACCTCTTCTGCACGGTACGCTAATGTTTGTAACGTCATTTTCACGTTATGACGATGTCCGTGCACAACTACGAAACGAATACCATCTACATCAGTTACAATTTCGTCTTGAAAGTTAGCATAATCACAATTCCCTTTTACAACACGGAAACCTTGCAACTCTTCATGAGCAGGCGTTAGCTCTGAATCACCGCAATGAATCATGATATCTACTTTCCCTTCATACTTCTCTTTTAACTGCTGTAATTCCTTCACAGAGCTATGACTATCGCTTACGATTAAAGCTTTCATCAATCTCTCTCCCTTATTCTCCTAAAAACCATTCAGGGATTTTTTCTTCTAGCTTACGTAGAGCACGTCCGCGGTGACTAATAGCATTTTTCTCATCTGAACTTAGTTCCGCCATCGCTTTTTTATATTCTTCCACATAAAAGATTGGATCATATCCAAAGCCGTTTTCCCCGCGGCGTTGTTCTAAAATGAATCCTTCACATGTCCCGTTTACAATGACAGGCTTTTTATCCCCTTCAGGGAAAGCCACTGCTAATGCACAGTAGAAACGAGCTTTACGCTTTTCAAACGCTACTTCATTTAATTCTTGTAAAACTTTATCAATATTCGCTTGATCATCTTTCGGCTCTCCAGCAAAACGAGCTGAATACACGCCTGGTTTCCCATTTAAAGCATCTACAATAAGACCTGAATCATCCGCAATTACGATTGCATTCAACTGTCTACTCAAACTATCCGCTTTTAAAATCGCATTTTCTTCAAATGTTTCACCAGTTTCTTCGACTTCTTCAATATGAGGGAAATCGTGTAATGATTTTACTTCTAAATCAAATCGCTCAAATAACTCAGCAAATTCACGTACTTTCCCCATATTTTTTGTCGCTACAACAACTTGTTTCATATTTTCCACCTCTACTCTATATGAGATACGATGTCACCTAACGCTTCTTTTTGCATATCAATCAGTTGGAAAATGCCTTGTTCTGCAGCATCAAGTAATTCATTTAACTGCGCTCTGCTAAACGTCGCTTCTTCTCCAGTTCCTTGCACTTCAACGAACTGACCTTTTCCAGTCATAATTACGTTCATATCAACGTCTGCTTTAGAATCTTCTGCATAGTTCAAATCTAAAACAACACCTTGCTCTTCAACAATCCCTACTGACGTTGCTGCTAAATAATCTTTCACTGGAATTTTAGATACTTTTTCTGCTTGTAATAACTTCTCAAACGCTAATACCATCGCTACGTATGCACCTGTAATAGAAGCAGTTCGCGTTCCACCATCCGCTTGAATAACATCACAATCAATCCAAACCGTTCTCTCACCAAGCGCTTCTAAGTCAACTACCGCACGTAATGCTCGTCCAATTAAGCGCTGGATTTCCATTGTACGTCCTGTTACTTTCCCTTTACTTGACTCCCTAATTGTACGTTGTTCTGTCGCACGTGGAATCATCGCATATTCAGCTGTTACCCAGCCCTTTCCTTCTCCACGCATAAATGGCGGGACGCGCTCTTCAATTGTCGCTGAGCAAATTACCTTTGTATCCCCAACCTCAATTAACACTGATCCTTCTGGATGTTTTAAATAATTCGTATGAATATGTATATGGCGTAATTCTGTTTTTTCTCTACCATCTACTCGCATAAAAATAACCTCCTCATAACTACTTGTTAGTATAGCCAAATTTAAATGTATGATATGTATACAATAAAAGAAGAGGAACCCAAAAAGCAATTCCTCTTTCTTACTTAAGTATATCAAATTATTGACGATTAAAAACTACCTGTATTCACGTTTTCTGGACGATCTACAGGTTTTATTAACTTTCCGCCCTTTTCATCTATAAGATTCGCTTTACCATTTACTTCAATAGAAACGCTTTTCACGCCTTTCTTTTCTGTTAAAGATAACACTAATGACTTCAATACGTAATTTGAAATCATATTTTTATCTGGGTTTATAAAGATATTTTCATTAAAGTTTAATGTAAGATTTCCATCTTGTAATTTTGGATTCGTAATCAGCTTAACTCCTGGATTGAAATCGTTCAGAAGAGATTGATGAATCGGCCCTTTTACAAGTTCATCTACAATTGCTGCATAATCATTTTCTTTTCCTTCTACAACGCGGCGTGTTACTGGTACGTAGTATTGCTGTTTATTATTATTTTGCGCCATAAAATAAAGGATAACTGGTTTTGTATTCGTTACATCCGCTACTTGTTCATCATCGAAGTTGATACCGTTCGCACGGCTCACACCTTCACCGAGCGGCGTACCACCAACAGGCATCTTCGCTAATTTTTCTCCATTTATTTGGAACTGCACTTGTTTTACTTCTTTAAATTGCGTCAACGTCCACGCTATTGACTCAACAATTTGACGCTCTTCTTCTTTTGCATAGTTTTTCATTTCTTTTGAGAAATCAATGACTGCCGTCCCATCTTTTTTTAAATCTAAGGTCATCGATGTATTTGCTGGAATGACTGCACGGAACCCATTCGGTAATAAATTCGTTACCGGTCCATCTTTCACAAGGTACTCTAATGTTTGCTGAATAACCTCATTTGCTTTCGGAGTAGGTATAGCTAACGTTTGCGGTACGACATAGCCATTTTTATCAACAAGGTATAGTTCTCTATTCACCGTTTGTACTTGCTTATCTTTCTTAGATACTTCTTTTTTTCCACCCTCTGTATAGGTAACTTGTTTTGGCGGATCAATTTGTTCCGTTGCTTTCTCCTGATTTATAAAGCCACACCCTGTTAGTAAAACAGCGCTCACAGTAGCACCAACAACCCATTTAAAAGTGGATTTAGGCATGCCATTCCCCCCTAAAATCTAAGTTTGTACTATTATGTATACGAGCTGTTTCTCTTTTTAGAACAAGCTGTGCTCCTTATAAACAAAAAACTCCTGATTTCTCAGGAGTTCACTTATATGGATTCTACTATTATTCTTTTTCTAAATGAATATGTTTCACATTTTCAATCGGTTGACCGAACCATTTTGATGCAATTTCTTTAAATAGACCTATTTTTCCTGTTGTTAAGAAGAGATGATCACTTTGTTCCTCTCCCTCATTCAACATTTTACTATGGTATAAAATAGTACTTACTTCACGCGCCGTTTCGTCACCAGAACTAATTAGTTGTACTTTATCTCCCATTACTTGTTTAATAACAGGACCTAAAATCGGATAATGTGTACACCCTAAAATAAGCGTATCAATATCAGTGTTTTTCAGCGGTTGCAACGTTTCTCTTACAACTTCATACGCCATTTCACTTTCGAAATTGCCGCTCTCTACAAGCTCAACAAAAGGCGGACACGCTAAACTTTCTACCATAACACGATTATTAATAGACTTTAACGCTTCTTCGTATGCACCACTTTTCACCGTTCCAATCGTTCCAATAATCCCAACATGATACGTGTTTGTCATTTTTAAAGCTGTACGTGATCCTGGGTGAATAACTCCTACCACTGGAATCGGTAATTTTTTCTGCATTTCTTCTAATACAACTGCAGTTGCTGTATTACATGCAATAACTAACATTTTGATATTTAAATCTAGTAAATGCTCCGTCATTTCCCACGTGAATTGGCGCACCTCTTCTCGAGAACGTGGACCATAAGGGCAACGTGCTGTATCCCCTAAATATATAATGCGCTCTTTCGGCAACTGACGAATTAATTCCTTCGCTACTGTTAAACCGCCAACTCCTGAATCGATAACACCGATTGCTCTATTCAACTTCATCACCCGTTTTCTCATTCATCATCTTATTTTATCATTATATTTTACACACTTTAAGTTCGCACACTTAAACTGCTTCTGTATGAAAATTTTCATTTGTACCTGTATAGACTAGGACCTTTTTTATTTTGCTCCTTTTTTTCATAATTTGCAAGACAGAAAAATAACCGATCTTCTATATGAAAGTCGGTTCCTTCTATATAAATTACATATTTAATGCTCCATCTTTTTTTGGAAAGAAGACATTCCTATTAATAAGAAGAAATGAGCAGAAATTAAAATGACGATTAATATAAAATTAAAACGATAACTATTTGTAGATTCCATAATTTTGCTCGCTACAGCCGGTCCAAATGCCATACCGAAAAAGTTAATTAAATTATATAAACCAAGACCGACTCCAACTTTAGCTGCATGTAATGTTTTTGGTATAAAAGTGTTCAATGATACTTGAATGGCAGAATAACTCATAAACGTTAAAATAATCGCCAATACAATAACGACTATACTTCCATTCGGAATAAACCCTAAAATTAAAAAGCCAACAATCATAATGACAGACGCTACATAAATCATATTCACATTTCCAAACGAAGGAACAATCTTTCCAGTAATAAAACTAGACACAATACCGAAGAGTGATGCAACAAATAATACAATTCCGATAACCAACGGCGACAATCCGTGCACTCTTCCTAACAGTAATGGCAATAATAATAAATTAGCACATAACGCCACATTCATTATAAATCCGATTGCTATTAAACGAAGAAATGCTTTGTTCGAAAATAACTCAATATCAATAAATGGATGCTCCGCGTTCTTCATGCGAACCGCAAACAAAAATAAGAAAGCTACCGATAACACAAATAACCAACTATTCATATTGACACCTAACAAAACAGTCGTAATGAACGCAAATAATAATACCGCTCCAATGTAATCAAAATGAAACGCTTCATCCGTATGCCGCGATTCTTCTGGCATAAATTTTATAAGCAAGACAATCCCCACTACTGCAATAACCATAAATAAAAATAAATATGGCCATCCTAGTGTATTTGTAATAGCCCCGCCAACTAAAGGACCAATACCAACCGCTAATGCAATAGAAGAACTAATCATCGCTAAAGCACCAGGCTTCTTAGCAGGAACGACTAATTTTGCTACCGCAATCATACTAAGCGCGATAAACGCCGCGCCCCCACTCGCCTGCACTAATCTTGCAAAAATGACAATCGCATAAGATTGATTTACAAATCCAATAATGGACCCCTCTACAAATATGATGATTGAAATAATCAATAGTTTTTTTACACTATAACGATCAGCAAGCTTCCCATATATCATTGAACCAATACCCACAACTAAGGAATAACCTACTACAACCCAACTTACTTTTGATTGACTAATAGATAAATCATGAGCAATATCCTCTAACGCAACATTAAATAAAACCGCATTCATCGGTCCTAATAAAACGATAAAACATAATGTGAAAACAAACCATTTTGAATGGTTACTTATATCTTTCCCCATGTGTAACACCTCTCCTGATTGTAATAACTAAAAATGAAAATAAAGTTGTTTAGCACTTCCATCACTGCTAAACAACTTCATCAAATGTATCGCGCGACAAATTGAATTCGAAACGAAACATGTCCATTGTTCGCTATTCATGGAACTATCATAGTTTCAGCATTACAGTTTGTCAACGAAAAATATACAAAGTAAACTATTTTAGTGTTTTTAGTTTACTTTGTTCAAAAATTGTTATACACTAATTTCAAATCCGATATAAGGAGGACTGACATGGTTATTCAGATTTGCAATTTCTAACTTAATAAAATAATGAACTTATATATAGAAGAAACATTATAGGAGGATTATGATGAAGAAAAAAATGTTAGTTGTATTAACGAGCGTTGAAAAATATCCAAGTTTAAATCGAGCTACTGGCCTTTGGCTTGGTGAAGCTGTCCATTTCGTTAAAAAAGTTGAAGAAGCTGGTTACGAAGTAGATTATGTTAGCCCACAAGGTGGTTATACACCGATTGATCCGCATAGTTTAGCAATGGCGGAGAGCGTCGATTGGGAATGGTATCAAAAGAAAGAATTTATGAATCGTCTCGGTTCTACCATGAAACCGAGTGAAGTGAATCCGGAAGACTATGCTGTTATTTATTACGCAGGTGGTCACGGTGTGATTTGGGACTTCCCTGAAAATAAAGAACTCCAAATGATTAGCCGTAGCATTTATGAAAATGGCGGAATTGTTTCCTCTGTTTGCCACGGAGCTGCTGGTTTATTTCATATCACATTAAGTAATGGGGAACGTTTAATTAGTGGTAAAAAAGTAACAGGATTCTCAAATGAAGAGGAAAAACTAGTTGAATTGGATCAATTCGTTCCATTTTTAACAGAAGATGAACTTATTAAAAATGGAGGACTTTACGAAAAAGCCACGCAGCCTTGGGAAGCTTACGCTGTAGAAGATAATCGTGTTATCACTGGTCAAAACCCAGCTTCAGGTGGTCCAGTAGCCGAATTAGTATTACAACACATAAACAAATAACATGTAATAAAAAAGCAGATTTTCCATTCATATAGGAAAATCTGCTTTTTTACGAAATCATTTGCAAAATAGCCATAACTTCTTTTTCAATTTCAGAATCATCAATCGCGTCTATATACTCCGGTTTAAACAGTTGATACTTCTTTAGTTGATAAAAATCAAGTATCGCTTTCTTTAACGTAATATCGTACTGAATACAAAAAGAATGATCTATAATACGTCTTAACATCACATCATCTTGCACCATAAATAATTGTGCATTCATTTTATTAAAGTAGCCTTGTTCCATACCAGCTTCAAAAAACATTTGCAAATTATGATTACGATTTTGTTGTGCAGCGACTAACTGATCAGATAAGTGCGGATATACCTCTTTCAAATCTTGTAAAAAGACATCAGAAATGTATGTCACACATTTTAAAGAGTGAATAAACGTCTTTTGGAAACGTTCTGCAAAAGACATACTTTCATCTTGATTATCCGCATCCCCTTCAAGAAGGTAGTTCATAAAATCTTCTACCACAGCTTCAATAATCTCATCTTTTGAAGAAAAACGTTTATATAAAGTAGCTTTACTAATATCCATATACTTCGCAATTTCATCTATTTTCAATTGACTAAAACTCGTTTTTCTAATAACGGGCTTTATTTTATTAATATAAGTATTTGCACACGCAACTTTTCTCATTAAAAGAGCCTCCCCTTTTGTCCATACAAAATAGTATAGCAAATTCACGATTAATTATAAATGAAGTCATTATACTCGATACATCTTTTTAGTTTAAGTGGTTTTCAATTTACACTATAGAAAAAATGCCCGCTACCTTTATGAGTAACGAGCACTTTTTCTATACTTTATTTACAGCTCTTCTTATAGCTTTCCCTATTTCCATACTAGACTGCGGATTTTGCCCTGTAATTAAACGCCCATCTACTACGACGTGCGGCGTAAAATTTGGAGCCACATAAAACAAAGCCCCTTCTTCTTTCAATTTACTTTCTAACAAAAACGGCACTCGCTTTTCTAAATGTACAGCTTTTTCCTCATCATTTGTATAACCTGTTATATGCTTACCCGCACTAAAAAACGAGCCGTCCTTATTTTTCACACCGACTAAAGAACTTACTCCGTGACAAACAGCCGCTACAATCCGGTTGTTGTTGTACATATTCTCAATCAAATTTGCAACATATGGATTACCTGGAAAATCTACAATCGCCCCGTGCCCACCACCAAATAAAACCGCATCATAATCCGAAAAATGAACCGTTGAGGTCGGCTTCGTATTTCGCAATAAAGAAGCGACATGTTTAAATTCACGAGGTATCCCGTTCGGAATAGAAACTCTATCAATCGGCACTCTACCGCCCTGTATCGACACAATATCAACATCGAACTTAGCTTTTTCAAACAAATTATAAGGAGCTGCGAGCTCTTCCAGCCACAAACCAGTCGGGTGTCCATTCATATCATGAGCGCTTGTTGAAACTAACAATACCCTTTTCAACATATCCCCTCCTTACTACCTATTTATGTATGGAGTGTTCTTATCATTCATATAGCAAGCGAAAAAAACGAGAACAACTAGCTGACATTTTTTATAAAAGTCTGCTTATTGTTCTCGTTTGAATTCTTTCATAAGATGTTCACAACCTGATAACTTTATCTCCAGCGCCACGCAATCGTGTTATCCTCCATATGAATAGCAGGTATATCAATCCCTAAATACCGCTGAGCATCCTCATCAAAAATAGCCCAATTTTCTTCATATAAAAATTCAGGGTCTATGCTTTCAAAATCAAATATACTATCTTCGTCTACCATCTCACGAAAATATTTTTGGAACGGTTTACTATTCTCGAATAAACGAATTGTTCCATACATCCATGGCATGTCTCCAAAAACATCTTTAATTTCACCTATCTCCATATCCTTAAAATACAACTTCATATGTGCACCTTCTTATCCATGAATGACACGGATACCTCATCATATTTTAAAATAATTATTTTTAACATTTCTTTCTTAAACATATCTTCCCTCTCAAAGTCCGAGATACCTTTTTTAAGTTCAAAATACAAACAAAAAAATAGCCGACTCTTCATATAAAAGTCGGCTGCTTTCTTATAGTTCGAGCTCTCCCATGCGAAGAAGCTCAACAACTGCTTGTGAACGTCCTTTAACCCCTAGCTTTTGCATTGCGTTTGAGATGTGGTTACGAACTGTCTTTTCACTTATAAAAAGTTCACCTGCAATTTCTTTCGTTGTTTTATCTTGAACCAGTAATTCAAATACTTCTCTCTCTCTCTTTGTGAGTAAAGGTTTAGATTGATACGCTTTTTCCTTCAACTGGTATAACCCTCCTTGCTTAAGCCAGAGCTGTGTATGTGTAAGTTGGGTGTTTATTTAGTCAAGATATTGTATGAACGAAATGTGCGGGTGGTGAATGAAAATGGGCTTTATTTCACATGTTATTTTAGACTTTTATACAGTGCGTACACTCTTTGTATCCACTTACTTTTCGGTACGCCATATTTGTTCTAGCAATATACTTACAACAGTACCTACAAATAAACCATTTCCGAATATATACTGCATAACAGACGGCAAGGTTTGGAGTGCTCCAGACGGTAAAAACATAACACCGCTTCCAAATAATACAGCAACGCCTAAAATTGTTACATTCCTTTCATTAAGCTCCACTTGTTTTATATTATTGAATCCAATTCCAATTAGCTGTACGAATGAAGCCATTAAAACCGCAGATGCGACGGCCGATGGTAAAGATGCTAAATAACGAATTATACTCGGAAACAGCGACATTACGACTAGTAATATACATGCTAGTAAGAATGATCGTATATATTTTTGTTTCGTTAAACGTATAAATCCTGCCGTTGCTGGTAACGGCACGACACCTACAGTTGAAAATACAGAAGAAATGATATGCGAAATACCTCCAACCCATGTTCCATCCTTCAACTGTTTCTGTTCAATAGTCCCTTTTTGAATAGTAGCTTGATTAATTGCTATAATAGCTGCCACTGTATTTGAAACTAAAATACATACCATAACGAAACTCGATACAGCCATACCTGTATTCCATTTTGGAAGTCCCCAAGCAAATATTTGCGGAAGTTGCACAAAATGAGTTACTTGAGCTGGAATCGTCACTTTTCCTGCAATGAGAAAGAGAATCCATCCACTAATTAATCCTATTAAAACCGCATAACTTTTGACAAAACCTTTTCCAAAATTAGATAGTATAATAACGAAAAGAAATATGCTAAACGCAATTACCGCTGTAAATCCATCGATTTGAGAAACAGTAGCAGTAATCCCTAGCATTCCTTTTAAAAATACACCGCTTAATTGTAAACATAATAAAAGTAAAAACGTCCCTGTCACAAGCGGCGTAAACAAAAATAAAATATGTCCGATAAAACCAGTTACACCTAACCCTATTAAAATAACACCAGAAATTATCATTCCTAATTCTAAAATTTGCAATGTACTATGTAATTGATCTTGTCCGACCGTTGCGTAAGCAAGTACGGTAAATACTCCAACCCAAGATCCAGCTGGCCCATCCGCAATTGGCAGTCTATGCCCAATCCACCCTTGTAAAAAAGATGATATACCAACTACAAAAAATGTACGCTGCATTAAATAAAATATTTCTTCCGTCGTAAGATGAAATAATCCGCCAACGACAATTGGTAATGCGATTGAATTCGCTAATAAAAAGATAAACCATTGCAAAGTTCCCATAATATGATTTTGGTTATGTTGATTGTCCAAATTTTTCATCCCTTCTAGCTTCCTAAAAAAAATATATTGTAAGAATAAAAAAGAAGAGTTCTCTACTCACCATTAGAACCCTCCTCAAAACATTTAAACGATTCTTTTACACAAGATTATTTAATTTAACCTCACTTAAACTTCCAACAACAATATTTCCTTTATGCACGACTAAATGCTTCTCTGTTTGACGCGCTACTGCTTCAGCGACGCATGTTGCATTCGTCAAAACAAAACTCGCTTCATCTCCTACATTCGGCCAAGCTCGCTTCCCTTCACTGTTTAACGTTTCTTTTCCCCCCGTAATAAAGCGAAGTGCTTTTCCTAACGATTTTTCATCACTCCATCCAAAACGTTCCGCTAATCGATTTGCCTTTTGCAACATATCACCTGTTCCAAACGGTGACCAATGATCTGTAATACTATCATTTCCTAACGAAACTTTCACACCTTTTTTATCTAATAACGGAATTGGGATTACTTGTTTCCCAATTGGTACTGTTGAAGTAATATCAATATGTAAAGCTGCTAGTCTTTCCGCCACTTCTTCAATCTCTTTATCTGTAACACCACCAAGTCCAAGCGCATGACTAATCGTTACGCGACCTTGCCATCCCGCTTCCTCTGTTAAACTTGCCAATCTCTTCATCGTAAACGTCCCAAGATTATTCGCATCATGCAGATGAATATCAACGTCCGCATTAAATTCTACTGCGATATCCATAATGGTATGTAATGATTTTTCAATATCATTATCCACTGTAGCTGGATCCACTCCACCGACTAGATGCGCACCCATACGCATCGCATCTTTCACAAGTTGCACAGAATTACTGCGCAATAATCCATGTTGCGGAAAAGCAACAATTCTACCAGAAACCTGTTTTTTATATGTTTCCAACGCCGCTAACGTCGCCTCCAAATTACCAAGTCCAATAATCGGATCAACATTACAATGCGTTCTTATATTCGTTGCACCATTTTGAAGCAATAACGCTAGCATATTTTCCGCCCTATCTTGAGCTGTTGCTAATTGCTTCGGCAAAATTTCCTCTTCTTCATGAAAACGTGTAAAAATACTTTCTGCTGGCATACAAGCTTTCCAAGGACCACTATAATATGTTTTATCAATATGAATATGCATTTCTTCGAAAGCAGGCAAAATTAATAAACGATTGGCATCAAAAATTGATACCCCTTCCTCTTGAATAGTCCCTGTTATCATTTTTTTAATTCTTCCATCTTCAATGAGTAAACTACATAACTCTGTTTCTGTTTGAGAAATTCTATCCTCTTCATATGTATACCCTGATTCAAGCATTACATTAGTCAGCCAATATACCGTCATCTCTATTCCTCCCACCCTTTATTGAAACTTACCTCATGATATAATTTTAATATCCGCTGAAAATTAAGACAATTAATACGACTGTTTCCTAAAAAAAATGTAATACAACCTCATAGTCTTCTCATAAATTTCCATATAGAATAGAAGTATATAGCTTGTCATAAAAAGGAGTGGATTGGAAGATGTCAAAAAGGTTATGTAAATCCGAAACTGATAAAATGCTATTTGGTATATGCGGTGGTTTAGGAGAATATTTTGATATTAGCTCTACTCTCATTCGCATACTTTGGGTCATTGCTGTTTTATGCTTTGGGACGGGGTTTTTAGTTTACTTTATTTGTTTATTACTTATGCCACGCTCTTACTAATAACCTTCTTTCATATATTTGAGCATAGCGTATACAAAATCCCCTATAGATTTTCTATAGGGGATTTTTTTCATGAAGAATATTTCATCGTTAAATGTAATACGGCTACTTCATCTTCTTCATTCTTATAACTATGTTTCTTATTCGCTTCAAATTGAATCGAGTCGAACTCATTTAATTCGTATACATCGCTTTCTACTTGAATCGACACTTTCCCTTTCATTACCGTCACAAGCTCAATAGCACCTTCATGATGCGCTTCTGGTTCATATATACTATTCGATCGTAAACAAGCACGGTGCATTTCCATCCCCGTTTCTTTCGTATAACGGAACATTGTTTCTAAATGCCATGCTTGTCCTACATCTACTGCAAATCCTTCTCCGCAGCGCGCAACAGCTACAGGCTCTCCAACAACCATCAATCTTGATAAAGGAATCGATAATCCTTTCGTTATTTTCCAAATGACGGCTAACGTCGGATTCGTTTCGCCCCTTTCAATCTTTCCTAACGTTAATTTACTAACTCCTGTTTTTTGAGCTAATTCTTCTAAACTTAATTTTTGCTCATTTCGAATTTGCCTTAATAACTGACCTACTTGCTGAATGACTTCTTTCGTTTGCATATCTTCATGTTCTTTCATATATAAAACCACCTTAAAATATAAAATAGTTTACTTTTATTATTATAAAGTATATTATACTATACATAATCATCAAATTTCGAAAGGAGTGCTATACTTCATGCGCGCAATTTTATTAGGCCTTTTATCATCAGCCTTTTTTTCCGCAACCTTTATTATTAATCGGGCGATGAATGTATCTGGAACGAGCTGGGCTTGGACAGCTTCCTTCCGCTTTTTATTCGCTCTCCCTATTTTATTCCTTATCGTTTTATTTCGCAAAAACTTAAGAGGGTTATGGGAAGAATTAAAGAAACATCCCTTGGCTTGGATCGGGTGGGGGTCTGTTGCCGGTATTGGTTTCTATTCTTTATTAAGTTTTGCAGCTGTCTTTTCTCCCGCTTGGCTCGTTGCTGGAACTTGGCAAGTTACTATATTAGCAGGTTTACTACTCTCACCATTATTTTTCGTTAAAATAGATACAAAATCAGGTACGAAATTTGTACGCGGAAAAATTCCACTTCGTAGTTTATATGTCGCATTATTTATTTTACTTGGTGTAATTTTTATGCAAGCAACTGCAGCAGGTCACATTACAATGACTCAGTTTATTTCAGGGTTTTTACCTGTCGTGTTAGCTGCTTTCTTATATCCGTTCGGTAACCGAAAAATGATGGAACTTGTTGGCGGGCGCCTTGATACATTCCAACGTGTATTAGGAATGGCAATAGGCAGTCTTCCTATAACAATTTTACTTGGTATATACGGATTTTCTACTACAGGTATTCCAACATCAAGCCAAATGCTACAAGGATTTTTGTTAGCATTATGTTCTGGCGTTATAGCGACAATGACATTTTTCTTTGCTACTGACTTAGCCAAAGATAATCTCGCTCTGCTTGGAGCTGTTGAAGCAACGCAAGCTGGAACGATGGTTTTTACCGTACTTGGCGAAATTATTTTCTTGAATGGTTCACTTCCTGGTGGTCTTTCCCTACTTGGAATGATTATTATTATGTTGGGAATGGTTGCAAATAGCATTTTAAATCGATCTGTTCCAGTCGTTAAACAGAGAAAAACAGCATAAAAAAGAGTGTGGTTCTATAAACAAAGAACCACACTCTTTTTTATTGTCCCCCTATTCCCCCTTATCAGAATAGTATTTCATTAGCTGTTTATACTAAAACCTATGTTATAATACGTTTCATGCGCAATATTAGGAGGTAAATTATGTTAAAAAAAGCAATCGCTGAATTTATTGGTACATTTGTACTTGTATTATTCGGAACTGGAGTAGCTGTCATTGGCGGCGGAATTGAAGGAATTGGAACACTAGGAATCGCTATGGCTTTCGGTCTATCTATTGTGGCTATGGCATATAGCATCGGAACAATTTCTGGATGTCACATTAACCCAGCAGTATCAGTAGCTATGTTCATCAACAAAAGAATGAACGCTATGGAACTTTGTTATTATGTATTAGCTCAAATTTTAGGTGGTTTATTAGGAACTGCAACGTTAGTAACAATTTTAAAATCTGCTAAAACACCTTTAGATAATTTAGGACAAAACGGTTTTGGAACTCTTGGTTTATCTGGAGCATTTCTAGTTGAATTTATTTTAACTTTCGTATTCATTTTAGTGATCGTTGCTGTAACAGGTAAAAAAGGAAGTTCTTCTCTAGCAGGATTAGTAATTGGTTTCACATTAGTTTTAGTTCACTTATTAGGTATTCCGTTAACTGGAACTTCTGTTAACCCAGCTCGTAGTATCGCCCCAGCTTTATTCGCTGGCGGAGAAGCCCTTTCTCAACTATGGGTATTCATCATCGCACCAATTCTTGGTGGTATCGTAGCAGCTATCGTAGGTAAATTCATTTTAAATACTGAAAAATAAAATTTTCAATATTTCTGAATAAAAAAGGCGAGCCCTCATTATGAGGATGCTCGCTTTTTTACTCTTTCATTTTAGACTTTAAATTTGTAACTAGTTGATCTACCGTTACATTTGCAAGTACATTTTCCATCGCTTCTTGCGCTTGCATTAAAATAATTTCTAATACTGATTGAATATTAGCTCCTACTGGACATTCAATGTTGGGATTTTCATGGAAGGAAAATAGCTGTCCTTCTTCTACAACTTCCACTGCTTTATATACATCAAGTAATGTAATTTCTTCTAAATCACGAGCAAGTGTCGTACCACCTTTACCAGCTTGTACATCAACAAGTCCTGCTCTCTTCAACATTCCTGTAATGCGACGAATCACAACTGGATTTGTATTCACACTACCGGCAATCCATTCAGAGGTACAGCGAGAGTTTCGATCTATCGCAAGTAATGTCAGCATGTGAACACCTACTGTAAAACGACTACTAATCCCCATCTGCACACCCTCCTTTTTATTCATTCTATTAAAAGACAACTCTTATTATTATATACTATTTTTAATTTATACATAAAGAAAAAGCATGATTTCAATAGAAAACCATGCTTTTCTCTCGTTATTGACGCTTTATGAATTTTGCTAAATCTTTAAATTTCACTTTGTCTGAGTAATTCATTACACCGTTTACGTAAATGCGACTTGCAAGCATATTGACGATAGCAATAGTCACCAATAAAATGACTAAAGTCACAATAATCTCTACAGTTCCTGCTTCACCCGCTACAAGCCTTGAAAATGTAACCATAGGTGTAAAGAATGGAATATACGAACTAACTACAGCTAATGTACTATTAGGATCAAATAGTGATTTAATACTAATGAAAAATGCTGCTATACCTAACATTGTAATTGGGAACGAAAGAGATTGCACATCCTCAATTTTTGATACAACAGCACCAACCGCTGCATATAACATTGCATATAGTAAATAGCCTGTAACAAAATATACAACAAACATACTAATTACTACAGCATCCAACTTGGAAAAGTCTAGTGCAAGTCCTACTAAAGATGCATTTTCTAGGTCTACCCAACCTAATAAATACGGTACAAGAAAACCAAGAAAAGCAGTAATAAGTAATAGTAAAGCACTAGAAACAATTGCTAAAATTTTAGCATGTAGCATTGTTAATGGTTTTACTTTCGGAAGCATTAACTCCATAACACGGGATGATTTTTCAGATGCTATCGTCGTCCCAATTGCAGTTCCAAACACAATAATAAACATATATAAAGCAAACGAGAAAACATAGCCAATACCAAAGGAAGATGCATGATCTTTTACCGCCTCTTGCTTTAACGGAATTTCCATCTGTAACTGTTTTGCTACTTCGGCAGATACGTTATTTTTTTCAATCATTACCGCTGTATACTGTTCCTTCAAATAACTTGCCATAAGTGTAGCCGTTGATTGACTCGGAAAACCACTATACATATACGTCACTTCTGGGATACCATTCTTTTCTGTAATACGGAATAAACCGTCTAAATCCCCATCTTCTACTTGCTTACGTAGTTCATTAAACTTATCCTTATTTTCTACCGTTACTTTAGCAGACGGAAGTAACTTTGTTATATCACTTTCTTGCACTTTATACGTATCGCTTTCTGTTACTACAGCAAATTTATCCTTTCCTTTATCGTTATCAGCTGTGAAATGATTAAATGCGAAAAGCCCAAACACAACTAAAAACAAAATCGCACTCGTAATTAATGATTTTTTAGATAAAAATGCTTCCCTAAAATAAAATGAAAATACGTGAGAAAATTTACGCATTGTTATTTCGCCCTCTCTACAAAGATTTCGTTTAACGTTGGCTCTAACATTTTAAATTGTCGTAAAGTAATACCTTGTTCTTGCAATTGTTGTAAAATGTTTAGAGCTTCTGCGTCATCTTGCACTTTCACATAAAGAAGGCCTTGTTGTTTTTCATACGATACATGAATAGCTTTTAATCCCTTTTCATTCTCTTCTGTATCTTCAATCGTTAAATTACGGAAACCATATTCTTTTTTAATATCACTTAATTGACCTTTTACGACCGCTTCACCTTTTTTCAAAATACATACATGTTGGCAAAAAGCCTCCACTTGTTCCATACGATGACTAGATAAAATAATTGTCTTTCCGCTCTGTACTTGTTCTTCAATAATGCTAGCCAACATTCCCGCATTCACTGGATCCAGTCCGCTAAATGGCTCATCTAAAATGAGAAGTTCAGGGTTATGAAGAAGAGCAGCAATTAATTGAATTTTTTGCTGGTTCCCTTTTGAAAGCTCTCCTGCCGTTTTAAATTTATATTCCGGTATCGCTAATCGATCTAACCAGTGATCAATAGCAAGATCTACTTCTTTTTTCGTCATGCCTTCTAATCTGCCAAAATATCGCAGCTGGTCTACTACTCTACTTTTTGTATATAAGCCTCTTTCTTCTGGTAAGTACCCTATCGTTACTCCACTAGTCCCAAATGGTTTTCCATCCCATGTAATAGAGCCTTCATTAGGCGTTAATAATCCGAGAAGCATTTTGATTGTCGTTGTTTTTCCTGCACCATTTCGTCCAAGTAATCCTAACACTTCACCTTTTGGTAACGAAATTTGCAAGCCGTTAACTGCTTTTGATTCCCCAAATTGTTTCGTTAAGTTTTGAATTTGTAAACTCAAAGTATAAAGCCTCCCCTTTACTATCATTCATACTCTCTTTCAAAGACTATGTTTATACAAGATAAAATATAGCACTACACTTCATCCTCTTAATATGTAACATCTCCTTAATCCATCATTTGTTCTATTTAGTTAAAATTGTAAATATTATCGTGCGATTTGTCAATTATTATTGTCATTTCGACAATTAAACTTGTCAAAATAATTTCCACTATTTTTTCTCATCTTTCTAATATAGGACATACTACTATATATACAAAAGACAATATGCAAATGTTCATACGAAAAATATTATTTTTCGATATATAATATTAACTGATTTTCTAACATCAAGGAGGATACATATGAAGATGAAGAGGGGCATTACCACTTTATTATCTGTAGCGGTTCTATCTACATCGCTTGTAGCATGTTCAGGAACACAAGAGAAAACAGTGGCGAAAGAAGAGAAAGTAAAATTAACAGACCAGCAATTAATGGCTGATTTATGGTATCAAACAGCCGGTGAAACGAAAGCACTGTACTACCAAGGATACAATATCGGTCAATTGAAGCTTGATGCAGCTCTTGCAAAAGGGACAGAAAAAAAACCTGCTATCGTACTTGATTTAGATGAAACTGTTTTAGACAACAGTCCTCATCAAGCAATGAGCGTAAAAACGGGCAAAGGCTATCCATATAAATGGGATGACTGGATTAATAAGGCTGAAGCCGAAGCCCTTCCAGGTGCAATTGATTTCTTAAAATATACAGAGTCTAAAGGTGTAGATATTTACTACATCTCAAATCGTAAAACGAACCAATTAGATGCAACAATTAAAAACCTTGAGCGTGTAGGCGCTCCTCAAGCAACGAAAGAACATATATTACTACAAGACCCGAAAGAAAAAGGAAAAGAAAAACGCCGTGAACTCGTTTCTCAAACACATGATATCGTTTTATTCTTCGGTGATAACTTATCTGACTTCACTGGTTTTGATGGAAAGTCTGTAAAGGACCGAAACCAAGCAGTTTCAGATTCAAAAGCACAATTTGGGGAGAAATTTATTATTTTCCCAAATCCAATGTATGGCGATTGGGAAGGTGCTTTATATGATTATGATTTCAAAAAATCAGATGCAGAAAAAGGTAAAATCCGCCATGACAACTTAAAATCATTTGATGCAAAGTAAAGAGGATGGCATTCGCCATCCTCTTTACTTTGCATTCTCTGTTAAAGGCAAGATAAACACTTCCACACGTCTATTCTTTGCCTTTCCTTCTTGTGTATCGTTTGGAGCAATTGAACGGTATTCTCCGTAACCAATCGCACTAAATTTTTCTGGTTGTAATTCTTTATTTTGCAGTAATACTTGCATAAAATTAACTGCCCGCTGCGTACTTAATTCCCAATTCGATGCAAACTGTGCATTGGCAATTGGGACATTATCCGTATGACCGGATACTGTAATTTCACGGGGTGATGCTGAAACAAGTAAGCTAGACATCTCTTTTGCAATCCCTAAAGATTCTAATTTCACATCTGCTTTCCCGGAATCAAACAACACATTCTCTAATATTGTCACCATTAATCCCTTTTCAGTTAATTTAGTTTGAAAAGAAGAGGATAATTGTTTCTCATTAATATATTGATCAATCTTTTTTTGTAATGCTTTCAATTCATCCATTTCTTTTTTTTCTTTGGCTCTAGCTTCTTCTTGTTTTTTTGTTTGTTCTGCCTCAAGGCTACTCGCTGATAATTCCTTTTCATCATTTGGCTTCTGATCACTTAAAAATTCTTTGTTGCCTGTTCCACCGGCTAATTCACTTCGAAAAGCAACAGCCATCTGTTTAAACTTCGCAGCATCTATACTACTCATTGCGAATAAAACGATGAACAATGCAAATAACAACGTTAACATATCAGAATATGGAATTAACCAAGTTTCGTCGATATGCTCATCGTGTTTTTTCTTTTTGCCTCTTCTATTTTTCTTACTCCGCATTGTTTTCTGCTCCTTTTTCTAGCTTTTTACGCTCAGTTGCAGAAAGTGAACCTAAAATGCGGTTCTTCATAATAAACGGATATGTACCTTCTTGTAACATTAATAAACAATCAATGATTAAACGCTTTTTCTCGATTTCAGCTGCAGATTTTTGTTTTAACTTATTTGCAAATGGATGCCATAATACATAACCTGAGAAAATACCAAAAATCGTTGCAATAAACGCACCTGAAATAGCATGTCCTAACTTTTCAATATCAGTTAAATTGCCAAGTGCAGCTACAAGACCGATAACAGCACCTAAAACCCCTAATGTTGGTGCATACGTACCAGCTTGAGAAAAAATTGCCGCTCCTTTTGCATGCCTTTCTTCAATTGCTTCCAATTCGGCTTCTAGAATCTGTTCTAAATCTTCTGCAGATACGCCATCAATCACAAATTTCATACCACGCAAAAGAAATTCATCTTGAATTTTGTCTAATTGCTGCTCTAAAGACAAAATACCGTATTTTCTACTTTCTGATGTCCAATGAACAAACAATTCTAGCAACTGTTCATAACTCAAATCCTTTTTATTTGAACCAAAAAGAACTTTAAATAATTTTGGAACCCTTTTTAGTTGATTCATCGGAAATGCGATACATACTGCAGCAAATGTACCGATAAAAATAATTAATGCTGCGGCAGGATTTAATAAGGCATTTACGTCAGCGCCCTTGACGACCATCCCTACTACCACTGCTACAAATCCTAAAATAAGTCCAATAATTGTTGCAAAATCCATTCCCATTCACTCCTAGTCTATACAAGAAGTTCTTTATTCTCGATAATCGCTACATCTTCTTATGTATATATATTACATAAAAAATTCATTTCATGAAAGATAAGAAATGAATTAAATGAAAAAATACTACAATTTCACACATTTTCTGACATTTTCTTTGCATTTCTATTACGTTACGACTCTTATATTTCTTTTTCAACAAACTAGACTTATAATAAAAACAATACACATTTTATTAAGAAAGGACTGTGATTACAAGGCATCATGAAAAAGATAATTATTATTTCTGCCACTACTATTGTAATCGGTATCACTTCTTTCGCTTACTTTAGTTCTAAATCACCACTACAAAATAATGCGAAAGCTGTCGAAAGTCAACAGCATAGTAACCACCAAAAAGAAGAGATTCCTGCTTTTCCAAAAGCTGATCATAATGCAAAGAAGCTAGACAATGATTTTTCCGTTGTAACAAATCCAGAGTCTAATCTTGTATTAGTTAATAAACATCGAAAACTACCAGACGGATACACACCTGAAGACTTAACGAGACCAAACGTACCATTTACTAGTCCAAAAGATAAAGAAAAAACATTACTGCGCAAAGATGCTGCAGATGCGCTTGAAAGTATGTTTGAAGCGGCAAAGAAAGAAGGACTTGAACTTACAGCCGTATCTGGTTATCGTTCATACAAACGCCAAAAATCATTACATGATACATACGTTAGACGTCAAGGAAAAGCTGAGGCGGATTCAGTAAGTGCCATTCCCGGTACGAGTGAACATCAAACTGGTTTAGCAATGGATATTAGTTCAAAATCTGCTAAATTCCAATTAGAGCCTATTTTTGGAGAGACAAACGAAGGTAAATGGGTTGCAAAACATGCTCATGAATTTGGCTTTGTCATTCGTTATTTAGAAGATAAAACAGAAACAACAGAATATTCATATGAACCGTGGCACTTGCGCTACGTTGGAAATCCATACGCTACATACATATATAAACATCATTTAACATTAGAAGAGGCGATGGAAGACAAAAAATAAGAGAGCAATTGCTCTCTTATTTTTCTTTCACTCTATCATTGTATTAATTTTTTCTTCCACTCTTCAGGCCACGGTTCGCCTCTTCCCGTTTTTTTCGACGCTTGGACCATCATTCCACGACCAACTAAGCAAACTTCCCCTTTTGCATTCTTCACCATATAATGCAAATCTAATGAAGAATTCCCAACTGATCCCGCTTTTACATACACCTTCAACTGTTCATCAAAATATATTTGCTTAATAAAATTACATTGTAAATCCGCAACAACAATCATCGTTTCTGAAGATTCATGCGTCCATTCTTGCATAAATCCAAGTTCTTTAAACAATGCGATACGTGCTTCTTCAAAATAAGTAAAGGCAACGACATTATTTACATGTCCAAACATATCTACTTCACCAAAACGAACCTTTACAGGGTTGTAAAACGAAAAACCACTTTCCCATTGCTCAAAGTCTTCAATATAAGAAATCCTCTTCATTGTTCCCTCTCCTTTTTATCTCGAAATAAACGGAATAAACAGAAAAATAAAGTTATAAATATTGCCTCTTCGATATGAAGAGGCAATATTTATTAATAGTTATTGTCGCTACCAAAGAAATCTTTGAACGATTGAATTGTTGTATCACGGTTTAACGCCGCAATTGAAGTTGTTAATGGAATACCCTTTGGACATGATTGCACACAGTTTTGAGAGTTACCACAGTTTGCAAGTCCTCCATCACCCATAATCGCACGTAAGCGATCTGCTTTATGCATTTCACCCGTTGGATGTGAGTTGAATAGACGAGCTTGTGATAACGGAGCTGGTCCAATAAAGTCCGATTTACTATTTACGTTTGGACATGATTCTAAGCAAACACCACATGTCATACATTTTGAAAGCTCATAAGCCCACTGACGTTTCTTCTCAGGCATTCTTGGCCCTGGTCCTAAGTCATACGTACCATCAATTGGAATCCAAGCTTTAACACGTTTTAGAGCATTAAACATGCGACTACGGTCAACTTGTAAGTCACGTACAACCGGGAATGTCTTCATCGGCTTTAAGCGAATTGGTTGTTCTAATTGATCGATAAGCGCTGTACATGATTGACGTGGTTTTCCGTTAATCACCATCGAACATGCACCACATACTTCCTCTAAACAGTTCATATCCCATGCAATCGGCGTCGTTTGATTTCCTTTTGAATCAACAGGGTTACGACGAATTTCCATAAGCGCCGAAATAATATTCATATTCGGACGATACGGAATTTCAAACTCTTGGTCAAACGCTTGCGCATCTGGTCCGTCTTGTCTTGTAATGATGAGGCGGATTGTTTTCTCAGACATGTTGTTTATCCCCCTTCTCTTCACCCTTAGCAGCTACATCGTGTTTTGAAGAATAATCACGTTTACGTGGTTTAATTAATGAAATATCCACATCTTCGTAATGGAATGCCGGCGCATTTCCTTCTCCTTCAAATTTTGCCATCGTAGTTTTTAAGAAGTTTGCATCATCACGATTTGGGAATTCAGGTTTGTAATGCGCCCCACGGCTCTCATTACGGTTATATGCGCCAATTGTAATAACACGCGCTAATTCAAACATATTTGCAAGTTGGCGTGTAAATGAAGCACCTTGGTTACTCCATCTCGCTGTATCGTTAATGTTAATACGTTTGTAACGCGCCATTAATTCTTCAATTTTTGCATCTGTTTCTAATAATTTTTTATTTTCACGAACTACTGTAACGTTATCTGTCATCCATTCTCCAAGCTCTTTATGAAGAACATACGCATTTTCGTTACCATCGAGCGTTAAAATATTGTTAAATTTCTCTGTTTCGATTAATTCATTTTGTTCATACACAGTAGATGAAACAGCATCTGATGATTTAGAAAGACCTTTCATATATTCAATTGCATTTGGTCCTGCTACCATACCACCGTAAATTGCTGATAATAGTGAGTTCGCACCAAGACGGTTACCACCGTGCATAGAATAATCACACTCACCTGCTGCAAATAAACCTGGAATGCTTGTCATCTGCTTATAATCAACCCATAGCCCGCCCATTGAATAGTGAACAGCTGGGAAGATTTTCATTGGTAGTTTACGAGGATCGTCACCTGTAAATTTCTCATAGATTTCAATAATTCCACCAAGTTTAATATCTAGTTCTTTCGGATCTTTATGAGAAAGATCTAAGTACACCATGTTTTCACCGTTAATACCTAGTTTTTGCTCTACGCAAACATCAAAGATTTCACGCGTTGCGATATCACGAGGTACAAGGTTTCCGTAAGCCGGATATTTTTCTTCTAAGAAGTACCATGGTTTACCATCTTTATATGTCCAAACACGCCCACCTTCACCACGTGCAGATTCACTCATCAGACGTAATTTATCGTCTCCAGGAATTGCTGTTGGGTGAATTTGAATGAACTCACCGTTTGCATAATATGCGCCTTGTTGATATACAGCAGAAGCAGCTGTACCTGTATTGATAATGGAGTTTGTTGATTTTCCGAAGATGATACCAGGGCCCCCTGTTGCCATAATCACGGCATCAGCTCGGAAACTTCTAATCTCCATAGTTTGTAAGTCTTGTGCAACGATTCCTCGGCACACACCTTCATCATCAACAACAGCTCGTAAGAAATCCCAACCTTCATATTTCGTTACAAGTCCTGCTACTTCGTGACGACGTACTTGCTCATCTAATGCGTATAGTAATTGCTGTCCAGTTGTTGCACCAGCAAATGCTGTACGGTGATGTTGCGTTCCACCAAAACGACGGAAATCAAGAAGTCCTTCTTCCGTACGGTTGAACATAACACCCATACGGTCCATTAAATGAATGATACCAGGTGCTGCTTCACACATTGCTTTAACTGGTGGTTGGTTCGCTAAGAAGTCCCCACCATAAATTGTATCGTCAAAGTGGATCCATGGAGAATCCCCTTCACCTTTCGTATTTACGGCACCGTTAATTCCACCTTGGGCACATACAGAATGCGAACGTTTTACTGGTACTAAAGAGAACAGTTCAACATTTACTCCTGCTTCCGCCGCTTTAATCGTTGCCATTAAGCCAGCCAAGCCACCGCCGACTACTATAAGTTTCCCTTTCATGCTCTCCCACTCCTTACTGGTTTGCTAGCTGTGGATCGATGAACGCTAATAATGCACTCACACCTACATAAGATAGACCTAAGAAAATAGCTAATGTTACATAAGTAGAGATTCTTTGTGAACGTGGAGATACTGTAATTCCCCAGCTGATGCAGAATGTCCATAGTCCATTTGCAAAGTGGAAAATTGTTGAAACAACACCAACTAAGTAGAATGCAAACATAGCTGGATTGTTTAAAATATCTGCCATCATATCATAGTTTACCTCTTTACCTAACATTGCTTGAATACGAGTTTCCCAGACGTGCCAAGAAATGAAAATCAGTGTAACGATACCTGAAATTCTTTGGAAGACGAACATCCAGTTACGGAAATAACCGTAAGAAACCGCATTGTTCTTAGCTGTAAATGCAATATATAAGCCATATATAGCATGGTACAGTATTGGTAAAAAGATAATGAAAATTTCTAGCGCATACCGGAATGGAAGGAGCTCCATAAAGCCTGCAGCTTTGTTAAAAGCCTCTGCTCCTCGTGTTGCAAAGTTGTTTACAATTAAATGTTGCGTCAAAAAGACACCAACCGGGATGACCCCCATTAATGAGTGCCACTTACGAAACGTATACTCGCGGCCTTTCATGTCCCCATTACCCCCCTTGAATGATTGACTGCTGTTTTCAGATTAGTTTATGGCAATAATGTTTTTTCACTATTGGCATAAGAAAAACTGAAAAAATTATTCGAAATATTTCAGCATAATTTGATACCAAGTTCATTTTACTCCTATTTTTGTCGAAGCGTCAAGAAAACGTATACATAATTTGCATATAATTTGCCAATTCTTTTTTTCTTCTTATATATTCAGATTTTCTCAAAGAAAAATCTGTTTTTATAAATGAGAAATGTTATATAATAATCCCTATAGAAAGAGGGGAATATTGTGAGTAAAAATACAATCGATACAACATCTTTAGAAGATGTTTCATTGAACGCCTTCGCTTACGAATTGCTACGTGAAGAATTACTACCTGATTTAATCGGTAACGATCTAGATGGTATTTTATACTGGTCCGGTAGAAACCTTGCAAGAAAATATCCACTAGAAACAATTGAAGAAGTCATTCAGTTCTTTGAAAAAGCTGGCTGGGGCACTTTAAGCATTATTGAACATAAGCGTCGTGAAATGCAGTTCCAACTTAAAGGCACACTCATCGCTGAACGTCAAAAACAAAAAAGACATTCTTCTTATCAATTAGAAGCTGGGTTCATCGCTGAACAAATTCAAAAGCAACGAAACGTCGTTGCTGAGTCCTACGAAGAAAAGAAAAAACGTTCAGACTCTATTACATTTCTTGTAAAATGGGATATAAAAGATCTCATTGAAGTGTAGCATTACCCGCAGTCAACTAGACATATCAGTTTAGTTGACTTTTTGCATTTTCATTCATTTGAATTTATTTTAAATCTTCAGAAATTATACCAAAAAATAGAAGACGTTGTAAACTACAACGTCTTCTTATCCGCTAAATACGTATAAATCGTCTCTGCGACATTTTTCGGCATACCTGCTTCGACAAATTCTGTTACAGAAGCCTCTTTCATCTTTTTTAGCGATCCGAAATGTTTTAACAATATCTTTTTTCGTTTATCTCCAATTCCAGGAATATCATCTAATGCCGATTGAATGACTGATTTCCCGTGTAATTGACGATGGAATGTAATTGCAAATCGATGCACTTCATCTTGAATGCGCTGCAATAAATAAAATTCTTGGCTATTTCTCTCAAGCATCACAGGTTCAGGTGGATCCCCAATAATTAAATGGGATGTTTTATGTTTGTCATCTTTTACAAGACCTGCCATCGGAATATATAAACCGAGCTCATTTTCTAGAATATCACTTGCAGCCGCCAGATGGCCTTTTCCGCCATCAATAATGATTAAATCTGGTAAAGGTAAGTTCTCTTTCAGTGCCCTTGTATAACGACGTCTCACAACTTCCCTCATAGACTCATAATCATCTGGCCCTTGAACCGTTTTAATTTTATATTTCCTGTATTCTTTCTTAGCTGGTTTCCCATCAATAAAAGCAATCATTGCAGAAACAGGATTTGTACCTTGAATATTTGAGTTATCAAACGCTTCAATACGATAAGGCGTTTCAATTCCAAGCTGCTTCCCTAAATTCTCTACCGCTTTAATCGTTCGCTCTTCATCACGTTCAATTAAATAGAATTTCTCTTCCAGGGCAATTTTCGCATTTTTATTTGCCAGTTCTACAAGATCTTTTTTCTTACCGCGTTTCGGCTGTGTCGCTTCTACTTCTAAAAAGCGCTCTACTAATTCCGAATCGATACTTCCTGGAACGACGATTTCCTTCGGTTTAAAATGACTACTGTTTTCATAAAATTGACCGATAAACGTTAAAAATCCCTCTTCTGGTTCGTCGTAGATTGGAAACATAGAAACATCACGTTCGATTAGCTTTCCTTTTCGAACGAAGAAAACTTGAACACACATCCACCCTTTATCAACTGCATACCCAAACACATCACGATCCACTAAATCACTCATAATCATCTTTTGTTTTTCCATAATCGCATCAATATGAGCGATTTGATCACGTAACTCTTTTGCACGTTCAAACTCTAGTTTCTCTGAGGCTTCATACATTTTTGTTTCTAATTCTGAACGAACTTCTTTATGCCCACCATTTAAAAACTTAATAATTTCATCTACAATTTCTTTGTTTTGTTCTTCCGTCACTTCTTTCACACAAGGTGCTAAACATTGACCCATATGATAATATAAACAAACTTTATCGGGCATATTTGAGCACTTACGAAGCGGATACATACGATCTAGCAGTTTTTTCGTTTCATGAGCTGATTGTGCATTCGGATAAGGGCCAAAATACTTTCCCTTATCCTTTTTTACATTTCGCGTAATAAGTAATCGTGGTTGTTTCTCAGCTGTAATTTTAATAAAAGGATATGTTTTATCATCTTTTAATTGAATGTTATATTTTGGATCATGCTTTTTTATTAAGTTCAACTCTAAAATGAGAGCCTCTAGATTTGAGGAGGTTACAATATATTCAAAATCTACAATTTCTCCTACTAGCCGAAGTGTTTTCCCGTCATGCGAACCAGTAAAGTACGAGCGCACACGATTTTTAAGCACTTTTGCCTTTCCAACATATATAACCGTTCCTTGCTTATCTTTCATTAAATAACAACCAGGTTGATCTGGTAAAATAGCCAATTTTTCTTTTAAATGTTCGTGCACTCGTTACCCTCCATTTCTACATGCTTAGCATTTTTATTTTCATATGAAAACATACTATGCCAAAACACCCAACATACGTTCTTTTATTGTAACGGAAAGGCGTAAAAAAGGAAAATAAAAAAAGCTACCAAATGGTAGCCCTTTTATTTTAGAAGTGTTTAGAAACTAATTCTACTAACGCTTCTTTCGGTTTGTAACCTAACGCTTGATCAACTACTTTACCGTCTTTTAATACGAAAAGAGCTGGAATGCTCATTACTTCGAATTGACGAGCAGTTTCTTGATTTTCATCCACGTCTACTTTTACTACTTTTACTTTTTCGCCTAGTTCTGCATCAATTTCCTCTAATACAGGAGCGATCATTTTACAAGGTCCACACCAAGGTGCCCAGAAATCTAATAATACAACACCTTCGCTAGTTTCAGCTGCGAAGCTTTGGTCATTTGCGTTTACAATTGCCATTTTATTTCCTCCTTCAAGTATATTCTACCAAGAGTATATCATTAACTTATATACGTGGCGAATAATATGTATCGTTATGTATTGTAACAAAAAAGTGTTCCTTTATACTATATAAAAATACGGATTACATACTAAAAAGATGAGAGACAGGGGATCTCTCACCTTTTTCTATATATAGGGGTACTTCACTTGGAACTCAAGGGTACTCAAATCATGAATGTACTTTTAACTTTTTAAACTCTTCTGTTAAAAGAGGTACGACTTCAAATAGATCGCCAACAATACCGTAGTCAGCTACTTTGAAGATACTTGCTTCTGGGTCTTTATTGATCGCAACGATTATTTTTGAGTTAGACATACCAGCTAAATGCTGAATCGCACCAGAAATACCACATGCAATGTATAAGTCTGGCGTAACAACTTTACCAGTTTGACCAATTTGTAATGAGTAATCGCAATACTCAGCGTCACAAGCACCACGAGATGCTCCAACAGCGCCGCCTAATACGTCAGCTAACTCTTTTAATGGCTTGAATCCTTCTTCACTCTTCACACCGCGTCCGCCAGCGATAATAACTTTTGCTTCAGAAAGATCAACGCCCTCTGCCGTCTTACGGACGACATCTTGAATGATTGTACGTAAGTCTTTCACATCTACTGTAATAGAAGACACGTCACCACTGCGAGACTCATCTTTTTCAAGCGTTGCGATGTTATTTGGACGCACTGTCGCAAATAAGATGCCGTCTGTTACAATCTTCTTCTCAAACGCTTTACCAGAGTAAATCGGGCGAGTGAAGATAACATTTCCACCTTCAACTTCTAAAGCAGTTACGTCAGAAACTAGACCAGCTTCAAGCTTCGCTGCTAATTTTGGTGATAAATCTTTACCAAGTGCTGTATGTCCAAATACAATACCTTCTGGATTTTCTTCAGCATATACAGCTAAAAATGCTTGTGCATACCCATCAGATGTATATGATTTTAATTTATCATTTTCAACTGTCACAACGCGATCTGCACCGTAATGAATCAATTCATTTGCAAAAGAGGCAACGCTGTCTCCAACTAGAAGACCTACTACTTCACCGCCTTCTGCAATTGTTTTTGCTGCTGCTACCGCTTCAAACGAAACGTTACGTAGCGATCCATCACGAACTTCACCCATTACTAATACTTTACGAGCCATAGATTTTCCCTCCTGCATATATAATTTCGTATTTTATTAGATTACTTTCGCTTCTGTATGGAGCAACGATACAAGTTCTTTTACTTGGTCTTGCAGCTCGCCTTGTAACACTTTTCCTGCATCTTTCTTAGGAGGCAAATAGATTTCAATTGTTTTTGTCTTTGCTTCCACATCATCTTCTTCTAAATCTAAATCATCTAATTCTAATTCTTCTAGTGGCTTTTTCTTCGCTTTCATAATACCTGGAAGCGATGGATAACGTGGTTCATTTAAACCTTGCTGTGCTGTTACTAAAACTGGCAATGAAGTTTCAATCACTTCTGTATCGCCTTCAACATCACGCTCAATCTTCACGTTTTTACCGTCAATTGCAAGTTTTGTAATTGTCGTTACATACGGAATATTTAACGCTTCAGCTACACGCGGACCAACTTGTCCAGATGCACCATCAATTGCAACGTTTCCGCCTAAAATTAAATCTGCATCTTTATCTTTTAAATATTCAGCAAGCACTTTTGCTGTCGTAAACTGGTCACCATTCTCTACATCATCTTCAATATTAATTAATACCGCTTTATCACAGCCCATCGCTAACGCCGTACGAAGTTCTTTCTCACTATCTTCGCCACCGACTGTTACAACAGTAACTTCTCCGCCTTGTGCGTCTCTTACTTGAATTGCTTCTTCAATTGCATATTCATCGTAAGGGTTGATGATGAATTCCGCTTCGCCATCGTAAATTGCACCGTTTTTAATTACGATTTTTTCTTCTGTATCAAATGTTCGTTTCATGAGTACGTAGATGTTCATTCCATTTACCCCCTTGTTTTTCAGAAAGATTCTATCAATTCTAATTTTCTGTTAATTTATATTAAAAAAATAATTGAACTACCTGCCGCTAAATGAAGGCTTACGTTTTTCTAAAAACGCTGCTACACCTTCTCTTCCATCTTCACTCGTAAATACTTCACCAAAGATTTGAGCTTCGCGTTGTACACCTTCATAATAATGAGACGATTTCGTTGTTTGCAATAACTCTAGTACAGCACGAGTCGTCGCTGGGCTTTTTCCAGCAATCTGTTTTGCAACTTTAAGCGTATCATCTAAAAATGTTTCTTCAGCAAAAACTCCGTTAACTAGTCCCCATTTTAATGCTTCTGCACCAGTAATCGGTGTACTTGTTAACATCATTTCACAAGCTTTCGCTTTCCCAACATAACGCGGTAATCGCTGTGTACCTGCAAATCCAGGAATTAATCCAAGTGTTAATTCAGGTAAACCAAGTTTTGCACTTTCAGTTGCAAAGCGCATGTGGCAAGACATAGCAAACTCAAGGCCGCCGCCAAGTGCCGCTCCATGAATTGCCGCGATAACTGGTTTTGAACATTTTTCAACGCGCTCAAACGTAACTTGTCCAAGCTGCGCTAATTCAGTCGCTTGTTTCGCTTCAGTAACAGATGTAAATTCTTTAATATCTGCTCCCGCCGAGAAGAAGCGCCCTTCACCGTGAATAACAACAACACGAATGTTATCATCCTTCTCCACTTGATCAATTAATTCAGTAACGTCATGCATAACTTGTGAAGACATCGCGTTAGCTGGCGCATGATTTAACGTAGCCACCGCGATATGATCTTCAACTCTTACAGATAGGAATTTCAACATGATCCCTCCCATTATTGACGATAACCACAAGCTGCAATAAGTAGCCCGTGTACCGTTTTTGAAAGTGCGACCAGATCATACTTATGATCGCTCATTACCCAATTGGTCACAACTTCATCTACTGTTCCAAAGATCATTTGTCTTGCCACGCGAACATTTAAATCCGCTTGGAATTCACCTTGCTTTATACCTGTCTCTAAAATCTCATCCATAACTTGTAAGTAGCCTTTTAATACTTCATTTATTTTTAGGCGTAATTCTTGATTGGACTGTCTTAGCTCTAATTGCGTAACGATAGCAAGAGGATCATTTTGTGACAACAGCAAGAAGTGCGTTTCTACCAACATGAATAACTTCGATACAGCGCTTTCAATTCCTGCTGTTTTTTGACGAATTGTTTCGACAAATTCTCCCATCTTCTCTTGGAATAAGGATATTAATATATCTTCTTTATTTTTAAAATATAAATAAATCGTGCCATCCGCTACCCCAGCTTGCTTTGCTATTTTAGAAACTTGAGCTTGGTGGTACCCATTCTCCGCAATCACAATGACTGCCGCATCAATAATTTGATTGTATTTCGGTCTATTTTTCTTCACTTTACTGTCCCCTTCAAGAAGATGACTGAATGAATAGTCATTCATATTCTTATAATACTGACTATTTAGAAAAGTGTCAATCCTATTTTTTCAAAAAGAAAGGGCCTTAGCCCGTTTGCTCATCCTCATTCTTTCTTTTCTCTTCATCAATTAGGACACGGCGTAAAATTTTTCCAACTGTCGTTTTCGGCAGTTCATCTCTAAACTCATATACTTTCGGCACTTTATAGGCCGCTAAATATTTACGCGCAAACTGGTTTAATTCTTCCTCAGAACACTCCGTACCTTCTTTTAACACAACAAACGCTTTAACTGTCTCTCCTCGGTATGGATCAGGAACTCCAATCGTCACTACTTCTTGCACTTTTTCATGCTCATATAATACTTCTTCTACTTCACGAGGATACACATTAAATCCACTCGCAACAATCATATCTTTCTTACGATCTTTCACATAGAAAAAGCCATCTTCATCCATGTAGCCAACATCCCCTGTATGGAGCCATCCATCTTGCAGTACAGCTGCTGTTTCTTCTGGCTTATTCCAATACCCTTTCATAATTTGAGGACCTTTTACTACAATTTCACCGATTTCTCCCGGTGGTAATGCCTCACCAGTTTCAAGCGACATAATGATTGCTTCTGTATCTGGCCACGGAACTCCAATGCTACCTGGCACTCGCTTTTCCCATAAAAAATTACTATGTGTAACTGGAGATGATTCTGTTAAACCATATCCCTCTACTAGTTTACCCCCTGTAACTGTTTCGAACTTTTCCTGTACTTCTACCGGCAGTGGTGCTGATCCACTAATACAAGCACGAATAGAAGAAATATCGTATTCTTTTAAAAGCGGGCTATTTAAAAGAGCGATATAAATAGTTGGTGCTCCTGGAAACAATGTCACTTTATGCTTCTTAATCGCTTCAAAAACCATTTTCATATCAAATTTTGGAATAAGAACCATTTTGTATCCTTGCATAATACTTAAATTCATGACAGCCGTCATGCCGTACACGTGGAAAAATGGAAGAACCCCAAGAACGACTTCTTCTCCTTCTTTGCAATTATATAACCATTGAACTCCCATCAAAGTGTTAGAAACGAGGTTTTTATGCGTTAACATAACGCCTTTCGGAAATCCAGTTGTTCCTCCTGTGTACTGTAAAAGTGCTAGATCATTTTCAGGATCACAAGGCAACTCAACATCCGTATTCACTTCTTTTTCTACTGAATTCCAAAGATGAATCGTTTCACTCTCTGATACTTTCACAACTAAATTCGACTGTTTTTTCTGCACAAATGGATACAATAGATTTTTAGGGAAGGGTAAAAAGTCCGCAATACGCGTTACAATAATATGCTCAATTTTTGTAGCAGATTGAACATTCGTTACTCTTGGAAATACTAAATCTAGGCAAAGAATTACTTTTGCTCCCGAGTCATGAAGCTGATATTCTAATTCTCTTTCTGTATATAGTGGATTTGTTTGTACTACGATACCTCCTGCAAGTAATGTACCGTAATAACCAATTACAGCTTGCGGACAATTCGGCAACATAATAGCAACTCGATCTCCCTTTTCCACACCGAGCTTTTGAAGATAATTTGCAAACTTCTTCACCTTATCATGGAAGTCCGAAAATGTAATATCCTTCCCCAAAAAGTGAAGCGCTTTCTTTTCTGGATAGCGAGAAGCCATCTGTTCTACATATTTATGAAGCGGCTGAATATCATAAGAAATCGTACTTGGAATTTCCTCTGGATAACTTTTCAACCATGGTTTTTCCACCTTCATTCCCCCTTCAAATACATAAAAAATAAATGAATGTTCATTCATGAGGTTGTTTTCATTATATTATAGTCACCATAACGTTACAATCATAATATTCTGACTTTTACATAACTATGCTTTACTTCATTAACTTCTTATTATATGTATAAACTCTCCTAATCTTAAAAAAGTAAGAGAGTTATTATTTAGCTTAATCTTATTATCGTTAATACAGCCCCTGGTGTAGTTGTTGATAATGTTGCAACAGCTAATAAACCAAATAGTTGCAAACTAATAGCATCTCCTGCTGCAAGAGTTGTAATAATTGTTGCACTAAATGATGTGGTTGCTACCGCAGGAGCATTGATCGTCCCAGCAAGTGCCCCTCCATTAATTGTAATCCGTGAACTGACTAATAATGAAGCCGTTATATTAATTGTATATGAAATATAATAATTCCCAGCATTTGCAACCGTAAATACTGTGTTCCCACCAGAAACAGTAATTCCTGGACCGATGTTTTGATTATTTGGAAGCGGGACATTCGTTCCACCAAGAACTACCGATATCGCTGTTCCCGACGTATTATTTGCAAATGCATACGTCGCCGTGATACTTGTACCAGTTGCCCCTGTTGAACCGGTTGATCCCGTCGCTCCCGTTGGACCTGTTGATCCTGTTATTCCTGTCGCCCCGGTTGGACCTGTTGATCCTGTTATTCCTGTCGCCCCGGTTGGGCCTGTTGCTCCTGTTATTCCTGTCGCCCCGGTTGGACCTGTTGATCCCGTTATTCCTGTCGCTCCCGTTGGACCCGTTGATCCCGTTATTCCTGTCGC